>CAMFHP010000010.1 GCA_945952225.1 uncultured Myxococcaceae bacterium
AGGGGCCCCGGGTGACCGGGGTCCCTACTCGATACGGCCGACGACGTGGATCTGCTGCAAGCTGCGGGGAATTCCACGTCAACACCCTCTCAGCGCATTTCTCCGCGCGTGCCTCTCAACAGCGCGTGCGCGTGGGCATAGGCTCCGCGCCGCCATGGCCCGCCGCGTCCTCTCGCTCTGCCTCGTCGCGCTCTCCGTCGCGTGCTCCTCGTCGAACGACACGCTCCTCGACAGCGGACTCCCCGCCGACGACGCCTTCGACGCCTTCACCGAAGACCCCGCCGTCGACGCGCCCGATGCGACGCCCGACGCGCGCGACGCATCCGCCGACGTGTCGAACGACAGCGCCGTCGACGCGCCCGCCGACACACGCGACGCGAGCGACGTGAGCGACGTGAGCGACGCGCCCGACGTGCTCGATGTGAGCGACGTGTCGACGGACGTGCGCGATGCGAGTGACGCGAGCGACGTGCTCGACGCGAGTGACGTGTCGATGGACGTGCGCGATGGGAGCGACGTGAGCGATGTGCTCGATGCGTCGATGGACGTGCGTGACGTGCCCGATGCGCCCGACGTGATCGACGTGCTCGACGTGACCGACGCGTCGATGGACGTGCGTGACGTGAGTGACGTGAGTGACGTGAGCGATGTCCCCGATGCGTCCGTGGACGTGCGCGACGCGAGCGACGTGGTCGACGCGGCCGTCGATGCGCCCGCCGACAACGGCTGCGGAACGCTCACGCTCTGCGGTGGAACGTGCGTGAACACGCAGACCGACGTCGCGAACTGCGGAGCGTGCGGACGCGTGTGTCCCGGCATGGACGGCGTGTGCGGACGGCGCGTCTGCGCGGCGGGCGTGTGCGGCGTGACGAACCTTCCGGCGGCCACGAGCTGCGGCGCGGCGCGCGTGTGCGATGGCATGGGCGCGTGCGTCGAGTGCCTGCGCGGGAGCGACTGCGCGTCGGGCATCTGCACGGCGAACGTGTGCGCGACGGCCACGTGCTCCGACGGCGTGCGCAACGGCGCGGAGACCGGCGTCGACTGCGGCGGGATGTGTCCCGCGTGCCCGGTGATGGTGATGCTCGCGGGCGGAACGTCGGGCGTGCTCGGCGCCACCTGGAACGGCACCACGTCGTGGAGCACGGTCACCGTCGCGGGCGGACGCACCGTCGAGAACCTCGCGCTCACGGTCAACAGCGACGGCAGCGCGCTGGGCATGATGCGCTACACGAACCTCGGCGACACGATGGACAACCGCCTGCGCTACACCCTCTGGCGCGCGGGTTCGTGGAGCGCCTTCGCCGACCTCGGCCCCACGGTGACCACCCGCGGCGCGCCCGCGCTCGTGAGCGTCGGAACGACGGCGTACGCGGTGTTCCACGGCTTCGATTTCAACCACTACTTCGCCGCGTGGACGAGCACCGCGTGGTCGCCCGTCGCCGACGCCACGGGCCTCTCGGGCGCCGCACCGGGCGCACTCTCGCGCGAGAACGCCAACCCGGTGTTCGTCTTCTCGCGGGGCCTCGCCAACGAGCTCGTTTCGAACGTGCGCACGGGCACCGCGTGGGGCGCCGAGCAGCGCATCGACGGCGCCGCGACCTTCGACTTCAACGTCTCGCCCGCCGCGGTGAACCTCACGGCCACCACCTCGCTCGCCGTGTGGACCACGCCCGGCGGACAGCTCCGCTACGCCGTGCGCAGCGCGGGCTCGTGGAGCGCCGCGGGGCCCATCCCCATGGCCCTCTCGTCGACGCGCGTGGCCCTCGCGAGCACCTCGGGCACCGGGGCGGTGCTGGCCTTCCGCGGCACCGACGGCAATCTGTACACCTCGCTCTACGCAGCGGGTTCGTGGGCGACGCCCGTGCGCGTGGCGACGGGGATCACGGGCTCGCCCGCGGTGGCGGCGCACATGCCCGGCGCGACGGCCGAACTGGTCTTTCTCGACGGCGTCGGAAGGCCCCTGCACACGCGCCTCGTGTCGGGGGTGTGGAGCGCGCCGTTGCTCGTCGGAACCGCTGGATTTGTGAGCCTCGCGCTTGCAACGGGGCCGTGACGGCCGGGGGCCCGTGGTCCCCGTTGCCTTTAGGTACGGGTGGACGTAGGGTCCGCCCCCCAAAAGCCCCCGCGCACGGGTGTCGGCGCGCGCTCGCAGGAGGATTCATCGATGGCTCGCAAGATCGCAATCAACGGGTTCGGACGCATCGGCCGCTGCGTGCTTCGCGCGCTCGTGAAGAGCGGCTCGAAGGACCTCGACATCGTCGCGATCAACGACCTCACCGACGCGAAGACCCTGGCGCACCTGCTCAAGCACGACTCGGTGCACGGGCGCTTCGACGCCGACGTGAAGCTCATCGAGGGCGGCCTCTCGGTGAACGGCGACGAGATCAAGATCTTCGCCGAGAAGGACCCCGCGAAGCTCCCGTGGCGTGACCTCGGCGTCGACGTGGTGCTCGAGTGCACGGGCAAGTTCACCGACGCGGCGGGCTGCGGCAAGCACCTCGAAGCGGGCGCGAAGCGCGTGCTCCTGAGCGCGCCCACCAAGGGCGAGAACGACACCGAGATCTTCACGCTCGTCTACGGCGTGAACCACCACGACTACGACCCGGCGAAGCACCGCATCGTGTCGAACGCCTCGTGCACCACGAACTGCCTCGCCCCCATGGCCAAGGTGCTCCACGAGACCTTCGGCATCGTGAAGGGCCAGATGACCACGGTGCACAGCTACACCAACGACCAGGTCATCCTCGATCTGCCGCACAAAGACCTGCGCCGCGCCCGCGCCGCGGCCATGAGCATGATCCCCACGAGCACGGGTGCGGCCCGCGCGGTGGGCCTGGTGCTCCCGGCGCTCAAGGGCAAGCTCGATGGCTTCGCGGTGCGCGTGCCCACGCCCGACGTCTCGATGGTGATCCTCAACGCGCAGATCGCGAAGAAGACCACGAAGGACGAGCTCAACGCCGCGCTCAAGGCCGCCTCGGAGGGCGCGCTCGCGGGCGTGCTCGCGGTGAGCAACGAGCCCCTCGTGTCGAACGACTACATCGGCAACCCCGCGTCGAGCACCGTCGACCTCGCGCTCACGCAGGTGATCGACGGCGACTTCGTGTCGGTGAGCTCCTGGTACGACAACGAGTGGGGCTTCTCCGTGCGCATGCTCGACGTGATGAAGCACCTCGTGTCGCGTGAGGGCTGATCGATGAGCGCGATCCTCGACAAGGTCACCGCCGTCGACCAGCTCGACGTGGCGTCGCGACGGGTGTTCGTGCGCGTCGACTTCAACGTGCCCCTCACGCCCGACGGGCGCGTGAGCGACGACACGCGCATCCGTGAGGCGCTGCCCACGATCAAGCACCTGCTGGAGAAGGGCGCCCGCGTGGTGCTCGCCTCGCACCTCGGACGCCCCAAGAAGGGACGCGACGCGAAGTACTCCCTCGCGCCCGCGGGCGAGCGCCTCGCCGAGCTCCTCTCGCTCGACGTGATCCTCACCGACGACTGCGTGGGCGACGGCGCCCGCAAGGTGGTGCAGGACCTCCGCGACGGCCGCGTGGCGCTGCTCGAAAACCTCCGCTTCCACCCCGGCGAAGAGGCCAACGACCCGGCCTTCGCCGCCGAGCTCGCGGCCCTCGCCGACGTGTACGTCGACGACGCGTTCGGCTGCGTGCACCGCGCCCACGCGAGCGTCGACGGGGTTCCGCGGCTCATTCCGACGCGCGGCGCGGGCTTTCTTCTGCTGAAGGAGCTCAAGGCCCTCGGCGCCCTCGTGCACGACCCGAAGCGCCCCTACGTGGCGGTGCTCGGCGGCGCGAAGGTGAGCGACAAGATCGCCGTGATCGACGCGCTGCTCACGAAGGTCGACGCGCTGCTCATCGGCGGCGCGATGGCCAACACCTTCCTCGCGGCCATGGGACGCAACGTGGGCCGCTCGCTCGTCGAGGGCGACAAGCTCGCGCTGGCCCGCACCATCGCCGAGCGCGCGCGGGAGAAGCGCGTGGCCCTCGTGCTCCCCACCGACGTGGTGGTGGCCGGGTCCGTCGATGCGACGGAGGGCACCGTGGTGGCCGCCGACGCGATCGCGCCCGACATGATGGCGCTCGACATCGGCCCGGCCTCCGTGGCGGCCTTCCGCGACCGCCTCCTCGGCGCGCACACGATCTTCTGGAACGGCCCGATGGGTCTCTTCGAGAAGGCCCCCTTCGCGGCGGGCTCGGTGGGCGTGGCGAAGGCCATCGCCGAGGCCGCGGCGTTCTCCGTGGTGGGCGGCGGTGACTCGGTGGCGGCGGTGCAGCAGGCGGGCCTCGCGGGTCGCTTCACGCACGTCTCCACGGGCGGCGGCGCGAGCCTGGAGCTCATCGAGGGACGCAAGCTCCCCGGCGTCGAGGCGCTCCGCGGATGAACCCCACCCGTCGGCCCCTCATCGCGGGCAACTGGAAGATGCACCGCACCGTGTCGGAGTCCGTGGCGCTGGCCCGCGCCGTGGCCGACACGCGCCCCGTGGGGCCGCGGACGGACATCGTGGTGGCGCCCGTGTTCACCGCGCTCACGGCGGTGGCGAAGGCGCTCGAAGGCACGCGCGTGGGCCTCGCCGCGCAGAACGTGTACTTCGAAGACCAGGGGGCTTTCACGGGAGAGATCTCCGCGCCGATGCTCAAGGACGCGGGCTGCGCGTGGTCGCTCGTGGGGCACTCCGAGCGGCGGCAGCTCTTCGGTGAGACCGACGGCACGGTGCAGAAGAAGCTCTTCGCGCTGAAGAAGCACGGCCTCGCGCCCATCGCGTGTGTGGGCGAGACCCTCGCCGAGCGCGAGGCGGGCATCACGTACGACGTGCTCCGCCGCCAGCTCGACGCGATGACCGCGGGCCTCGAAATGGAGGAATCGATCGCCCTCCTCACGGGGTTGGTGATCGCGTACGAACCCGTGTGGGCCATCGGCACCGGACGGACCGCGAAGTCGTCGGACGCGCAGAGCGCCCATGCGTTTCTGCGCGACCGCGTGCGCGACCGCTTCGGCGAAGTGGCCGACACGATGCGAATTCTCTACGGTGGCAGCGTGAAGGCCGACAACGCCGCCGAACTCCTCGCCCAGCCCGACGTCGACGGCGTGCTGGTGGGCGGCGCATCCCTCGACCCCGCGGGCTTCGCGCGGATCATCCAGGCCGCCGGTTAGGCCCCTGCCGAGACACTCCCCATGACCACGCTCCTCACGTTCGTTCACGTCTTCGTGTGCCTCTTTCTCGTCGGCGTCGTGCTGCTCCAGTCGGGGCGCGCCGGCGGCATGGGGGTGCTCTCCGGCGCCGCCTCGCAGACCGTCTTCGGCGGACGCGGCGCGGGCGGCTTTCTCGCGAAGGCCACCGCGGTCTGCGCGACCCTCTTCATGCTGACCTCCGCGGCCCTCGCGTACACCAGCACGTCGGGTCGCGACTCCCTCGCGCGCGCCACCGGCGGGACCGCGGCGTCGACCACGGCCAACCGTGACGGCGGCGCCCCCGCGGATGCCTCGGCGGTACCCGCGGCGGCCGATGCCTCGGCGGCCCCCGCGGCGCCTGCTGCGCCCGCTGCCCCTGCGCCCGCGGAACCCGCTGCGCCTGCGGCTGCGGGTGACGCGGCGGCTGCGCCCGCGCACTGATCCGACGACGCCACGTGCCGATGCGCGCGGGGTCGCGGGCGGGCACGACGGCGATCGCGCTCACGCTCCTCTCGACGGGCCTCGGGGTGCTCCGACACCTCGGGCTCGTTGGCATTTCGAACGACGACGCGGCCCGCGCCCTCCTCGCGTGGAGCGCCATGCGCGCGCCCTCCCTCGACCCCACGCGATCGAGCTGGCTCCCGGCGCACACCTGGGAACTCTCCGCGCTGCTGCGCCTCGCGCCCGATCCCGACCTCACGCCGCGGCTGTTCTCATGGGCTTCGGCGTGTGCGGCCGTGGCGCTCACGGTCCGCGCCGCGCACCGTCTCGGCGCCGCCCGTGCGGGCCTCGCATGCGCGCTCCTCACGCTCCTCGCATGGCGCTGGACGCTGCTCCCCGCGGCCTCCGGCGCCGTCCCAGAGCTACCGTGCGCGGCGTGGCTCCTCGCGGGCGTGGCGCTGCTCGACGACGACCGCCCGACCCTCGCGGGGCTCTGCGTGACCGTCGCGTGCGGACACCGCTACGAGGCCTGGTTCGCCGGGGCCGCGCTCGCGCTCCACGAAGCGATCACGCACCCGCGACGCGCCTGGCGCTTCGCCCTCACGGCCTCGCTGATGCCCCTCGCGTGGTTCGCGATCAACCACGCACGCAACGGCGATGCGTTCGACTTCGTGCACCGGGTCGAAGCCTTTCGCCGCCACGAGGGACCGCTTCCCTCCATGGGAGCTCGACTCGCGCGCTACCCGTGGCTCGCGCTCCGTGAGCTCGCGTGGCCCCTCGTCGCTGCGGCCTTCGCGTGGCGCACGCAGCCCACGCTCCGTGACGCGCCCGCGCGCCGTCGGCTCCTCGCGGCCCTCGCGGTCTTCGCGATGCTCGTGTGGGGAGACCTTCGCGGCGGCGGTCCCACGCACCACGCGGCCCGCGCGCTGGTGCTCGTCGCGTGGCTCGTCGCGCCCGTCGCAGCCTGCGTCACCCCCCGCCTCCGCAGCGTGTGGAGCGTCGCGGCCCTCGTCGCGGCCCTCGTCGTCGCGCCCCGACGCGCGGAGCTCTCCGACGGCGTGCATCCCGACGCGGTGTGTGCCGGCGACGCGGTGCGCGCCACGCTCACGGATGGCGCGCCGTGGTTCCTCGAAGCGTCACGGCAGGACTTTCTCTGGGTCGAGGTTCGCAGCGGCGCCCCCGATGGCGTGCGCGTCGACCGCGCGTACGGATCCTCCATCGCCGACGAGGGATTGCGCGGCCGCGGGCTCACCGAAGCGCGCGTCGCGGTGACCGTGCGCGAGACCCCAGAACGCGCGATGCGCGACGGCCGGTGGCACATCGCGCATCGCTGCGGAGCGTACTCGGTGTGGACGCGCGCAGCGCCCACGCGGTGACTCAGTTGCCGAACACCTGCACGCCGTACTCGCCCTGGCCCGTGTACATCACGACCTCGAGGCGGTACGCGCCCGCGGTCGTCGGGCACAGCGGACGCTGCAGACCGATGACCGGGAAGTTGTCCGTCGCCACGTCCTGATCGACGGCCGTGTTGGCGGGGTCGTAGAGCTTCAGGTCGAGGTCCTGCACGCCGACGCCGCCGACGCCGATGATCTTGTAACAGTGGCCCGCCTGCAGGGGCACCGAGTAGTTCTGCGTGCCGCTGGTGGCGAGCGTGCCGCGCGCCGCGGGCATCACCGGATTCATGCCCGACGCGAACTGCTGCTGACGCATCGTGAGCTGCGAGCCGATGTAGTCACCACCGGCCGCCGTCGGGGCCTGCATCGGGGCCATGCCGGGCTGCGTGGGCGCCACGGCCGGGGGCATGCCGGGCTGCATCGCGGGCTGCTGCACCACCGGGGGCTGCGCCGCCACCGGGGGCTGGGCCACGGGGGCCGTGGTGGGCTGCATCGCGGGCTGGTTGCTGTTGTTGTTGTTGCTGTCGTTGTTGCGACGACCGCAGTTGTACGACACGAGCACGCTGGCGATCGCGACGCCGCGCAGAATCCACCTGGCCATCATGGTTCGTCTTCTCCTCATCGGGTGATCGGGCCGCGGGTCCGCCGCGGTCGCGCACTTCGCACAGACATCGACGCGAGCGCATCGAAAACGTCGAATGCGTGGGATGACAAGCGCCTCCCGGCACGAGCGGCGCGGACGGTACGCCGACCCGTTGCGCCCGTCCAGCACACGACAGCACCGCCCCCCGAGGTCGGGACATTGCCCGTCGTACGCCCCCCGCGCCGCGTGCGGTGTCTCTCGTTGACACTGTCTCGACGCGCACACAACACTCCGCGCCGCGTGCGTGCCACGACCTTCGCCTTGATCGCGTTCGCAGGGGCCCTCGCGGGGTCGGGAGCGCTCCTCGCGCAGACCACGCCCGTGGCCGCGCCGTTCATGTCGGTCTCCGAGGTGCGACCGGGGATGCGGGGCTACGGGCTCAGCGTGTTTCGCGGCACGCGCCCCGAGCGCTTCGACGTCGAGGTCATCGACGTGGTGCACAACTTCCGCCCGCACATGGACGCGATCCTGATCCGTCCGTCGCACCCGATCACCGACCACGCGGGCACGGTGGCGGGCATGAGCGGCAGCCCGATCTACCTCGAAAACAGGCTCGTGGGCGCCTACGCCTACGGCTGGGAGTTCGGCCGTGACCCCGTCGCCGGCGTGACCCCCATCGAGGCCATGATGGCCGACGCGCGCAGGCCGCGACGCACGCCGCCGGGGCTGCTCCCGGGCTCGCAGGTGCCCTTCGAGATCCTCGCGGGCGGACGTCCGCTCGCCGCCGCCGCGCGCGACCCGTGGGGCTCGTTCGCCGAGCGCGCGATGGCCACGCGCGCCCCGTTGCAGACGGCCTTCGGCGCGCTCACGCCCGTGGCCACGCCGCTCACGGTCGGAGGCATGGGCGACCGCGCGTTCCGCAACCTCCGCGATGCGCTCGAACCGCTGGGCATGATCCCCGTGCAGGCGGGCGGCGGTGGAACGGCGACGCCGGGCGCCGACGTTCCCACGCGCTACGAGAACGGCGGCGCGGTGGCCGTGCGTTTGATGTCGGGTGACATCTCGGCGAACGGAACGGGCACGGTCACGCGGGCCGAGGGCAACGAGGTCGTGGCCTTCGGTCACCCGATGATGGGCATGGGCGAGACGCTGCTCCCGGCGGCCATCGCGCGCATCACATGGGTGCTCGCGAGCGAGCGTCGCTCGATGAAGATCAGCGAGGCCGTGCGCGACCTCGGCGCCCTCACGCAGGATCGCCCCACGACCATCGTCGTCGACGCTGCGGCCCGCGCGCCGGTGATGCCCGTGCGGGTGACCGTGCGCGGCGTCGACGGCGCGCCCCACACGACCTGGAACGTCAACGTCGCAGGCCATCGCAACTTCGCGCCGCGCCTCGCGGCCTCGGTGCTGGAGACCGCGCTCGAAGAGACCGCGGGCGACCACGGCGACGTCGCGTGGACGGTGCGCGCGCGCGTCGCCCTCCGCGGACGAAACCCCGTGGAGTTCGTCGATCACGGATCGAGCGGCGAGAGCGTGCACGCGGCCTCGGCGGCCAACGACTTCATGGCCCGCGTGATGGACAACGCCTTCGGGGTGATCCCCGTCGACGGGGTGAGCTACGAGGTCGACCTCCACTGGGCGAGGGACTTCTCGTACATCCGCAACGTGTCGCTCTCGCAGGCCGAGGTCGACCCCGGCGGCGCGGTGGATCTCCGCGTGAACCTCGCGCGCTACGGGGAACAGCCCGACCTGCGCACCGTGCGGGTGGAGATTCCGCGCGAGCTCGCGGGGCGCGACGTGGAGCTCGAAGTGTCGGGCGGTGGCGAGACGACGCCCGACCTCGCGGAGCCCGAGAGCCTCGACGACCTGGTGCGCAATCTTCAGGTGCGCTTTCCCGACGACGCGCTGGTGGTGAGCGTGAAGATGCCCGGCGCGGGCGTCACGCTGCGCGGGCGCGTGGTGCAGAACCTCCCCTCGTCGGCCCTCGATGCGCTGCGCCCCGGCGCGAGCACCGACGGCGGCGACCCCGTGTGGAACGTGCGGCGCACGGTGGTTCCCGTGGGCAGGATCGTGATCGGCCGCGACCGCGTGCGGCTCCGTGTGCGAGAGGTCCGTCTGTGAGCGTACGAACGAAGCTGCTGGCCCTCGCCGCTGCGGGATGCACCGCGGGCGTCTTCCTGGTGACCACCGCGGGCGAGGCCGTCGTCACGCGGTCGTTCTCCCTCGACACCGCGAGCGAGCTCTCCGCGGGCGTGCTCGACCGCGTGGCCGTCACCGCCGACGGGAGCGTGGTGCCCGGCGCCGACGTGCAGCGCATCGCGCCCCCCGACACCGTGGGCTCCGTGTGGACGCTCCTCGACCTCGGAGATGGCGCCGTGCTCGCGGGCACGGGCGTCGACGGCCGCGTGTACCGCGTGCAGAACAACACCGCGACGCTCTGGGCCCAGACCGACGCCCTCGTCGTGACCTCGCTCACGCGCGCCGCCGACGGGACCATCTACGCAGGCACGCTCCCCGACGGAAAGCTCTACAAGCTCGTTCCTCCGGCGAACGGCCGCCCGAGCGCGCCGCTGCTCGTGGCCGAACTCCCGGGCGCGCAGCACATCTGGGCCGTCGCCTGGGATGCCGCCCGCCGCGCCGTGCTCTGCGCCACGGGCCCCGAGGGCAAGCTCTTCGCGGTCGATCCGCGCCTGCCGTCGGGCTCCAACGCCACGGTGGTCTTCGACAGCGAGGAGCCGCACCTCTACGCGATGGCCCTGCGCAACCGTGACGTGGTGGTGGGCTCCGGCGGCGGTCACGCGATTGTGTATGCCGTTCGCGGCGCGGGTCAGGCGAGCGTGCTGGCGCGGCTCACGGGCGACGAGGTGAAGGGCCTCGCGCTCTCGGGCGACGACGTGATCGCGGCCGCCAACGAGTTCGCCGAGCCCCCCGAAGCGCCGCGCCGTACGGCCTCCGCGGGACGTCTCCCGTCGCCCGGCGGCGTGAGCGCCTCGCGGGTGCGCGCGGGCAAGGGGGCGGTGTATCGCATCCGTCCGTCGGGGCTCGCCGAGCGGCTCTACAACAACAACGACTCGCACATCACCGCGCTCGAATGGAACGCCGCGACCCGCGAGGCCTGGGCCGCGCTCGGTGTGGGCGGACGCATCATCGCCGTGGGCGAAGACCGCACGTCGCGGGTGGCCTTCGACGTCGACGAGACGCAGGTGCTCTCCCTCGCGCTCACGGGCCGCACGGCCCTCTTCGGCACCGGCGACACGGGCGTCTTCTACCGTGTGGAACGCACCGCGCCGCAGGGCGCCACGTGGAACAGCCGCGTGCTCGACGCGACCGTTCCCGCGCGCTGGGGGGCTGTGCGTTGGCGCGGCGCGGGCGCGCTCGACTGGGAGTCGCGCAGCGGCAACAGCGACACGCCCGACGCCACGTGGAGCGCGTGGGAGGCCCTCGACGCCGACGGCACCGTGCGCTCGCCCGCTTCGCGCTACGTGCAGGTGCGCGCGCGCTTCGGCCGCGAGCCCTCGACGCAGCTCCGCGCCGTGTCGGTGTACTACCTCCCCGAGAACCAGCGCGCGGTGCTCACCGAGGTGACCGCGGCGGCGCCCGAGACCAAGGCGGGTGATGCCCGCGCGTCGATCCTCAAGCTCGCGTGGAAGGTCGAGAACCCCGACAGCGACACGCTCCGCTACCGCCTGCGCTTCCGCGGCGATGCCGACGACACCTGGCGCCCCGTGCTCCGCAACCAGGAGTGGCTCACGGCGAGCTCCTACGACTGGTCCACCGATGCGCTGCCCGAGGGCTGGTACCGCGTCGAGGTCGAAGCGAGCGACGAGGCTTCGAACCCCGCCGACGGTGCCGCGAGCGACCGCCGCACGAGCGAGCCCGTGCTCGTCGACAACACCGCCCCCGCGGTGACCGTGCGCGTCGAGAACGCGCGTGTGCTGGGGGAAGCGCGCGACGGCGCGAGCGCGGTGCTGCGCGTCGAGGTGTCCGTCGACGGCGGCGAGTGGCGCCCCGCGCGGGCCGACGATGCGGTGTTCGACGAGCGCGAGGAACGCTTCAGCGCGCCCCTTCCGACGACCCTCTCGGCGGGCGAGCACGTGGTGGGCGTGCGTGCGACCGACGAGGCCGGCAACGTGGGCGTGGCCAGCGCGCGCGTGCGGCGCTGATCACCGGAAACGCCTTCCCCCAAGGCGTTTCAGTGCGAACGATGCCGTCGCCTGCGCGGCGGCGCGTCGTCGCTCGCGTCGCTCCCGTCGGACGCATCCGAGGCATCGGCCGCCGTCCCATCGGGGGTCGACGCATCGGCGGTCTCGGGCGTCACGGGCGCGCCCGCATCGACGGTCGGCGGCGCCGCATCGGCGGCCACCGGCGCGGTGGAAGCATCGACGGTGGGCGTCGGTTCCGTGAGCACCACCGACGACGCGACGGGCACCACGGGCGGAGGCGCGGCGAGGCCCACACGCTGCGCGAACTGCTCCCACACCTGCGGTGCGAAGCGATGCACGGCCACGGCAGCACCCGCCACGCTCATGAGCAGCACGAGGAGCGCGTAGGGCCACAGGCGCGGCGACGGCGGCGGCGGCGGCTCTTCGAGGGGATCACCCTGCGGAGACGACGGGCGATCGGTGCGGAGCTTCTCCCACGCATCGTCGGTGGGCGGAGGCTTCGGGCGCTCGGGAATCACCAACGGCGGCGCGTCGAGCGGAGACTCCATGAGCGCCGCGAGCGAGGGGCGCTCGGGCTGTCCGCGGAGCGCGGCCTGCGAGGTGCGGGGCTGCCGCGGGAGTTCCTCTTCGAGGTCGATCTCGTCGAGCTCGTCGTCGGTGAGTCCCTCGGGCACCTGCGTGGGCACCACGACGGTGGCCTCGGAGCGATCGAGGTAAGCGGGGTCGTCGGGCGAGAGATCGTCTTCGAAGCCACCGAGCGCGTGCGGCGCGTACGAGATCGCGTGCACATCGCGGCCTGCCTCGCGCGTGCCCGGACCGAAGCGCCCGTCGCGGCGAGACATCTCCACGGGCACCACGGCGTCGGAGCTCTTGCGCGAGCGCACCATGGGCATCGGCGCGGTGTTCACCCGCGGCGGCTGCGACGGGATCGGCGCGTTGCGGTTGTCGTACCAGTGCGTGAGCGCCTCGCTCATGCCCCGCGCCGTCTGGAAGCGCTGCTCGGGCTTCTTCGCGATGGACTTCATCACGATGGCCGCGAGCCGCGGGTCGAGCGAGGGGTTGCGCGACAGGATCGGGATCGGCGGCTTGTTGAGAATCTCGTTGATGAGAAGGTTGTAGTTCTCGGCTTCGAAGGGCAGGCCGTTGCAGAGCACGGCGTAGAGCACGGCGCCCGTCGCGTACAGGTCGATGCGAACGTCCTGGTCGCGCGCGCCCGCGGCCTGCTCGGGGGCCATGAACTGCGGCGTGCCCATCACGGTGCCCGTGCGGGTCAGCGAGCTGAGCTGGCTGTCGTCGCGGAGCTTCGAGATGCCGAAGTCGAGCACCTTCACCACGCGCGCCCCATCCTCCTGCTGCGTGAGGAAGATGTTCTCGGGCTTGAGATCGCGGTGGATCACGCCCTTCTTGTGCGCGGCTTCGAGGCCCGCGAGCACCTGGCGCATGATGTCCACGGCCTCGGCCGCGTCGAGGCGTCCGCCCGCGCGCTCCACCGTGGTCGCGAGCTCCTGTCCGCGGAGGAGCTCCATGGCGATGTAGGGGCCCTGATCCGGCGTGCTCCCGAGGTCGACGATCGAGACCACGTTGGGGTGCTCGATCTGCCCTGCGGTGCGGGCCTCGCGCTCCACGCGGGCCACGAGGTCGGGATACACGATGTACTCGGGCAGGAGCATCTTGAGCGCCACCTGCCGCGCGATCTTCGTGTGCTCCGCGCGGTAGACCACGCCCATGCCGCCGACGCCGATGATGCCGTCGATGCGGTACTTCCCGTCGACCACCGTGTTGACCGGCAGCAGCCCCTGCAGACGCCGGTTCGTGACGGGACACACGTACGTGCCCGCGGTGTGTTCGGCTCCACAGAAAGGGCAGGCGACCGCGGTCACGAGAGTCGTAGGGTACCGAAGATCACGGGTGGCATCCACACTTCCCGCGGCCCGTCACCTCTCACCGGGGTGGTGACGACGGGCAGTGTTGTGGAGCGTTGCGCGGGGCACGTCGTCGGCAGGACACGTGCGGCACGTTGAGTACCAGAAGCGTGTGGGCGGCGACAATGCGATGCCGCATCGGGTCCTCACTCCGTCCGAGGTCGTGAAGAATTTTCCACGAGGGGCCCTTCCGACCTGTCGCCACACGCCGCGCCTTCTCCGGTGCGCGTCACGCAGATCCCTCGTGCGCACTGGGTGTTTCGGTCGAGGGGCCGCACCGTCTCGTCGCGTCGCGTCGCATGAAGCGCTTCCCACCGACGGAGCGTCTGTGCTGCATCGCCGCTGCACCACGCGCCGCCGCCTCCCACGAGCGCGAGCGTGGGCCCGCCGACCGAGAGCGCCGACACCTCGAAGGGAAGACGCACGGCGGTGAGCGCCTCCGCGGCGTGGCCGTGCACGAACCACGTGACGGTGCGCTCGACGCCCGTGCGCACGAGGCCCGCCACATCTCCGTCGCCGTCGAAGCCCACGGTCACCCAGCGCGCGGAGACGTCGCGGAGCCACAGCGGGTGCCATCGCGCGGTGTCGATGTCGAAGCGTGCGACCTCGCAGCGGCCATCGCGGCAGCGCGTGGCGAGCGCCTCGTGGCCCCGCTGATCGAGCAGCGTGCCGGGCGCGTCGGTCTGCCAGGTGCGCCAGCGTCCGTCGGGGTCGCGCGTGCAGGCCGCGAGCGCGTCGAGCGGACCGTCGTCACCGTCGCACGGGCCTTCGTGCGTGAGCGTGCTCCCGTCGACCGCGAGCACCCAGCGATCGGCGCTGTCACGGAGCACTTCCGCGCGATCGAAGCGCAGCCCCGGCGCCGTGGGAACGACCCCTTCCTCGGGACAGAACAGCAGCGCGCGCAGACCCCACACACGCAGCGCGCACGCCGAGGGACGGAGCACCGCGCGCCGTGCGAGCTCGCGGTCGCCATCGAGCACGCGGAGCACACCGTCGGTGCCGAGCACGGCCCGCGCGCCGTCGTCGAGAGGCGCCCACGCGAGCGCATCGCGCGGCGCGGTGACGGACACGGCGGGCGGTCCCGCGAGGGCGACCGACACGTCGAGGCGCAGTCGCACCGGAGGGAGGTGTGCGCGTGCGCGCGGCCCGCACGCCGCGAGCGCACAGAGCGCGGAGACCGTTCGCAGAGCCTTGAAAACAGGGCGCATGCGGGGCTGTGGCGATGGGTTCCGTCGGGGGAGAGTTCCGTGATACCAGCACCGCACGACAACGTTCTGGAGGCGCGAATGTACAGCTTCGATTTGAGCGAGGAACAGAAGGCACTCGTCGACATGGCCCGTCGGTTCACCCGGGAGCGTGTGATCCCCGCGGCGCCGGCGCTCGACGAGGCGGAGCGCTTCCCCGAAGAGCTCTTCCGCGAGGCCCACGCCCTCGGCATCACGAACCTCGAGATCCCGCAGGAGTACGGCGGCCTGGGCCTCGGATGCCTCGACCACGTGCTCCTCGACGAAGAGATCGCCTACGGCTGTCTCGGTGTGAACACCACCTTCGCGGCCAACATGCTCGGCTCGCTCCCGCTCATCATCGCGGGCTCCCACGAGCAGAAGGCGAAGTACCTCGGCATGCTCGTGAACGAGCCCGTGTGCGCGGCCTACGCGTGCAGCGAGCCCGACGCGGGCAGCGACGTGGCGGGCATGAGCACGCGCTACGAGCAGCACGGCGACGAGTACGTGATCACGGGCCAGAAGCGCTGGATCACCAACTCGGCCTACGCCCGTTGGTTCACGGTCTTCGCCACGAAGGACAAGGCCATGAAGCACAAGGGCATCTCGTGCTTCGTCGTCGACGCCGACGCGCCCGGCGTGAAGATGGGCAAGAAGGAGCACAAGCTCGGGCAGCGCTGCTCGCACACGGGCGACATCCTCCTCGAAGAGGTGCGCGTGCCGAAGAGCGCGCTCGTGGGCGGCGAGGGCAAGGGCTTCTACGTCGCGATGAAGACCTTCGACCGCTCGCGTCCGTGGATCGCCGCCGGCGCCGCGGGCGTCATGCGCCGCGCCCTCGACGAGAGCGTCGCGTACGCGAAGGAGCGCAAGACCTTCGGCGTCGCCATCGGTCAGCACCAGGCCGTGCAGGCGATGATCGCCAACATGGCGATGAAGTACGAGGCCACGCGGCTGCTCTGCCACAAGGCCGCGATGCAGGTCGACAAGGGCCACCTCGACTCCGTCGACAGCGCGTACGCCAAGGCCTTCGGCGCCGACGCCGCGATGGAGGTCACCACCGACGCGGTGCAGGTCTTCGGCGGCTACGGCTACACGCGCGAGTATCCGGTCGAGAAGCTCATGCGCGACGCGAAGCTGCTGCAGATCTACGAGGGCACCTCGCAGATCCAGCGCATGGTGATCGCGCGCAACCTCCTGGGGCGCTGACGATGACGGCGCGCGCGCACGACCTCGACCCCGGCCTCACGCCCCTCACCGAGGTGGGTGACGCCTGGAACCTCACGGCCCACGGGCGTCGCCACGCGGCGGTGCTCGATGGCGCGCAGGCCCTCCGTGCGAGGCTCGCGGCGATGGCCCCGGTGGAGGCCGTGCGCACGCTGCCCATCACCACGCTGCCGTACCCGACGCGGTATGCGTTTCAGGGCGCCGCGGTGTCGCCCGCGCCCTTCGTGACGCTCACGCACCGGAGCCTCGTGGTGCGCTTTCGTCAGGGTGATCGCACGCGCACGCTGCTGTTCAACCCCACCGACGTCGAGCGCTCGCGGCGCACGCCCTTCTTCGCGAAGCTCGAGGCCGCGGTGGGGGCCCGCGTCGCGCGTCGCATGGCCACGCAGTACGACCCGCTCGAAGCGCAGCTCCAGGCCCACGGAGTCTCGCCCGACGAGATCGACTACGTGGCCTTCGACCACTTTCACACGCAGGACCTCCGCGGTCTTCTCGGCACGGCCGATGGCGCCCTCGCTGCGCGCTTCAAGAACGCGAAGCTCCTCGCGCCGCGCGCCGAATGGGAGGCCTGGGCGGCGCTCCACCCGATGCAGCGCGCGTGGTACGTGCCCGACGGACGCGAGGGCGTGAACGAAGACCGCGTGCTCTTCACCGACGGCGACCTGCTGCTCGGCGAAGGGGTGATGCTCCTCCGCACGCCGGGGCACACCGAGGGCAACCAGACGCTCTTCGTGAAGACCGACCGGGGCGTGTGGGGATGCAGCGAGAACGGCACCTGCGTCGACAACTGGTCCCCCAGAGAGAGCCGCATCGCGGGCCTCGCCCTCGCCGCGAAGCACCAGGACCTCGACGTGATCCTCAACGCGAACACCCCCGAGGGCGCCGCCTCGCAGTACACCGCGATGTGCCTCGAACGCACCCTCGTCGACCCCGTGCCCGCGGCCCCGGCCTTCGTGCAGATGTTCTCGTCGAGCGAGGTGACCCCCGGGCTCCTCGCGCCGGGACTCGGCCCCTCGTACCTCCTCCAGAAGATCGAACACGGGCGTTTCGGCGCCTCCCCCGACCCCGTGGGCTTCGGCGCCCCCCCGGTGCGCTGATCGGATTTCAGACGGGTCGCGGTTTCTTCCGATTGTTCTGCGCTGGACTTTTTCTGTCAGAAACGTTCACGCAGGGCTCGAAAGGTGGTTCGCGAGCCCCCGCGAAACTGCTAGCGTTTCGTTCCGTGCGTAAGCAGCGGAACCTCACCGCAGACGACTATCTCAGGCTGGCGATCAGCACCGGATCGCCCGCCGAGGCTGCGGTGCTTGCGGAGCGGGGATTGCGTCACCAGGGCGCGGGTGACGACGGCGCGACGATCGACCCCGAGACACGGCTCCTGCTGTTGCGGGAGATCTACCGGGCGCACCTGCACGCTCGCCGCCTGCGGAGCGCGCACGCGGTCGCCCGCAAGATGGTGCGCCTCGGGGTCGCGCAGGAGATCGCCCACGTCGACCTGGCCCGCGCATGTGCGGCCCTCGGGTGGTGGCACCGTGCGGCGCAGGCCTGGCGCATCGCCGCCCGCAACGCGCCCGCGGCCCGACGCGCGATGCACTGGGCCGCGGTGGCCGTCGCGCAGCACCACGACGAGCGCTACGACGACGCGCTCTCATCCCTCGACCGTGCGGTGCGCTGGTCGCTGACGACGCGTCCGTTGCACCGCGCGTACATGGCGCTGGTGCGGCTCGACGCGGGGGCGCGGGTCGACGAGGTCGAGCACCTCGACGAGGTGATCGAAGAGCTCGAATGCGCGCGTTGCGGCGAGGGCTTCGGGCGCTACGTGCTCGGGCTCCTGCACGCGGCGAAGGGCGACGTCGCGCGGGCCACGCGCAACCTCGCGGCCTTCGTGAAGCGCAACGCCGACGATCCCCTCCGGTCGATCACGCTGGGGCGCGAGATCCGTCGCGCGCGCCGCACGATGCGAGACCTCCGACGCCGCGGCGCGGCGCCGTCGTCGACGAACCTTCCCGGATGAAACCCGACGCGCACTGACGTTACAGTCGCCGCGTGTCACCGATCTCCACGGCCGATCTGCCCCTGTGGTTCATCCGCGTGTTCGCCCTGAGCTGGGGCGCGATCTGGGGCAGCTTCGCGAACGTGGTGATCTACCGCTGGCCGCGGGAGCTCTCGCTCTCGCACCCGCCCTCGCGCTGTCCGCACTGCGAGACGCCGATCCGCTTCTACGACAACGTGCCGGTGCTCGGCTGGATGTGGCTCGGAGGCAAGTGCCGCGCGTGCAGGGCGCCGATCTCGCCGCGCTACCCCTTCGTCGAGGCGCTCTACGGCGTGGCGGCCTTCGTGGTGGCCGAGCGCATCGTGCGGATGGAGACCGCGCCCGCGCTCTCGCTGGGCCTCGCGACGTTCTTCGCGCGCTTCGCCTTCGCGTGGGGGCTGCTCACGGTGGCCTTCATCGACATGGAGACCTTCCTCATCCCCGACTTCCTCTCGATCGGCGGCGCGGTGCTGGGCATCGCGGTGTCGTTCGTGATTCCGGGCGTGGGATGGCAGTCGTCGGTCGAAGGCGCGGTGCTCGGGTTCTCGCTCCTCTACGCGCTTCACTTCATCTGGAGCCGCTTTCTCAAGCGCGAGGGCATGGGCCTCGGCGACGCGAAGCTCCTCGCCGCGATCGGCGCGTTTCAGGGCCCCGGCGGCGTGCTGTTCGCGCTCTTTGCGGGGTCGATCCAGGGGCTCGTGGCGACGCTGATCTCGCGTGCGACGGGGTGGCAGCTCGGACCGGATCCGAGCCTGCTCGACGAGGACGACGACGAGGGTGAGGAGCCTGCGAAGTCCGACGACGCGGTGAAGTCCGAAGAGCCTGCGAAGACCGACGACGCCACGCGCGACGATCCGGGGCTGATGCGCACGGTGATTCCCTTCGGGCCGTTTCTCGTGCTCGGCGCGTTGGAGTACCTGCTCGGCATGGACGCGCTCGTTCGCGACCTGCTCGAACACCTCACCGCGCCCTGACCGCTACGAGAGCCGCACGATCTTGCGCTTGCCCACCTTCACGTCACCCGCCACGGGCGTCGCAGATGAAGCCTCGGGCGTCGCAGGCAGCGCAGGACCCGGCGTCGAGGGCGTTGCGAGGGCGGGCGTCGGAATCGACGGCTGACGATCCGTGGGCGCCTCGGGCTCGGGCGTCGCGACGGGCGCGCGCTCGCGAGGGATCGACGGTGACGACGTGAACGAGGGCCTCGGCGGAATGGGCGTCGGCAGCGTGCGATCGAGCACCAGGTCGAGGTCGGCGAGGCGTGCGGCGAGCGCGCTTGCGACGTCGGGCGAGGGCGCGCTCGCGAGCTGCGCGCGGAGGGCGTCGCGGGCCTGGTCGAGGCGGCCCGTGCGGATCCACAGGTCGGCGCGCTCGACGGGGCCCGTGCGGTGCGTGATCTCGTCGCCATCGGACGCTGCGGGACCGGGGAGCGACCACGCGATCACACGTTCGAGGGCCGCGCGGTAGCGACCCCAGCGCGAGTCGGGGCCCATGTGTTCCCCGAGCGTGGTGGCGTCACGGAGGGCCGCGCGGAGGTCGCCTGTTGCGAGGGCGCGCTGCACGTCGGCGGTCAACGCGGCGACGTCGAAGGGCCGCGTGAGGGCGTCGGCGCGCGCGGGGTCGAGCGCGCCGTAGGGACGCGTGTCGGGCGTGTCGGCGAGGAGCTCCGCGAGGGTCTCCGTGCGCACGGCGAGCTCGGCGTCGTCGGGCCGCGCGAGGCGGAGCGTGCGGAGCGCCGCGAGGGCTTCGGCCAGCGCGCCGCGGGCGAGCATCGCGTCGACGGCCGTGCGGGCGGGGTCTCCTGAGGGGTTGCGCAGCGGGCGTTGGAGAGACTCGAAGCGCGCGTGCCGCTCGATCCACACGCGCTCCTCGGGGAACACCCGCGCGAGCACGCAGTAGCCCACGGCGGCCTCGCGCAGAAAGCCCTGTCGCGCGAGGTCGTCGAGCGCGCCGTTGCACCACGACGCCATGCGCGCGCGCGCCTCGTCGGCGATCACGGGCGCGGCCATGAAGAGCTTCGCCTGCACCGGGAGGAGCGATTCCGAAGCGCCGTTGCGAGCGAGGATCGCGTCGAGCACCTCGACGGCGTTGTCGACGTCGCCGATGGCGGCGAGCGTGTGGAGCAGGCGTTCGGGCGAGGGCACGTCGCGCAGGTCGGACATCGGGCAACTCCACCGTCGGCGGCGCGAAGGCTGCGCACACCGGCGGCGATGCTACTGCGGAACGGTCGGGGGCTCGCGCGGGATTCGCGCGACGGTCACTCGTCGGCGGGGCGGCGGAGGCGGAAGAGCAGCGCGAGGTCGGACAGCGCGAGCGCGAGGAGGAAGGTCACCACGAAGGGCGCCCACATCATCGACTGCGGACGCGCGCCGTCGACCAGGAGCCACGTGGTGCCCGACACCCGCGGGTCGAGGCGGTTGTGGACGAACGCGCCCACGTTGGCGTAGCGGCGTCCTGCGGCGTTGAAGGGGATCAGACGACCCTGGAACTCACCGCGCGCGAGCACGTCGCGGTTCTCGTCGGAGACCTGGACGTAGAGCGGCGGACGTCCGTCGCGGCCCGCCACGGGGAACACCAGATGTTGCCCCGGCGCGAGCACGCGCGAGTAGGTCACGGCGCCGGCCATCGAGGGGCGCGCGCGGAGGGTCACGTAGCGGTTGAGATCCGCGGGCGAGGGCGCGGCGGTGATGCCGTCTCCGAGGTCCGTCGGTGTCGACGACGACATCGCGTAGACGAGGTCGTCACGGAACTGCGCGGCGAGGGCGAGCGAGGTGACAGCGACGGTGACGAGGAGCGCGTTGAGCACGCGGCGGCGGGTCTGCGGCGGGGCGGCGAGGCCGACGAGCATCTCGTCGACGACGTCGGCGCTGCCGGGCGGCGGCGGCGCGGGAATCTCGTGGGAGGCAGTGGTCGCGTTCGACATCGGAAGTCTCCAGCTCGGACCGGCGATCATAGCCCGAGAAGCGTGCGAGGTGGGCGCTCCGACAACCGCCGTTGGCGGACCGTTCCAACCGCAGTGGGCAATCTTGTGATGCGAAATGTTGATGGTTTTGCACGAAAGAATCGATTGGTCTTATGGACTGTGAGGGCCCATTGCTGTGCGCAGAAGGGAGTCGCGCTCCAATGATCCTCGCGCTTCTCGGGACGCTCGCCGGTGTGCTCACGACCCTCGCGGGCCTCGGCGGCGGCATTCTGTTGCAGGTCGCCCTCTCGCTCGCGGTGGGGCCGCACCGTGCCCTCGCGATCACGGCGCCGGCGCTGCTCGTGGGCAACCTTCACCGCGCGCTGCTCTACCGCGCGCACATCGACCGCGACGTGGCCCGCGACTTCGTGCTCGGCGCGCTCCCCGGGAGTGTCGTGGGCGGACTCGCAGCGCTCGCGCTCCCCGTGTGGGCCGTGCACGCGCTCATGCTCGCGATGGTCTCGCTCGCGCTCCTGCGACGCGCGGGCGTGTGGCGCTGGCGCCCTTCGCGGGCGGTCATGCTTCCCGCGGCGGCGGGCATCGGCGCGGTGTCGGCCACGTCGGGCGGCGCGGGGCTGCTGGTGTCTCCGCTCATGCTCGCGGCGGGACTCACGGGCGAGCGTTACGTCTCCACGGTGGCCGTGGGCGCGGTGGCGATGCACGCCGGGCGACTGCTCGCGTACGGGCTCGGAGGGATGGTCACGCGCGAGACGCTCGCGCAGGGCGCGGTGCTCACGGTGGCGATCCTCGTGGGCAATGGCATTGGCGCTCGGCTCCGTCGGCACCTCGATGCAGACGCGGGGGCGCGCATCGAGGTGGCCGTGCTCTGTGTGGCGACGGTGTGCGCGATCGCGGGCGTGGGGCGCTGAGCTAGAAGCGTCCGGCGCCGCCGTTGCGGCACATCGCACACTCGGGGAGCGACGGCGTCATCGAGCACCGCGCGGGGCAGTACGGAACGCGGAGGAACATGTACGGCTGGCCCGATCCGTTGTCGATCGCCTGGCACTCGCTCGAGAGGCCGCGCACGGTCATCTCGCCGTAGCCGCCCGTCGAGACGAAGCGCGCGCTGCACGTCGGATCGGTGCTCGTCCACGCGGGCAGCGGGGGCATCTGCTGGCGCTGTCCCGGGGTCATGTACCAGCCCTGCGTGCAGGTCTGCGAGACCACGCAGTCGCTCGCGGCGGGCATCATCGGATTGCCCGCGCGGATCGTGTAGCAGAGCTGAAACTGCCCCGCGCAGTCGACGGTGAGGTAGTTCGTCGAGAAGTTCGTGCCCGCCTGCGGACGCGGCGGCGCCATGGAGCCCGGGTCCGTGGGGCACTGCGCGCGGCCCATCGCGTCGACCCACGTCGACACCGCGTACACCTGGTTGCCGGGGTACGTGATGAAGCACGGCGAGAGATTCGTGAGCTCCCACTGGCCCTGCGAGAAGCACTGACACGAACTCGGTCCGAGGCGCGCGCCTGCCTCGGGAAGCACGTAGCCCTCACACGCGCTCCAGCGTCCGCCGAGCTCGTCGTACATCTCGCAGCGAGACATGCCATCGCGGCAGATGCCGCGGTTGCGGTTCGCGCGAAGCCCGGGCCAGCAGGGGCGCATCTCGCCGATGTTCGTGCACGCGCAGCCCTCGCGCGTGAGGTCGTCGGGGCACTCGGGAGTCCCGCCAGGCGGCGTGGGCGAGGGGCCCATGGCGCCGTCGGGACCGCAGTAGCGCGGCGGGGGATTGTCGGCCCAGAACGCGTCGGGGTTGGGCTGCACGTCACGCTGCGGACGGTCGATGGGCGGCACGTCGAGCGTGGGTGGCGTGATCGATCCGTCGAGCGTCGCGAGGTCGGCGCCGAGGTCGGTCACCGCCGCATCGACATCGGGCGTGATGACCTCGCCCGTGTTGCCTCCCGCGTTGCAACCCCACACGACCGCGAGTGGAACCAACCAACGTGCACGAAGCATGAGCGCGTCTCCGGAACAGGTCGACAGACGCGTCCGTTGTAGAGCGCCTGCGCTGCGCGTGTCGAGTCCGTGCGCGGTGCGCTCGCGCGTGGGCGTTCTCGTTCCTTGCTCCGCTCGCGGCGGCGACGCTACCGTGCGCGCGACCCGCTGCGGTCAGCAACACCATGAAGCACCCTCGAAGCCTCCTCGTCGCCGCGCTCGCGCTCCTCATCGCCCCGGGGTGCACCGGCACGCAGCGCCCGCCCGGTCCTCGTGTCGTCACGCGCGCCCCTGCGAGCGAGGTCAATGGCACCACCGTCGCCGACCTTCAGCGCGACCTCGATGAGACCCCCGACGGCGATGAGAGCCGCGTCGCCATTCGCGACGGACTCGCGCGCTACATGGCTGCACGCGGCGTCGAAGCGTTGCAGAGCGGCGACCTCTCGGGCGCCATCGCGAAGCTCCGCGAGGCGCTGGTGCACTACACCCCCGATGAGCTCGCGCGCGGAGGACTCCCCGATGAACTCGCACCCCTCGCGCGTGGTGTGCTCGACGCTGCCTCGTCGCGCGGTGACGAACCGCACGCGCTCGCCGCGGCCCGCGTGCTCCTCGCGCTGCGTACGCCCGATGCGACGGCGCGCGCGCAGTGGGACCGCATCCGCGAGTGGGGACAGCGCAACCGCCAGGAGTTTCAGCGCCCGTGGGTCGTCGAGGGCGAGCTGTCTGACATCTACAAAGAGATCGCGCGCATCGTGCCCGCGCGTGACGTGCTCGACGCCGCGGCGGAGCACATGGTCGCGCGCCGTCGCGCGGTGCTCGATGCACGGGCGATCCTCTCGGGCGGCCACGATGGCCCGCGGTTGAACTTCGACGAGGTGCAACAGCTCCGCGCGGGGATGCGCGTGGCCTCGGCGGACCTCGCGATGCTCTACCTCCGCGTGGGCGACGTGCGCGAGGCGGCCAACCGACTCACCTCGCTCGGATCGTCGAGCGAGTCTGCGGGGCTCGCGGCGGCGCTCGGGTCCATCGCACAGGGCGAAGGCGGCGCAGATGCGCTCTGGGAGCTCGCGCAGCGGCTCATGCAACCCGACCTCGCCGCGGCCGCGGGCGTGTGCCGTGAGGGCCGCCGCAGCTACGCCAACGACACGCGCTTCGCAGGCTGCCTCGCCGTGGCCGCGGAGCGCGACGGAGACCTGGCCCTCGCGAGCGCGCACCTCGAACGCGCCGCCACGCTCGGCACCGCAGACCAACGCGCGCTGCGCGCGGCCATCGAGGCGAGCCGCGGGGCGCTCGGACAGTCCATCGGCGGCGACGACCTGGGCACGGGACGTCGCGCGTACGAGCGCACGCGCTCGCTGCTCGAACGCTGGCGCACGCAGTACCAGGGGCAGGTCGCGCCCGTGCTCGAAGGCGAGCTTGAGACCCTCGCGGCGGACCTCGAACTCTCCGCAGGCAACCTCCGCGAGGCCGCGTCGCACCTCACGCGTGCCACCGAGGTGACGCCGCCTTCGCGCGAGGCCTACTACCTCCTCGCGGAGATCGCGTGGCGCCATCGCGACGGCGCCGAAGCGACCGCGAAGCTGCGCGCGGGCCTCGCGCTGCCGCTGCGCGCGGATGAGAGCGACTCGCTGTTTCGTCCGCAGTACACCGTGCGTCTCGCGCAGGCCGCGGCGGTCGCGGGCAATCAAGAAGAAGCGCGTCGGCTGTTCTCCGAGGCGGCCACCTCGCTCGACGCGCTCGCGCGCAGTCTGGGAGAGCGTGGCCTCGCGGGGGCGATGCTCCAACGCGCGATCGTGGCCGATGCGCAGGGAGACTCGGAGGGCGTGCGCACGTCCCTTCGCGCGGCGCTCGACGCGGCGCCCGACGCGCGCGACGTGGCCGCGAAGGCCATCACGTTCTCGCTTTCGCGCGGGCGCTGGGCCGAGGCGCGAGACTTCTACCGCGCGGCCCGCGGATCGCTCACGCTCGACCGCCCGTGGCAGGTGTACTTCGCGCTCTGGGGATCGATCGCGGCGCGCCTCGGGCACCTCTCCGACGACGGCGGCGCGCAGCGCGTGCTCGACGGCATCGCCGCCGACACCGAGATGCCCGCGTGGACCGGCCGCCTCGCGCAGCGCTACGCGAACTCCCTCGACCGCGCCGCGCTCATCGCTCACGCGCGCACGCCGGGACAGCGGGCCGAGGCGCTCTTCTACGACGCGATGCTGAAGCTCGCCGCGGGCGACGCGACGGGCGCCGAAGAAGACCTTCGCGCCGTGCTCGCGACCGACGTGCTGCACTACTGGGAGTACGAGATGGCGTGGGAGATGCTCGAACGCCACACGCGTCCGGCCTCCGAGGCTGCGCCGACCGCTACGCCTGCGCGCTGAGCAGCGTGCGTGCGAGCTTCAGGTAGTCGTGCTCGGTCACGATGCCGAGGAGCGTTCCCGCGTCGTCGACGACGAGCACGCAGCCCGAGCCGCGCGCGATCATGAGGTCTGCGGCGAGCGTGAGGGGCATCGTGGGCGACACCGTGGGGAGGTCGCGCGACATCACCTCACGCACCCGCAGCGGCGGTGCACCGGGCGACCGCGCGGCTTCGATCACGGCGGCGTGGAGCACATCGCGATGGGTGACGAGGCCCGTGAGGCGATCGCCGTCGAGCACCGGGAGGTGTCGCAGCGTGAAGCGCTCCATGTTGTCGGCGAGGTCGCTCAGGGTCTCGTCTTCACCGAGGACGATGAGCGTGTCGGTCATGATCTCCCCCACGGTGCGCGGCGCTGCCTTCATGCGGGCAGTGGTCACGCCGCGGGGGAGCGGCTGTCAAGCGTCGGTGAGGGAGGGCGGCGCCGCGAAGGCGGTCACGCGAAGGTGAAGTCGGCGATCGACTGGAGGCTGTTCATGTCGGTGCCCACCTGGGCCACGAAGGGCTTCGGCACCACCTCGTTGATGTTGGTGATGAGCCCCGCCGGGTCGGCGCTCACGACGCTCTTGAGCAGCGCGTAGAGCACGATGAAGTGCTGCGTCTCGTCGCCCTCGATGGTGCCCGCGAGGAAGCGGCTCGTGGTCGCCTTGAGCGACTTGATCGCGGTGTTGTAGGCCACGGCCGCCGCGCGCTCCTTGTTGGCCGCGAGGCGCAGCACGTTGCCCACGGAGGCCGAGAAGCCCGTGGGCGCGGTGAAGCTCACCGAGGCCTCGGTGACAGGCGTTCCGCCGATCGAGGTGATGAGCGACGCGAGCTGCGTGGCGTGCGTGCGGTGGTGGTTCTGCCAGTTCATCGCGATGACCAGCAGGGGCGCCGAACTCGACGCCTGCGGGTCGTTCGTGGGCGGCATGCGGAGGATCCTCGCGCCCTCTTCGTAGGCCTTGATGGCTTCGTACTCGGCGGTGAGCAGCGCGTTGAGGGGCGTGATGTCGGGGTTGGGGCCCGCGGGCGTTTCGTCGCCGCCGCATCCCACCAGGGAGACGGAGCTCGTGGCAGCGAGGCCGCCGAGGATCGCGCGGCGCGAGAGCTTGTTCGGATCGGTCATGGTCACGGGTCTCCTCGGTCAGGACATCGGCAGCGCGGTGTATTCGAAGTCGGGCAGCGTCGCGAGCGAGTTGGTCTCGCCGGCGATCGCGACCACGGGGCGCGGGCTGATCTCGCTCGCCATCGTGGTGGCGGCCGGGCCCGGCGTCGCGACGCCCTTCAGCAGGAGGTACAGCACGATGAAGTGCTGCGCCTCGACGCCGCCGATCGCGGCCACGAGCTCCGCGGCCGTGTCGCTCGCGAGGCTCTTGAGCGCGTTCGTGTAGGCCACGGCCGCGCCCTTCTCCTTGTTGGCCGCGAGGCGGAGGAAGTTCTGCACCGTGCGGGTGAAGCCCGCGGGCGGCGTGAACACCACCGCCGACGACGAGACCGGCGTGCCCTGGAGGCTGGTGATGAGACGCGAGAGGCGCATCCCGTGGTCGGCGTGCTGCGAGCGATAGTGCATCGCGACGAGCGCCGCCGCGGGACCGAGGCTGCGACCCGGGTCGGCCATGTCGGGCGAGCCGAAGTAACCGACCGCGAGGTCGTAGGCCTGCTGCGCCTCGTACTCCGCACGGAGCAGGGCGTTCAGCACCTGCACGTCGTTGGTGCTCTGCGCCTCTGCGTCACGCGAGATCGCAGACACCGCGAGCGCCGCGCCCACGCCCGCGAGGAGCGCCGCGCCCCCGCCGAGCGCGCCGCGCCGTGAAAGTTCTTCGTTCGACATGCTCACAGTCCTCCTTGAGAAGAATCGCCCGGGCCTGAGTGGTCCGGGTTGGCGTTGCCGATTTTGTCGTCGCGACAACCCGGCGCATGATGGAGCATGGACCGCTGTGATGGAACAGCGATTCAAGCCCCGGAAACACCACATTCAGAAGCGCACGCTTCTCCCTACGATGCTCGCCGCCGCGTGGATCGCTTCGGCTTCCGGCTGCGGCGACGACACGCCCGCGGCCGCGACGACGCCTGCGCTCAACGGCTGCAACGACAGCGATTTCATCGATCGAACGGGCTCCAGCGGCAACCGCACCGTGGGCTTCGGCGGATCGAACGGCAGCGGTGCGTTCACGTACAGCCCGAAGTGCCTCCGCGTCGCCGTCGGGCAGACCGTGGAGTTCGCCGGAGATTTCAGCGCGCATCCGCTCGCGCCCGGCGCCGGACCGATGGCCACCGATGCGGGCACCGCGGGCAACCCGATTCCACGGCAGGACAACAACTCGCGCTCGTCGATCATGGTGACGTTCCCCGCGGCGGGCGACTACCCGTACTACTGCGTGTCGCACTACCTCGGCGGCATGGTGGGCGTGGTGCGCGTGCGCTGACCTCGCAAGTCCCTCTTCGAAACGAACACGGCCCCGGAGATCGCTCTCGGGGCCGCGTCGTTTGCTCGTCGAGCGTGCGAGATCAGGCGCGCGCGCGGCCCGTGGGGGCGGGCGGCGAGTTGCCACCCGGAGGCAGCGGCTGCTGGCCGGGAGGCGGCGGCGTGAGGTTCACGAAGCGACCGATGGGCGCAGCCTTGAGCGACACGTCCCACGAGAGGTCGAAGGGCGGATCGACGTTGGCCGGGATGCCATCCATCGCGGCGCCCATGTCGAGCACCTGATCGAGCTGCGCGTCTTCGAAGCCGAACTCGTGGAGCACGAGGATGTTCGGCGACGACACGATCGCAGCCGCTTCCTCACCGCGCAGCGGGAGGGTGTTGTCCTGCATGCGGCACGCTTGATGGAGCGCCGCCACCAGGTGGTCGTTGATCACCACGCTCGCGACGAGGGGGCCGTACGCGAGGAGCGCGCGCTTGCCGGCCTTGTCCTGGTGGAGCGACACGTCAACCGCGAAGATGCTGTTCGGCAGGTCTTCGGCCATGCGCTTGTCGAACGCGTTGCCCTTGAGGCCCGCGCCTTCGAGCTCATCGCTCATGGGGATGCGCACGTGGCGATCGCACGAGATCGTCGCGAGGAGGGCCGCGTTCTTCCACTGCTCGATCACGAGCGGCTTCTTGTCGGCGGTGGCGCGCTTGAACTCTTCGATCACGCGGTCGGGGAAGATGCGCGCAGCCACCCACGCGCGCTCGCCGCAGGGGCAGAGCCGCGTCGGGTTGGCGCCCTTCGGGATGTCGTCGCACACGAACTTCAGCTCGCGCTTGAAGTCCGGCGAGCCCGGCGGCGTGCGGAAGGGCATCTCCATGAGGTTGATCGGGCGGCCCATGGAGCCATCCGCGCGCTTCGGGTTGAGCTGGAGCCCGTTCATCTGGAACGTGATGTCGGGACGCTCCGCGCGCGCCGCATCGACGTAGCGCTTGATCTCCGACACGCGCGCCATCGCTTCGCCCACGGCAGCCGCGGTGGTCTCACCGAGGAACCACCCGAGGTGCGCCGCACCGAGCGCGACGATCGCCATCTCGACGGGCCAGCGGAACTCACCCGCCGCGGCGATCACCACGGCGCCGCCCTGCTGCTCCTGCCACGCGAGCCCGTTGCGTTCGAGCTGTGCCTCGACGAGCTTGCGCACCACGGCGCGGTCGAGCACCACGCCTGCGCGGAGCTCGCCCTTCGCGATCTTCTCCGCGTGCTCGTACGCCCACGCGGGGAACGACGGCCCCTGCGGCATCGGGGCGATCTGCGGAAGCAGCGTGAGGGGGATGCCCTTCTTGCCGACCGCGGCCTGCGGCGGGAGCTCGAGGGCCTCCTCCGACGCGACGGCCTCGATCTGCGCTTCGAGCGTGGTGTTGGTCTTCGGACCCGCCCAGAGCCAGTAGCCCTTCTCGGCCTCGACCACGACCTCTTCGCCCTCGGCAGCGCGCGCGAGGAGCGAGCGCCACGTCTCGGCGAGGGTCAGCGGACGCCCGAAGGTTCCGTCGATCGCGGCTTCATCGAGCGTCGCTGCGACCTCGGTCTCGACGCCATCGAGCGGCGCGCGCAGCACGCGGAACGCGATGGACGCCTCCGCGGTGTAGGGCACGGTCCCCGACTCGGGCGAGAGCGCTTCGACCACGAGCTCCGCGCCAGACCCGGGCATCGACTTGATGAACCGCACGCCACACACGCGGCGCGGCGTGGCGTCGGCGTCGCCCACGAGCTGCCCCGTGCGGGGATCGGGCTGCGGCGGGAGCACCTTCGCGCCACAGCGGCAGACGCCCTTCCACGTGGGGACGGTGCGACGAGGATCCTGCGGATCGCGACGGTTCTCGCTCGGGTCTTCCTGCGCGGGGAGGGGAGGAGGGTTCTTGAAGATCTCTTCGACGAAGCGCTGCAGCTCGCGCGCGTTGCGGTAGCGCGGCTGGCCCTGCGGGCCGGCGTAGGGAGGATCAGGAAAGCCCAGGATGGTCGCGCCGAGCAGGCCGCACGAGGGACAGGCCCCGACGACGTGCGCGGTGTCGATCGGGAGCGGCGCGCCTCGCGTGATCTGCGTGCGCTGACCGCGCGCGCTGTCGAGGGCCCTGCGAACTGCCGCGGAATCAATGGTCTCGGCCATCGAAGACGTCTCCAGATATCGAGTGAAGGGTCGAAACGGGGCGCGGACCATACAGGCTTTCGCGGGGCGGCGCGAGTCCCGTGCGGTCGGCGTCGTGGGCGGTCTTGCGAGGCGAGAGGGGAGGTGGGAAGCGTGTCGGCGCGTGCTGCGCCGCGTGGCGTTCGCGCGTCAGTTGCTGCGGCAGATGCCGTCGACGCAGGCCTGGGCCGCCGCGCATTCGCTCGCGGAGCCGCAGTTCGACAGCACCTCGTTGTTCGTCTGGCAGAAGCTCTGGCTCGTGCCGAGGTACCGGATCGGCGCGCAGTTGCGGTACTGCACGTCGGTGCGCAGGCACTCATCGGCCGACGCGCACGGGCGACGACACACGCCGTCGAGGCAGCGGCTGCCGGAGGCGCACTGCGCGTCGCTCGTGCAGAAGGGCTGACGGCGCGTGTCGGTGATGCACACGCCGTCGTTGCAATAGCGTCCGGTGCCGCACTCGGCGTTGGTCGCGCAGCGCGTGAGGCAGGTGGCGTTCACGCAGCGGCGTCCGGTGCCGCAGTCGGTGTCGCGCACGCACTCGTTCGCGGGCGCGTCGACGCAGGCGCCGTCGGCGTCACAGCGCTGGCCCGTGGGGCAGGGCGACGTGGCCGAGCACGCGAGACGGCACTGCTGGTTCACGCACACACGGCCGCTGCCGCACTGGCTGTTGAAACGGCACGTGTCCGACGGCGCGGTGCAGAGCCCGCCGATGCACTGCTGGCCGCCGCTGCACTGGGCGCTGGTGGTGCACGCGCAGCTCGTCGTCGCGCTGTTGCACGTCGGGCGGATGCAGGTTCCGTCGACGCACGCGACGCCCGCAGGGCAGTCGGCGTTGCTGCGGCACGCGCCGGGGTTCGGCGTGGGCGTGGTCTCCGAGGGCGCGAGGCACAGGCCCGTCGTAGCAGGCGCCGTGATGCGACACACCCAGCCCTGCGGACAGGTGCTCGACGAGGTGCATCCCGTCACGCATCCAGCGCTCGTGCAGGTCTGGCCCGTGGCGCATTCGAAGTCGCCGCGGCACGTCGCGCGGGTCGGCGGCGTCGCGACACGACAGCCGACGCCATCGCACACGTAGCAACCCGTGCTGTCGCAGTAGTAGTCGTCGCTGGAGCAGCCCCACGCGCCGCCCACAAGCGCGAGGGCGCCCATCGCGAGGGCCTTGAAGATTCCGGGGGACATCCGATTGCGCATGGTCTTCGCCTCCGAGGCAGTACGAGCGGTGCGAGCGCGTATGAAGGAACCGTGCCACGAATCGCGAAGGAACCGCCAGAGGGCTCCGACGTGTGCTCGTCCGACGCTGTGAGGTGACGTGAACCTCGATTCACAACCGACTCGTGAACCGTGTCGTCGGCGGTTCGAATCATCCCACGATGGTCTAGAGTCGCGGCCGCCGTGAGCGTTGCGCGACTGTTTCTCGTGATGGTTCTGAGCGGATGTACCGCGAGCGGCGCCGTGGCCTCACCGCGTGAGGTCGCGTCGCGTGTGGCTCGTGCCGCCCAGCAGGGCGACGCCGACGCACTGCACGCGATGCTCACCCGCGAGGCGCAGGCTGCGATGTCGCGTGAGGTCTTCGCCGCGCGCGTGGGCGCCGACCGCGGGGAGCTCACGGCGCTCGGCAGGGCCCTCGATGATGCGCTCACGCGACCCGATGCAGTGCAGGTGCTGTTGCCGCTCCGGGCAGGCGGCGACGTGACGCTCGTCGACGAACAGGGCGTGTGGCGCGTGGGCTCGTCGGGGCTCATCGAGGGCGCCGACGTCACGCTCGCGGGCGTTCAGGGGGCGAGGGCGGCGGTGCGCGCGTTCCACGATGTGCTGGCAGCGCAGGGGATCCGCGCGTGGGCGTCGGTGCTCTCGGCGCGCGCGGCAGGCGATGCCGAGGCGACCATCGCGGCCATCATGGCGGCGACGGAGGATCCGTCGGCGCTGCCTGTCGTGGTGACGTCGTCGATGGCGCGCTTCACGCTGCCCGACGGGCGCTGGCTCGTCACGGTGTGGGAGCGCGGCGCGTGGCGCGTCGAGTCGATGCGTGAGGCCGAGTGATCGGGGCTCTGTGACGACGAGGGAGAGAGCCTCGCTGCGGGCATTGCGCGCGCCGCAGCGAGGCCCTGGAGGGCTGATCAGGGACGCGAGACCGACACGGTGTACGCGCCGCCGGTGCGTCCCGTGAAGGTGTCGACGTAGAGCAGGTGGAGGCCGGGGCCCGCGGGGATCGTCGACGTCACCGACGACTGCACGCCGCAGCTGTCATCCGCGCACACGTTCGCCGCGGGGGTCGTGCGTCCGGGGCTGTACTGCGAGAGCGAGGTGTCCCAGGTGGCGCGGCCGCAGGTGCTCGCCGTGAACGTTCCCGTCGTGGTGTTCGCAGGGCAGCGGTACCAGTAGTACGTGTTCTCGGGGCCGCCGCCGTTGCAGCCCGTGTTCACGCGTCCCGTGCCGCTCACGGTGCCGCCCGGCGTGCTCGATCCCGCGGCCAGCGCGACGAGCGGGCCGTTGCCCACGGGCGCGTGCTGGAAGCGCAGCGAAGTCGATCCCGGCGCGCCGCATCCCGACACCACGAGGCGGTAGGTGCCCGGGTTCAGCAGCGCGAGGATCTGGCTCTGACGTCCGCCCGTGACCGCGCAACCCGTGAGGTTCGTGTCGTCGTCGCAGGTGCGGCCGTTGGTGATGCCCGCGGTCGTGAGGTTCGTGCCCGTCGAGGTCTGCAGGAACAGCGACGTGTCCCAGTTGGAGCCGTACGTGTCGGCGTAGATGAGCTCCGGCGCCGCGGCGGGGACGGTGAACGTGTAGAACACGTCGCTGCCCGTCGTGCAGCTGCACGAGCCCGTGGTGTTGTTCACGGCCGCGCGCATGTCGACGGTGAACGTCGACTGGGGCACGGTCATGTTGATCGCGGTCGCGCCCGTCGGGGTGTCGTTCGAGGGAGGCGGCACGCACGCGCCGGCCGCGCAGACGTTGCCCGTGGGGCAGCGCCGACCGCAGCCGCCGCAGTTCTGCGCGTCGGTGTTCGTGTCGACGCAGGAGCCGCCGCAGCGCGCGCCCGAGGCGCAGTTCGCGAGGATGTAGCTCACGCTGTAGGCGCCCGCGCCGGTGCACCCGTCGACCACGAGGGTGTTGAGTCCGGCCTGGTTCGCTGCGGTCGCGGGGATCGTCGAGTTCACGGTCGCGCCCGCGCCGCAGGTGAGCCCGGTGTCGTCGTTGCAGACCTGGGCCATCGCCGCGGGGCGGAGCGCGCTGTACTGCGCGAGCTCGACGTCGAAGCCCGCGAGGTTCGCGCCCGTCGTCGCGCTGCACGTGCTCGCGTTGAACGTCGTGGCCGCGGTGTTCGGGCAGGTGATCCACCAGTGCGAGTTGTCGGCGCTGCCCGAGCAGCACGACGACGCCACGGTGCCCGTGCCTGACGTGGTGCCCGTCGCGGTCTGCACGGTCGCCGAGGGCGCGATGCGCGTCGACGCGCCGTTGCCCGCCGGAAGGTGCTGGAAGTGGATCTGCGCCATGCCCGCGGAGCACCCCGAGAGCACGAGGTAGTAGTCGCCCGCAGCGAGGCGCGTGGCGATCTGCGTCTGCACGCCCGCGAGGCCGGCGCAGAGGCCCGCGCTCGCCGCGTCGTCGTTGCACGCCACGAAGCCCGCAGGCGCCGTCACGTTCGCGCCCGTCGACGTCTGGATGAACAGCGACGTGTCCCACGTGGCACCGAGCGTGTCGGCGTACACGATCTCGGGCTGCGTCAGCGTGAAGCGGAAGAACACGTCGTTGCCCGTCGTGCAGCCGCACGAGCCCGTCGTGTCATTGCGCGCGGCGGTCGTGTCGGCCGTGAGCGTGACCGAGGGCGTCGCGAGCGAGATCACCGTGGCGCGCGCGCGGGTGTCGTTCGCCGGCGGCGTGCCGCGGCAGGCGCCCGCGGTGCAGCTCGTGCCCGTCGCGCAGGCCATGCCGCAGCGGCCGCAGTTCGTCGCGCTGGTGTTCAGGTCGACGCACGTCGCCGTCGCGCCCGTGCCGCAGAGCGTCTGGCCCGTCGGGCACGCGCAACGTCCGGCCGTGCACGTCTGGCCGCCGGAGCACGTCGTTCCGCACGCGCCGCAGTTGGCGCGGTCGGTCTGCGTGTTCACGCAGCGCGCCGCCGCGCCCGTGCCGCAGAGCGTCTGGCCCGTGGCGCAGGCGCAGCGCCCGGCCGTGCAGGTCTGACCCGAGGGGCACGCCGTTCCGCACGCGCCGCAGTTCGATCCGTCGGTCTGCGTGTTGACGCACGCGCCGCCGCAGAGCGTCTGGCCCGTGGCGCAGGCGCAGCGCCCGGCCGTGCACGCCTGACCCGAGGGACACGCGTTGCCGCACGCGCCGCAGTTCGCGCGGTCGGTCTGCGTGTTCACGCACCCGCGACCGCAGAGCGTCTGCCCCGTCGCGCAGGTGCACACGCCCGCTGCGCAGGTCTGGCCCGTGGCGCAGGCCGTTCCGCACGCGCCGCAGTTCGTGGCGCTGGTCTGGAGGTTCACGCACGTCATCGCCGCCGCCATCGGCGTGCAGTCGGTCTGTCCCGTGGGGCACGCGCGCGGCGTTCCGCAGGTGCCCGCGGTGCACGTCTGGCCCGCGCTGCACGCGGTTCCGCAGCGGCCGCAGTTCGTCGGATCGCTCTGCAGGTCGGCGCACGCACCGCTGCACGTCGTCTGGCCAGCGGGGCAGGTCACCGTGCCCGCGCACATGCCCGCCGAACACGTCTGGCCCATGGCGCACGTGCGCCCGCAGGTGCCGCAGTTCGCGGTGTCGATCTGCAGGTCGGCGCAGGTCGATCCGCAGCGCGTCTGGCCCGAGGGGCACGGCATCGCCCCGCACGTGCCCGCGTTGCAGACCTGGCCCGCAGGACAGGCCGTTCCGCACGCGCCGCAGTTGTTGAGATCGGTCTGCGTGTCCACGCAGGTGCCGCCGCAGGCGCTCTGTCCGGTCGGGCACATCAGCGACGCGCGGCACGCGCCCGCCATGCAGGTCTGGCCCGCAGCGCAGGCGTTGCCACAGCCGCCGCAGTTCGTGGCGTCGGTCATCGTGTCGGTGCACACGCCCGCGCAACGGGTCTGGCCCGCGGTGCTGCAGGGCGTCTCCGTGGCGCACGTTCCACCCGAGCACGTCTGGCCCGAGGGGCACGCGTTGCCGCACGCGCCGCAGTTCATCGCGTCGGTCAGCACGTCGATGCAGGTGCCGCCGCAGCGCGCCTGGCCCGACGGGCACGGCGTGTCGTCAACGCACGCGCCCGCGCGACACACCTGCGTGCCCGAGCACGCGTTGCCGCACATGCCGCAGTTGGCGTTGTTTCCGCTGAGGTTCACGCAGGTGCCGCCGCAGTCGGTCTCGCCCGTCGCGCAGCTCGGCGTGGTGTCGGTGGGCGCGTCCTCGGGGAGCGCGGTGTCGGTGGGCGTCGCGGTGTCGGTGGGCGTCGCGGTGTCGGTGGGCGTCGCCGTGTCTTCGGGCGTCGCGGTGTCGGTGGGCGTCGCCGTGTCTTCGGCGGGCGCGTCCGCCGCCGCGTCGGGCGTGTCGACGGCGGGCGGATCTTCGCTACATCCGCCCAGGATCGTGGCCATCGCGCTCGCGAGCCACCATCGTCTCCAGTGCTTCATCGTCGTCGTTCTCCAGATGCGAGGGCGGGGGGCGCCTCGCGGTCTGGCGGCGCACGCGCCGTACGCGTCGTGTCGAACTACGCGCGCGAAAGACGGTGCCCGCCGGGGGGCGCGGACACTATCCCCAAGTCGCGTCGTGGCAAACGAAGGGTCGGCGAATTTTCGCAGCGCTCAGGGCGTCGTCGGAAGCACCAGCACGACCTCGACACGGTCGTCGCGCTGCGCGGCGGGACCGGCGTTGTGCAGACCCTGAGCCTCCAGGCGCGCCGCGGGGACGCCCGCACGTTCCAGCGCCGTGGCGAGCGCGCGGGCCTGCGCGGTGGCCAGTGATTCCGCGGGGGCACGCGTCGGTCCTCCGACGAACACCTCGATGCGCACGCGCGCCTCGGGGTTGCCCTGAATCACCCGCGCCAGGGTCTCCACCCGCTGCGCCGAGGTGGGCGCGAGCCGCGGGCCCACGAAGAGCCCACGCATCACCGCGATCACACCGCGCGCGTCACGCCGTGGATCCATGCCGCCCGCGTCGGAGAGCGCGGTCGCGAGCGACGTCGCGTCGCCGGTGGTCGTCGGGGGCGAGGTGCCCTCGCGAAGCGTTGAGAGCAGGCGTTCCGCGTGGGCGTAGGCCGCGCCTGCTGCGGCGAGGGCCGCGTTGCCGTCGCCCGTCGATGCGCGCTCCGCCGACGTGATGCGCGCGCGAGCCTCGTCGAGCTGCGCGGGCGAAGCACCGAGCAGACGTGCGGCGGCGACGAAGAGCGTCGCCTGCTGGCGCATCTCCGCGGCGGCGGCGGCGCGCAGGGGCGCGGGCGTCGACGAGGGCGCGTGGGCGGCCTGGCGTGCGAGCTCCGCAGCGCGTCGCGTTTCGAGAAGGTGGTCGACCTCGGACTGGCGTGCGCGGGTCTCCTGCTCGATGCGCGCGATGTCGGCGTCGAGCTCGGTGCGCGCGCGGTCCGCGGACTCGATGCGTCGACGGGCCTCGACGGCGCCCGCGAGGGCCTGCGCGCGCTCGAAGCGAAGGCGCGCTTCGAGGGCTGCGTCGCTGCGCGTCTCGTCGTCGAGCGACGGATCGCGCGCCCGCGACACCGCGGCCGTGACGTCTGCGAAGGCATCGGGCGCATCGCGGGCCACATCGCGCGCCGCAGGCGACGCCATCATGCGATCGAGCGCGCGCACCGGCTCGGGAACCGGCGGCGCCGACGCGCACCCGATCGCCAACACACCCAACAGGGCCCAGCGTGCGGCGGTCATCGCGCGCCTCCCGCATCGCTCGCCGCCACACCCGCATCGCCGTCGGGCGTCGGAAGTGTCCACGCCGACGTCGCGCCCTCTCCGCGGTCGAGCGCGATGCGCGCTTCGGCCACCCGTTCGAGCGCAGCGCGGGCCTGCGTGCGACGGGCCGTGGCCTCGACGACAGCGCGCTCTCGCTCCGCGGCCTGCGCCTCTGCGCGCAACGTCTCGACCCGCGCACGGAGCACCTGCGCGAGCAGCTCGATGCGACGCGCCCCTGCGCTCACGGCGCGCGCGTGGTGCCGGTGCTCGGCCTCGACCATCTCTGCGGCCTGCGCCTCGGCGCGCTCGCCCACGTCGGCCACGGCGGCGCGTTCCGTGTCGGTGAGGTTCAGCTCACGGGTCACGGTCGTGAGCGGCGTGAGGTGGTGCTCGATGGCTTCGCGGGGCGTCGGTCGGCGCGCGGTCTGGGCCAGGGCGGGCACCACGGCGCACACCGCGAGGGCGGTGAACGCGGCGGCGCAGAAGCGCTGCGTGCGGCGTGACATCGGGCTGCGGACCTTGCGCCGACCCTCGCGCAACGTCAACGCTCGAAGGGCCCTGCGCACGCGGGTTTCTGTCGTTGAAAACGGCCCCGCGGAGGCGTTACGGTCCCGCCCCCAAGCCGTGATCGAGCGCGTCGCGCAACACCAGAGTCGGTTTCGCACTCCGGGCCTCGGCCCCGACGCGCGCGGCGTGGCGATCGGTCCGTCGGGCCTCGTGTTGCTGCCTGGTCTTGAGCGCCTCGTGGCGTTCCTTCGCGCGGCGGGCGAGGAGGGCGCGCTCGACGAGCTGCTCGACTCGCTGCGCATCGTGCAGGTCGTGTCGCCGCTGCGTACGCGCGAGATGCTCGTCGAGGTGCAGGCGAGCTCGTCGCACCGCATGGATCGCCTCGCCGCCCTCGCGCGCCTCGTGGGCGCGATGGTGTTCACGGGCACCGGGCGGCACTTCGTGAAGTACCGCGACGCGCAGGCTCCCTTCGGCTACGACATCGCGCAGCTCCTCGACGACCCCGGCGATTTCGGGCTCTACCACGACCGCTTCGCGCAGGCGTACCGCGCCGACAAAGAGATCGCCCTCCGCGACCTGCTGCTGCGCCTCGCGCCGGTGGCCGTTCCGCGGGCGCGCGCCGAGGCTCCCCGCACGCTCTATGCGCTCGTGCGCACGGGGCTCGGCGACAGCGTGGTGGGCTACCTCGCGCGGTGGGCTGTTCCTGCGCGCGTGGCTGTCGTCGAGTGGCAGCGCGGCGGCACCTCCGACGTGGTCGAGCGCGCGTGGCTGCTTCAACTGTCGCAGCCCGCGCCGCGCTTCACGGCCCTGCTCCGTTCGCTTCCCGGGGTGCGCCTCTTCGTGCCCGACGGGGAGCGCGCCGTGGTGGAGTTCGGGCACCGTCACCCCGTTCCCCTCTCGGCCTGCGCGCCGCTGTTCGGCAGCGAAGAGCTCGTTCTGTTTCGCGCGAACGGCGACGGCGCGATCACGCTCACGTCGCGGCCGCCCTTCGTCGACGTGCAGACCGTGACGAGCCTCGTGGCGACGTCACCCGAGACGCTCCACCACGTGCGCGCGCTCGGTGTCACGTCGAGCTTCGCGCTCCCGTTGCGGCTCGTGCCCACGGGCAGCGCGCCGAAGCGTGTGGCCGCCTCGGTGATTCCTCTCGGCGAGCAGGACACCCTCGGGCGCATGCTCTCGGTGCTCCCGCCCGCGATGCTCCAGCGCGTGCAGATCGCGTTCTCCGAGACGACGATCTACGTGTACGGGCACGACGCGGTGTCGGTGCTCCCGCTCGGCACGCTGTACGAAGAGCTCGGTGACAACGTGCTCGTGCCGCTGGGGTGGGGGCTCTCGCCGCCCATTCCGCCCGACGTGTTGCGCCAGCTCACGCGCGCCGCGGGCGATGCGCGGTTGTTCGTCACGGGAGACCGCACGCCCATCACGGCCATTCCGCAGAGCGCGTTCGTGCCCGCGACGCGCGTGCTGCTCGCCGATGTGCCCGTGATGGACGACGCGCTCCTCGCGCCGCCGCTCGACGCGGACCTTCCGCTGCCCGACCTCTGGCCCGACGCACCGGGAATCCTCTCGGCGCTCCTCACGCCGGGCGCGCGCGGCAACCTCCCGCCGGCGCGCACCTCGCCCGCGCAGCTCGGCATGGTGGCCTCGCCGCCCGAGCCCGGCGCCGGGGAGGGCTCCGCGGGTGGCTGACTACGGCGCCTACCACGAGTTCGTGTCGCGCTTCGTCGGCCCGCTCGTGATGGGCGGTCGTGTCGAAGTGCGCGCGCCTGTGGGGCCCGGTGTGCTCGGCGCGTGGGAGAACCCGCCAGACCTCGACGCCACGCTGGTCACGCGCATCGCCGACACGGCCCGCGCGCACCTCGCGAAGATCGGTCCCGTGGGGTCGATCACGGGCCTCCCGCTCGACGCGCTGGCCCTCGCGCTCGCGTGGCACAACCTCCTCGCGATGACGCACCCCGAGGTGCGCGCGCGGCGCGGTCTCCGTCGCAAGACGCGGCAGTGGTGTGCGGCGATGATCGAGTGGGCGGGCGAGGCCCACACGCGCGGTGAAGTGGCCATGCGACACGGGCTGCTCCACGGCCTCACGCGGCTCCGTCGTGTCGACACGCACGTGGAGTTCTGGGCGGGCTACGCGGATTTTGTGGGCGTCGCGCCGCCGTCGTCGCTGGTCGCGTGGCCGAAGCTCCGTCGCGTGCAGGAGCGTCGCACGAGCGTCCCGCTCTTCGAACTGCTCGGGGCCCTCGAACTCGACGAGCAGGACGACGACGACGACCTCACGACCGTGGCGCGCGCCGCGCTCGCGCTCTCGCCGCTCACGGATTTCGAGACCGCAGATCGCCCACCCGCGATGGCCTTCGCGTGGACGGCGCCGGGACTCAACGTGCTCACCGACGACGCCCTCCGCGGCGCTGCGCAGCGTGTGCTCCTCGCGCGTGGAACGTCGGCCCTGCGCGCCGTCGAGCAGGCCACGCTCGCGGCCGTGAAGCGCGAGGAACTCCCCGAGGCGTGCGCGCGCTGGCTGCTGCGCTTCCACCTGGAGACGCTGCTCACCGAGGCGCTCTCTGCGCGGCCCACGGCGCCCGAGACGCGCCCGCAGAGCGCCGCGCCCGAGAAGCCCGCCGCGCAGGGAACGGCCGCCTCACAACCGCTCGCCACCGACGCCGCGCACCGCCTCGGGCACGCCCGCGTCGCGCGGTGGACGCACATGCCCATCGAGGTCGTGCAGCGCGCGCTGCCCGTCGACCCGAACCGCCCGATGCCGAAAGATTCGCCCTCCGTCGCGCTGCTCCAGCGCGCGAAGGCGTTGGAGGTCCGTACGTGACGACACCGCTCGTTCAGAGGCTCCGGGCGATGGCCCGCGCGCTCGAGTCGCAGTTCCTCGGCAAGCAGGAGACCATCCGTCTGATGGTGCTCTCGGTGCTGGCCGGCGAGCACATCGCGCTCATCGGCCCGCCCGGCACGGCGAAGAGCGCGCTCGTGCGCACCTTCGCGAAGAGCATTTCGAGCACGTACTTCGAGTACCTGCTCACGCGCTTCACCGAGCCCAACGAGCTCTTCGGCCCGGTCGACATCCCGGCCTTCCGTCAGGGCACGTACCGCCGTCGCACCGAGGGCATGATGCCCGAGTCCGAGATCGTGTTCCTCGACGAGATCTTCAAGTCGAACAGCGCGATTCTCAACTCGCTCCTCACGCTGCTGAACGAGCGGAAGTTCAACAATGGCGGCACCGTGATCGACGTGCCCCTGCTCTCGGTCTTCGGGGCCTCGAACGAGGTGCCCGCCGACGAGAGCCTCCAGGCGATCTTCGACCGCTTTCTCCTGCGTGTTCGCAGCGAGCACCTCGACGCCTACCACTTTCAGGAGCTCGTCAACCGCGGCGTCGCGCTCGAACTCGAACGCTTCACCAATCCGCCGCCGCAGGAGCCCTTCGTCTCCACGCAGGAGATCGTCGCCGCGCGCAGCGAGGTGGCCCGTCGCATGACCATCAGCGACGAGCTCATGGCGACGTACAAATCCCTCGTGTTCCAGATCCGCGCCGAGGGCGTGTCGCTCTCCGATCGCCGCGTGGTGAAGCTCCTGAAGCTCATGGCCGCGAGCGCCTATTTCGACGGACGCCCCGCTGCCGACATCAGCGACCTCTTCATCCTCAAGCACACGTGGAACACCCTCGAACAGGCCGAGATCCTCGACGGCATCGTGGCGCCCGTGCTCGACGGATGGTTCCGCCAGCACCCCGACGCGCGCCGCGCGGGTGGCATGGAGGTGGGCATCGATGCGCTTCTCGCCGAGGTGCAGCGCATTCGCACGGCGCTCACGTCGGGCGCGCCCATCAGCGACCTTCAGCTCTTCGCGCACATGCGCGCGCTCGGTGAGATCAAGGCCGCGCTCCAGTCGCTCGCCACCGACCCCGCGCGCAAGGCCCTCGCCGACCTCGATCAGCTCATGGAGCTCGTGTTCCGCTCGGGACGCATGACGGGCTGAGCCGCTGTCACACGCCGCGCGCCACTTCTCACCGCCCGCCCCGTTCACAATGCTCTACCATCGCGCCGCCGTCGGAACGGGAGCGTGGGGACGCGCACCGCATCACCGTCGGCGACCCGTGAAAGGACGTCGATCATGAGCACGAAGAAGCGCCCCGCCGCGCCGCCGTCGAAGCCCGTTCGCACCGTGGTCGATGGGCTGCCCTTCGATCCCTTCGACCGCGATCTCCCGCGCGGCCTCCGTCGCTACGGCGTGCAGCTCGACAAGGTGCGCACGGTGCTGGCCGCGCCCATCGAAGCCGACGCGCACGGCATCGACGCGCTCCGCGGTCACGCGTGGTACCGCGGCGGACTGCGCACGCCGCTCTTCATGCTCGAAGGGCTCGCGCGCGTGTCGCTCGGCACCGACGGCGACGAGAACGTGTTCCGCCCGCTCCTCGACGACGTGAAGATCGTCGAAGACGTCTGCGGTGAGGTCGACTACTGGTTCGCGCTGCTCCAGCACGCCGACGCGTGGCAGCTCCCCGATGCGGTGCGCGCGTCCTTCGCGGATCGCCACAAGGCCGCCTGCGGGCGCCTCGTCGGATGGCTCGAAGCCCGGGCGTGGGTCGACCATCGGTACCTCCGCGAAGAGGGCACCGTGCGCCTCCGCGTGAACCGTCTCGGCCGTGATCTTCGCGACGTGGCGTGGCCCTCGGCGGCCAAGGAGCGCAAGCGTCTGCGCGCGTTCCTCCACGACCGCATGGCCTCGCTGCACGCGGCCGCGCGCGCGCTCGACATGAACGACATCGAGCACGGTCTCCACGAGCTCCGTCGCAAGCTCCGTTGGATCAGCATCTACGCCGCGGCCCTCGACGGCGCGGTGCAGCTCGACATGCGCGCGAAGGCCCCGAAGGGATGGGCCCGCTACATGACCCCCGCGGTGGTCGACAACCCGTTCAACCAGCTCCCCGAAGGAGAGCCCGGCGAGGAGCCCGTGCGCATCCCCGCGCCGCTCTTCTACGCGCTGAGCTGGCTCATCGCAGAGCTCGGCGCGCTGAAAGACCGCGCCCAGTGGACCGAGGCCGTCGCCCACGAGCACGCCTCGCTGGGCCTCGCGCCGAAGTCGAAGCGCGTGATCGGCGACCTCTCGCTCGAACCCGCCGAGGCCGGTCGCCAGGCCGCCGCGATCGTGCAGCGCACGCTGGAGACCGACCGCCTCCTCGAACGCCTCGCCGAAGCGCTCGACGCCTGAGCAGCACGCGTCTTCTCCCTCTCCGAACCCCTTGAAATCAGGCCTCCAGGGCCGCGAGGAGCTCCTCGCAACGACGCACCACGAGCAGCGGCGTGCGCTCGTCGTCGCGCAGCGCGCGGAGGTCGTCGGCGCCGAGCAGCGGGAGCACCGCGGCGGTGAGCGCCGGCGGCGACGCGGGGTTCATCGCGAGGGCCCTGCGCACGGCGGGACGGAGCGACCAGCGCGGCGAGCCGAAGACCCGCGCGAGCACTTCGGGCACGTTGGGGCGACGGGAGCACAGCCGCACCACGTCGGGCTCCGTGAGCCGCGGGTTCTGGAGCAGCAGCGCGATCACATCGGGGTGCGGGTCTCGCAGCACGCGGTCGAACATGCGCCGATCGGGCTTGCGCGCGAGGCTCTTGCGCTCGCCGAGGGTGAGCGGGCGGCCGCGGCCGTAGTCGGGCACGCGGGCGTTGTCGTCGGCGGGGTCGGTGCCGTCGTCGGAGGTGGGCGCGGAGCCGTCGACGAGGCGACGTTGGCGATCGGGCGAGGCGCTGAGGGCGACCTGGAGCGAGAGCAGGGCCACGCGGGCGCGGGGCTCTCCCGCGGCGCTGCGGAGCGTGAGGGCGTCGATGGCGTCGCGGAGTTCCTCGTCGGTGAGTCCGTCGAGCATCGAGCGGAAGAGGGCGACGCGTGTGGCGGGATCGACGAGGGTCGAGGCGTGGAGGCAGAGCCGTTCGGCGAGGTCGCTGGGCATCGGAGGGGGCGCGGTGCGGGGTGTTGAGGCAGAGACGCGGCGGCGCCAGTGTCCCACGTTCAGGGCCGCGCGAGGATGTGGGCTAGACCCTTGACCCGTAGGCCTTTCGAGCGATACGCACGGCCACCGCCGTGGCGGCGCGTCCAGGGGCGCTCCCCGCGGTTCCTTCCCCACGACCCTGCGAGATCGCGTCGTTCACGATGACCAGCAACGCACCGCCGACCCAGCAAGAGCCTCGCATCGTCAAGCGGTACAGCAACCGCAAGCTCTACGACACCGTCGAGAGCCGCTACGTGACGCTGCCGCAGATCGCGGAGCTCCTTCGCAAGGGCGAAGACGTTCGCATCATCGACAACAACACGAAAGAAGACCTCACGAGCGTCACGCTCGCGCAGATCATCTACGAAGAGGAGCGCAAGCAGAGCAGCGCCCTCCCGCTCACGACGCTGAAAGACCTTCTGAACACGGCCCGCGAGCGCGTGATGTCGACGCTCCCCGTGGCGCGCTTCATCGCCCGCGACGCCGAGAAGGGTGCGGAAGAGACGCCCGCGCCGGTCGAGGCGCCCGCGCCCGTCGAGGCCCCTGCGCCCGTCGCGACGGCCGACGACCACGCGAAGGAGCCGGGCCGCGTGCAGCAGTTCTTCGAGGGCTCGCGCGTCGCGTTCGACCAGTGGCAGCACGAGGCCGACAAGCGGATGAAGGCCTTCTGGGAGGGCATCAATCCCACGCTGCAGATCCAGGGGCTCCAGAGCGAGATCCGTCGGTTGCAGCAACGCGTCGACGGGCTCGAAGCGCGGGTGCGCGAACTCACGGGAGAGCCGCCGGCAGAGCCTTCCGAGGGCGCCAGCGAGCCTCCGACGTCGGCCGACGCGGAATAGCATCCCCCCTTGCGCGGGTTCTTCGCGATGCTTCTCTACGCGTCTGCTGAGGCCCCATGAACTCTTCCGAGACCCAACGCCGACGTCGGTTCGAAGCCGAGGTCCTTCCCCACCTCGATGCGATGTACCGCACGGCGCTGCGCCTCACGCGCAGCCCCGCTGACGCAGACGACCTCGTTCAAGACAGCGTCATCAAGGCATACCGCTTCTTCGACTCCTACGAGCAGGGCACCAACGTCCGCGCGTGGCTGCTGAAGATCCTCACGAATCTGTTCTTCTCGAAGCACCGTCGCACGACGCTCGAAGGCAACGTCGCCGCGCTGGGCGCGACCGATCCCGTCTCCGATGGGTGGATGGGCGCCGCGTCGGTGAACCCGAGTCGTGAGTACGAGCGCATGATGGAAAAGCCGCTCCTCGAAGCGGCCGTCGCGCGCGTGCTCGACGATCTGCCGGAAGATTTCCGCACGGTGCTGGTTCTCGTCGATGTCGAAGGGCTGACGTACCGCGAGGTCGCAGACGCGATGGGGTGTCCGATGGGCACCGTGATGTCGCGGCTCCACCGGGCTCGCAAGGCCGTCGCCCAACGGCTCGGGATTCAACCGGAGCGCGTCGAGACCGAGGCCCCCCAGGAGAGCGTGGTCTCCATCGACGCATACCGCAGGCGCAAGGAGAGTACGGGATGACGTTCGGTTGCGACGAGGCGAGGCGGTGGCTCGACGCCTGGGTCGACCAGGAGCTCGATCTGAGCGCCGCCGTGCACGTCGAGGCTCACCTCGCACGGTGCGGCTGCTGCCGTGCCGAGGCCGAGTCGTTGAAGTGCCTCAAGCGTTCACTCGCAGGGCTGCGTGAAGAGAGCGCGCCCACGGCCCTTCGGTTCAAGATCTCCGCGGCCCTCGAAGCCTGCGACCGCGCGCAGGAGGCCGAGCAGACCGCGCAGAAGCGCAAGAAGCACGCGCTCGGCTTCGCCCTCACCGGCGCGGCCCTCGCGGGCGTCGTGCTCGCCTCGGGCCACCGCGGAACGCCCAACACCATGCAGGCCGGTGTGCTCCCCGTTGTCGAAGACGTGGCCGCGCGCCACGCCCGCGAGCTGCCCGCGGAGGTCGAAGCGAGCGACCCCATGCAGGTGGCGCAGTGGTTCCGCGGCAAGATCGACATCCCGGTGCGGCCGGTGATGTTCCGCGGCATGCCCGCACGGCTCCTCGGCGCGCGCATCTCGAACGTGCGCAACCAGATGGCCGCGGCGCTCTACTACGACGTCGGCGGTCGGCGCGTGACGGTCTTCGTCTTCGACGGAAACCTCGTGCGCTCCGACATGGCCGAACACGAGGGCAGCGGGCACCCGTACATGATGGTCTCGTCGCACGGGTACACCGTGTCGCTCACCGAGCAGCAGGGCGTGGGCTACGCGATCGCGAGCGATCTGCCTCCGCAGGAGACCGTTCGCATCGTGCAGAGCGTCGAGCTCCGCTGACCGCCGTCACTCCGCCGCGTCGTCGACCCCCGACACACACGCGGCGCTCCCCGAATAGAACAGTCCATCGAGCGCGTCGTCGCGCGACACGTCTGCGAGGCTGCGCGCGCGCAGGTTGATGCGCGTGCTCGGACGCCACGAGGTCTCGCGGTCTCCATTGACCACGTCCCATCCGCACGCGAGCGCGCCGTGCACCGACGCGTCGACGAGGAGTTGCTCCGCCGGCGTGCGTCCGCGATCGGGCGTGAAGGTCACCCGTCGCCGGAGCCGCAGGCGCTCGTGCATTTCGAGGGCGCGGGCCTCTTCGATCGGATCGCTGAGCACATGCGAATCGACACCGGTGCAGAGCCGCGCACCCGCGTCACGGAGCGCGGTGAGGTCGGGCAGTCCGTCGCCGAGGTCGCGCTCCGTCGTGGGGCACACGCACACGAACGCGCGCGCCTCACCGAGCATCCGGGCCTCGTGGGATGCGAGCACGGTGGCGTGCACGGCGACGAAGCGCGCGTCGAGCACGCCGAGCTCGGCGAGGAGTTCCACCGGGCGGCGTTGGTGTTCTGCGAGGCACGCGTCGACCTCGCCCTGCACCTCGGCGACGTGCATGTGAAGGGGCATCGCGTGGGCCTTCGCGTCCGCGTGAAGCGCGGTGATCCACGACGCGGGCACGGCGCGCACCGAGTGGGGAGCGACGCCGATGCGCACGCGGGGATGGTGCTTCCATCGTGTGCGAAGGGTGTCGAGGTCGCGGAGCACGTCGTCGACGGAGCCGTCGCTGAAGCGTCGCTGCGTTCCTTCGGGACCGCGTCCTGCGCCTGCGCGCGCGTAGGCCGTGCGAAGGAGCGTGATGCGCAGCCCCGCATCGAGGGCCGCGCCGATCACCGCGTCGGCGAGCGCGGTGCGGTCGGCGTAGGGCGTTCCGTCGGCCTGGTGGTGCACGTAGTGGAACTCACCCACCGCGGTCACACCCGACGCGCGGAGCTCTTCGAACGCGCGACGTGAGATGTCGGCGATGGTCTCGGGGGTGAGCGTGTCGGCGAGGCGGTACATCGCATCGCGCCACGACCAGAACGTGCCCGTCTGCGCGGCGCGCTGGGTGGTTCCGCGGAGCGCGCGCTGAAATGCGTGCGAGTGGGCCGACACGAGGCCGGGCACCACGAGCGTGTCTCCCTCGATGCGAACGAGCGGTCGGAGCGGTGCGGTCACGGCGCGATGATCACCACGCCCGGCGCGCGGGTGTAAAGCCGCTCAGGGCTGCGCGGTGAGCTTGCGGAGGCGGGCGCGCACGGTGGCGCGGGCGAGCCCCGAGAGGCGCGCCGTGCGGCTCACGTTCTCGCCGCAGAAGGTGTGGAGCGCCACGAGGTCGCCGTAGGGCACGGCGTTGGGCCAGCGCGTGTCCTTCACCTGCTGCGGTGGCGTCGGCGCGCGTCGGTAGGTGCTCGCGTCGTCGAGGTCGAGGTCGTCGGCGCCGATGAGGTGCCCCTCCGTCGCGAAGACCGCGCGCTTGAGGGCCGCGAAGAGGTCGCGCACGTTGCCGGGCCACGGGGCGAGCATGAGCCGCGCGAGCGCACGGTCGTCGAGGATGCGATGGCGCCCGGTCTCGTGTCCGATGCGACGGAGCAGCGCATCGGAGAGCGCGCGGATGTCACCCACGCGGGCGCGCAGCGGCGGCACCTCGATCGTGAAGTCGCAGAGGCGGTAGTAGAGATCGAGGCGGAAGGTGCCCGCGCGCACCATCTTCAACAGGTCGCGGTGCGTCGCGCTCACGACGCGCACGTTCACGGGAATCACCGTGTCGCCGCCCACACGACGGAGCTCGCGCGTCTCCAACACGCGGAGCAGGCGCGGTTGGAGATCGAGGGGCAGCTCGCCGAGCTCGTCGAGAAAGAGCGTGCCGTCGTGGGCCTGTTCGAACAGCCCGCGTCGCATCGTGTGGGCGCCCGAGAACGCGCCGCGCTCGTGGCCGAAGAGCTCGCTCTCGATGAGCTCCTTCGCGATGGCGCCGCAGTTGAGCGAGACCATCGCGCCGCGCCGTCCGCTGCGCGCGTGGAGCTCTCGGGCAACGAGCTCCTTGCCCGCGCCGCTCTCGCCGTGGATGAGCACCGGGTACGGCGCCTCGGCGGCCTTCGCGACCTCGTCACGGAGACGCTCCATCGCGGGAGAACTCCCGAGGAGCGGACCCGTCGCGGTCTGCGAGGGGGCCGCGGGCACACACTCGATCACGGTGCGTCCGAGCGTGACGCGCACGCCCTCGTCGAGCAGCACCCACGGCACCCGCACGCCGTGGACGCGAAGCCCGTTGGTGCTCGCGAGGTCGCGCACGATCCACGTGTCGCCGAGGGGCTCGATCTCGCAGTGGCGCTGGCTCACCGCGCTGTCGTCGAGCACGAGGTCGCAGCCCATCCACGCGCCGACGGTGAGCGTGCGTCCGTCGAGGGGAACGGACCGACGGTCGCGCACCTGGAGGGCCAGCGGAACGCGCGTGCGCGCCGTGATCACGGACTCGGTGCGATGGGCGTCGGGGCGCTGGAGCGTGAGCGTCAGGCCGTCGAGGGTGACGGTCTCGTCGGGGCGCAGCTCGATGCGCGTGCGATTGTCGGCGTCGCGCACGAGCGCGTGGCCCGTGTGCGCTTCGAAGGTGACGAGCCAGTAGGGGGAATCGGTCGAGACGCCGCGAAAGACCGCGAGGTCCACGAAGACGGGCGTGTCGAGCGGCCGAACGAGCGTGCGGCCGGAACCATCCAGAACCGTGAGCAGGAACATGCGTGGCAAGACCTCCCTGCGAACCGTGTCGCGGGGGAGGTCTTCGGGGCGGTTCACAGAAGGTTGTGGGCCCGCCCGCGGAATCTGTACGTATGTCCAGCAGCGATCGCCGACATCACGGCGATCGGAGGCGCGCTCAGGGCGTGCCGATCTCGGCGCGCGTGCGCTTGCGGCGGCGGCGCGCGGCCTCGGAGGCCTTCTTGCGGCGCTTCACCGAGGGCTTCATGTAGTGGCGGCGGCGCTTCAGCTCGCGGAGCACGCCTTCGGCGGCCATCTTGCGCTTCAGGTTCTTGATCGCGCGCTCGATGCCCTTGTCACCCACGGGCACTTCGAGGGGCTTGCAGACGACGGCGTCGCCGGGGGTCACCGGCGCGGGAATGTTCGTAGTGTTCGACAAGACAACCTGCTCCTGGATGGGTGCCGGACCATACATGCCCGACAGGGCGCGGGAGACTGCACGAAACGTTGTCAGAACGCAAGCCCCTTGCAATCGCGGTGTTCGACGCTGCGAGCGGGCGTCACGACGGGCGCACCGACTCCCACGAAAGCCCGTGCCGCGCGAGGTATTTCCGCAGGCGGTCGGCGTCGTTGTGCGAACTCCGGGCGGCGCGTGAGACCGCGAAGAGCGTTCGACCCGCGGCCGACAGCGAGGCCGACGCGCGGCACACGCGGATCACGTCGGCGAGCTGCGCGCGGTCGAAGCGATCGAGGTTCGCGCTCCCCTCGCGGCCCAACACGTCGGCGAGGAGCACGCCATCGGCATCCGTGCCGTCGGTGTCGTGGGCAACGCCCTGCGGGGCCCAGCGCGCGCGGAGGCGGGCCAGCTCGTCGTCGACGGTGGGCACGTCGATGCGACCCGCGTGGGCCAGCGTCGCCATGCGCGTGATCGAGGCGTTGAAGTCGCGGAAGTTGCCCGGCCACAGCGCCGCGGGAGAGGTCGCGAAGGCCACGAATCTCGCCCGTGCCTCACGGTTCATCGTCACCCGCACGCCGAGGGAGCGCGTCGCGCGTTCGAGCTCCCAGTCGAGGTTGGGCTCCACGTCTTCGGGGCGCGCGCGAAGGCCCGGGAGCTCGAAGGTCCACAGTTCGATGCGCGCGAGGAGGTCTTCGCGAAAGCGCCCTTCCCGCACCCGCGCGGCCAGGTCGCGGTGCGTGCCCGCGAGGAGCTGAAAGTCACTCTTCACCTCGCGGTCTGCGCCCATCGGTCGAAAGGCCTTCTCCTCGATCGCGCGGAGCAACATCGCCTGCTCGTCGAGCCCGAGCTCGCCGATCTCGTCGAGAAAGGCCACGCCCCGATCGGCCCTTCGCAGAAGCCCTTCGCGCTCGCCCACTGCGCCCGTGAACGCGCCCTTCGTGTGCCCGAAGAGCGTGGCCATCGCCGTGTCACCGCGGAGCGTGGCGCAGTTCACCTCGACGAACTCGCCCTCCACCTGCCGCGCGGATTTCTTGAGCGCGTAGATGCGCCCCGCGAGCTGCGTCTTGCCCGATCCCGTGGGCCCGGTGAGCAGCATCGGCGCGCGCGATCGCAGGGCCACGCGCTCGATGCGGTCGATGAGCGCGTTGAAGGCCTCGTTGCGCGTCTCGATGCCCTGCTTGAGCAGCCCGGTGCGCGCGCGGGCCTCTTCGTCGAAGCGCGTCGCGATGCGGTCGTAGCGCGAGAGGTCGAGGTCGATCGCGCGCCAGGTGCCCGCCATGCGCGCCGCGCCGTCGGGCTTCTGAAAGGCGCTCCCGTCGCGCGCGTTCGGCGGCGAGGTCTGGAGCAGTCGCGCGGGCAGGTGCCGCGACTCCGTGAGGAGGAACAGACAGATCTGCGCCACGTGCGTGCCCGTGGTGATGTGCACGAGGTAGTCGTGGCGGTCGGTGTCGAAGGGGTACGTGCGCGCGAAGTCGAGGAGCGCGCCGTAGACCTCTTCGAAGTCCCACGGATCGCGGAGGCGCAGCACGTGGCGGTGCACCTCCGTGTCGGGCGACACGCTCGCGAGGTCGCGCGAGACCGTCGTCGCGAGCTTCTCGTACTCGACCTGGTAGAGCAGTTCGAAGCGCGCCACGTCGAGGTCCGCGTGCTGGCACACGGCCACCGTCGGACGCCATCGCTCCCAGCGCGCCGTCGCCATGCCCGCGTCGAGCGTCGGACCCAGGAGCCCGAGCACCACCGTGCTGCGCTTCTTCGCCATCGGGATCAGAGGTTATCTCAAGGGATAAACCGTCTGCGCGAGAATCGCCGTGAAATCGCAGGCTGTGGGCCGTGGCACGGGCGCTGCGATACGGCCCTCTCGACGGCGCGGAGGGGAAACAGATCCCGCGCGGTCGGAGAGCGAGAGAGGTCATGGAGACGCGTTCGTACGAGGTGTTTCATCGCGAAGGGTCGGCCCCGGTGAAGGCGTGGACGCGCGGCGTTCAGGTCGAGGACGGGGCGCGCGAGCAGCTCCTGCGACTGGCCTCGATGCCCTTCGTTCACAAGTGGGTGGCCGCGATGCCCGACGTGCATGTGGGCATCGGCGCGACGGTGGGGAGCGTGGTGCCGACGCATCGCGCGGTGATCCCCGCGGCGGTGGGCGTCGACATCGGCTGCGGAATGATGGCCGTGCGCACGAGCCTCTCGGCGCGCGACCTGCCCGACTCGCTCCGCGCGGTGCGCGAGGCCATCGAGAAGGCCGTTCCCCATGGGCGTACGGACAACGGCGGGTCCCGTGACCGCGGCGCGTGGCACGACCTCCCGGTGGCCGTGAGCGACGCGTGGGGTTCGCTCGCCGACGGCTACGCGGCGGTGATCGCGAAGCACCCGAAGATCGGCCGCGGTGTGGAGCGCACGCACCTCGGAACGCTCGGCACCGGCAACCACTTCATCGAGGTGTGCCTCGATGAGAGCGACCGCGTGTGGTTCATGCTGCACTCGGGCTCGCGCGGCGTCGGGAACCGCATCGGGTCGTACTTCATCGAGAAGGCCCGCGAGGAGATGAAGCGCTGGTTCGTGCACCTGCCCGACGTCGACCTCGCGTACCTGCCCGAGGGGTCGGCGCTCTTCCGCGACTACCTCGACGCCGTGAGCTGGGCGCAGGAGTTCGCGCGCATGAACCGCGAGCTCATGATGCGCGCGGTGGTCGATGCGGTGCGCGCGTCGGGGGTGGTTCCCGCGTTCGAGGCGCACCTCGAAGCGGTGAACTGTCACCACAACTACGTGTCGCGCGAGCACCACTATGGCGAGAACGTGTGGGTGACGCGCAAGGGCGCGGTGCGGGCGCGCGAGGGTGAGCTCGGGATCATTCCCGGCAGCATGGGCGCGCGGTCGTACATCGTGCGGGGACGCGGTGAGCCCGAGAGCTTCTGCTCGTGTTCGCACGGCGCGGGGCGCGCGATGACCCGCACGAAGGCCCGCGCGGTGTTCTCGCTCGAAGACCACGAGCGCGCGACCGCGGGTGTCGAGTGCCGCAAGGACGCCGAGGTGATCGACGAGACGCCCGGCGCCTACAAGCCCATCGACGCCGTGATGGCCGCGCAGAAGGACCTCGTCGACGTGGTGTATACGCTCCGCCAGGTCGTGTGCGTGAAGGGGTGACGCGATGATCGTGATCGACGGATCGGAAGGCGAAGGCGGCGGGCAGGTGCTCCGCTCGTCGCTCGCGCTCTCGGCGGTGACAGGGCAGCCCTTCACCCTCACGAAGGTGCGCGCGCGGCGGGCGAAGCCGGGGCTCCAGCGTCAGCACCTCACGGCCCTCAAGGCCGCCGCCGAGGTCGCGGGCGCAACGATCGAGGGCGCCGAGGTGGGCTCCGACACCGTGCGCTTCGCGCCCACGAAGCTCCGCGCGGGGGACTACGTGTTTCGCATCGGCACGGCGGGGAGCGCGACGCTGGTGCTCCAGACCGTGGTGCCCGCGCTGCTCTGCGCCGACGGGCCTTCGACGGTGGTCGTCGAGGGCGGAACGCACAACCCCATGGCGCCTCCCTTCGAGTTCTTCGATCGGGTGTTTCTCCCGTGGGTCAACGCGATGGGCGCGTCGGTCACGGCCACGCTCGAACGCTCGGGGTTCTATCCCGCGGGCGGTGGGCGCATCCGTGTGTCGGTCACGCCCTTCGCGTCGCGCAACGCCATCGAGGTGACCTCCCGCGGCGCGCCCACGGACCGTCGCGTGGTGGCGCGCGTCGCGGGCCTCGCGGGCGCCATCGCCGAGCGCGAAGTGGCCGCAGCCGACGCGGTGCTCGGGTGGGGCCGAGCGTGTCTCCGCGTCGAGACGCTTCCGCGCGATCAGGGCCCTGGCAACGTGGTGATGGTCGAGGCGGGCTTCGCCCACACGCGCGAGCTCTTCACCGCCGTGGGCGAGAAGGGAACGCGCGCCGAAGACGTGGCCGAGGGTGTGGCCCGCGAGGCCCTCGCGTGGCTCGCGACGGAGGCGCCCGTGGGTGAGCACCTCGCGGATCAGCTCCTGCTCCCGATGGCCCTCGCCGCGGGCGGGCGCTTCGTGACCGTGGAGCCCTCGCTCCACACGCAGACCAACGCGCAGGTGATCGGGCGCTTTCTGCCCGTGGCCATCGACGCGAAGCCCGCAGACGGCGCGCGCTGGGAGCTCACCGTGCGGGTGTGACGGTCAGTCGTTCATGGCCTCGAAATCGGCCTTCGTGGCGCCGCAATCGGGGCACACCCAGTCCGCGGGGAGCGACTCGAAGGGCGTGCCCGCGGGGATGCCCGACGAGGGGTCTCCTTCGGCGGGGTCGTAGACGTGATCGCAGACCATGCAGCGGTACCTCTTCATCGGCGTCGGCTCCGGGGGGTGGGGGTGGTGGTCTTCGTCGCGGGGGCCTTCGTGGCGCGCGTGGGGGCGCGCGACGGGGCCTTCGGGGTTGGCTTCGTGGCGGTCTTCGCGGCGGATTTCGCGGGGGCCTTCTCCGGGGGCTCCAGCACGGCGGCGCAGAACGCGGCGTGCTGCTGGAGCGCCTTGCGGGTCACCGCACCGAAGACCTCGCGGGTCACGGCGGCGAGCACCTCGTCGGCCTCGCGCCTCCGTCGTCGACCGGTCTTCGTGATGAACAGCCGCTGCACGCGCCGATCGCCCGGATCGCGCGCCCGCAGGATGAGCTGCGACGCTTCGAGGCGATCGAGGAGCGGCGTGAGCGTCGACTTCTCGTAGCTCGCCACCTGCGCGAGCGCCGTGGCCGAGAGCCCGTCGTCACCCTCGATGGCCGTGAGGAGCGCGAGCTGCGCGAGGTTCACGTCGTCGAGTCCGGCGTCTTTGAACGCCTGCCTGCACCGCGCCTGGAGCGCCAGCGCGAGCCGTTGCGTCAGCACGATGGGGTTGTCGCGCAGCGCCGGTGCCGCCTTGCCGGTCATGGTCGTACGGTGCCCCACGATCACACCCCGCGTACAGCGAAAACACCTGGAACGTACGGTCTCCGGGAGATCGTTCGGTTGCGTACGATCAGGCGTCGCGGCTCTTGCGCTCGATCCACGCGGCGACCTCGCGGGCGTGGGCCACGCCGTGGGCGCGGATGCCGTGGGGAACCTCTCCGCGGTCGACGTTGGCCTTCGGAATGAGCGCGCGCTTGAAGCCCAGCTTCGCGGCCTCTTCGAGCCGTGGGGTGCATCGGGGCACGGCGCGCACCTCGCCCGCGAGTCCAATCTCGCCGAAGACCACCATGTCCGCGGGGAGGCTCAGCTCCACCACGCTCGATGCGATGGCGCAGGCGACGGCGAGGTCGGCGGCGGGCTCTTCGATGGAGGCTCCGCCCGCCACGGACACGAACACGTCGCGGTCGCGCACCGAGAGGCCCGCGCGCTGCCCGAGCACCGCCGCGAGGATCGAGAGGCGCGTGGGGTCGATGCCCGTGGCCACGCGGCGCGGCGAGGGCATGGCGCTCGGGGTCACGAGGGCCTGCACTTCGAGCAGCAACGGGCGCACGCCGTCGGCCGACGAGACCACCACGGAGCCGGGCACGTCCTTCGGGCGCTCGGAGAGGAACAGCGACGACGGATCGGCCACCTCGCGGAGCCCCTCGCGCGACATCTCCATCACGGCGAGCTCGCCCGACGCGCCAAAGCGGTTCTTCACCGTGCGCAGCAGCCGCGGTCCGCCCGAGCGCTGACCGTCGAAGGCCAGCACCACGTCGACGAGGTGTTCGAGCACTTTGGGGCCCGCGAGCGATCCGTCCTTCGTGACGTGTCCGATGAGAATCATCGTGCGCGCCTGCTGCTTCGCGAGGGTCACGAGCCGCGAGGTCACCTCACGGAGCTGGGCCACGCTCCCCGCGGCGCTTTCGAGGTCGGCGACCCGCATGGTCTGCACCGAGTCCACGGCGATCACCGCGGGGTCGTGCTGCGCGATGGCCGCTTCGACGTCTTCGAGGTCTCCGCTCGCCACGAGGCGCAGCGCGTCGGTCTCTGCCACGCCGAGCCGCCGCGCGCGCCCGGCCACCTGCGCGGCCGACTCTTCACCGCTCGCGTAGAGCACGCCGCCGCGGCGTCGCGGACCCTTCGTGAGCTCTGCCACGAGCTGCAACATCAGCGTGCTCTTGCCCACGCCGGGCTCGCCGCCGATGAGCACCACGCTGCCCTCGACGAGTCCGCCGCCGAGCACGCGGTCGACCTCGGGCATGTTCGTGGGATGGCGCGCCGCCTCGTCTTGCATGGCCTCGCCGAGGGCCACGGCCTTCGAGCCCGTGGCGCTCACGGCGATGTTGCGCGCGGCCTTCGAGCCTCCGCGCGGGGCGCGCTCTTCGACGAGGGTGTTCCACCCCTTGCAGTTGCGGCACTGGCCTGCCCACTTCGGGTATGAGGCCGCACACGACTGACACACGAACGCGGTGGTCTCTTTCACGCGCGCGGTGGTACTCCGCGCGGCGCGGGGCGGGCAATGGGCGGTGACGTCACGGTGACGTTGGCTGTCAACGGAGACGGGAGAGGCGTCCGCGGCGCGCGTCCCAGATCACGATGCCGACGGAGGTGAAGAAGCCCGCGATGGCGCCCACGATGGCGCCGAGCCACGCCGCGTAGGGGGCGACGTGCGCGAGGAGCCATTCGAACACCGCGCGCGGGAGGAACCACGGCGGCGCCACGCGGTGCAGCAGCCACCAGAGGGCGGCGGCGCCGAGGGCCGAGAGCAGGGCCGTGACGCCGACGCAGCGGGCGAGGGTGCGGAGCCATCCGCCGCGGGGCGGAGGGGGCGGAGGCGGGAGATCGGAGGGCGAGAGGGGATCGGAGGGAGGGCTCATCGCGGCGCCACGATAGCGCCGGGGGACTACGCCTTCACGTCACCGCGGGCGAAGATCGACGAGACGAAATCGAGCACGTTCTTCGCGCAGATCTCGCAGTAGCCGTAGTTGCGGATCATGCGGGTCTTCACGGCGTCGATCTTCTCCTGCGTGTCGCGGTCGACGACGTTGGAGACCACCGAGGTGAACTTGATGGTGTCCTTCTTGTCTTCGAAGAGCTTGAGCTCCAGGGCGCGGCGCAGGCGGTCGTTGGTGTCGTAGTTGAACTTCTTGCCTTCGAGGGCGAGGGCGCCGATGAAGTTCATGATCTCGCGGCGGAAGTCGTCTTTGCGCGACTCGGCCACGTCGATCTTCTCTTCGATGGAGCGCATGAGCCGCTCGTCGGGCTCCTCGTCGCGGCCCGTGTAGCGGTTCTTGACCTTCTCCTTGAGGGTGTGGGCGCGCACGTTGTCGACGTAGTTGGCGGCCAGCTTGGCGATCTCGCCCTCGTCGGCGCTGATGGCCCGCTGCACCTCGTTCTTCACCACGTCTTCGTACTCGCGCTTCACCACGGAGATGAGGTCGGCGTAGCGCTTCCGCTGCTCGTCGCTCGTGATGAGCGAGTGCGTGCGGAGGCCTTTCTCGAGCTCGTTCATCACCATGAAGGGGTTGAGGCAGCCCTCTTCTTCCTTCACCAGCGCGTTGGAGATCTTGTCCTGCACGTAGCGGGGAGAGACGCCGTCCATGCCCTCGCGGCGCGAGTCTTTGCGCAGCTCCTTCACGGTGTCTTGCGTGTACCCGGGGAGCACCTTGCCGTCGTAGAGCTTGAGCTTCTGGAGCAGCGTGAGGTTGTGCTTCTTCGGGTCTTCGAGGCGCGTGAGCACGGCCCACATCGCGGCCATCTCCAGCGTGTGCGGCGCCACGTGCTTGCCGCGCACCTTGCCCTGCGAGAAGTCCTTCGCGTAGATGCGCGTCTCTTCGGCGAGGCGGGTGATGTACGGCACGTCGATCTTGATCGTGCGGTCTCGAAGCGCCTCCATGAACTCGTTGGCGAGGAGCTTCTTGTACTCGGCCTCGTTGGTGTGGCCGAGGATCACCTCGTCGATGTCGGTCTGCGCGAACTTCTTCGGCTTGATACGGTGCTCCTGCGAGGCGCCGAGAAGGTCATAGAGGAAGGCCACGTCGAGCTTGAGCACCTCGACGAACTCCACGATGCCGCGGTTGGCGATGTTGAACTCGCCGTCGAAGTTGAACGCGCGGGGGTCGCTGTCCGAGCCGTACTCCGCGATCTTTCGGTAGTTGATGTCGCCCGTGAGCTCGGTGGAGTCCTGGTTCTTCTCGTCCTTGGGCTGAAAGGTTCCGATGCCCACGCGGTCCTTCTCCGAGAGCAGGATGCGCCGCACGCGGATGTGGTTCGACACCACGCGGGACCAGTCGCCCTTGTAGCGCTCCATGAGGCTCTTGAAGATGAACCGGCACGCGGGGTCGAGGTCGCCGTCGACGCGCACCGGGTGGCGCTCGTTGCCCAGTTCGAGCTCCTTGATGGCCCGCGCGCGCCACTCCTGCGGAATGAGTCGCAGGGGCTCCTCGTGCATCGGGCACGGGAACGCGCCCCCGCCTTCGGACTTGTCCGACACGAGCCCGGTGCCTTCGAGGTTCACCCAGGTGAACGTGTAGAGCGCGCCCTCGGGCGTGCGCGAGTAGTCTTCGATGCCCTTCTTCAGCAGCCGCGCGATGGTGCTCTTCGACGATCCCACGGGGCCGTGCAGCAGGATCACGCGCCGCTCGGGGCCGTAGCCCTCGGCCGCCGCGCGGAGCACCGTCACGAGTCGCATGAGCTGGATGTCGAGGCCGAAGACCGCGTCGCGACCGCTCCCCGTGTCATCGCGGAAGAAGCCGTAGCGCACGATCTTCTTCTTGTTGTCGATGTACTCCTCCTGCCCCGCGCCGATGACCATGTCGTAGAGGCGCTGAAAGGCGTTGCGGGTCACCGTCGGGCGCTCGCGCACGATCTGGAGATAGTCCTCGAACGAGCCCTCCCAGTGGAGATCACGGTACTGGTCGTAATCCTGAAGGGCTGCGATCCGCTCGATCATCTGGGCCATGTGTGTGTCGCTCCGGCTGCTTGTTCGAGACGAGACGTGAAGAGAGGCACCTTGGAGTGTAGGAAAGAAGCGCGCCCGCGGCCAACACAAACACGGCCTCGCGTGGCCGCATCACCCTCCGCGCGAAGTGCCATGCGCCAAGGTGTTTTGGCGCGGTGAAGCGTCTCGTTTGCAGACAGCGCGCGAGGGCTCCGCTCAACGCTCGTCGCGGGTGATGCGCCCGTCGCCGTCGCGGTCGAGCGCGCGCACGATCTCGTCGGCCATCATCGCGCCCGTGGGTCGACGGAGCAGCGTTGCGAGCGCGCGTCGGAGCTCGCCGCGGTCGACGGCTCCATCTCCGTCTGCGTCGATCGCTTCGAAGGGCGGCAGCGTGCGCCAGAGGTCGCGCGCGAAGGCTTCGAGCGCGATGAGCTTGAGCTCGCGTCCCGCGTCGCGCGGCGGCACGCGGCCCGGATTCTCTCGCGCGAATCGCACGAGGGCCTCGATGCGATCCATGCCGTCGAAGAGCACGCGCACCGTGGCCACGCGGTAGGCGCGCGCGGCGTCGAAGGGCGCGTTCGCGAGGTGCGTGACACGGCCCGCGGCGTCGACTCGCACGCCGTCGTCGACCTGCAGAAAGCCCGGCGCGGGCGATGGGGCGTGGGCGCGCGATCCCTCGATGGCGTCGCGCACGGCGGCGCCGGGCATGGTCACCGTGACCACCTCGTTGGCGAAGGGGAGCTCGGTCTCCAGGTCACCGAAGGTGAACGCGCCCTCGTAGCGTCGGTTGCCGCGGAGCCCTCCGCCGTTGAGCAGCGCGACGTCGGCGCCGAGCGCGTCGCGCACCTTCGAACAGATCAGCGCGCCCATCGTGGTCTGCTGCCAGCGCGAGCACTCCGACGAGAGCGCGTCGTCGGGACCGAGCGGTCGCAGCACCTCACCGTGGAGCGCCGTCACCGTCGCCTGGTGCTTCGCCACCGTCGCGGCCAGCGCGGGATCGGGCGTGACCTCGCGCAGTGATTCGAGGCGCACGGTGACGCGCGGAAGATCACGGCCCGAGGTGGGCGCGTCGGCGGGCCATTCGAGGTCGACCACCGCGACGTGCGTGGCGTCGAGGCCGGCCTTCACGATCCACGCGCCGTGGAGCGCTTCGACGTGGGGCTCGTGCTCGTGACCGCCCACGATCACCGGAATCGGCGGGTCTTGCTGCGCCAGCGCGAGGGCGCGGTCGCGCGAGAGAGACTGGTGCGTCATCGCGATCACGCAGGCGCATCCGTCGTCGGCGACGAGCGCGCGGGCCGTGGCGAGCGCGGTCTCGTTGGCGGGCGCGATGGGGAGGTTGTTGAACGCGCCGGGCGGATAGAGCGCGGGGTCTTCGCCGAGCACGCCGAGCATGCCCACGCGTACCGCGCGCGTGGTCGGTCCCGAGACGGTGAGCACCTGCGTGGCCGGGAGCGGGTGCGCGAAGCCGCGGAGGTTCGTGTTGAGCCACACGCCGCGGAACTCCTGCGTGCGGGCCACGAGCTCGGCGTAGGGAACGTCCTGCTCGTGGTTGCCGAAGCACACGTGCGTGATGGGCACGGCGTTGAGCGCGTCGACCATGGCGCGTCCGTGGTCGAGGCTCGAGAGCAAGGAGGGAGCGACGAAATCGCCCGCGAGGGTGGTGAGCGTGAGGTCGGCGTCACCGCGTGCGCGCTGCGCGTCGGCGAAGGCGCGCAGCCGCGGGAGGTGGTCGAGGAGGTAGACGTCGTTGACGCAGAGGAGGCGCAGGCGTGGTCCGCGCCGCGGCGGGAGGCTCATGGGCGGAGGCTAACAACACCGCGCGCGCCGTGGATCACTCCGCGGCGGGGTAGTCGGTGTAGCCCTTCGGTCCGGGCGTGTAGAAGGTCGACGGATCGGGCGCGGCGAGCGCGCGGCCCGCACGGAAGCGCTCGACGAGGTCGGGGTTCGCGATGAAGGGACGGCCGAAGGCCACGAGGTCGGCGCGCTTCTCGGCGAGGGCCTGCTCCGCGGTGGTGGCATCGAAGCCGCCCGCGAGAATGAACACGCCCTCGAAGGCCGCGCGGAGCGACTGCTTCAGCGACGCAGGCACCGGCGGCGCGCCCATCGCCGAGTGATCGAGCACGTGCACGTACGCGATCTTGAGCGCCGAGAGCTCGCGCACGAGGGCCTCGTACTGCGCGTCGACGCCTTCGAAGCCGCCGGTGTGGTTGAACACACCGTAGGGCGAGAGGCGGATGCCCACGCGGTCGGCGCCGATGGCCGCGGCGGTGCGCTTCGCGATCTCCAGGGCGAAGCGGTTGCGGTTCTCCGCGGAGCCGCCCCAGCGGTCGGTGCGGGTGTTCACGTTCGCGTTGAGAAACTGCTCGACGAGGTAGCCGTTCGCGCCGTGGATCTCGACGCCGTCGAGGCCCGCCTCGCGCGCCCGCTTCGCCGCGTGCACGTACTCTTCGATCACCGCTTCGACCTCGGCGTCGGTGAGCGCGTGGGGCTGCGAGTGGGGCACCATGCCGGCGCCGTCGACGTACATCTCTCCGGGCAGGAGCACGTCGGTCGGAGACACCACACGCGCGCCCTTCGGGAGGTTCGCCGCCGCGCTCACACGGCCCGTGTGCATGCGCTGAACGAAGATCGCCCCGCCCTTCGCGTGCACCGCGTCGGCGACGAGCTTCCACCCCGCCACCTGGGCGTCGCTGTAGACGCCGGGGATGCGCGCGTAGCCGATGCCGTCGGGCGAGGGCGAGGTGCCCTCGGTGATGAGCAGACCGGCCGACGCGCGCTGCGCGTAGTACTCGGCCACGAGGGCGTTGGGGGCGTTCTGTTCGACCGCGCGCGAGCGGGTCATGGGCGCCATCGCGATGCGGTTCTTGAGCGTGAGCGGGCCGAGCTTGATCGGGTCGAAGAGCATGGGGAGAAACCTCGTGGCGATCCGTCGTGGGTGACGGGCCGCGCAACCTCGACACGATGGCCGCGCCGCGCAAGCGCCCGACGTGCGAGCGATTGAGATTCCCAGGGCGCGAAGATGTGATGTCGGGGTTGCCCCGATGGGCGGAAGAGGGCTCAGCCCGCGTCGCGCGGGGTCACGGGGCACGTTCCGATGCCGAGGAGGGTGTAGAGCGGACAGCTTCCGAGGAGGCCCGTGAGCAGGGGGATGACGCCGAGCCATCCCCAGGGTGCGAAGCGGCCGGTGACCGCCGCGGCGAGCAGCGCGAGGCCGAGCACCACGCGGATCGCGCGGTCGACGGTGTGTTCGTTGCGGGGAAGGATCTTGTCGAGCATGGCGCGCGGACCTCCGGGCGCGACGTGCGAGCTGCGCATCGCGTCTGCGGGAGAGAGCCGACGAGACGCACGAAGGGTTCGCGCTTCTCGCGGTGCGTGTTGTTTGTCGCGCGGGCCGTGGTGTGTGCACATCGCGCCCCGCCGTGGCGCCCTCTCGCGAAGACGAATGGCTCTGGGGCTGGGACGAGACCCCCGGCATCGTCTCGGTGTGGGCCGATGGCCGTGGCACGACGCACGTGTGGCGTCGCACCGCGGAGGGCCTCGTGCACGAGCCGCAACGGGCGAGGCCCTGGGTGCTCGTGCGCTCGCTCGATCTCGTCACCGCGGGCGGTCTCGCGGTGGTGCCCGAGGGAGCCGATGGCGCGGTCACGTTCCGTCGGCTGGAGGGCCACGGCGCGCTGCGCGTGCAGGTGTTCGGCGGCGACCTCCGCGCGCTCGTCGACGCGGTGTTGCGGGGCGCTGCGAGGCTCCACGGGCATCGTGCGCAGCGGCTCTCGGAGCTGCCCGGCGAGGTGGCCTTCGCGCTGCCGCCCGAGGAGCAGTACCTCGTCGACACGGGGCGCACACACTTTCGCGGCCTCGACTTCGATGCGCTCGTGCGGCTCCAGTTCGACCTGGAGACCACGGGCCTCGACGCGCGCACCGACCGGGTCTTTCTCATCGCGCTGCGCGACACGAACGGGCTCGCGACCACGCTCGAATCCGCGGGGGACACCGACCGCGACGAGGCCGACCTCCTCGTGCGCTTCTGCGAGCTCGTGCGCGCGAGAGACCCCGACGTCATCGAGAACCACAACCTCCACGGCTTCGACCTGCCCTTTCTCGTGCAGCGCGCGAAGACCCTCCGCGTGGCGCTCTGCTTCGGTCGCCTCGATGGCGTCGCGCCGCGTCCTCGCGCAGGAGCCCGTGGAAAGACCCGCTACACCGTGCCCGGCCGCGAGCTCATCGACACGCTCGACGCCGTGCGCCGCCATGATTTCTCCGCGCGCGATCTCCCCGGTCACGGGCTCAAGGCCGTCGCCCGTCACTTCGGTCTCGCAGGGCCCGCGCGCGAGTACGTGCCCGGCGCGAAGGTGTGGGAGGTCTACCAGCGAGACCCCGCGCGCATCCGTCGCTACGCGCTCGATGACGTGGCCGAGGCCGCGGGGCTCGCGCGACTCCTCGGCGGTGCGGCCTTCGCGCTGGCCCGCATGGCGCCGCGACGCTACGAGCGCCTCGCCGATGCCGGTCCTGCGACGGGGGTGATCGATCCGCTGCTGGTGCGCGCGTACCTGCGTGCGGGCGCGGCGCTTCCGGCCCATGCGCACGGCGACGGCACGGTGCACACGGGCGCGGCGCTGTACCTCTTCGCGGCGGGCGTCGCGCATCGCATCGTGAAGGCCGACGTGGCGAGCCTCTATCCCTCGCTGATGCGTCAGTACCGCATCGGTCCTGCGAGCGACCGTCTCGGTGCGCTGCACGCGCTCGTCGACCGGCTCGTGGCGCAGCGTCTCGACGCGAAGGCGCGCGGACGTTCGGCCCCCGCGGGCTCGATGGAGCGCTACACGCACGAGGCCCTCTCGGCGGCGATGAAGATCGTCGTGAACTCGGCGTACGGATACCTCGGCGCCGTGGGGCTCACGCGCTTCGCCGACGTGCACGCGGCCAACGAGGTGACGTCACGGGGCCGCGCGCTGCTCGACCAGCTCTGCGACGCGCTCGCAGAACGCGGCGTCACGCTGCTCGAAGCCGACACCGACGGCGTGTACTTCGCCGTGCCCGCGGGATGGACCGAAGCCGACGAGCGCCGTGTGGTTGCGGAGGTGGCCGCGCTGCTGCCCGAGAAGGTGAAGCTCGAGTTCGACGGGCGCTACGCGGCGATGCTCTCGCACGAGCCGAAGAACTACGCGCTGCTCGGGTACGACGGCTCGCTCACGCTGCGCGGGGTGGCGTTCCGATCGAGCCGCGCGGAGCCCTTCGGCGAGCGCTTTCTGCGCGCGTCCATCGCGTGTCTGCTCGCGGGCGATGTGCGCGGCGTGAAGGCGGCCTACGTCTCGATGGATCGCGCGCTGCGACACCGCGAGCTGCCCACCGTCGACGTGGCGATGCGGGTGAAGCTCTCGCGCGAGCCCGCGCAGTACGAGGCCCTGCGCGCGACGCGGCGCGAGCTCGCCTACGAGGCCCTGCTGCAGAACGGTCGTGTCGCGTGGCGTGTGGGTGAGCGCGTGCGGGTGTACCGCGCCGTGAAGGGACGCGCGGGGCTCGTGCGCGAAGACGACGAGGGCAACGTGCTCGGTGAAGATCCGCGCGACTACGACGGCGCCCACTACGCGCGGGTGCTGCGCGAGACGTGGGTCACGCGGCTCGCGCGGGCCTTCGCGCCCGAGGACTTTCGCGCGCTCTTCGATGACCCGGTGCAGCCGTCGCTGTTTACGGGGCTCGACGCGCGTCCGGTGCTGACGCTGCGCCCGCGGCCGACGCGCGCAGACGGTCGAGGGACGTGAAGCGCAGCGCGGCCTCGTGTGTCGCGTCGAGCACCACGGGCGGCGCCACCCCCGCGCGCTCGGCCTCGACCCAGCGGCTCGCGCAGAGGCACCAGCGGTCGCCCGCGCGCAGACCGGGAAAGCCCACCTCGGGATGCGGCGTCACGAGGTCGTTGCCCTGCGCGACGGTGAAGCGGAGAAAGTCGTCGGTGAGCGCCGCGCACACGACGTGAACGCCCGTGTCGTCGGGGCCCGTGTCGCAGCGTCCGGTGCGTCGCCAGCCGGTGCGGGGAGAGGTTCCGCAGGGGACGAGGGCGGCGCCGAGCACGTTGCGGTCGCCGCGGTCGTCGGGCGCATTGGGCGGCGGCATCGCGCAGGTGGGCGCGGGCGACGAGGCGCACGCGTCGGCGGTCGTCGGGGCCGGTCGCGTGGGCGCTGCGGTGCGGGGCGTACACGCGAGCGCGAGGAGCACGAAGACGAGCGGGCGCATCACCGCGTTGGGATGCTCCGGTGCGCTTCGCGGCTCTGCGGAGGGCGTCGGTCGTGCGAGCATCGCGCCCGTGCGGAACCGTCGATGCTTTGTGCTGCTGGTCGCGTCGCTGTGCGCGTGTGAGGTCGACGTGCAGGTGCAGGTGCGTCCTGCCGATGGCGCGGTCGATGTGGTGCGCGATGCGTCGGAGAATTCCGACGTGTTCGATGGCGCGGTCGATGCGGTGCGCGATGCGTCGGAGAATTCCGACGTGTCCGATGGCGCGGTCGATGCGGCGCGCGATGCGTCGGAGATTTCCGATGCGTCCGATGGGGGCGATGCGCGCGATGCGTCCGACGTGTTCGACGTGCCCGATGCGCGCGATGTGACGGATGTGCTCGATGCGTCCGATGTGCCCGATGCGCGCGATGTGATGGATGGGTTCGATGCGCGCGATGTGACGGATGTGCTCGACGTGATGAGCGCGCCCGATGTGCCCGACGTGATGAGCGCGCCCGACGTTCCCGCAGCACCCGACGTGGCCGACGTGCCCGACGTGCCCGTTGGCTGCGTGGAGGGGGCCGCGCGCTGCGACTCGTTCTCGACGCTGCGCACGTGCACCGGCGGACGCGAGCTGCGGACCACCTGCGCGGCGGGCTGTGTCGACGGCGGCTACGCGGCCTTCTGCCGTCCGCTGGAGCCCACGCAGACGCTCACGGGCCATGTGCTCTATGCGGGAAGGCGTCCCGATGCGGCGCGGCTCGCGTGGGGTCCGCTCGTGAACTTCTACGCGCAGGACTTTCTCGTCGTGTCGGGCTTCGGCGCACGCACGCAGTTTCTCGACGTGGTGCGCACCCGCGCGGGGAGCAGCGACCCCGGGGCCTTCTCGATCCGCGTGCGCGCGCTGCCCGATGAGACCGACTTCGTGTGGGTGATTCCCGCGGCGTGGGATGCGCGTGGTCTCGCGTACGGGGTCGCCGATCCGGGCTTCGCGCCGGGGCCGTGGCCTCGCGATGCGACGAGCGGCGCGGCCCTCACGCCCACGAGCCCGCGGCTCTGGACCTGGCGCTGGTTCGTCGACGGGCTCTCCGACGGCGGCGACCTGGTGATCCGCGAGGAAGACGGCGCCGGTGCGGCCTTCGTCTACGACCTGCTCGGCATCGCGTCGCGCACCATGGCCACGCGCTTCGCGTCGCCCATGCGCACGGTGGTGGCGTGGCTCGGTGACGAGGTCGAGTCGGCCTGCGGATCGGTGGCCTGCTACGACGACCACGCCGTCGCCACGCTGGGCCAGCGCTTCGACGGGACGCTCTGGTTTTCAGGCACTTCGGCGAACCGCTCGTACTACTCGGCCTCGACCGCGATGCACGAGATCGGGCACCACGTCATGGCCTCGTGGGGAACGCCTCCGCACGAGGGCGGACCGCACTACCTCGGCGCCACGAGCACGCCGGGCCTCGCGTGGTCCGAGGGCTTCGCGCACTGGTTCAGCTCCGACGTGCGCGGTGACAGCACGCACTTCGACCGCCTCATCGTTCGCTCCAGCGGCACGCCCTCGGTCATCACGCTCTGGAAGGACCTCGCCCTGCGCCAGTGGACCAGCGCGGGCTCGCCCGGCGTTCCGCTGCGCGCGCGACCGGGCGCGGGCCTGCTCCAGCCGCTCGACGAAGACGACATCGCCGCGATGCTCTGGTCGCTCTCGCGCACCTCGTCGTCGCCGCCCTTCTACGCCGCGCTCGAACATCCGCGCATGAAGACCCCGGGGGCCCTCTACGGCTACCGCAGCCTCGGGAGCGGCGACCTCGTGCCCGTGTTCCCCGACTACCTCGACACGCTTCAATGCCTCGGTGTGCCCGCGGCGAGCGTGCGATCGGTCACCGACCCGACGCGCTACTACCCCTATCCCGACGTCGTGACCGCGCCGCATTGCACCGATCAGCAGGCGCCCTTCTCGATCGCGTGGCACCGCGATGCGGCCGATGCGCAGGGCGCCTCGCTCACCGCGCGTCTCACGGTGAACGCCCGCATCGAAGCGCCCATCACGGTGCGCGCGGGCGACGTGCGCGACACGGTGCGCGCGACGCAGCCGGGGCAGGTCTTCACGTGGCGAGTGCGGGTGTCTGCGGGAGCGCGCGTGCGCGCGGTGGCCGAGGCCGACGGAGGGTGGTGGCGCGTGCGCGCCGAGAGCGAGGGGCCGTGACCGTCAGGGCTTCTTGAGCAGCTCGTCGACCACACCGGGATCGGCGAGCGTCGAGAGGTCGCCGAGGTTCTCGGTCTGTCCGATGGCGATGTTGCGCAGGATGCGCCGCATGATCTTGCCCGAGCGCGTCTTGGGCAGGCCGCTCACGACGCGGATCGTGTCGGGCATCGCGATGGGGCCGATGGCGTGGCGCACCTTCTCCTTGAGGGCGCCGATGAGCTCGAAGGGATTGAGCGAGGCGGCGTCGGCGCGCACGGCCACGTAGGCGTAGATTCCTTCGCCCTTGATCGGGTGCGGAACGCCCACCACCGCGGCCTCGGCCACGGCCTCGTGGGCCACGAGCGCGCTCTCGATCTCGGCGGTGCCGAGGCGGTGTCCCGACACGTTGAGCACGTCGTCGACGCGGCCCGTGATCCAGTAGTAGCCGTCTTCGTCGCGGCGGCATCCGTCGCCGGTGAAGTAGTAGCCGGGCTTGCGCGAGAAATACGTCTCGTAGAAGCGCCGGTGGTTGCCGTAGATGCTCCGCGCCTGACCGGGCCACGGGCGGGCCATGTAGAGGTGCCCGCTCACGCCGTTGCCCTCGATGGGCGCGCCCGCTTCGTCACAGATCAGGGGCTCCACGCCGAAGAACGGGAGCGTCGCGCTGCCGGGCTTCGTGGGGGTGACGTTGGGCAGCGGGGTGATGAGCACGCCGCCCGTTTCGGTCTGCCACCAGGTGTCGACGATGGGGCGCTTCGATTCGCCGACGACCTCGTGGTACCAGCGCCAGACCTCGGGGTTGATGGGCTCGCCCACGGTGCCGAGGATGCGCAGCGACGCGCGCGACGAGCGGGTCACGAAGCCGTCGCCCGCGGCCATGAGCGCGCGCAGCGCCGTGGGGGCGGTGTAGATCACCGTGGCCTTCACGTCGTCGACGACCTGCCAGAGGCGTCCCGCGTCGGGGTACGTGGGCACGGACTCGAAGATCACCGTGGTCACGCCGTTCGCGAGGGGGCCGTACACGAGGTACGTGTGGCCCGTGATCCAGCCGACGTCGGCGGTGCAGAAATGGATGTCGTCTTTGCGCGCGTCGAAGACGTAGCGGTGCGTGGTGGCGGCGTACACGAGGTAGCCGCCCGTCGTGTGCAGCACGCCCTTGGGTTTGCCCGTCGAGCCCGAGGTGTAGAGAATGAACAGCGGGTCTTCGGCGGCCATCCACTCGAAGGGGCAGGTGGTGCGGTGGCGGCGGCACTCCTCGTCGAGCCAGTGGTCGCGGCCCGCGGTCATCGGACACGGCGCGTCGGTGCGTCGCACGACGAGCACCGAGGTGACCTGCGCGAGGCCCTGGAGCGCGACGTCGGTGGTGGCCTTGAGGGGCGTCGCCTTGGCGCCGCGCGGGGCCTCGTTGGCGGTGATCACCACGCGGGCGCCGGCGTCGAGCACGCGGTCGCGGAGGGCCTCGGCGGAGAAGCCTCCGAACACCACGGAGTGCACGGCGCCGATGCGCGCGCAGGCGAGCATCGCGAAGACCGCCTCGGGGATCATCGGGAGGTAGAGGCACACGCGGTCGCCGCGGCGCACGCCGTGGGCGAGGAGCACGTTCGCGACGCGTCCGACTTCGTGCTTGAGCTGACGGAAGGTGAAGGCCTTGTAGGTGCCGGGTTCGTTGCCCGCCCACACGAGCGCGACGCGGTCGGGGGTCTTCGCGGCGTGGCGGTCGACGCAGTTGAAGCAGGCGTTGGTGCGCGCGCCCGAGTACCAGCTGAAGTCCGCTTCTTCGAGGTCGGCGTCGAGGGTGGAGTACGGCGGATGGAACCAGGTGATCGCCTCGGCCATGTCGCGCCAGAAGCCCTCGTTGTCGTCGAGGCTGCGCTGGTAGAGGGCGCGGTAGTCCTCCATCGAGGTGATGCGAGGAAAGGCGTCGAGGTCGAAGTCGAGCGGTGAGCGCGGTGTCGTCATGGGCCTCCGGTGGTTCCTCCGCGGGAGGAGGTGTGTGGCGCGATGCGTGTGGGGAGCTCACACGTCGGCCACGGCACCGCGCACTCTACCAAAGGCGCTGTCGCGCGAATCACCGCACGCGCGTCGCGTCTTCGAAGATGCTCCGCGGCCCCGTCGGCGTGCGGTTCGGCGCGGGCCGTCGCACGCGGTCGCGGAACGCGGACCAGTGCCCCGCCCCGAGCTCTGCGTCGCCGAAGCCGTACTCCCCGTCGAGGCGCGCGTTGAGCACGTTGTCGCGCGCGCGCTGCTGCCAGAACAGCAGGTACCCGTGGCCCGTGATGGGCGCCATGCGACCGCACTGCGACTGGTCTTCGCTCCACGAGAAGCGCAGCAGGTTGCCCACGGCGCGTCCCTCGATGCGGCCCGTCGCGCGGCACGGCCCGTGGTCGTACTCGTAGGTGCCCGTCACGCGCTCGCCGCTCTGATCGAGAAAGAGGTCGCCGAGCTGCGGCGAGTGGTAGCTCCCCGCGAAGCTCTCGCCGAAGGGCATCTCGACGTGGCCCACGTTCACGGGCTCGTTGGTCACCGAGTCGGCGTTGGTGGCGTACACGTACGCCGTGCGAGGCGGGGCGGTGCGTGCGGGCGCGGCGGTCGCGCAGCCCGCGAAGGCCAGTGACACCGCGAACAACACAGTCATGCGCTGCATGGAACTCTGCTCACTCCGCGCGTGACCTTCGTGGGTCATGGTGGCGGGTCACGCGACACCGGCATCCATCGCGTTTCTCGCGGCGCGTGGCAACAAATTGCGCACGGCTGCGGCGCGCACCGCGGGCGTCTCAGAACGCGTACACGGTGTTGAACTCGGCGCCGTACGCGAGGCGCGTGGGGTCGACGGCGGCATCTGCGGCGTCGAGGTGGTGGCGCGTCGCGAAGAGGTACGGTTCGAGCGCGAAGGTGAGCCCCGTCACGGGAGAGATCGAGTAGCCCACGCGGGCCGCGGCGTTCCATTCGATGCCGGGCACGGCGAAGTTGCGCGCGGCGGCGCTGTTGCCGCCGGTGGCCGTCGCGCGGGTGTACCCCGGGGTCAGCTCCGAGGGCTGGAGCACGCTCGCGGCGCCCGCGGTGAGATAGACCGCGTGATGCTCCGCGAAGGCCACGCGCGCCGAGAGCCATCCGCCCGCGTCGGCGACGTTGTGGTCCGCGCGGCCGTAGCCCAGGGTGAGCATGCCGAGGTTGGCGGTGTTCTGCCCGATGTAGCCTTCGACGCGCACGCTCACGGGGCCGCGCGCGTACTCGAAATCCACCGCGCCCACGCCCGCGGCCTGCTCGTGGCCGGGGCCAAAACGGAGCTGCGTGCCGAGGCCCGAGAGGCTCACCATCACACCCGTCGCGGGGCGCCACGTGGCCGAGGCCGCGAAGGTCGGGAGCCCTTCGAACTCCAGGTCGGTGAGCGCGGTGTTGTTGTTGTTGCCCGCGAGGCCGAGGGCGGCCTTGAGCTCCACGTCGCCGAGGGCGTGTCGCACGCCGAGCTGGTGGCGCATGAAGCCCAGGTTGCCCGCCTGAAAGTTCGCGCCCACGAAGTTGTAGTGGTGGGGCATGAGGGGCGCGACGAGGTCCCACATCTGGCCTGCGAACACCGAGGTCGACGGGCTCGCGACCCACTCGATCGACGCGATGCGAAGGCGCGGGAGCGCGGCCACCGTGGGCGACGCGCGGCTGAAGTCGATGAAGTCCATCTCGATCTTCGCGCGCACGGGCGTGGCCTCGCCGATGGAGAGCCCGAAGCGGCTCTGGGCCACCTGGAAGCTCATCGAGGGCGCGCTGTCGTCGATGGTGGTGACGGGGTTCGCGGCGCTCGTGGGGGCCGAGTGGTTGGGGCGTCCGTAGCTCTCGACGCCGCTGTTGGCCGTGGCCACCTCGGCGCGCACGAAGCCGTAGAGGCGCACGAGGGGGGGAGAGGGGGGCGCCGGAGGGACCGTGGGCGGCGGCCCTGCGAGCGAAGGCACCGTGGGGGCCGGGAGGGTCTGCGCGGCGGCGAGGGAGGGAAGCATCGGGAGCGCGGCGACCACGAGGATCGCGAGGGCGCGCGGGCGGCGGTGGACCATGGCGCGCGCCGTGAGCAATGCGCGTTCCACGCGTGTCGAAGTGCGGGGAGTCGGCGGTGCGGATCAGCGCGCGTCGAGGCCGCCGTGGTCGAGCCACGACTGGAACATCAGCGCGTTCCAGAGCAGGTGCGGGAGCGCGCGGTGGCCGTCGCGGTGGCCCTCCCACGCGGCGCGGATCGTGTCGGCGTGGAGGTACCCCTGCGCCGTGAGACGGTCGCGCGCGAGGAGGTCCTCGGCCCATGCGCGCAGGGGCCCGCGGAGCCACGGGTCGATGGGCACGTTGAAGCCCATCTTGGGCCGGTCGATGAGGTGCCGCGGGACATATCGGTCCAGCACCGCGCGGAGCACCCATTTGCCGCGTCCGTCACGGACCTTGAAGCGCTGCGGGAGCCCGAAGGCGAACTCCACCACGCGGTGATCGAGCAGCGGCGCGCGCGCTTCGAGGCTCACGGCCATCGTGGCGCGGTCGACCTTCACGAGGATCACATCGGGCAGGTACCCGATCGCGTCGGCCACGGTCATCTGCGTGTAGAGGTCGCAGCGGGGATCGCTCCAGAGCGGGTGCGCGCCCACGCGCGTCGGCGTGTCGACGCCCACCACGAGGGGAGACGCATCGCGGTGGTGCGCGAGCATGAGGTCGTACACGTCGAGGGCCGAGCGCGAGGCGGCGACCCCCGCGAGCTTGTGGAGCTTGTCACCCGGCAGCGAGCCGCGGAGGCGGGGGGGGAGGGGGGCGGCGAGGCGATCCCACGTCGCGGGGGCGAGCGCGCGGAGCGTGTGCGTGAGCGCGCCGCGGCCCGGGGTCGGGATGTGACGGAGCGTGTTCCAGAGCTTCTCGACGGCGGGATAGCGCGCGTAGCCGCCGAAGAGTTCGTCGCCGCCGTCGCCCGAGAGGCTCACGGTCACGTGCTGCCGCGCGAGCTTCGAGACCAGGTACGTGGGGAGCTGCGACGGATCACCGAAGGGCTCGTCGTACATCGTCGGCAGCGAGGGGATCACCGCGCGCGCATCGTCGGTGGAGACGTAGAGCTCGGTGTGCTCGGTGCCGAGGTGCGCGGCCACGGCCTTCGCGTAGGGCGCCTCGTTGAATTCGCGCTCGTGAAACCCGATGGAGAAGGTCTTCACCGGCCGCGTCGAGAGCGTCTGCATCAACGCCACGACCGTCGACGAATCGATGCCGCCCGAGAGGAACGCACCCACGGGCACGTCGGCCACCTTCTGCCCCCGGATCGCCTCGCGCAGCAGCGCGTCGAGCGCCTCGACGGCCTCCGCATCCCCCCGGGGTGCGTCGGTGATCGGTCGCGAGGCCACGTCGACGAGGGACCAGTACCGCCGCGGTGCGAGCGAGAGCACGTCGCGCGCGCGGTCGAGGGGCACGGTGAGCGCGCTGCCCGGCGGGAGCTTGCGCACGTTCTCGTAGATGGATCGCGGGCCGCCCACGTCGCCGTGGCGCATGAAATCGTCGAGGGCTGTTCGATCGAGCGAAGCGCGCCACCCCGGGGCAGCGCGCAGGGCCTTGAGCTCGCTGCCGAAGACCAGCGCGCCGTCGATGCGGCCGTAGTACATCGGCTTCTCGCCCATGCGGTCGCGGGCGAAGGAGAGGGTGCGCGCGTCGGCGTCCCAGAGCGCGAGGGCGAACATCCCGACGGCGCGGCGCAGGGCGCCTTCGAGGCCCCAGGTCGCGATGGCTTCGAGCAGCACCTCGGTGTCCGAGTGTCCGCGCCAGGGGCGCGCGCCGAGGGCCTCGCGGAGCGCGACGTGGTTGTAGATCTCGCCGTTGAACACGATCACGCGCCGCCCCGCGTGGTCGGTCATGGGCTGCGCGCCCGCGGGCGAGAGGTCGACGATCGAGAGCCGTCGGTGACCGAGCGCGAGCCCCGTCGCGGCGTCGACGTGGTGGCCGTCGGCGTCGGGTCCGCGGTGGGTGATCGCGTCGGTCATCGCGCGCACGGCGGCGCGGAGCGCGTCGGGGGAGAGCGTGGCGTCGAAGCGAAGGAGTCCGGCGAGGCCGCACATGCGGAGAGGGGCTTTCGGGGCGAGCGGTGGGCGCGCAGGGCGCGGTGCGAAGGCCGCGATGATGCCCACGGGCGGAGGGCGTCGACAACCGCCGGACGCGGGGTCGAAACCGTGGGGGGCAGGGTGGGGGGTGCCCCCGCGAAAAAGACCTTGTTTGCTGCGGAAACGTGATTTGTCCGACCGGTCGGACAACCCGCGGGGGGAGGGGGGTGGCGCTCAGCCCGGACGCGTGGGGCGACCCGTGGGGCGGATCGATCCGCTGGAGCCGCGGCCCGTGACGGGGCGGGCCATGCGGCACTCGTCTTCGACGATGCGGCGCCAGTGGGGGAGGCGGTCGAGGGCCCCGACGGATTCGAGGTACGCGAGGTCGATGCGGTGCTCGGGCTCGCCCGCGGTCACGATGCCCACGAGGGCGTCGGCGACGTGCACGGCGGTGAGCACCTCGCTGGGGCCCACGCACTCGTTGGGGCGGTGGTGAAAGGCCACGCTCTCGACGATCTGAAAGGGGATGCCCCACATGAAGAGCAGGTAGGCGCCCACCTCGGCGTGGCTCGTGCCGATGATGTCGCGCTCGACGACTTCGAGGGCCTCGCCGCCCTGCACGAAGCGGTCGGTGATGCGGGTGTAGTCGTCGGGGGCGCGCATCGCGAGGGCGAGCTTGCCGATGTCGTGGAGGATGGCCGCGGTGAAGGCCATGTTCGCCTGCTCGCGGTCGCTCACCATCTTCTGCGCGATGCGCGCGACGCGCAGCGAGTACGACTGGAAGCGGTCGATGGAGAAGTTCTTCACCTTGCTGCCCTCGAAGGCGGTGAAGACGTGGGCCGTGAGGGCGAGGCCCTTGATGAGCTCGAGCCCGAGGTAGCTCACCGCGTGCTGGATCGACGTGATGCGCCGCGAGAGCCCGAAGAAGGCCGAGTTGACCATCTGGAGCACCTTGAGGCTCATCGCGGGGTCGCGCTCGACGATGGCCCCCACCGCGGCGATGGAGATGTCGGGACGCGCGGCGGCCTCCATGAGCGCGCGGTACGTCTGCGGCACCGAGGGGAGCTTGTCGAGGCGGCCCACGAGCAGGCGCACGGTGTCGTCGGTGAGCGCCTGGTGGAGGTTGAAGGTCTTGTCGAGCAGCGTGCGGAGCACCTTGGGGTCGCTCGCGAGAGAGACCACGTGCGTCGACGAGGCCGAGAGGTGCGACGTGTCGCTGCCCTGCGCGAAGCTCACGCATGCCACCCGGGGGTGCCGCTCGCGGGTCTCGGCGAGGAGCGTGTCGCTCTCGGTGCGCTTGAGGCTCGCGTCGGTGACCACCACGTCGATGGGCGCGGCGCCGTTCAGCATCTCGATCGCGCTGCGGGTGTCGGACGCGAGCGCGGCCTCCCACGACGCGGGGTCGATCATGAGCTGGCGCATGCGGTCGAAGCGCGCGGGGTCGCTGCCGACAAAGAGGGCCCGCTTGAGGCGCGGCTGCGGGGGCGCGTCAGAGGAGAGCTTCGGTGCGGTGGCGCTCGTCATGGGGCCATGACCTCAACGTCTTGAAAGCCGGGGAGCAGGGTTCGGAGCTTGTGGATCATCGTGACCGTGAGCCGCGTGCCGGAGACTGCGACGCGCATGCCTTTGGCGTTGTAGACATCGCCCGCGAGGACCATTCCCTCGTCGAGCTCGTCGGGGAGTCGCAGCAGGGCGAGCTTGGGACGCACGCCGAGATGCACCGTGATGCGCGCGTCACCCGCCGCGAGCGCGAAGGCGTCTTGAAGACGGCAGGTCTCGGGCGGTTGGAGCACACCGGACACGTCGATGGGTTCGGGGAGCCCGCCCGTGAAGGGCAGCGCGTCCGTGGAGAAGCTCGTCTTCAACGTTCCCATGAAGATGTTTGCGAGCTCGGACAGCATGTCGTCGACGAGGTCGTCGGCCTCGTCACCGAACAGGTGCCGCGCGAGCGCCGCCGCGCCCGCGTCGTCGAGCGCGAGGGCCGCGCGCGCCGTGAGCTGATGGGTCACGCTGGAGAGACGGATCGCCTTCGCGAGCGCGCACGGCGGCGCCTCGAAGGGCAGCTCTTCGAGGGTCACGGGGAGCGTGAGGAACGCGCTCGTCGCACGCTGGAGCGTGAGCCGCGCGTTGCGCCAGGTGCCCGAGGCCGCGACGCGCTCCAGGGGCGGCGCCATGAGGTCGATGTCGTTGGCGGGGCCCGTGTGCGCGAGGGGCGCGAGGGAGCGCGCACCCCCGGGGGGAGGGCTCGACCGCGGAGGCGCAGGCGCGCGACGCAACGCGGCCGTCACCCGCGCGAGGAGGTAGCGGTCGGTGTAGGGGCGGCGGATCTCTCCGTCGACGCCGGCCTCGTAGGCCGCCGCGGCGAAATCATCGGGCAGCGCGTCGGCGAGCAGGAGCAGCGGCCCCGGGGTGTCGGTGCGCGCGCGGGCCTCGCCCACCCGACGCAGGAGCTCGTCGTCGGGCGCGTCGATGCCGAGGAGCACCAGCGTGTGCTGCGCGAGCGCGTCGACCCACGCGAACCCTCCCTCGGCGCGCGCGTCGTGACCGGCGTCGCGCAGGGTAGAGACCACCCGGTGCGACTCGTCGGCGTCGTGGCTGGTGACGAGGATGTGCATCGCCGCGGCTCCCTTGCGCGCCCTGCCGTGCGATCAGGCGCGGGCGAGACCGAGAAGCATCAGCTTCTCGTGGAGCACCTCGTCGGTGAACGGCTTCATCACGTACTCGTTCGCACCGGCGTCGAGCGCGCGCTTCACCTGCGACGCTTCGCTCTCCGTGGTGACCATCATGATCGCCATCGGGTCGAAGGCGCGACGCGCGCGGACCTCGTTCAGAAACTCGTAGCCCGTCATCACGGGCATGTTCCAGTCGACGAGGGCGAGGTCGACGGCGCCGGTGGCTTCGAGGGCGTCGATGGCCTCGCGCCCGTTGCCCGCTTCGACCACTTCGAATCCCTCGCGAGCGAGTGCGCGCTTCAAGATCGAACGGGTCGCGCGGGAGTCGTCTACAACAATGGCTCTCATGGGGGCTGTGCCTTCCTCCTCGCAGCGCGCGATGGACGCTGCGTGCGGTGCAGCATCTGTACCGTCACGTGCTGTGCGGCGCGGTCGTGGTGTTCCTCGGTCCTCTCGGTGCGAAGCGCCTTCGCCGGGCTGTCAACGAACCGACGCCTGGGGCGCAACGGGCGCCAGCGGACCGACGGCGCGCCACGACCCGGCGTGTGGCGTGCGCGGTCTCGCGCGTCGAGGTCTGTGCGTTGTGACGGACTCAGCTCGCGGGCTGCGACTCGACGGCGAGCCGCACGACGAGGGGCTCGCCCTCGCAGGTGAACCACACCTCGCGCACGCGGTCGTCGGCGCGCGTGGCGCCCACGGTGCCCGCGTACACGTCGGGCAGCGACAGCCGCGACGGCGCCGGGAGCAGCGCCTTCACGTTGCCGCTCATCACGTTGGCGATCTCGCCGACGGCGTCGTTCACGTCGTCGCCCGTGACCGCGTCGGGCGGAACATCGAAGAGCGTGCCCGCGGCGCGGCGCGCGAGCGTGTCGGAGCACGCGAGGGTGAGCTCGCCACTCCACGTTCCCGAGATCCGCACGCGACCCACGTAGCCCGGCTCGACGTTTGACGGTGGAATCGACGGCGTGAGGTCCGCGCGGAGGAAGGTCGTCCACACGAAGTCGGTGACATCACGGAGTGCGCTGTCGTCAGGTGGCATCGGGTCTCTCCTCAGCGGGCGGACTTGCGCGGGCGGTAGAACGCAGCCTTGTCGGCCACCACCCGCTCGTACACGTCGTCGAGCGTCGTGCCCTCGGTGCCACCCAGAAAGAGCACCCCGTCGGGGGCCAGCACCTCTCGCACGCGACGCAGCACGGCCTGCTTCGTCGGCAGGTCGAAATAGATCAGCACGTTGCGCACGAACGCGATGTCGCACGCGGGATAGCGCGCCATGTCGGTGACCAGGTTGAACGCGCTGAAGTCGACCATCGCGCGGAGCTCGGGGCTGATCACCCAGTCGTTGCCGTCGCGCGTGAAGTACTTCACCAGCAGCGACGCGGGCAGGCCGCGGTTCACCTCGATCTGCCGGTACCGACCGAGCTTCGCGCGGTCGAGAATGCCCTCGGCGAGGTCGGTCGCGAGGATGCGCACGCGCCACGATTTGAGCTCGGGGAAGTGCTCGCGCAGCGTCATCGCGATGCTGTAGGGCTCCTGCCCCGTCGAGCTCGCCGCCGACCAGATGCGCAGCGTCCGCGTGGCGGCGCGGGCCTTCATGAGCTGCGGGATCACGGTCTCGCGCAGCGCCTCGAAGGGGTACATGTCGCGAAAGAACGTGGTCTCGTTCGTGGTGAGCGCCTCGACCACGCGGCTCTCGACGTTGGTGTTCGCCGGGGTGCGCGCGCGGGCGATCACGTCCTCGATGCTCGCGAGACCCATCTCGTGGGCCACCGTCGCGAGGCGCGACTCGATGAGGTAGTCCTTGCCCTCGTCGAGCACGATGCCCGCGCGCTGCCGAACGAGGTTGCGCACGTAGTTGAGGGTCATCGCGTTAGTAGCCACGGGCACTCTCCTTCTGCACCGTGAAGAGATCCGTGAGGGGGCGGCCGATGCGCGCGCGTCGCACCACCTCGCCGTCGATCATGTCGAGCGGCATCACCGCGTGGGCGAGGTTGTTCTTCGCGATCACGCCCGGCATGCCCCACACCACCGACGTGGCCTCGTCTTGCACCACGACCTGGCCGCCGACCGCGCGGATCGCCTGCGCGCCGAGGTAGCCGTCCTGGCCCATGCCCGTGAGCACCACCGCGAGGGCGTGCTTGCCGTACACCTCGGCCGCCGAGCGGAAGAGCACGTCGACCGCGGGGCGACACGAGTTCTCCGGCGGCCCCTGGTGCAGCGCGATGCGCGGCTGTCCGCCGTCGCGGCGCACGAGCATGTGAAAGTCACCGGGGGCGATCCACGCGCGGCCGGGCACCACGGGCTCACCCTGCGTCGCCTCGCGCACCTCGATGCCCGAGAGCGTCGAGAGCCGCGCCGCGAGCTGTCGGGTGAACACCGGCGGCATGTGCTGCGTGATGAAGATCGGGAGCTTCGCGTCGCGTGCGATGCGCGGGAGCACCGAGGCCAGCGCGTTGGGCCCGCCCGTCGAGGCGCCGATGAAGATCGCGTCGACGGTCGACGGCGGCGTGAGGCTCGTGCCCTTGCGCGCCGGGGTGATGGCCACCGCGGTGGGCGCCATGGGCCGCGCGGGCGGGAGCGACGGGGGCGCGGGCTTCGCGATGATGGGCGAGCGGCGGTGACCCAGCGCGAGCACCTTGGGCACGAGCTGCTCGCGGAGAAAGGCCACGGCGCCGGTGATTCCGTCGGCGCCCGAGGGCTTGGTGACGTAGTCGCTCGCGCCGGCGGCGAGGGCGTCGAGGGTGACCGTGGCCGCGCGCTCGGTGAGCGTGCTGAACATGATCACCGGGAGGCGCGGGTACGTCTCGCGGATCGCCTTGAGGGTGCGCAGCCCGTCCCACTCGGGCATCTCGATGTCGAGGGTGATGAGGTCGGGGTTGAGCTGCGGGAGCTTCTCGACGGCGATGCGACCGTTGGGGGCCGTGCCGATCACCTCGATGTCGGGCGTCGACGAGAGCACCTCGGTGAGCACCTTGCGCACGAGCGCAGAGTCGTCGACCACGAGCACGCGAACGGGAGCCATGGCGGAGCCTTTCTGAAGCGGTCGAGCGCCGCCTCACGGGGCCCCACGTGGGACCCCGTCATGGAGTGGGAACGGCGCGAGTGCGGGGGGCCTTCAGGTGAACTGTCCGACCACCTGGTTGAGCTGCGAGGCCATGCGCGTGAGGTCGAGCGCCGCGGACCGCGCGTGCGACGCGCCCTGCGAGAGGTTCTGCGCCGAGCTCGCCACCGTGGTGATCGTCTGCGCGATCTCGCTCGTGCCGCGCGCGGCCTCGGAGACGTTGCGGCTGATCTCGTTGGTGGTCGCGGTCTGCTCTTCGACGGCCGACGCGATGGTCGTCTGGATCGTGCTGATCTGCTCGATGATCTCGCTGATCTGCGCGATGGCCCCGATGGCGCTGCGCGTGCTCGTCTGGATCGCCTCGATCTTCTGCGAGATGTCTTCGGTGGCGCGCGCGGTCTCCTTGGCGAGCTCCTTGACCTCGTTGGCGACGACGGCGAAGCCCTTGCCTGCCTCTCCCGCACGCGCGGCCTCGATGGTGGCGTTGAGCGCGAGGAGGTTGGTCTGCTGCGCGATCGACGTGATGACCTTGATCACCTTGCCGATCTCCGCGCTGCTCTCACCCAGGCGACCCACGGTCACGTTCGTCGCGTCGGCGACCTTCACCGCAGAAGCTGCGACGCGCGAGGCGTCGGCTGCGCTCTTGGCGATCTCGCGGATGCTCGCGGTCATCTCTTCGGAGCTCGACGCCACGGTCTGCACGCTGGTGCTCACCTCGGTCGCCGCAGCGGAGACCACGCCGGCCTGCTCGGCGGTTCCCTCGGAGTCGCGACCGAGCGAGTCGCTCACGCGGCTGAGCTGCTCGCTCGCGGCGGCCAGCGACTGCGAGTTGTTGGTGATCTCTCCCACCACGGAGCGCAGCGTTTCGACGATGGAGTGGAGCGCCTCACCGAAGCGGCCGGGCACCTCTTCGTCGAGGTCGGGCGCGCGGAGGCGCTTCTCGGCGATGGCGGTGGCCTGCGCCACGAGCACCCGCACGTTGCCCTTCACCTGGTCGATGTGCTCGGTCTTGTCGCTCTCCGAGGTGACCTCGATCGAGTCGATGCTCAGCCCCATGGAGTCGAGCGTCGTGAGGAAGAACGAATCGCAGACGGCCTGCATGTCGAGGTTGAACACGCGGTTGAGGGCCATCTCGGCGCGGGCCACGTACGCGGCGTCGTCGAAGCTGCGCGACAGCGTCTGGCGCGTGAGGTGCTGATACTCGGCGTACGCGCCGATGTACCACTTGAGCGGCAGGTCGATGGCGTCGTGCATGCGCCCGATGCGCAGGCGGCTCTCGAAGTACGACTCGTTCCAGCCGTCGCGGGCGCCGTCGAAGATGCCGCGGTAGTACCCGGCCTGCGCGCGCTCGAGGTGCTGGCGGAGCGTGTCGAGGGGCATGCCCTTCTCCGCCGCGTAGCGCGCGAAGTAGGCGCGGGTGCGCGGAAAGGAGAACTGCCAGTCGTAGAACTGCCGCGCGATCTCGTTCGCGTTGGCCGCCGCCCACGGCGCGAGCTCTGCGATGAGCTTGCGGTCGGCCTCGTCGAGGCGGAGGAACTCCTTGCGGTAGTCGAGCGTCGCTGCGGTGATGCCGTAGCGCCGCGTGAGCGACTGCGACGTGTGGGCGTCGCCCTGCTGGTTGGCGGCGGCGCCTCGCACGGGTGCGTTGCCGTAGGCATTGGGGCGCGAGGCATGGGTGGCGCGGGCAGGAATCATCGATGCACCTTCAGCTTTCTGGGACGCTCTTCTGGGTTCGGAGCCGCACTCCCCCGGCGGCTCACGCGGAGTACTGGACCAGCAGCTTCTGCAACTCGGCAGAGGTGGTGGCCATGTCGGTCGCGGCGACGCGCGTCTTCTGCACGCCCGACGCGGTGTTCTTCGCGGTCTCGGTGACCTGCGCGATGTTCTGGTGAATCACCGCCGTGGCGTGGGCCACGTCGCTCACGCGGCGGCTGATCTCGTGCGTCGTCGCGGTCTGCTCCTCGACGGCCGACGCGATGGTCGACTGGAGCTCGCTGATGCGACGGATGATCTCGCTGATCTGCGCGATGGCGCCGATCGCACCGCGCGTGCTCATCTGGATCGCTTCGATCTTCTGCGAGATCTCTTCGGTGGCGCGCGCGGTCTCCTTGGCGAGCTCCTTGACCTCGTTGGCGACGACGGCGAAGCCCTTGCCTGCCTCTCCCGCACGCGCGGCCTCGATGGTGGCGTTGAGCGCGAGGAGGTTGGTCTGCTGCGCGATCGACGTGATGACCTTGATCACCTTGCCGATCTCCGCGCTGCTCTCGCCCAGTTTGCCCACGGTCACGTTCGTCGCGTCGGCGACCTTCACCGCCGTGGCTGCGACGTGCGAGGCCTCGTCGGCGCTCTTGGCCGTCTCGCGGAAGCTCGCGCTCATCTCCTCGGCGCTCGAGGCGACAGACTGGACGTTGGTGTTCACCTCGGAGGTCGCGAGCGAGACCTGGTCGATCTGCATGGACGTCTGCTCGGCGTTCGCAGTGAGCTGCTGCCCGATGGCCGCCAGCTCTTCCGACGTGTCGGCGAGGGCCCGCGCGTTGCCGCCGATCGTCGCGATCATTTCCGCGCGCGCGGCGGCAGCCGCATGGAGCCGAGAGAACGCGTTGGAGACCAGCCGACCCACGGTGCGGAGGGTTTCCAATCGCTCCGTCGAAGGATGAAGGGTCGAGGTGGCGAAGAAGTCCATCGTGCCCACCACACGATCCTCGACGATGATCGGAAAGCAGACGCCCGACCGCACACCCGCACGACGCGCGACGGGCGCGCGCACGCAGTCGGTCATCTCGCCGATGTCTTCGACGAAGAAGAGATCGCGCGACGCCCACGCGCGTCCGCTCAGGCCTACGCCCTCGCGAAACTCTGCGGCCATCGTCACCTTGCGAAACTCGGGGTTGACCGTGCCCGACTCGAGGCGAAAGCGCAGCGAGCACGTCGTGTCGTCGAGGGCCCAGAACGACCCGTAGGCCCACCCGAACGCCGAACGCACGGTGTCGAGCGCGGCGCGCACGGCCTCGTCGGTGCTCGTCGCGTTGAGCGTCGAGGCGAGCACGTCGGCGGTGGCCTTCGCGTCGAGGGCCATGGCGTGCTCGCGCTCGATCGCCTGGAGGCGCACGATCGCGCGGGCGATGAGCGTCGAGACCGTGCGCAGCGCGTCGGCGCGTGAGGGGCTGAGCGCCACGCGGCCCGTCGCGAAGAAGTCCATCGTGCCCACGAACACGTCGTCGACGTAGAGAGGCACGCTGGCCGCCGAGTGGATGCCCGCCGACGTGGCGTACTGCACCCGCGGGCAGTCGCGGATCTCGGAGAGCTCGGGGGTGAACACCAGGTCGCGCTGCGCCCACGCGCGTCCGTTGAGCCCGATGCCGTAGCGGAACTCCATGGCGCGCGTGGCCCTGCGGAACTCCGACGACACCTCGCCCGAGTCGATGGAGAAGCGCAGCGTGTCGCTGTCGGCGTCGTGGGCCCAGAACGATCCGTAGGCCCAGCCGAAGTTCACGCGCACCGCGTCGAGCGCCGCGCGGATCGCGTCGGTGCCCGAGGTCGCCTCGTCGGTGCGCCGCACGACCTCGACGATCGCGGCGGTGTCGGCCGCGGAGGCGCGCAGCTCGTCGCCCATGCGGATGCGCGTCGCGACGTTGTTGAGCAGCACCGAGACGTTGCGAATGGCCGCGCAGCGCGTGTCGGAGATGGCCGCGAGGTTGTCGCTCACGAAGTCCATCGTGCCGAGCACGGTGTCGCCCGCCATCACGGGGAAGCTGACGCCGCTGCGTACGCCTGCGCGCACGGCGGCCGACGCGCGCGGGCAGTCGGCGAGCGTGGCGAGGTCGTCGACGCGCACGAGGTCGCGCTTCTCCCACGCGAGGCCGTTGATGCCGACGCCCTCACGAAAGGTCGCCGTGCGGGTCGCCTCGCGGAACCCCTCGTCGATGGCGCCCGACTCCAACGCGAAGCGCAGCACGCCCGTGTCGTCGACACGCCAGAACGATCCGTAGCGCCAGTTGAAGTGGTTGCGCACGGAGTCGAGCGCGATGCGAATGGCCTCTTCGAGGGTCTCGGCGGTGGCGACGGCCGACACCGTGGCGAGCTGCGCGAGGGAGGCGGGGATCGTGGACGGGTAGTCGTTCGCGACACGGGCGGTGAGCGCGTCGTCGCCCGGTGCGGCAGCGGGCGGGTTCTTCTTGCGTGGCAACATGGGACACCTGTCCGAGGAGAGGGATTGACGAGTGAGAAGGGCGCGTCGCGCGGTCAGGCGTCGGACGCCGAGGCGATGGCGCGCTCGGGGTCGAGCACGAGCAGCAGCCGCGGCGTGACCTTGTAGATTCCCTGGAACATCTCGCGCATCGCGAGGGGCACGGTCTCGGGCACGCGCTCGAAGGACTCGTCGGCCACCTCGACCACGTCACCGATCTCGTCGACGAGAAAGGCCACGGACGCGTCGGCGGTGCGCACGACGACGTTCATGGGCGGGCGGTCTTCGGGGCGCGGCGGGAACCCCAGGCGCTCGCGGAGTTCGAGCGCGGTCACGATCTGTCCGCGGAGGTTGATGAGCCCGCGCACCTCGCGCGACGCGAGGGGGACGCGGGTCATGGGCTGAACGCGGATGACCTCCTGCACGCGGGTCACGTCGACGCCGAGGTAGAGGTCGTGGAGGTAGAAGGTGCAGAGCTGACGGGCGTGGGCCATGGGCGTGCGTGGCTCCTCAGGCGGCGGACTGACGGTCGAAGAACGTGGGGTCGATGGAGCGGATCACGCCGTGGACGTCGAGCACGTCGGTGACCCGTCCCTGGATGGTCGCCGCGCCGAGGAGGCCCGGCGCCGTCGCGCGCTGCTTGAGCACCAGCGGCTCGTGCACGATGTCGAGAATGCGCTGCACGACGAGGCCCACGCTGCGCCCCTCCTCGGCGTACACGACCACCTGGAGCGGTCCGTCGCCGACGGCCGTGGGCTCGCCGTGGAGCGCCTGGCACACGTCGATGAGCGGCAGGATCTCGTTGCGGTACTGCACCACGCTGCGCCGCCCCGCGCGCTCGACGCGCTCGCGGGGAAACTCTTCGAGGCGCGCCACCATCGAGAGCGGCAGCGCGATGCGCCCGTCGCCCTCGACCTGAAAGAGCAGCATCGTGGTCTTGTCGTCGGCCTGGCTCTGCGAGGCGACGCGGCCCGACGCGCGCTCCCGGTCTCGCGCGTTGGTGAGCACGCCCGCGCGCTGGGCGAGACCCATCACGTCGAGAATGAGCGCCACGCGTCCGTCGCCCATGATGGTCGCGCCGGCGAAGAGGGTGACGCCCTTGATCTCCTTGCCGAGGGGCTTCACCACGATCTCTTCGGTGTCGCTCACGCCGTCGACCACGAGACCGAACTGGTGCTCGTCGGCCTGCACCACGACGATGTTGAGCACGCGCTCGTCGTCGTTGGCGGGCACCGCGCGTTCGGGCTCGCCAAGGGCGCGGTGCAGGTACACCAGCGGGAGGAGGTTGCCGCGCAGGCGGTAGAGCGGCGCGCCCTGGATGTACTCCACGTTGGCGCGCGCGGCGGCGCCCTCGACGCGCACGAGCTCGACGAGGCTCACCTGCGGAATGGCGTAGCGCTCGCCGCCGTCGGTGATGATCAGCGCGGGCACGATCGCGAGCGTCAGCGGAATGCGGATCTTGAGCGTCATGCCCTGACCGGGATGGCTCTCGATCTCGACGTTGCCGCCGATCTTCTCGATGTTGGTCTTCACGACGTCCATGCCGACGCCGCGGCCCGAGAGGTTGGTCACCTGCGCGGCGGTCGAGAACCCCGGGGCGAACACCAGCGCGACGGCTTCGCGGTCGCTCATGCGCGCGGCGCGCTCGGCGGTCACCACGCCCTTGCGAATGGCCGTCTGGCGCACGCGCTCGGGGTCGATGCCCGCGCCGTCGTCGGCGATCACGATGTTCACCCGTCCGCCCTCGTGAAAGGCGCGGAGCGAGAGGCGCCCCGTGGGGTTCTTGCCCTTCGCGGCGCGCTCGTCGGGCGACTCGATGCCGTGGTCGATCGCGTTGCGCACCACGTGGGTGAGCGGGTCTTTGATGGCCTCGATGATCGTGCGATCGAGCTCGGTCTCGGCGCCCTCCATGTCGAGGCGCACCTGCTTGTGGCACTGCCGCGCGAGGTCGCGCACCACGCGGGGAAACTTGTTCCACACGTTGCCGATGGGCTGCATGCGCGTCTTCATCACGCCCTCCTGCAGCTCGGTGGTGATGAGGTTCAGCCGCTGCGACGTGCCCGCGAAGGCCGTGTCGCCCGTCTGCGCGCGGAGCTGAAGGATCTGGTTGCGCGCGAGCACGAGCTCGCCCACCAGGTTCATGAGCTTGTCGAGCAGCACCACGTCGACGCGGACGCTCGACTCCGACGAGGTCGTGCCGTGGGCGTCGGACGGCGGCTCGATCGTGTTCGGCGACGCATGGGGCGCGACGGTGTTGAGGGCGGGCGCGGGGCCCGTGATGGCCGCCGGTCGCATGGCCTCGCTCGCGGGCGCTGCGGGGGCAGGCGAGGCGGCGTGCGGTGTGGGGGCGGCGGCGGCGGCGGGTGCGGCGGGTGCGGGTGCGGCGGGTGCTTCGTCGTCGAAGGAGACGAAGCCCGTGGGCTGTGGCGCGCGCTGCGGCGCCAGCTCGGGTGGTAACAGCGCGTTGAGCGTGGTGGCGAGCGCGGTGAAATCCTGCGCGCCCTCGGCCTGGGTCTGTTCGACGGCGCTGAGAATCGCGCGCACGCCGTCGACCATCGCGAGGAGCGCGGTGGTCATCTCGGGGGTGAGCGCGAGGCGACCGTCGCGCAGGAGGCTGAGCACGTTCTCGCCCGCGTGCGTGAGCGCTTCGAGCTTGTGGAAGCCCAGAAAGCCCGACGTGCCCTTGATGGTGTGCACCGCGCGGAAGATCGTCGCGATGCGGTGGCGGGCCGAGGGGTCGCTCTCGAGCGCCACGAACTCGCGGTCGAGCGCGTCGAGGTTCTCGCGGCTCTCCGCGAGAAATTCTTTCAAGATGTCGTCCTCAACCATCATCTCGTTGTTCCTCTCCTCGTGCCGGGGCAGCGGGTGAGCGGGCTTCGGTGCAGAGGGAGTGCCGTGCGACACCGCACACGCGCGACGCGCATCGAAGGGCATTCCGGGTGAGGACCGAGGGCGCTTCGTACGTCAGCGCGTTGACGGTGCGTCACGGTGATGACGCGTCCTGCGCGCTGCGAGGAGCCGCAGCGTCGCGGGGAGTGACGGGTGGAAGGGGCGTGTCAGAAGAGCAGCATGTCGCCTTCGGGCAGCGCGCCGCTCGGGGGAACGGTCTGGTCCGAGGCCATGGAGAACTCCGGCCCGAGCGACACATCGAGGCGCACCCACGCGGAGCCCTGGGCGGTGTCGAAGCGCATCCACGGCGCCGCGTTGCTGGCCGCGAACACCCTCATGCGCGTGCCGATCGACGTGGTGGGCAGCGCGATCGAGAGCACCACGGCGTGCATGAGCAGGCGGTTCTTGAGCCGCCCGAGGAGCATGTTGGCGAACTCGCCGAGCGCGTCGCAGAGGGCGTCGTCGGTGCGCTGCTCCAGCGTCGCGGCGGCCCACGCGCTGAGGCACTGCACCGACGTCACGACGATGAGCGAGCCGCGGACGCCCTGGCCCGTGTACCCGATGCTCGCCGTGAGGCGCACGGCGTCGGGCGCGCCCTCGAAGGGGTCTTCGCGCGCGCTTCGGGTGTCGGGTGACACGGAGGCCGGGAGGTCGTAGGCGGCGAACAGCTCCACGGTGGCCTCGCGCAGGTGACGCACGAGGATCGGGAGCGGGTCGTCGATGGCAGATCTGAGGGGCATAGGCGTGACGTGAACCTCCGGGGCGTGGCCACGGCGCGGGCGACGTCGCGCCGCGCCCCGACGGTCACGCGGTGCAGGCGACTTCGACGACGAAGCGCGGTCCGAGGAGCTTGCCGACGCGCTCCGCGGCGGTGGCCGTGAGGCGCGTGCCCGCGGGCATCACCAGCGCGCCGAGCGGATTGCGGAGGTCGTGCGCGAGCACCATGCCCTCGCGGAGGTTGGCGGCCTGCACGCGCTGGTTCGCACGGCTGACCACCTCGCCCACGAGCCCGATGCGCACGTCGGTTCCGCGGAGCTTCGCGGACCACACGCGCACCTTGTCGGCGGGCACCACGGCGCGCGACTCGCTCACGGGGAGGCCCGTGGTGACGGCGACCTGTTCGAGCAGGGCCGCGCGCTTGACCGCGCCGCCCGCGGTGTTCGCGAGCTCGCGGAGCATGTCGTCGAGGGCCGACTCGGGCGAGTTCTCGTCGCCGAGAAGCACCCCGCCGAGCGCGCGGAGCTGCGCGGGTTCGGCCACGATCGAGACGCGGAGCTCGGTCTCGTCCTTCGCGAGCGAGAGCGGGATGGATGCGCCCCGCACCTCGCCCTGGAAGTCCGCCGCCTCGCTCACGTCGAACGGTCCCGTGAGCTGGGCGATGTCTTCCGCGATCACGGCTCCGAGGTCGCGCCACACCTGGAGCTTCTGGAGGTCGAACTTCTCCGACCAGTCCATGGCGTGCGAGCCCGACGCCCAGCCGCGGATGCGACGCGGGGCGTCGACGCGACCGAGCACCTCTTCTCGCACGGCGGGCAGACGAAGGAAGTCGTCGGCGCCCGAGGCATACAGCGCGGCGATGTCACTCGCGGGGTTCCGGTCGAGCAGCACGATGACGTAGCTGCGACCGGAGGCGTCGAGCGCGCGGATCCTCTTCAGGAACTCCTGCGAGCCCGAGGTCCACGCGAGCATCACGACGTCGGGCTTCTCTCGATCGAGTTCGATCTGGCCGCCCTTGACGTCCGCGGCTTGCACGACCCGGTACTCCGCCGTCTGGAGGTGACGCACGAGGGCGTCCCTGGTCTGTTTGTTGTCATCGACGACGAGCACGAGCATCGCGCACCTCCTGAGGTGCTTGGGGGGCTAAGAGGTTCAGGTGGTGAGCTTCTTGGCCGCCGCCACGAGAAGGTCCGCCTTGAAGGGCTTCACGATCCAGCCCTTCGCCCCGAGCGACTTCGCCCGCTGGATGAGCTCGGGCTGGCCCTCGGTGGTGAGCATCACCACGGGCAGCTCCGACTTGCGGTCGTTGCGCAGCGCCTCGAGGAACTCGATCCCGCTCATGCGCGGCATGTTCACGTCGCACACGATGAGCTTCGTGTCGCCGTTGTCGGTGAGCTTCGAGAGCGCGTCGACGCCGTCGACGGCCTCCACGGTGGCGAAGCCCGCGCCCTGGAGCGCGTTGCTCACCATGCGCCGAACCATCTGCGAGTCATCGATCACGAGCACTTTCACATCCATCGCGAAACTCCTTGTTGAACTCCGTGGGCTTCACGGAGCGGGAGGGGGTTCAGAAGAGCATCATGTCGCCCTCGGACGCTGCCGGGGCGGGGGCCACGCTCGGCGCCGCGGTCATCGCGAAGCCGGGCTCGAAGGTGAGGTCGAGGCGCACGTACACCGCCGTGCTGCCGTCTCCGTCGAAGCGGAGCCAGAGCGAGCTGTTGGCCGCCGACGAGAGCACGCGGAGGTTGCGTCCGATGGTGCTCGTGGGCGTCGCGATCGAGAGCACCACGCCGTGCGAGAGCAGGCGGTTCTTGAGCCGCCCGAGGAGCATGTTGGTGAACTCGCCGACGGTGTCGCTGAGGGTCTCGATGTTCGACTCGTTCGCGTCGGTGGTGCCCCACGAGCGCGCCGTGTTGGCGTTCGTGAGCACCAGGAGCGAGCCGCGCACGTGGTCGCTCGTGTACCCGATGCTGCTGGTGAGCAGCTCCTCGTCGGTCGAGTCGGGGAGGCCCGCGTCGGCGGCGAAGGCCACGGGAACGCCGTAGGCTTCGAAGAGCTCCCCCGTCGCTTCGACGAGGTGAGACCGGATCGCGGGGATCGGGTCGATGGTGGGCGGGCGGCGAGACGACATGATCACTTCTCCTCGGGGCTGAACGGTCACGCTGCGGCGGGCTTGAGCGACTCCAGCGGACGGCTTGCAGAAACGGGGAACGACATTCGTACGGTGGTTCCGACGCCGGGCGTGGAGTGCACCGACACCTCGCCGCCGAGCGCGCGCGTCGCGTCGAGCAGCGCGCCCATGCCCACGCCGCGCCCCGACACCTCGGTGACGCTCTCCGCGGTCGACACCGCGTCGGTGAACATGGCCCGCGTGAGCTCGTCGTTCGTGTTGGCGGGGAGGCCTGCGGCGAGGGCCTTCTCGCGCAGTCGGTTCCAGTTCACGCCGCGTCCATCGTCCTGCACTTCGACCACCACGCCGTGCGCGTCGCTGCGCGTGCGAAGCCAGATGCGACCGCCCGCGGGCTTGCCGATCTCCTCTCGCTCGTCGGGCGTCTCGATGCCGTGGTCGATCGCGTTGCGGACGGCGTGCACGAAGGCGCCCCAGAAGCTCCGCCAGCGGCGCGCGTCGAGGCGCACGCCCGAGTCTTCGATCACCACCGTGAGGTCGGGCTTCTGGAGCTTCTCGGCGATGGTGCGCGCCTGGTCGGCGAACTGCGCGAGGCGCCGCTGCGTGGGCTCCATGCGCCGATCGCGGAGCCACCGGAGGATGGTCACGCTCGCGGCGTTGGTGCGCACCAGTTCGAGCAGGGCGGCGTACTGCTCCTCGTCGAACTCCACGGTCGCGGGGCGCCCGAGGAGCCGTTCCGCGTCACGCGACGCGCGCTCCCACTCGTGACGGAGCAAGGCGATCTGCGCCGCGTTGGGGGCCTCGCCCGTTCGCACGATGAGGTCTTCGAGCGCGTGGCACTTCGACGCGATGGTGGCCAGGCCGAAGAGCGACGCGTTGCCCTTGAGCGTGTGCAGGTTGCGCTGCAGCACGGCCATCGGCGTCGACGCGTGGTCGAGGGTCTTGAGCAGCTCGGCGGCCTCTTCGAAGAACGACGTCACGCCGTTGCGGTCGACGAGGGCGCGTTCGAGCACGACCATCGTCTCGCGGTGCTCGGCCTCGACCTGCGCGCGGGCGACCTCGTCGCTCACGTCGGTCATCACCACGAGGAAGCGCTCGTACGGCTCGCTCGCGCCGATGGGGCGGTACTCCACGCGGTAGTGCGCGCCGTCGGCTTCGAACTCCCGGGGCATCTGATCGAGGGTGAGCTCGATGGGCATGAAGCCCGCGACGACCTCGTCCCACGCGAGCTTCGAGCGCTCGGCGAACGAGGGCGCGCGCGTCGCGAGGCACTCGAACCACGTCGATCCCGCGGTCACCGTCGGGAACCATCGCTCGAAGGCCGCGGAGCGCTCGGGCGAGAGCGTCCCGTCGGCGGTGATGGTGACGAAGCCCTGGGTCACCGCGTCGAGCACGCGGCGCATGTCGGCGTTGCGCGCGGTCACTTCGGCGGTGCGCGCCGTCACGATGCGCTCCAGGCCGATCACGTTGTCGAAGAAGCTCCGCGCGACGAAGCACGCCGCCACCGACTCGATGACGACGAAGAGCGCGTGCACCGCGACGACCCACCAGGCCGCCTGGTAGTTGAACACGCTGCGCGGCGCGGCGACGTAGACCACCGCGTGGTGCGCGGCCACCGTGGCGGCGGCGACGAGCACCACCATCGGGTTCGCGAACACCGCGAGCAGCGCGATGAGCACGAAGAAGGCGAAGTGCATCTCGATCTGGAGCGGGCCCTGGCCGAAGTGCACGAGCAGGCCGCCGAGCACCATCGAGGTCGCGCCCAGCACGATGGAGTGCGTGCGCGGCGAGGGCTGCGTGCGCATCGCGACGACGGGGCCCACGAGCGCGAGCGTGCCGAGGGTGAGTGCGAGGAGCGGGCCCGTTCCGTTGGCCCACGCGACGAGGGTGGTGACGGCGACGAAGGCCGCGCAGGCGTAGAGACCGATGCGGTTCACGCGTGCGAGGTAGCGACGTTCGAAGTCGCTGATCTCGGGTGGTAATCGAAGGTAGTCGAGCACAGACATCGCGTTCACCAGTCGGCGAAGAAGGCGCGCACCCGATCGCGCGGCGAAGAGGTCGCCGCGGCGGTGGAGCACCCGTAGAGTGGAAGTGGTGTGAGGTGGCGCCCGCGTGCGGCCGCGGTGAGAACGTCGACGTCGCGGGGATCGGGGCCCTGCTTGCGGTCGGTGTAGCCGCCGACGTAGGTCGTCGCGCCCACGGCGTCGAAGGCCACGAGCACCGGCACCGCGCGCACGCCCCACGCCGTGAGCGCCTCGCGGGTGACCGCGCGCACGTCGTAGCCCGCGCGTCGGAGCGCGTCGGGCGGAGGAGCGTTGCCCGTCCACAGGACGACCTCGCGCCAGCCCTGGAGCGGCGCGCGCGCGGCGAGGTGCGCGGCGATGCGGCGCGAGCAGAGGCACGTCGACGAGAGCGCGTGCACCGCGAGGCGTTGCGCGGCCGTGGGCGGCGCGTTGGCGGCCCACAGCGCGTGGAGACTGTCACCGTTCGAGGGCGCGACGAAGGGCAGCGTGTGACGCACGAGGAGTGAGGCGCTCACCGCCGTCGTGGCCGCGAACCACACGGCCAGCGCCGCGACGCCCGCGCGACGGCGCGCGTGCGAAGAGGCAGTGATCGGGTGGAGCGAGAGCGCGGTGGACATCGTGGCTGCGAGGAGCCGCAGTGCAGTCGATGTGCCGCGCCGTGCACGGCGACGAATTGCGCGAATTGCCGTGTTTTCAGGGGTGTCGTGTCAATCGCTTGACGCTGCGACGGGGCGCGCGGGTGTTGGGAATGTGACGTGGTGACGGAGCGGACGCGCGGTCGTGCTGCGCCGTGGCTGCACGCGCGCATCGCGGTGTCGCGTGTCAGTGCGTTGACGGCGCGAGGAGCGCGGCGTGCACCGCGTCGGAGAGGCGCGCGGGCGAGAACGGCTTCTGGAGAAACGGCGCGTTCGGGGGGCACTGCGCGGCGTGGTCGTAGCCGCTGGTGAAGAGCACGCGGAGGCCCGGCGTGCGCGCGCGGAGCTGCGCGGCGAGCGCGACGCCGTCGACGTGCGCGGGCATCACCAGGTCGGTGAGGAGCAGCGCGGGCGGGGGCGAGAGCTGCGCACACCGCGCGAGCGCCTCGCGGCCCGACGCGGCCTCGTGCACGGTGTAGCCGCAGCGGCGGAGCGTGCGGACGATGTTGGACCGCACGGCGGCGTCGTCTTCGACGACGAGCACGGCGCCGGTGCCCGCGCGGAGCGCATCGGGGGCAGGGGTGTGCGCGCGCGCGTCGACGTCGAGGGGCGGGAGGCCGAGGCGGAACGTGGTGCCCGCGCCGGGCTTCGAAGTCACCGCGAGCCAGCCGTGGTGCTGCTTCACGATGCCGTACACCGTGGTGAGGCCGAGGCCCGTGCCGTGGCCCGCGTCCTTCGTGGTGAAGAAGGGTTCGAGGATGTGCGGCAGCACCGCGGGGTGGATGCCGACGCCCGTGTCGCTCACTTCGAGCACCACCCACGGGCCCGGCGTCGCGTCGGGAATCTCCGACGCATCGGCCGCGGTGAGCTCGACGAGGGCGGTGCGCACGGTGAGCTGACCTCCGCCGGGCATCGCGTCGCGGGCGTTGACCGAGAGGTTCATGAGCGCCTGTTCGAGGAGCCCCGCGTCGCCGTGCACCGTCGGGAGCGGGTCGGCGCAGCAGACCTCGAACGACACGTCTTCGCCCACGATGCGCCGGAGCATGCGCGCGAGGTTGGTCACCACGAGGTTGAGGTCCGTGGCGCGAGGTCGGATGGTCTGCTTGCGACTGAACAGCAGGAGCTGCCGCGTGAGGCCCGACGCGCGCTCGGCGGCTTCGAGAATCTGCGAGGTGTTCTCGTGCACCTCGGACTCGTCGAGGCCCGGGAGCTTCAACAGCGACGCGCTGCCGAGAATCACCGTGAGCAGGTTGTTGAAATCGTGTGCGATGCCCCCGGCGAGCGTGCCGATGGCCTCCATCTTCTGCGCCTGGAGGAACTGCGCTTCGAGCCGCTTGCGGTCGGTGATGTCGTACGCGAACGCGAGGCAGCGCTCGTCGTCGAGGCGCACCGCGCGGAGGTGCATCCACGCGGGCGTTCCGTCGGCGCGCACGACGGAGACCTCGCCCTCGCAGCGCCCGCGCTCCACGAAGGCCGCGTGGCGCATGCGCGCGTCGGCGAGGTCGTGCGCGGCCACGTAGTCGAACACCGCGCGCTGCGAGAGCACCTCGGCCCGCTCGCGGAGCATCGCGATCCCCATGGGGTTCGCGTCGAGAAAGCGCCCCGCGTCGTCGACGACGAACATCCCGATGGGCGCGTGGGCGACGTACTCGCGCGTGCGCGCCGCTTCCTCCTGCTGCGCCGCTTCGGCCTCCCTGCGGCGCGAGACCTCGCGCTGCCAACGCGCGAGCGAACGCCGTAACACCCCGTAGAGAAGCGCCGCCGTCGTGAGCACGAACGCCCATCCCTTGAACACCGAGAGCCGCGCGAAGCGCTCGGGCGTGCGGGCGAAGGCCATGAGCACCGCGTCCGACGAGAGGATCCAGATTCCCCCGAAGAGGGCGTACAAGAGGGCCGTGCGCAGGGCGAGCCGCGAGGCCTCGCCCGCCGTGTGTTCCGACGCTTCCACGGCGGGCGGCGGGTGCACGGCATATGCCCCCGGATCGTGTCGATACGCAGTACCCCCAATCTTCATGGCGTCGGCCCCGCGCTCCCCCTCGGGCCGACCCGAAGGTATCGCACCTGCGAGGGCACGGGATGCACGAAAGCGCGCCCGGTGCGTGGTTCGCGGTCCATCAGTGCGCGCCTCGCGGCGCCCTGTGACCTCGCGGGAGCGCAAGAAGCGCGCATTGCGCTTGTGACGTTGTGTGCCGTTGGTCTACCAGCCGCGGCAGGAGCGAAGGTACCCGATGAGCGCCCACCCCGACGCCCGTGTGCTCGACGTCTACGACCCTGGCGCCTTCGTTCGCGCCCGTGACTCGTTCGTGCTCCGCGCCGCGCGCGACCACCGCGACGGACGCGTCGTCACGCTCCTCGTCCCCGGCGTGCGCGCCGACCGCACGCGCTTCGCGGCCATCGTGCGGGCCGTGGCCGAAGCCCACGCCGAGCTCTCGCACCCGCGCATCCCCCGCGTGCTCGCGTGGAGCGACGACCTCCGCGCGCCGGGCCTCGCGTTCGACTGCGCCGCGCGCTTCGACGGCCTCGCGCTCGCCGAGCGCCTCCACGCCGGGCCGCCCGTTCCCTACGCCGCGGCCGACGGGTTTCTCGCGAGCCTCCGCGAGGCGATGGAGGCCTCGCACGTCTGCACCGACCCCACCACGGGCGGGCCCCGATGCATGGGGCGACTCTCGCTCGCCAACGTGCTCTTCGACGTCGACGGCATGTGGCACCTCGTGGGCTTCGGTCGAAACTTTCCCATCGAAGACGAGCACGGCCGCGTTGACGCGTCGGTGCCCTCGTTCGCGGCGCCCGAGCTCGCCGTCGGCGCGTCGGCCTCTCCCGTGGGCGACTTCGTGGCGATGCGACTCATGATGCAGTCGCTGCTCGCCTACGTCGACGGACCGGCGGCGATCCTGCGCATCCTCCGCGGCGAGCTCGGCCCCGACGATGGCCCGCTGCTCGAAGCGCTCATGTGGTTCGAGCACGAGGTGATGGTGCAGATGCCGCCGCGTCGTCCCTCGATGCGCGAGATCGTGGCGATGTCCGACCGCGTGCGCGACATCCTGGGCATCCAGCGCGCGCCCGAGGTGTTCGCCGCGTACGTGCGCGACGCCTACGCCTCGTGGGCCGCCGCCGCGCGCCCCCGCCTGCGCGTCTCGCCCGACGGCGCGTGCGTGCGCCTCCCCGATGGCTCCGAGCGACGCTTCACCGGCGCCTCGCGTCGCATCGTGACCGCCCTCGTCGAAGCCCACGCGCGCGGTCCCGACTGCGCCCTCACCGTGTGGGATCTCATCGCCGCAGGCTGGCCCGACGAGCGCGTGCGCGCCGAGTCCGCGACGAACCGCGCGTACGTGACCGTGAACCGCATCCGCGCCGCGGGGCTCCAGTCGTTCATCGAGCGCGTCGACGCCGGGTACCGCCTCGCCCCGGCCCTCATGGTCGATCCCCTCGACGAAGCACAACCCTAGACCCTGCGGGTCGCGTTCCGCACTGCGATCGGATAGGGTCCGCGGCCGTCATGAACCGCACCCCTCCGTGGCTCCTCCGCGCGGCCTGTTGCACGCTGCTCCTCACGTCGTCGTGCGCGTCCGATCCTGGCGCGAGCACGCCTGCGGACGATGCCTCGCTCGATGGCTCCGAGGTCGCCGACGACGTCGCCGATGCGCCCGCCACCGACCGCGACGATGCGTCGGAAATCTCCGACGCGCGCGATGCCTCCGAGGTGTTCGACGGACGCGATGGCACGACCGACGGCCCTGCGGTGATCGACGCGCCCGACGTCGCCGATGCGCCCGACACGCGCGACGCAGCGATGGATCGCCCCGACGCGATGACCACGGTCGATGCGCCCGACGTGACGGATGTGCTCGATGTGCTCGATGTGGTCGATGCGTCGGTCGACCGCCCCGACGTGGCCGATGCGACGACGGCGATGGACGTGCTCGATGCGTCGGCCGACCGCCCCGACGTGAGCGATGCGACGACGGCGATGGATGTGGTCGATGCGTCGCTCGATCGTCCCGACGCGATCGACGTGGCCGACGCGAGCGATGCGGCCGATGGGAGCGACGCGGCCGACGTGGTCGACGCGGCGGTGTGCGCGGCGCCTCGCACGGTGTGTGGCGGCGCGTGTGTCGACACGGCCTCCGACGCGGAGCACTGCGGCCGCTGCGGGTCGCCCTGCGCGTCGGGCAACGCGTGCAGCGCGGGCGTGTGCGTGCCCGTGGCGCAGGTGAGCGCAGGCGAGGCGTTCACGTGCGCGCGCCTCGGCGACGGCACGGTGCAATGTTGGGGATCCAACGAGTTCGGACAGTCGGGATGGCCCGTGTTCGACCGCAACGCGCCGCGCGTCCGTCCCACGCCGATCGAGGGTGTGACCGGGGCCGTCGAGGTGGTGGCAGGACGCGCCCACGCCTGCGCGCGGCTCTCGAACGGAACCGTTCGCTGTTGGGGCGCGAACGGCTCGGCGCAGCTCGGTCTCGGCACCAACACCGCGGGCGAATACCGCGCGTCGCCCGTCGAGGGGATCACCACCGCGCGCGCCCTCGCCGCGGGCTTCGCGCACACGTGCGCGCTGCTCGCCGATGGCACCGTGCGCTGCTGGGGCACCGGCGGATCGGGGCAACTTGGAGACGGCACCGGTCGCTCGGCCTCGCGCCCCGTCACGGTGTCGTCGGTGACGACGGCGGTGTCGATCGCGGCCGCGAACTTCGCGACCTGCGCGGCGCTCGCCGATGGCACCGCGGTGTGTTGGGGATCGAACTCCACGGGTCAGCTCGGCGCGGGCACGACGGGCGGCACGTCGCTCGTCGCGGTGCCGGTGATGGGCGTCACGCGGGCCACGTCGCTCACCGCGGGCACGCTCTCGTTCTGCGCGCTCCGCAGCGACGCGACGGTGGCGTGCTGGGGCTACAACGGCGGCGGGATCCTCGGGGATGGCACGTTCACGCAGCGCAACACCGCGGTGGTCGCCACGGCGTACGCCGGCGTGCGCGCCCTCACGCTCGGCGTCTCGCACGCGTGCGCGGTGCGGGCCGACGGCACCGTCGCGTGCACCGGACTCAACCGCTACGGCGAGGTGGGCAACGGGCTCACGGCGGCCTCGGGTGCGTCTCCGCTCACGCCGGTGCTCGGCCTCGCGAACCTGGCGTCGGGCGCGGCGGCGACGCTTCTCGATGCGGGCGACAACCACGCCTGCGCGATCACCGTCGGCGGCACGGTCTGCTGGGGACGCGGTGAGACCGGACAGCTCGGCAACGGCGGCGCCATCGGCGTGTTCGAAGCGCAGACCGTCACGGGCGTGCGCGGGGCCGTGCAGCTCGTGGCGCGCGACCATCGAACCTGCGCGCGCTTCGCCGACGGAACCACGTCGTGTTGGGGGTCGAACAACACCGGCGAATCGGGCGTGGCACCCGCGGGCGATGGAACGTTCTCGCCCCGCGCGGTGCAGGGGCTCACCGGGGCCGCGGAGCTCGCGCTCGGGGCGTTCCACTCGTGCGCACGCATGGGCGACGGCACGGCGCGATGCTGGGGCTACAACAGCGACGGTCAGCTCGGCGACGGAACCACCACGTCGCGCGCGACGACCGCGACGCCCGTGAGCACGCTCCGCACGATCGCGCAGCTCGCGACCTCACAGACCACGACCTGCGCGCGCACCACGGCGAGCGCGGTGCAGTGCTGGGGAAGCAACGCCGGCGGCATGCTCGGCCTCGGATACACCGACCTCTTCTCCCATGAGGTTCCTGCGCGGGCGATCACGGGCGTGAGCGATGCGAGCGCGGTGTTCATGAGCCTCTTCAACGGCTGCATGATCCGCGCGGGCGGCGCGGTGTGGTGCTGGGGCGAGAACCAGCAGGGACAGCTCGGCAACGGCACCACCACCACGAGCTTCACGCCCGTCGCCACGATGGGACTCACCAACGTGGTGCAGGGCTCCGGCGGCTACCATCACTTCTGCGCGCGCAAAGACGACGGCACGGTGTGGTGCTGGGGGCTCAACCAGTCGGGGCAGTGCGGCCAGGCGCTCGCGACGGCCAACGTGCTGCGTCCCACGCGCGTGCCCGGACTCGCGGGCGTCGCCGAGGTGGTCGCGGGCGAGAACCACACGTGCGCGCGGCTCGCCGACGGCACCGTGTGGTGCTGGGGAGAGAACATCGGCGCGCAGCTCGGAACGGGCACGCTCTTCGTGTCGCAGCCCATCCCCACGCAGGTGCCCGGTGTGACCGGCGCGGTGGAGATCACCGCGGGCACGCGGCACACGTGCGCGCGACTCGGCGACGGTTCGGCGCGGTGCTGGGGAGAGTTCACGGCGGGCGCCCTCGGCAGCGGGCACCTCTTCCGCGTGCGCTACTGATCGAGCGCGGGCTCGCGCCACGTGTCGCGGATGCGCGCGGCCACGTAGAGCGCGGGAAACGACAGGAACAACCCCACCAGCCCGAAGAGGTGTTCGAAGAGCACGAGCGACGTGATGATCACGAAGCCCGGGAGGTTCACGTGGCGCGCCGTGAGCCGCGGCGAGAGGTAGTACGACTCGATCTTGTGGAGCACGAAGGTGCTCACGAAGAACACGGCCACGCCCGCTGGTCCCTTGTGCACGAAGGCCAGCGTGCCCATCACCGCGCCCGACACCACGCCGCCCACCACGGGAATGAGCCCCATCGCGAAGAGAAAGGCCATGAGCGCCGGCACGCTCGGCAGCCCCATCGCGAGCAGCACGGGCAGCGTGATGAGCGTGTTCACCAGCGCCACGATCACCTGCAACTGCGCGGTGATCGAGACGGCGTCGCACACGAACGACACGTAGCGCAGGAGCATGCGCGGCAGGCCATCGGGCTCCATGCCGTCGCGCCACGCGTCGAGCTTCTTCTCCTCGGCGAGGAACACCACCGCGAGAATGAGCCCCATGAGCACGTACACCGCGCTCTTGCCCACGGATCCGAGAAAGCCCACGACGCTCCCCGCGTAGTGCTGCGCCTTCTCCAGCAGGTTCTCGGTCTGGAGCGCCTCGATGTCGTCGAAGCCCCGCGCGTGGGCCCAGCCGCGGAGGTGCGTGAACTGCCCTTCGATGTCCGCGCGAATCTGCGGCACCGCGGGGATGATCCGCGTCCATCCCACATAGCCCAGCAGGGCCGCGAGCCCGAGCGCGGCCACGATCTGCAGCAGCACACCGACCATCACGGGAACGCCCACGCGACGATGCAGAGCACGCGCGCCGGTGCCGAGCCCCCGCTCGAACAGCACGAAGAACACCAGCAGCACCGCGAGGTGCCGGAACAGCACCAGCAGCCCGACGAAGGTCGCGAGCCCCAGCGCGCGACGCACGTTGCGATCGTTGAAGAACATCCGCATCGCGCGGCCCTCCCCGAGGATGTGTGGCGTCGCGCGCTCAGCGCTCCGCGTCGTCGTGCCCGTGGCCCGCGTGGTCGTGGCCCGCGTGGCTGTGGTCGCCGTGGTCGTGATCGCCGTGGTCGGGCGGGCAGCGCGCGTCGACCCAGTTCACCCAATAGGGACCGTCGGCGCCCCACTCGCGCTTCCACACGGGCACGCGGTGCTTGATCTCGTCGATGAGCAGGCGACACGCGCGAAAGGCCTCTCCGCGGTGCTTCGCGCTCGCGGCGCACACCACGGCGAGGTCGCCCACGGCGAGCGATCCCACGCGGTGCTGCGCGGCCACGCGCACGCCGGGCATCGCGGCTTCGATCTCGGCGCCGATGCGGGCCATCTCCTTCACGGCCATCGTCGCGTAGGCCTCGTAGTCGAGCCGCGTGACCGCGCGTCCGTCGTTCGTGTCACGCACCAGACCGAGGAAGAGATCCACCGCGCCCGCCCCCGCATGCGACACGGCCGCGACCGTGGCGTCGACGGAGAGGGGCTCGTCGCGCACTTCGAACATCTCAGCGCTCCTCGCGCACCCAGCGGCCCGAGCGCCCGCCCGTCTTCTCGATGAGCTCCACGCGCTCGATGGAGACGCCGCGCTCCATGCCCTTCACCATGTCGTAGAGGGTCAGCGCGGCCACGCTCGCGGCGGTCATGGCCTCCATCTCGACGCCCGTGCGATCGCGGGTCTCCGCGGCCGCCACGATGTCGGCGCCGGTGTCGGTCCACGTCACGTCGACGGTCACTCCCGTGAGCGCGATCGCATGGCACAGCGGAATGAGATCGGGCGTGCGCTTGGCGCCCATGATCCCCGCGATGCGCACCGACGCGCCGACGTCTCCCTTGGGCGCATCGTGGGCGCGCAGCCGGGCCACCGTGTCGGGCGCCATCACCACCCGCGCACGGGCCACCGCGCGCCGCGCCGTCACGGGCTTCTCGCCCACATCGACCATGTGCACCTCGCCGTCGGCCGTGAGGTGCGTCGGAGCCTTCGCGTCGCCCATCGCGCGCGGACGCTACCGTCATTCACCGGGTGATTCCAGGGATGCGCGCGGTGCCGTCTCGCGTGCTGTGTGGGCTCTGTGATAGACGCCCCGAGCATGTCGCATCGCATCGCAGTGATCCCGGGTGATGGCATCGGCGTCGAAGTGGTCCGCGAGGCCTCGCGCCTCCTCACGACGCTGTCGGAGAAGCGCGGGCTGGGCCTCGACCTCTGGCAGCTCGACCTCGGCGCCGAGCGCTTCCTCCGCGACGGAACCACCATGCCGCCTGCGGTCTTCGAAGAGATCCGCGCGACGTGTTCGGCGGTGCTCCTCGGCGCCGTGGGCGATCCGCGCGTGCCCTCGAACCAGCACGCGATCGACATCCTCTTCGGGTTCCGCTTCGGGCTGGAGCTCTACGCCAACATCCGCCCGGTGCGCTGCCTCGGCGAGCGCCTCTCACCGCTCAAGCACTACGGACCCGGCAACATCGACTTCGTGGTGTTCCGTGAGAACACCGAAGGGCTCTACGTGAACGTGGGCGGCCAGGTGCGCCGCGGCACCGTCGACGAGATCGCCATCAACGAAGACATCAACACCCGCAAGGGCGTCGAGCGGATCATCCGCGCGGCCTTCGAGTACGCGAAGTCCCACGGCCGCACGAAGGTGCACATGGCCGACAAGAGCAACGCCATGCGCCACGCCCACGAGCTCTGGCTCCGGGTGTTCCGCGAGGTCGCGAAGGAGTACCCCGGCATCGAGGCCGTGCACGCCTACGTCGACGCCCTCGCGATGTTCATGGTGCAGGACCCGTCGCAGCTCCAGGTGATCGTCACCTGCAACCTCTTCGGCGACATTCTCACCGACCTCGGCGCGGCGCTTCAGGGAGGCCTCGGCATGGCGGGCAGCGCGAACGTGCACCCGGGCCACACGCTGGCCCTCTTCGAACCCGTGCACGGCAGCGCGCCGCCCCTCGCGGGCAAAGACGTCGCCAATCCCTTCGCGTCGTTTCTGACCGTGGGGCTGATGATGTCGCACCTGGGCTTCGAAGGGCTCGAAGCGCTCATCGAGGGCACCATCCGCGAGTGCATCGAAGCGCGGGAGTGCACGCGCGACGTGGGGGGCACGCTCGGTACGCGGGCGACCTCGGAGGCCTTTCACACGCGCCTTCTCGCGAAGCTCGGATAGCTCAGGGCGTCGCCGTGGTCTCGGCCACGGGAACCTCGTAGTCGATCGTGGCCTGCGGGGCGCGGAAGGCCGGCATGCGCACCGCGCAGAGCGCCTCGCCCACGCAGCGGGCCTCTTCCGTCGAGAGGCGCACGCCAGGAAAGGTGAACTCCACCGGCGCGCCCGCGCTGCTGAACGCGCCGTGCGTCGGGAGGCGTCCGCGCGCGTCGGTGCGAGGGCGGCAGGCGACCACGCGTGACTCGACGGGCAGGAACGACCGCGCGATGGCGGGCCGCGCGGGCTCGTAGGGCGACTGCGTGCTCGGCACGAGCGAAGGGGGAACGCCGTCGCAGTGCACGCGCAGGAGGCTCCCATCGGGCTCGACGCGGGCGTGGAGGTCACCGCGCACATCGGCCGCGCGCACCACCGGCGTACCGATCGAGGGGGCGGCCGTGCGGGGACCCTGCGCGCCTGCGCGCGGCGCCGTGGGAATCAGCGCGAGGCCCGTGGGCATGCCGTTGTACGACGCAGCGCCCGGGGGAGGGGACGCGGGCGCCGGGGCGGCGGGGGTGACCTCGGGTGCGGCCGCAGGGGTCGCAGGCGAGGCCGTGACCGTCTGTGCCGCGACGGCTGCGGGAGGGACCGCACGGCGACGGGGGCGTCGCGCGGTGGTGCTGGTGGCGGTCGTGGTGGCGCACGCGCCGGTGAACGCGAGCGCGAGGAGCAGGCGGATCGGAGCGGGCAGTCGCATGGCAGACCTCCGTGAGAACGGCGGCATCGGAAGCACGCCGCGTGCGCGGTGAGGGACTCCGCGCGTGACGTCAACGAACGATGGATGGCCGCCGGGGGTTCGTCGCTTCGCGCCTTGATCACAGGGTCGAACGCAATTTCGACGCGTGTCGACGGCGCGTGGGGGCTACGTCCATCCCTGTTGCGCGGCGCGGGGCGTGAGTTCATCGCAGCCCTCGCCGTCAACTTCCCGGGGCTCTAGAACGGCGTATTGACACTCGGACGGGGCGTTGACTAGCGTCCCGCCCGCCGCGGGTATCCCCCCACCGATTCAGCGGCAGTTTCAGAGGGCGCGCGCGTGCAGAAAGCTCTGCAAACAAGCGCCGGAAAGCAACAGCACTCCACCATGGCGTTCGAGCTGACCCCCGACCGCAAGGCGATCCTTGACGAACTGCTTCCGCGCTATCCCACGAAGCAGGCGCTCACGATCCCCCTCCTGCACATCTGCCAGGAGCAGCACGGCCACATCAACGAAGACGTGATCGCGTACGTGGCGAAGACCCTCGGGATCTCCACCGCCGACGTGCAGGGCGTCGTGACCTTCTACACGCTCTTCATGCAGCAGAAGGTCGGTCGCAATGTGATCTGGGTGTGCCGCACGCTCTCGTGTGAGCTCGCGGGCGCTGCGGAGATCACGCACTGCCTCGAGAAGAAGCTCAAGATCCACAGCGGTGAGACCACGCCCGACGGGGAGTTCACGCTGCTGAAGGCCGAGTGCCTTGCCGCGTGCGGAAGCGCCCCGATGATCCAGCTCAACGACCGCTACCACGTGAACCTCACGCCCGAGAAGCTCGACGCGATCATCGACGAGGCCCGCAAGCGCCGCGATGACCGCGTGAAGGGGGCCTTCTCGCCCGTGGGGATCCTCGCCAACCCTGGGAGCAAGTGAGCACCGATGCCTGTCGAGAATCCCCGCATCCTCACGAAGAACTACGGCACGCCCAACAGCTGGACGATCGAGGCCTACGAGCGCAGCGGCGGCTACCAGGCGCTCCGCAAGGCCGTCGAGATGCAGCCCTCGCAGATCGTCGATGAGGTGAAGGCTGCGAACATCCGCGGACGCGGAGGCGCCGGCTTCCCCGCGGGTCTGAAGTGGAGCTTTCTCAAGCCTGTTCCGGGCAAGCTCAACTACATCGCGGTGAACGCCGACGAGGGCGAGCCGGGCACGATCAAAGACACCACGCTGATGGAGAACGACCCGCATCGCTGCGTGGAGGGCTTCATCATCTCGGCCCTCGCCCTCGATGTGCACACGGTCTACTGCTACATCCGCGGCGAGCTCGTGACGGCCATCCGTCGCATGAGCGAGGCGGTGCGCGAGGCCCGGCGCAAGGGCTACCTGGGCGACAAGGTTCTGAACAAGGACTTCAAGCTCGACATCGTGATCCACGCCGGCGCGGGCGCGTACATCTGCGGCGAAGAGACGTCGCTGCTGAACTCGCTCGAAGGCCTGCGCGGCGAGCCGCGGCTCAAGCCTCCGTTCCCCGCGGTGGTGGGCGCTTTCGGGTGTCCCACGATCGTGAACAACCTCGAGACCCTCGCCACGGTGCCGACGATCATCGAGCTCGGCGGCGACAACTTCTCGAAGCTCTCGCGCCTCCACGACATGAAAGACGGCGGCGTGCGCCTCTACGGCGTGTCGGGCCACGTGAACAAGCCCGGCGTGTACGAGGCCCCCGTGGGCATCACGCTGCGCGAGCTGATCTACGAGCTCGGTGGCGGCATTCGCAAGGGGCGCAAGCTCAAGGCCGTGATCCCCGGCGGAAGCTCCACGCCGGTGCTCCGCGAGGAGGACAAGGTCAACGCGCCGGACCCGAAGCACCCGCTCCATCGCTGGCACGGGATGAGTCATCTCGACGTGCCCATGGGCGTCGACACGATGCGCGGCCTCGGCACGATGCTCGGCACCTGCTGCGCGATCGTGATGGACGAGACCACCTCGATGGTGCGTGCGGCCGAGAACCTCATGACCTTCTACGCCCACGAGTCGTGCGGGCAGTGCACGCCGTGTCGCGAGGGCTGCGCGTGGATGGCGCGGCTCACGAAGAAGTTCGGCAACGGCACCGCCACGAAGCAGGACCTCGACACCCTGCTCGACGTCGCGAACAACATCATGGGCAACACGATCTGCGCGCTGGGTGACGGCGCGGCGATGCCCATGCTCGGCATCCTGAAGCTGTTCCGCCACGAGTTCGAGGCGGCCATCGGGCACGCGCCGCCCGCATGGGGAGGAGTCAACGCGTGAACCCGTCGTCGCCGCAGGAACTCATCGCGTTCGCGCTCTTCGCCACCCTCGCGGTGGCGAGCGCGATCGCGACCGTGGCCTTTCGCAACCCGATCCGCAACGCCGTGTCGCTCTTCGTGCACGTGCTGTCGCTGGCGGGTCTCTACATCACCCTCGCCGCGCACTTCCTCATGGCGGTGCAGCTCATCGTGTACGTGGGCGCCGTCGTGGTGCTCTTCGTGTTCGTGATCATGCTCCTCGGCCCCGGCGCCGAGACCGCGCGTGACGACTCGGGGATCGTGCCGCGCGCCGTGGGCGCTGCCTCCGTGCTGCTCGTGGGCGCCTCCATCGCGATGACCCTCGCTTCGTTGAACCCCGAGCGCCCCGCGCGCGCCGCGGAGTTCGGCACGCTGCGCCACATCGGCGAATACCTCTTCGGCCCCGCCATGCTGCCCTTCGAGATCGCCTCGGTGCTCCTCACCGCGGCGATGGTGGGCGCGTTCTCGGTCGCCAAGGCGAACCACCACAAGGTGAAGATGAGCACCGAGACGAACCCCCTCCCCGCGAAGGCCGACGCCTCCGACGAAGCCCAGGGAGAGCACGGATGATCCTCTCACTCGGCCACTACCTGGTCCTCTCGACGGTGATCTTCTCGATCGGCGCCGCGGGCTTTCTCGCGCGCCGCAACGCGCTGATCGCGCTCATGAGCATCGAGCTCATGCTCAACGCCGTGAACCTCATGCTCGTGGCCGCCAACCGCTGGCAGCCCCTCGTGCAGGGGGAGGGAGGCGCGACCACCGCGCCCGCGCCGCACGGGCATGTGTTCGTGTTCTTCGTGATCGCCGTGGCGGCCGCCGAGGCCGCGGTCGGGCTCGCGATCGTGCTGTCGTACTACCGCCTTCGCAAGACGGTCCGCACCGACGCGGCCGACATGCTCCGAGGCTGAGACCCAAAGAACCATGAACTTCCCGGACATCAGCCAGCAGCTCATGGCGCTCGCCGGAGACCAGCTCTCGGTCCTCGGCCTGCGGATCAACCTGGGCAACTTCACCGACGTCACGCCCGACACGTACTCCGTGCTGGGCTGGATCGTGTGGCTCCCGGTCCTCGGCGCGCTCGTCAACGGCATCTGGGGCAAGAAGCTCGGACGTCAGGGCGTGTACATCGCGGGCATCGGCGCCGTGGGCACGTCGTTCCTGCTCTCGCTCATCGCGTTCTACACGCTCCTCAAGTCGGGTCACCACGCGCCCGCCGAGGCCGCAGAGCACGCTGGAGAGGCCGCGGGCGAAGCCGCCGCGCAGGCCCATCACATGCTCTCGTTCGTGGCCCGCGCGCCCGCGCTCCGTGAGGTCGCCGGGAGCTTCAAGCTCGAATGGATGCCCTGGGACTGGTTCCTGGCGCCCACCGGACCGCACGCGGGCGAGATGATCCGCATGCGGTACGTGCTCGACCCGCTGTCGGGCGTGATGCTGCTGGTGGTGACGGGCGTGGGCACGCTGATCCACGTCTACTCGTCGGGGTACATGTCCCACGACGGGGGCTACTGGCGCTTCTTCGCGTACCTGAACCTCTTCATCTTCGCGATGCTCAACCTCATCCTCGGCGACAGCCTCGTGCTGTTGTTCCTGGGATGGGAAGGCGTGGGCGTCGCCTCGTACCTGCTCATCGGGTTCTGGTTCCAGAACAGCGCGTACGCCTTCGCGGGACGCAAGGCCTTCATCGTCAACCGCATCGGTGACGCCGGCCTGCTCATGGGCATGTCGATCCTCGCGTGGAAGGGCGGCTCCTATCAGTTCGAGACGCTCCGCGCGCACGTCGCCGAGGGCGGCACGGCCTGGGCTGCGCTCACCGAGAGCACGGGCCTCGGGAGTTTCCTCGTCGACCTGCTCCCCTTCGTGAGCTCGATCCCCTCGCTGGCCTCGAAGCTCGAAGCGCTCAACCCCACCTGGGGCGGCCTCGCGACGATGCTTCTGTTCATCGGCGCGTGCGGCAAGAGCGCGCAGTTCCCGCTCTACGTCTGGCTCCCCGACGCGATGGCGGGCCCCACGCCGGTGTCGGCGCTCATCCACGCCGCGACGATGGTGACCGCGGGCATCTACCTGCTCTGCCGTCTCTCGTTCCTCTACATCCACTTCACGACGGTGCTGAACGTCGTGGCCTTCGTGGGCGCGTTCACGGCCCTCTTCGCGGCGACCATCGCGGTGACGCAGGTCGAGCTGAAGAAGGTGCTCGCGTACTCCACGGTGTCGCAGCTCGGGTTCATGTTCATGGGCGTGGGCGTCGGCGCGTTCAGCGCGGGCTTCTTCCACGTGTTCACCCACGCGTTCTTCAAGGCCTGCCTCTTCCTCGGGGCCGGCGCCGTGATGCACGCGTGCGGCGATCGTCAGGACGTTCGCGAGCTCGGCGGCCTCCGCAAGTACCTCCCGATCACGACCACGACCTTCGCGGTCGCGACCCTCGCGATCATCGGAACGCCCTTCCTCTTCTCGGGCTTCTACTCGAAGGACGAGATCCTCTTCCGCGCCTTCGCGCACGCGTGGTCGCCGGGCTTCGGCAAGCTGATCTACGGCATGGGCGTGGTCTCGGCGACGCTGACCTCGTTCTACATGTCCCGCGTGTTCATCCTCACCTTCCTCGGTGAGGGCCCCGCGTACCTCGCGAAGGCCGAAGCCGAGAAGGCCGCGCACGCGCACGACGACCACGGTCACGGCCACGCGCACGACGACCACGGCCACGGTCACGACGACCACGGCCATGGTCACGACGACGGCCACGGTCACGGCGATCCGAACCCGGTGCCCTCCGAGGCCGGGCTCGACATGAAGCTCATGACGTACCCGCTCGTGGTGCTCGCGGGCCTCGCGATCGTGACGAGCGTGCTCGGTCTCCCGCACTGGATGACCCACCGCGAGGGCTACCTCGCGAGCTTCCTGGAGCACCCGGTGGCCGACAGCTTCCAGCTCCTCGAAGCGGTGACCGTCGAGCGCCTCCACCACCTGGAGACGACCGCGATGATCGGCGGCATCCTCGCGTGGGCGGTGGGTACGGGCCTCGCGTACTGGGTGTACGTGGTGCAGAAGGGCGAGCCCGCGAACGCGGCCGCCAGCGCGCTTCCCGGGCTCTACAAGCTCGTGAGCGACAAGTGGCGCATCGACGAGCTCTACGACTTCCTCGTGGTGCGTCCGCTGCGCGGCTTCGCCTCGCTCGTCACCATCGTCGACCGCTTCCTGATCGACGGCATCGTGAACCTCGTGGGCATCGTGGCGGGCCTCCTCGGCCGCGTGCTCCGTCAGTCGCAGACCGGCTCCGTGCAGGTCTACGGATCGTTCGTCGGCGTGGGCACCCTGGTGCTTCTCGTGTGGTCGGTGTCGAGCCCCGCGGTGGCGGTCTCGCAGAACATCGAGGGCAGCACCGCCCACGTGCGCATCGCCGGCGGCCCCGGGTACACGTACCGCTGGCACTCGTTCCCGATGACGGCGCCCGCCGACGCGGTGACCCTCGAAGCGCAGTGCCCGGCGACCGCCGAGGCGATCACTGCGCTCCGCGCCGCGCAGGCCACTTCGAACACGCAGTTCGACGTGAACTTCGACGCCAACCAGTCCGCGGTGTGCGTGCTGGTCGAGGCGACCAACGCGTTCAACCGCGTGGCCACGACCCGCACGCTGCTCGTCCCCTCCACCGCGCGCACCGTCGTGGTGCCTTCGAACAACTGACCCGAGGACGCGACCGTGAACTCCGCCCGACATCTCCTCTCGGTCCTCATCTGGCTGCCCGCCATCGCGGGCATCCTGGCGCTGTTCCTGCCGCGCCAGGCGCCGAAGCTCCTCCGCGGCTACGCGGTGGGCGCGGGGCTGATCATCTTCGCCGAGTCGCTGCAGCTCCTCGTGGGCGCGACGAACCCCGCAGAAGCGAGCACCTTCCGTCTCGTCGAGAACGTGGAGTGGATCCCCTCGCTGGGCATTCGCTACCACCTCGGCGTCGACGGGATCTCGCTCTGGCTGATCATCCTGACGACCTTCCTGACCCCGATCACGATGTACGCGTCGTTCGGCTCGATCCGCAACCGGCAGAAGGAATTCATCGCCGCGATGCTGATCCTCGAGTCCGCGATGATCGGCGCGTTCGTGTCGCTCGACCTGTTCCTCTTCTATGTGTTCTGGGAGCTGATGCTCGTGCCGATGTTCCTCATCATCGGCGTCTTCGGCGGCCAGAACCGCGTGTACGCGGCGGTGAAGTTCTTCCTCTACACCTTCGCGGGCTCGGTCTTCATGCTCATCGCCATTCTCTACATGGTGGCGAAGTACAAGGGCCTGACCGGGCACTACAGCTTCGACTACGTCGACCTCATGCGCATGGGCTTCCCCGTCGGAACCGAGCGCCTGCTCTTCGCGGCCTTCGCGTTGGCCTTCGCGATCAAGGTCCCGATGTGGCCCGTGCACACGTGGCTGCCGGACGCGCACACCGAGGCGCCCACGGGCGGCTCGATGATCCTCGCGGCGATCATGCTGAAGCTCGGCACCTACGGCTTCCTGCGCTTCGGCATGGGCCTCTTCCCGCTCGCGGCGCACTGGATCGGACCGACGATCGCGCTGCTCGCGTGCCTCGGCATCATCCTCGGCGCGCTCGCGGCGTGGCGTCAGTACGACTTCAAGAAGCTCATCGCGTACTCGTCGGTGAGCCACCTCGGCTTCGTGATGCTCGGCCTCGCGTCGCGCACCGAGGCGGGCGTGTCGGGCTCCATCCTCCAGATGGTGAACCACGGCATCTCGACGGGCGCGCTCTTCCTCCTCGTGGGCGTGATCTACGACCGTCGTCACACGCGTGACGTCGCGGAGTTCGGCGGCCTCGCGAAGGTGATGCCCGTGTACGCCGCGATGTTCGTCGTGGTGACCATGAGCTCGGTGGGCCTGCCCGGCACCAACGGATTCATCGGTGAGTTCCTGGTGATCACCGGCAGCTTCGCGTCGGACCTGCTCAACTGGTCGCACCACTGCTCGGGCGCGGGCGTCGATCGCCAGTGCGTCAACTCGCAGATCGGTCCGCTCTTCGCGCTGCTCGCCGTGAGCGGCGTGGTGCTGGGCGCGGTGTACATGCTCGACGTGGTGCAGAAGGTCTTCTTCGGCCCGAACAGCAACCCCCGCAACGCGCACCTCGAAGACCTCAACACCCGCGAGCGTCGCGCGGTGATCCCGCTGATCGCGATGATCTTCGCGCTCGGTCTGTTCCCGACGACGTTCCGCGAGCGCATCGACCCGTCGGTGCGCTCGTTCCTGACCGTGTACAACGCGAAGCGCGAGGCCCTCGGGTCGCGTCGCGCGGAGACCGCGCCGTACCTCCTCGACGAGGCCACGGTGCAGCCGCCTGCGGGCGAGGGCGCCGCCGCCGAGGGACACCCCACGGCGATGCGCGGCTCGTCGAACCACAGCCACCGCGCGAGCAACCTCGTCGCGCTCGGAGACTGAGCCGTGAATCTCGTCCTGCTGCTCTCCCCGATCCTGATCCCCGTCGTGGGCGCGCTCGTGCTCATGCTCCTCGACGCCTTCCAGAAGGAAGAAGGCGGCCTGGCGATGCCCACGGCGCTGATCCACTTCACCGCGGCGGCGATGGCCCTCGCGCTGTGGAAGCACGGCCTCCCCGCGGATGTGTCCGCGCTCCACGGCTACCTCACGATCGACAAGGTCTCGCTCTTCCTCGACGCGACCATCGCGCTCGGCGGCGCCATCGCCTCGCTCCTCGCGGGCGGCTACCTCGCGGAGCACAAGCTCGATCGCGGTGAGTACTACCCGCTCATCACCTTCTCGACCGCGGGCGCGATGATGCTCGTGAGCGCGAGCGACGTGCTCATGCTCTTCCTCGGGCTCGAGACGATGTCGCTCGGCGTGTACGCGATGACGGGCTTCCGCCGCGGCTCGCCCCGGTCGGCCGAAGCCGCGATGAAGTACTTCCTCCTGGGCTCGTTCGCGGCTGCGCTGCTGCTCTTCGGCTCGGCGCTGCTCTACGTGCTCACGGGGCACACCGACTACGCAGGCATCGCCTCGGCGCTCCACGACGCGGCGGCGCAGACGGCGGCCGACGCGACGGCCGCGGCGCAGCAGACGACCCGCGCGCGGGTGGGCATCTTCGCGATGCTCCTCGTGCTCGTGTCGATGGCCTTCAAGGTCGGCGCGGTGCCCTTCCACATGTGGACGCCCGACGCCTACGAGGGCGCGCCCACGTCGTCGATGGCGTACATGTCCGTGGTGGTGAAGGCCGCGGCCTTCGGCGCCTTCGCGCGCATCATGCTGGCGATCTTCGGCGACGCGAACAGCGCGGGTGCCGCTGCGGGATGGCCCGCCGCCCTCGCGTGGATTGCCGTCGCGACGATGACCGTCGGCAACCTCATCGCGCTCGCGCAGACGAGCGTGAAGCGCATGCTCGCGTACAGCTCCATCGCGCACGCGGGCTACCTGCTGCTCGGCCTCGTGGCCGCGCCCCGTGAAGAGGGCGGCACCACGGCCTACGCTGCGATGCTCTTCTACCTGCTCTCGTACACGGTCTCGAACCTCGGCGCGGTGGGCGCGCTGATCCTCGCGGGACGTCGCGGCGCCGAGTCGGTGTCGCACGACGACCTCGCGGGCTACGCGCGCCGTCACCCGGCGGCGGGCTTCGCGCTCACGCTCTTCCTGCTCTCGCTCACGGGCATCCCCCCGACGGTGGGCTTCTTCTCGAAGTTCTACGTCGTGCGCTCGGCCCTCGACGCGGGGTTCACCACGCTCGCCATTATCGCGATGATCAACAGCGCGATCTCGGCCTACTACTACCTCGGCGTGCTGGTGAAGATGTACATGCGCGATCCGGCGCCCGGAGCTCCGCTCGCGTCGCCGATGCGCTCGGGCTACGTGACCGCGGCGCTCATCGTGTCGGCCTTCTTCGTCGTGTGGATGGGCGTGATGCCCGAGCGCTGGCTCGACCTCGCCCGCGAGGCCGTCTCGCCCGCCGCTGCCAACGCTGCGGCCCCCACGGCTGACAACGCCGGTGGCAGCGCGCCCGCCGCGCAGCACTGATCCCTCCGCGCGCGCCGCGCGATCTGCCTCCCTTCCCTCGACAACACGTCTTGCCGCAGCCGCCTCTCGGGTGGCATGAGACGTGTCAACTCCGGTTCCCCATGAGACCTTCGACGGCCTTCTTCGGCGCACTCGCGCTGCTCGCCTGCAACCGCGCACGCGAGCCCGGCACCGCCTCCACGAGCACGCCGCACGCTGCATCGACCGATGCAGGAGCTCCGACCGCGCGTGCGCCCGCACCGTCGATGGCCCGCGCGACGGGTGCCCTCGAAGGCACCGTGACGATCACCGCGCCGTTGCCTCCTCCGCGCCCGCCCACGCTCGATGCGGAGACGACGCGCAGGCATGGCTGCGACCGCGCCGCAAACGAGTACTACGCCAACGTGTTCGGTGTGACGGCGCCCGGCGCGCTCCCCGAAGCGATCGTGACCGTCGACGCGCGCACCGACGAGGAACTCCCGCCGCGACGTCGCTACGCGTTCTTTCGCGACTGCCACATCGCACCGCGCATCCTCGCGATGGCGCTCGGCGATGAGCTCTTCCTTCGGTCGGAGACGGGCGAGGTGCACCTGCCGAAGGTCGACGGCCTCGGCGCGACCATCGCGCAGATGCTGAGCCGCGGTGAGGATCAGCAGAAGCACGTGCAGCGGCCCGGTCGGTACATCCTGCATTCGGTGAACTTCCCGAACTGGATGCAGACGCCGCTCGTGGTGACCCCGAACCGCTTCTATGACCAGACCGATCGCGTGGGGCACTACCGCATCGAGCGCGTGCCTGCGGGTACGTACACGGCGCACGCGTGGTTCCCAGGCGCGACGCCGGTGAACCTCACGGTGACGGTGCGCGCGGGCGAGACCACCACGCAGAACTTCTCGATCACGCCGCTTCCGGCGGATCAGATCCGACCGAATCAGCCCGAGGTGATCGACGCCGGAGCCGTGATTCCCTGAGGTTTCACGCGAATACGTCGATCGCGCGAAGGGCTCTTGACAGATTTTCAGGAGGCGGTAAGAGTCGCCGCCCTCGCAAGGTCCCCCAAGGGCGTATTGCGATGAGTCCCGCAACGTTTAGCCGGTAGTTGAAGAGTCCCACGATGCCGACGATCAACCAGCTCGTACGGAAGGGCCGCAACCCCAAGCGATGGAAGACGGCCTCGCCCGCCCTTCGCGAGTGCCCCCAGAAGCGCGGTGTCTGCGTCCGCGTGTACACCACGACCCCCAAGAAGCCGAACTCGGCGCTCCGTAAGGTGGCCCGCGTGCGGCTCACCAACGGCATGGAAGTGACTGCCTACATCCCGGGCGAGGGTCACAACCTTCAGGAGCACTCGGTGGTGCTCATCCGCGGCGGACGCGTGAAGGACCTCCCCGGCGTTCGTTACCACATCATCCGCGGAACGCTCGATGCCGTCGGCGCGGCGGGTCCCTCGAACACCAACAAGAAGGAGCGCTCGCAGGGGCGTTCCAAGTACGGCGTCAAGCGGAAGAAGGGTTGATCCATGCCGCGTCGTGGTGAAGTTCCGAAGCGCAAGCTCACGGCAGATCCGAAGTACAAGGACCGTCTCGTCGCGAAGCTCACGAACACCGTGATGCTCTCGGGTGAGAAGGCCATCGCAGAAGGCATCGTGTACGACGCCTTCGACGTGATCCAGGCGCGCCACAAGGAGGACCCGCTCGAGGTCTTCCGCAAGGCGCTCGACAACGTCAAGCCGAAGGTCGAAGTGAAGTCGCGCCGCGTCGGTGGTGCGACCTACCAGGTGCCCGTCGAAGTGCGCCAGGACCGCCGTGTCTCGCTCGCGATGCGCTGGATCGTCTCGTACAGCCGCTCGCGCGGCGAGAAGAGCATGGCCGAGCGTCTGGCCGCCGAGCTCGTCGAGGCCGCCCAGGGCCGCGGCAACGCGGTGAAGAAGAAGGAAGACACGCACAAGATGGCCGACGCCAACAAGGCGTTCGCGCACTACCGCTGGTGATTCCTGCTCCGTCGTCGCGATGGGCCCTTCACGGCCACGCGGCGCGGGTGTAGACGACCACGGAACGACGAGAGGTACCGAAGGCCTCGATGACGACGACGACATAAGACGACCCGAGCCGCGCGATCCCACGATGGATCGAGACAGAGCGCGAGCAGTTGCTTCGCGCGAGCGTGTGGAGCTCAGGTCGTTACCCTCCCGGGCCGAGAGAACTTCTTCCGAGGGTGAAGAAGTCGGTTGCCTGGGAGGGTTTCGTCTGTTTAACGGTCGGGCGCCTTCGGGACCGCTCGAAGACATCACTGGACGTACACAAACTCGCGCTGCGCTCCACTGGAACGCGGCGCACGACGGAGAAGAAGACAGTGCCTCGCGACCTCCCGATCGAACGCTACCGCAACATCGGCATCATGGCGCACATCGATGCCGGCAAGACGACCTGCACCGAGCGCGTTCTCTACTACACCGGCAAGATCCACCGCATCGGCGAGGTCCACGAGGGCGCCGCCACGATGGACTGGATGGAGCAGGAGCAGGAGCGCGGCATCACGATCACGTCGGCCGCGACGACGGCCTTCTGGGTTCCCGAGAGCGGAACCCACAAGGGCATCAAGCACCGCATCAACATCATCGACACGCCCGGACACGTGGACTTCACCATCGAGGTGGAGCGCTCGCTCCGCGTGCTCGACGGCGCAGTCTGCGTGTTCGACGGCGGCAACGGCGTCGAGCCCCAGAGCGAGACCGTCTGGCGTCAGGCTGACCGCTACCGCGTCCCCCGCATCGCGTTCATGAACAAGATGGACAAGATCGGCGCGGACTTCCAGATGTGCGTCCAGTCGATGCGCGACCGCCTCGGCACCAACCCCGTGCCGATTCAGCTCCCGGTGGGCGAAGAAGACAAGCACCGCGGCGTGATCGACCTGATCCGCATGAAGGCGATCATCTTCGACGAGGCGAGCAAGGGTCAGCGCTACGACATCCTCGACATCCCCGCGGATCTCAAGGACGCGGCCGACCTCGCGCGCGCGCAGCTCATCGAAGCGGTGGCCGACGTCGATGACGTGATCGGTGAGAAGTTCCTCGCCGACGACGTGGCGTCGATCACCGAGGCCGAGATCCACGCGGCGCTCCGCAAGGGCACGCTCGCGTTCAAGCTCGTGCCCGTGCTCTGCGGCACCGCGTTCAAGAACAAGGGCGTGCAGCAGCTCCTCGACGCCGTGGTGAACTACCTCCCGGCGCCCATCGACATCCCTGTGAAGGTGGGCAAGCACCCGCACAAGGAAGACGTCGAAGTGTCGTTCCCGCCGACCGACGACGCGCCCTTCAGCGCGCTCGGTTTCAAGCTCATGAACGACAAGTTCGTCGGCAACCTGACCTTCGTGCGCGTCTACTCGGGCACGCTCTCGTCGGGCACGTCGGTCTACAACTCGTCGCGCGACAAGTCGGAGCGCGTGGGTCGTCTGCTGCTCATGCACGCGAACAACCGCGAGGACATTCCGGACGTGTGCGCGGGCATGATCGCCGGCGTCGTGGGCCTCCGCGACACCCGCACGGGCGACACGCTCTGTGATGAGAAGCACCCCATCGTGCTCGAGAAGATGACCTTCCCCGAGGCCGTGATCTCGATCGCCATCGAGCCGAAGACCAAGGCCGACCAGGACAAGATGGGCATCGGTCTCCAGAAGCTCGCGATGGAAGACCCGTCGTTCCGCGTGAACACCGACGAGGAGAGCGGTCAGACGCTCATCCACGGCATGGGTGAGCTTCACCTCGAAATCATCGTCGACCGCCTGAAGCGTGAGCACAAGGTGGAGGCCAACACGGGCAAGCCCGAGGTGGCCTATCGCGAGTCGGTGAAGAAGGCCGCGACGAACGTCGAGTACAAGTACGTCAAGCAGTCGGGCGGTCGTGGTCAGTACGGCCACGTCGTGATCGACCTCGAGCCCGGCGAGCGCGGCAAGGGCTTCGAGTTCGTGGATGACATCAAGGGTGGCGTGATCCCCCGCGAGTTCATCCCCGCGGTGGAGAAGGGCATCCGCGAGGCCCTCGGGCGCGGCGTCGTCGCGGGTTACCCCGTGGTCGACGTGAAGGCCCGCCTGCACTTCGGCAGCTACCACGACGTCGACTCGAGCGCGCAGGCGTTCGAGATCGCGGGCTCGCTGGCCTTCCAGGAAGCCGCGAAGCGCGCGGGCATCACCCTGCTCGAGCCCATCATGGGCGTCGAGGTGGTGACCCCCGACCAGTTCATGGGCGACGTGATCGGCGACCTGAACTCCCGCCGCGGCCAGGTGCGCGGCATGAACGCGCGCGGCAAGAACACGCAGGTGATCGAGGCCTTCGTGCCCCTCGCCAACATGTTCGGCTACGTGACCGACCTGCGCTCGAAGACGCAGGGCCGCGCGGTCTCGACGATGCAGTTCTCGCACTACGACCCGGTGCCGAACGTCGTCCAGGAAGAGATCGTCGCGAAGCGTCGCGGCAAGTAATTCAACGACTCAAGAACTGAAGAACTCAGAGGAGACAGGAACATGGCCAAGGAGAAGTTCACTCGTACGAAGCCGCACATGAACGTCGGCACCATCG
>CAMFHP010000011.1 GCA_945952225.1 uncultured Myxococcaceae bacterium
ATCCGTGCGGGCCTCGCGCTGTGCTGGGGCGATCAGCGATGGGCGCAGACGGGCGTGGGCGATGCGTCGGGCGACGCGCAGCCCATGCCCCAGGCCGTGCTCGTGGGAGACGCCGCGCTCGAAGGGGTCTCGGAGCTCGCGGCGCGCGGTGACTTCGCGTGCGCGCGCACCGACGACGGCGCCGTGTGGTGCTGGGGGCGCAACGACACGGGGCAGCTCGGTCACGCGATCGAAGGCACCACGCCGATGGGGTGCAGCGGTCCCTGCGGGCGCGCGCCGCGACGGGTGGAGTCGCTCGAACGGAGGCCCTCGGACGCAGGCGTCGACGATGTGCCGGGTGATGCGTCCGTCGATGCGTCCAGCGATGTGCGCGACGCGTCGGGCGATGCGCGCGATGCGTCCAGCGATGTGCGCGATGGGTCTGTGGATGGCGCGGTCGATGCGTCGGTCGATGGCGCGATGGAGGCCGCGGTGGATGCCTCCGTCGATGGGCCCGCGCGCGATGCGGTGATGGCGCCGTCGCGGGTTCCGCGGGCGATCGCGGCGGGCGACACCTTCGCGTGCGCGACGCTCGAAGACGGCACGGTGCGCTGCTGGGGCGACGACCGCGAGGGGCAGCTCGGCGACGGTCGACGGGTGCGCGAGGCGCAGGGCGTGGTGATGGTGATCGCGACGCCCGGCGCGGCGGCGACGAACCCGCTCCAGTCCGTGGTGCGCGTGGTGGCGGGCAGCAGCGCGGCCTGCGCGCTCCTCGGCGACGGAAGCCTCCGGTGCTGGGGATCGAACGAAGCGGGCGCGCTCGGAAACGGCACCACGAGCGTGCAGTCGGGGCCCGTGCCCGTGACCTGGTGAAGCGTCCGCGGGGTGATGGTGCGATCGGTGTGATCGGTGGGATCGACGCGCGAAGGTGAAGGGAGATCGACGGCGATGAGGCACAGCACGGCCCGCTCTACGCTCCGCACCGCGGCCCTCGCGGCGCTCTCGCTCGCACGTTGCGCTTCGGAGGCCGACACCGCGCCGCCCACACCCGCGGGCAACGGCGACGGAGGATGTGTCGGCGTGGCGTGCGTGCGCGTGGGCCAGTGCAGGCCCGGCGAGGCGTCGGCGCAGTTCCGCACGATGCGTCCGTTGCCCACGTCGGTGCTGCCCTCGGCGCGGGTGCCCGTCGAGGTCACGTACACCAACTGCTCGGGCGTCGACTGGACCCGCGAGGGCTTCGCGCTCCTGCCCACGGACCCCGAGGTCGGACTCGCGTGGGGCGTGCGTCGTGTGGCGCTCCCCGTCGATGTGCCGCAGGGCGCGGAGGTCACCTTCCGCTTCGAACTCCAGGCGCCGCTCACCGCGGGCAACTTCACCCTCCAGTGGGCCGTGGAGCGCGAGCGCGTGGAGCGCTACCAGGAGCCCACGCCCGCAGCGCCGGTGATCGTGCAGACGCCCGCGGACTGCTCCGAGGCGGGCGCGCCGGTGCGCTTTCGCACGCAGATCGCGCCGCCCGATTTCATCGCGACGGGCGACACCGTGCGCGCGCGGGTGACCTTCGCGAACTGCACGCCCGCGCCGCTCACGCGCGGTGACGGATGGACCCTCGTCTCGCGCGCCGATCCCGACACCACGTGGGGCACGCGCGAGGTGCCGCTGCCGAACGAGGTTCCCGCGGGCGCCGAGGTGAGCTTCGACCTCGTGATGCGCGCCCCCACGACGCCCGGTCGTTACCCCTGGGCGTGGCAGGTCGCACAGCGCGGAACCCCCGTGGGAGAAGCCTCTCCGACGTTGCGCCCCACGGTGCTCACGCCCGCCGACTGTGACCGCGCGGGCCCTGCGGCGCGCGCCGTCCGTCAGGAGACGCCGCCGGGCACGGTGGACCCGAACCAGTCGATCACCGCGAGCGTGACATGGGCCAACTGTGGCGACCGCGCGTGGGGCGACAGCGTGCACCTCGACGCCGCCGCACCCGCTGTGCACGGTCAGTGGGGCGTCGACACGGTGGACCTCCCGCTCCCCGTGGGACCGGGCTTTCAGATCGACGTGCCCTTTCGCGCGCGCGCGCCGGGCGCTCCCGGTCGCTACACCTGGCGCTGGGGGCTCTACGACGGCGCGCGGACGATCCCCGACGCGGCGCAGGCCTACGACATCACCGTGCGCTGCATTCCCCAGTGCGCGGGGCGTCAGTGCGGCGGTGACAGCTGCGGCGGATCGTGCGGGTCGTGCAGCGACGGCTACACCTGCGACGGATCGCGCTGCCAGGCCCCCGATCGCCCGTCGTGCAACGAGCTCCAGTGGTGGAACTCGTACATCACCTACGAGCACATCTCGTCGGGCTGGCACGACACGGACCTCGGCATCGCCGCGGGCACGCGCGTGCAGCTCCGACACACGTCGCGCCTCGAACGCACGGGGGTCTACGGCTGGGGGTACATGCCCGAGTTCACCGACCTGGTGACCGGCGCGCGCTTCCGTCTGCTGCACCTCAAGCCCCAGAACCAATGGGCCACCGACGTGGGGCGGGTGTACCCCGCGGGCTACGTCGTGGGCCTCTCCGGCGGCAACACCTACGACACGGGATATCCCCGGTACTCGACGGGCTCGCACCTCTGCGTGCAGACGCTGCGAACGTACCGATCGGCGTTTCCGTCGGGTCGCGACGCGTGTCGGTGAACCCTTCGCGGCGGCCGCGGGCTCTCATCGCCGACGCGTGACCGACGCAACGGGCGACGGCGCGCGACAGAAAGAGAAGACCGATCCATGTGTCGTCGCGTGACGTGTTCCGAGTGCGGCAAGCCCACGTTCGCCGGGTGCGGAATGCACGTCGAGCAGGTGCTCGGAGACGTGCCCCCGGCGCAGCGTTGTCAGGGCCACCGCGAGGCGAAGTCCGACGCCTCCGCCGAGGGCAAGCGCCCCGGCTGGTGGCCCTTCAAGTGACCGAGTGACCGTGTGACAGACTACGTCACCGGCACGGGCGCCTTCGAGTGGCCCGTGAGCTGACGCAGCACCGACTTCACGCGCGCCTGCACCGACGGCGGTACGGGCGCGTCGGGCATCCGCTGACAGGCCAGGAGCACCGAGCGCAGCGCGTCGCACACGCCGCTGCACGCGGGGCACGCTTCGAGGTGGGCCTGCATCGCCGCACAGTCCGCCTGCGCGAGGTCGCCTTCGAGCTTCTGTGACCACAGCGCCACCGCGTCGGGGCACGTCACCTGCGGCACGATGCGCTCGGGTTCGAGCACGGGGATCAGCGCCTCGCGGAGCGCCGCGCGGGCCCGGTGCAGACGGCTCTTGAGCGCGCCCACGGAGATGCCCACCGCCTCCGCGGCCTCGGGCGCCGTGAGCCCCTCCACGTCACGGAGAAGCAGCACCTCGCGCACCTCCTCGGGCAGCGCGTCGAGCGCGTCGGAGAGGGCCTCCGAGAGCTCGCGTCGGCTCGACTGCTCCTCGGGCGAGGGAGACTCCTCCACGCGCTCCACGCCCTCGTCGTCGGCGACGGGCGGGGCGTTCTTCATGCCGCGACGGCGATGCGAACACGCGCTCCGCACCAGGGTGTAGACCCAGCTCGAGAGCGACGAGCGTCCTTCGAACTCGGGCAGGTGCGTCGCGATGGCGAGCAGCGCGTCCTGCAACGCATCGTCGGCCTCGTGGTCGCTGCGGCACAGCCGTCGGCTGAACCGATGCACCGTCGGCGCGAGCTCGTGGAGCAGCGCCTCCATGGCCGCGGGGTCTCCCGCCTTCGCACGCACCATCACGCTCTCGTTCACCACGAAGCTCCCTCCTCGACGCGAACCGTTCTCCACGCTCGCGGGCTCTCACTGCACAGATTCACCATCGCACCGATCACCCCTCGCACGGAGCGCATTCCATGAACACCAACCTCCGCGAACTCGACGCCGCCTCCTTCGACGACGCCCTCAACAAGCCGGGCATCACCCTCATCGACTGGTGGGCCCCCTGGTGCGGCCCGTGCCGCGCCTTCGCGCCGGTCTTCGAGCGCGCCGCCGCGAAGAACCCCGCGGTGAACTTCACGAAGATCAACACCGAAGACCAGCCCGAGCTCGCCGCGGAGTTCGAGATCCGCTCGATCCCGACGCTCATGGTCATTCGCGACGGCGTGATGCTCTACAACCGCCCGGGGATGCTCCCGGCGGCCGCGCTCGACCAGCTCATCTCCGCGGCGCAGACCGTGGACATGGAGCAGGTCAAGCGCACCCTCGCGAACCGCTGACCTCACGCGGGTCGCACGCCCACGACCACCGCCTCGGTGCCCTCGCCGAAGAGGTGCGTGGTGGGCGTGAGGCCCGCGCCGCGCATCGCCGCTTCGATCTCGTCGGGGCGGAGAAAATGATTCCCCTGCACGTGCTCGCTGAGGTTCTGAAAGGCCATCGCGCGGCGCCTCCCGTCGCGGAGCTGCGCGCGGTCGTCGGGCCATCGCGGCTCCCAGATCACCGCGGCGCCGCCGGGCTTCAGCGCGTCGCGGAGCTTCGCGAACACCTCGTCCTTCCGATCCCACACGTGGTGCAGCGCGCGGTTCATCGCCACGAGCTCCACGGGCTCTTCGACGGTGTAGTGGTGGAGGTCGCCGACGCGAAAGCGCACGCGCTCCGAGAGCCCCGCGCGCGCCGTGTCGGCCTCGGCGTGACGGATGTTCTCTTCGAACCCGTCGAGCCCGATGCCCCGCACGTTCGCGAAGCGTGAGGCCAGCGCGCGGAGGTACCACCCGTTGCCGCAGCCCAGATCCACCGCGGTGCCGCCGCGCGCGTCGAGGGCCGCGAACACGTCGAGCGCGGGCACGATCTCGCGCGCGAAGAAGCCCGCGAAGCTCGCTTCGAGCATCGGGCCGAACCACGGGAGGATGTTCTTCCGCTCGCCCAGCACGCGCTCGCCCGGGCGCTCTCCCGTGCGCATCAGCTCCGACGCGCGGTCGGCCATGTGCGCGGTCAACACCGACTGCACCGCGAAGGGAAACAAGCTCCCCGCCGTCGAGGGCCGGTACATCTCGCCGAGCTCCGTGAGTCGGAACGTGTCGCCCTCGGCGTCGAGGTAGCCGAACGCATAGGCCGCGTCGCACCAGCGCCGCACGTAGCCCGCGTCGACGTTCGCGCGTGCCGCGAGGGTCTCGGCGTCTGCGGGGGTCGAGAGCGCTTCGAAGAGCCCGCGGGTGACACCCACGAAGGCCAGCGCGAGCGCCATCGCGCCCTGTCCCTGTTGCATCGCCTGCTGTCGCATCACGTCGGGGGTGCTCATGGCCGAAGCTCTCTCACAACCGCCGTGCCACGGGGAACCGCGCCGTGCGCGACGACGCTTCGTGAACCCGCTTGAAACGCCGCGAAACGACGCGCGCAACGCCCACGCGCCGCGACCGTTGCGCACCGCAGACACCCTCGCAGGAACACCGCGCGCTCCGTTCATGCGGCATGTGCGTTGCTCCTGTGTTCCGCGGTCATGCACCTCTCCCCAGACTGGATTCGCGCTGCGATCGGCGGCGCGCTCATCGGCATCAGCGCCACGCTCATGCTGGCCTTCAACGGCCGCGTGACGGGCATCTCGGGCATCGTGGGCGGCGTCGTTCACCCGTCACCCGGTGACGTCGCGTGGCGCGCGCTCTTTCTCGTCGGGCTCGTGCTCGGCGGCCTGGCCGTCTACGCCGTGACGCCCGCGGCCTTCGCGGCGCCCGCGGTGAAGCTCGGCACCGCAGCCCTCGCGGGCGTCTTCGTCGGCGTGGGCACGCGCCTCGGCAACGGCTGCACGTCGGGCCACGGCGTGTGCGGGCTCTCGCGCTTCTCGGTGCGCTCGCTCGTCGCGACGCTCACGTTCATCACCACGGGCGCCGTCACCGTGGCGCTCACGGGCGGCGCGCGATGAGCGACGCGGAGCGCAACCACCGGGGGCAGCTCGCGGTGAGCCTCGCGTCGGGCGCGGTCTTCGGCGTGGGCCTCGCGGTCTCGGGCATGACCCGTCCCGAGAAGGTGCGCGGGTTCCTCGATTTTCTCGGGCGCTGGGACCCGTCGCTCGCCTTCGTGATGGGCGGCGCGGTGCTGGTGCACACGGTGGCCTTCTGGCGCATCACGAAGCGCCGCTCGCCCGTGTTTGCCTCGCGCTTCGGCATCCCCACGCGCCGCGACATCGACGCGCGCCTGGTCGTGGGCGCGGCCCTCTTCGGCATCGGCTGGGGCCTCGGAGGTTTCTGCCCCGGACCCGGCGTCACCTCGCTCGTGGGCGGCGCGCCGCCCGTCGTCGCCTTCGTGCTCGCGATGGTCGCGAGCCTCGCCGTCACCGCGCGCATCGAGTCGGCGCGCTGAGCGCGTCGGTCACCGTTCGCACCTCTGCCAAGGACGTTTCGTCATGTTGTTCCGTCAGCTCTTCGACCCCGAGACCTCGACCTGGACGTACCTCCTCGCCGACGAGACCACGCGCGAGGCCGTGCTCATCGACCCGGTGCTCGAACAGGTCGACCGCGACGTGCAGCTCCTCGACGAGCTCGGTCTCACGCTCGTGTGGGCTCTCGACACGCACGTGCACGCCGACCACGTCACGGGCCTCGGCACGCTGCGCGAGAAGACGGGCTGCAAGACCGTGCTCTCCGAGCGCGCGGGCACGGGATGCCCCGACCGCCTCGTGAAGCAGGGCGACCGCGTGGTGTTCGGCGCGCGTCACCTCGAAGTGCGCGAGACGCCGGGGCACACCAACGGCTGCGTCACCTACGTGCTCGACGATCGCGCCATGGCCTTCACGGGCGACGCGCTGCTCATTCGCGGATGCGGCCGCACGGACTTTCAACAGGGCGACGCGCGCACGCTCTACGACTCGGTGCGCACGCAGGTCTTCTCGCTGCCCGACACGACGACGATCTATCCGGGCCACGACTACAAGGGCCGCACGGCCTCGACGGTCGGCGAAGAGAAGGCCTGGAACCCGCGCCTCGGCCTTGCGCGCTCCGTCGACGAGTTCGTGGAGATCATGGCGAAGCTCCAGCTCGCATACCCGCGCAAGATCGACGTGGCGCTGCCCGCGAACCTCCAGTGCGGCGTGCCGAAGGGGCTCCGCGCGGTGCCCGAGATGCCCTCGCTGCCGCCGTGGGCGCCCATCGAGACGAGCGCGTCGGGGGTGCCCGAGGTGACCTGCGAGTGGGTGGCCGCCAACGCGGGCGCGGCGCGCCTGCTCGACGTGCGAGAGCCCCACGAGTACGACGCCGAGCTCGGACACATCGCGGGCAGCGAGCTCGTGCCCCTCGCCATGGTCGACGCGGCCGCTGCGAGGTGGAACCCCGACGCGCCCGTGGTGGTGGTGTGCCGCTCGGGCGGACGCTCGGGGCGCGCGGCGCTCACCCTCGTGCAGAAGGGCTTTCGCAAGGTGGTCTCGATGCGCGGCGGCATGCTCGCGTGGAACGCGCTGCGCCTCCCCATCGAGCGCGCGGCGCGCTGAATCCATCGCGCGCCACGGGGGCTCCCAACAGCACCGGGCGCGACGCCCGCCACGACCCGCACACCGCACGGAGCGACGACCATGAAGATCCAGGAGTTCTACGATCCGCAGACCTACACGCTGACCTTTCTCGTGTGGGACGAGGCCACGCACGACGCCGTGGTGATCGACCCCGTGCTCGACTACGAGCCCGGCGCCTCACAGACCACGACGAAGTCCGTCGACGCGGTGTCGCGCTTCATCGAGCGCGAGTCACTGAAGCTCCGTTACGTGCTGGAGACGCACGCCCACGCGGATCACCTCTCGGGCTCGCAGATCCTCAAGGCGCGGCACGGCGCGAAGGTGGCCATCGGCGCGCGCATCACCGAGGTGCAGGAGACCTTCAAGGGCCTCTTCGACCTCGGCCCCGAGTTCCGCACCGACGGGAGCCAGTTCGACCGGCTGCTGGGTGACGGTGAAGTGCTCGACGCGGGCTCGCTCGCGGTGAAGGTCATCGCCACGCCGGGGCACACGCCCGCGTGCGTGAGCTACCTCCTCGGCGACGCGCTGTTCACCGGCGACGCGCTCTTCATCGAAGACTACGGAACCGGGCGTTGTGACTTTCCCCGCGGCTCGGCCGAGGAGCTCTTCACCTCGATTCACGAGAAGCTCTACGCGCTGCCCGACGCGACGCGGGTCTTCGTGGGCCACGACTACCAGCCCAACCAGCGCCCGCTGCGCTTCGAGACCACCATCGGCGCTTCGAAGCGCGCGAACGTGCAGCTCCGCGCCGACACCGCGAAGGAGGACTACGTGCGCTTTCGACGCGCGCGCGACGCCACGCTCGCGGCCCCGCGGCTGCTGCTCCCGAGCGTGCAGGTGAACGTCAACGCGGGCCTGCTCCCGAAGGAGCGCGCCAACGGACGCCGCTACCTCCACGTGCCCGTGAACCTGTTTCACCCGACCGACGACGTGGGCAACCCGAAGGGCTGAGCGCGCCCTTCACCCCTGCGCGAGGTGCTGCGCGACGGCCACCGCGTGCGCGAGCCGACGCCCCGCGCGACCGACTCCGAGCGAGGCCGCTTCGTCGACGGTCACACCGCGCGACGCGAGAAACTCCGTCGCCGTGCCCACGCGCCCGTGGGCCATCACCCGCGCGAGCACGCGCAGGTCGATCACCCGCGAAGGCACCGGCGCCCCCGCCGCATCGAGGAGCGCCGCGGGATGGTCTCCCCACATGCAGAGCACGTCGTCGTCGCGGAGAAACTCCGTCCACGCGCGCAGCATCGCGTCGCGCGGCGGGGCCTGCGTGAGCGACGACGCGTCGAGTCCGGTCTGCCGCGGCGTGCCCGGCGCGAGCGGTCCTTCGGGGCGCGCGACGGCTTCGAAGCGCTCGCCCGTGTCGAGGCGCACGGCGGCCAGGTGGATGAGCTCCGGCGCGCGAGAGACTCCGGGCTCGTGGGGCCACACGTTGCCCTCGGCGGCCACGCAGACCACCTTCGCGGCGCGCAGCGGGGCCGTCACCGGCTCCTTCGGCGGACGCGCTCCCCGGGGCTTGCGCATGCGTCCGTTGCGCTGCGTCTCGGCGCAGGCCACCTGCGCGTCGATCATCGCGCGAAAGGGCGTGAGCATCGGGCGAAAGCGCTCCACGTCGCCTTCGAGCGCGCCGAGCACGTAGACCAGGGCCTCGATGGTCGACACACACTGCGCCGCGGGCTCGCGACGGATGCGGTACTGACTCGGCTCCGCGGGCGTGATCGAGAGCCGCGGGAGCGCCGCGAGCGTGGGGTTCGCCTGCACGACCTTGCGCGCGTTGGTCCACGTGCCGTCGACGACGACGAGCGTGAGGTCTTCGCGCGGCGGATCGACGGTCACATCGCGCGCGTCGGCGCCGGGAAAGAGCAGCGCCGTAGGCCGCGACGGGTCACGGAGCGCGCGCTGCACGGCGCCGTGCTCGCCCCAGTGGATGCCCACGTGGAGCTCGGAGTTGGGCAGGCACAGGCTCGCCATGCGCGCGGTGCCGATGGGCACGTCGCGCTCGCGCGGGTGCTGGAGCAGCAGCACGCGGGTGCGCGTCTCGATCGCGGTGAGGTGCGCGCACCAGCAGTAGCGCGCGGGGCGTCGACACCGGAGGCACGTCTCGCGCGGCGCGTCGGAGGTCGTCATGGCGGGGCGCGCGTGTACCGCCTCGGGCGCTCCCCGCGCAATGGCGAGCGTCGTCGTTCCGCCATGGCGGCCGCCACCCCCCCACCACCCTCCGCCACCCGGGGGGCCTTGCCAGTTGATCGCCGAAAACACCGTGAAAATAGGGCTGGAACGTCGCTTGAGAGGCCGTCGCGACGGAGGCGATGACCATGATCCCAACGACACAATTTTCGACGAGGTTCCTTCGGTGCGCGCTTGCGATGGCGGCGGTGTTTCACGCGCTCGCGGGCTGCGCGCCCGTCGACGACGACCCTCCCGACGACCTCGCCGTCGAGGCGGTGGTGCACGGCACCCGAGACCGCGGCGCGCACCCGGCGGTGGTGGCCCTGCGACGCGCCGACGGAGCCCTCTGCACGGGCACGCTCATCGCGCGAGACCGCGTGCTCACGGCCCGACACTGCGTGAGCGAGACCGCCGAGACCGTGCAGTGCGACGGACGGCGCGACGTGTTCGGCACCTTCGCCGCGCGCGACTTCGAAGTGGTCACCGACGACGACGGGCTGCGCGGCGCCGTGGCGGCGCGGGTGACGGCCGTGCGGGTGCCCGACGCGGCGATGCTCTGCGGCAACGACGTGGCGCTGCTCGTGCTCGACCGCGCGCTTCCCCTCACGCCGGTGGCCCTGCGCACGCGGGCTCCGACGGTGGGCGATGCGCTCGTGGTGGTGGGCTACGGGCGACGCGGAGACTCGGCGCGCGCGGGCGTGGGCGAGCGCTTTCAACGGGCCAACGTGCGGGTCACCGCGGTGGGCGCGCGAGAGTTCTCCACGGGCGAGGGGACGTGCCAGGGAGACAGCGGCGGTCCGGCCCTCGACGCGCGCACGGGCGAGCTCGTGGGCGTGCTCTCGCGCGGCGCGCTCCAGTGTGTGGGCGACGCGGGAACGCTCTGGACCCGCGCTTCCACGGCCCGCGCGCTGCTCGGGTTGTGACCGTCGGTCAGGTGAAGAGCAGGCCGAACTCGCGGCCGAACTCCGCGGGCTGCGGACGGTCGTGCGGCGAGCGCGCCGTCGACGCGCGGAGGAGCTTCGTGAGCGCGCTGGGAAAGCCCCGCGTGCGCTCCAGGTCGTCGAGCGGATCGCGCTGCATGTGCGACAGGATGCGGTCGCGCATCGAGGGCACGTCGTCGAAGAAGGTGCGGCCCGTGAGCACGTTGTAGACGGTGCCCGCGAGGGCGTAGACGTCGGCGCGCGCGTCGAGCTCCATGGGGTCGAGCACCTGCTCGGGCGCGAGGTAGCCCGGCGTGCCCGCGACGAAGCGGCCGACGGCCTCCTGCGAGACCTTCATCGCGCGCACCATGCCGAAGTCGATGACCACGGTGCTGAGCGGCGGCGTGCGCGCGGGGTCGCGGTGCTTCGCGGGATCGAAGGTCTCGCCGCCCTGAAGGGGCAGTCGCAGCCAGAGGTTCGCGGGCTTGATGTCGCGATGCACCAGCCCCGCCGCGTGGAGCGCCGCGAGCCCCGCGCACGTCTCGGGCACCACCTGACGGAGCTCGAAGAGCGACATGAGCCGCGCGCCCGCATACATCCGCAGGTCGGCGCCGATGAGGTACTCGAGCACCAGAAAGGGCACGCCGTTCGAGACGCCGCGGTCGATGATGTTCGCGACGTGCGGGTGGTAGAGCCCCGCGAGCGCGCGCGCCTCGTCGGTGAACGACGCGAGGATGCCCGCGCGCTCCTTCTCGTTGGCGTCGGCGAGCGCGTCGGCCTTGGGGATCTTGAGCACGAAGAGGCGATCGGCGCCGGGCTTGCGCACGAGCCACACGGTGCCCACGCCGCCCTCGCCGAGGGGGCGCACGAGCTCGTAGCCCTCGATCACCTGCGGGCCCTGCTTCTTCGCGGCAGGCGGCGGCGGCGGCGTGCGTCGCACCGCGGCGGTCACCGCAGCCTCGACGAGCGCCGTGGTCACCGGACCGAGCGAGCCGAACCACACGCCGAGCGCCGACTGGTCGCGCTGACGGATCGCGCGGGCCACGAGGGCCGCCACGCGCGGCGCGTTCTCCGAGCCGAAGCCCTCGTCGTGCTCCGAGGGGTGGAGCGCCTTCACCGGGTCTTCGAGGGCCGTGTGCAGTCGCTCCGCGGCGAGGGCGAGGGTGAGGCACTGCGCTTCGAGCGTGGGCCGCGCCCCCGAGGCCGAGCTGAACTGCGCGAGCGCGTCGGCCATGCCCAGCAGCGCGCGCGCGAGCTCGGTGTCCGTCGCGTGGAGCTCACCGAGCGCGTGGGCCACGGTCTCCTGCCACACGCCGTCGGCGGCCTTCGGGCGGAACGAGTCGCGTCGACCGGCCACGTCGGACGAGATCGTCGCGCGCGGCGTCTCGACCGACACCGATCCGCGGATCACGTCGGCGAGTTCGGCCGCGCGTTCGAGGGCCTTCGCGTCGATCATGGGCAGCGCGCGCGCGAGCTGGAGCAGCGTCGTCGGGCGGTCGATCACCAGCGCCCACCACGCCGCGAAGGGACCGAGCCAGCGCAGGTCGTCGAACTCGCCGAGGGCCGTGCCGCGCGTCGTGTCGACGAGGCGCCACAAGAGCGCGCTCATCGCCATCGAGAGCCGCGGAGGCAGCAGCCGCGAGCCGTCGACGAGCCCATCCACCTTGCGGAGCCAGAGGCACGTGTGGTGCGCCGTGGGGCCGCGTCCGGGGCCGAGGTCGGGCTCTTCACCGCACGCGTCGAGGGCGTAGCTCCCGAGGCGGATCGCGAGCACCTCCAGCGCGAGGAGCGTCTCTTCGTCGCCGTCTCCCTCGCGGCGTCGACGGTGCACCTCGTCGAGGAGCGCGGCGGGCGCGTGCGCGATGGTGTCCCAGGTCTCTTCGAGGTCCGGCGACGGAACGGGCGAGCTCGACGGCGCCGTGGCGAGCAGCGGCCCCCAGAGGCCCAGCGCGAGCGAGCGCGCGATGCCCTCGACGGCGTTGAGACCCGCGGCGCGACGGCGGGCCGTGGGCTCGGTGAGGGCCACGCGGCGGGCCTCTTGAAACGTCGACGCGAGCGCACCGGCGAAGCGCGCGGCGCGGGCGTCGGCCTCTTCGTCGTCGTACTGCGAGGCGAGGCGCACGAGGTTTTCGAGGCCCGTTTCGAGGTCGAGGGGGTCGCGCTCGGCGCCGTCGATGGGGTCGGTGACCGTGAGCACGTCGAGCCAGCGGCGCCACTCTTCGGTGGAGTCCCAGCGGTGCCGACGCGCGCGCTCGCGGAGCAGACGGAGCGGCGTTTCGAGCGTGTGGATGTGCTCTCCGCGACGCCAGAGCGCGGCCAGTCCGCGGGCGAGGGCGCGCGCCGCGATGCCGCCGCCGTCACCCGCGAGGATGCGCTGCGTGAGGCGATCCCAGAGATCACGGCGGTCGGCCATGAGGTACGGCGTCGAGGCCGCGAGGGCGCTGAGCACCAGCGGGTCGGCGTTGCGGTCGTCGATGAGCGACGCGAGCTCGCTGCCGAAGACCCGCAGGCGCTCGGGGCCCATCGAGGCGAGGGCCGTCACCGCGCGCTGTCGCAGCAGGGGAGACTCGCTGCGCATCCAGTCGAGCACGGTGCCTTCGAGGCCGTCGAGCACGCCCGCGATGCGTCCGAGCGCGCGGGCCGCGTGCACCCACACCATGTGCTCGGGGTGGAGCAGCAGCGGTTGCAGCACCTTCAGCGTGCGCGCCACCACCTCGGGATCATCCGTGGGAATGCCCCGCCCGAACGCTTCGAGGCACCGCGCGGCGAGCACCCGTCCGCGGAGCGTTCCGCGCGCGGGCTGGGCCACGAGCTGTTCGAAGGTGCCCGCCGTACGCCACAGCCACGGGCCCATCTCGGGGAGCTGCAACGCGCTCGCGCCCGCCTCCCACACGAGGATGTCGAGCCGCGCGCGCACCTGGGCGTGCGAGGGGTCCGCGAGCCACGCGCCGTCGCCCACGAGGGGCGCACATCGGAGCGCGTCGACGAGGGGGCCTTCGAGCACACGTCCCTGGGCCACCGTGGGCACGATCGCGCGGTGCGCGTCGACGTCGGCCGCGGCCTGGAGCACCGCCGCGATGCGCGCATCGGAGCGGGTCACGCTCGCGGCGCACCACGCGAGGAGCACCACCCCCGCGCGCGTCGAGAGGGCCTTCGAGAGCTCCCCGAGCCCGTGCGTCGAGCGGGTGTACGTGGGGAGCATGCGGTCGAGCACGTCGGCGGCCTCGCGGGCCTTCGGGCTCAGGGTGATCGTCTCGTGGTGCGACGTGCGCCACCAGGCGAGCAGCGCCTCCATCGTGCCCGGCGTCGCGAGCTCGGAGATCAGCGTCTGGAAACTCTCGTTGAGCGCAGAGGGAAGCATCGGCCGCGCGACGATAGTCGAGCCGCGCGTCGCGTGCGCAGCGGGTGCTCACCGCTCCAACTTTTTTGAGGTCCGTGGCGCGGGCTCAGCGGGCGAGCTTTGCCATCACGGCGCGCGCGATGGACTCCACCAGCGCGGCGTCGGGTGCGTCGGACGTGGGCGGGGTGTTCGTCTGCGGTGTGCGCTGCGCGCGTGCTGCGTTCGCGAGGCCCAGGAGCTTCTGGATCTCCGCGTCGGGGAGCGGCGTGGCCCCGCCCGCGGTGCGCGCCGCGAGGGTGATCTTCGCCGTGTGCTCGATGGTCTCGGTCATGATGACGCCCTCGCGCGCCGTGTCGCAGAGCACCACCGAGCCGTGCCGCGCGAGCATGAAGGCATCGCAGCGCGCGAGGAGCGCGCGGATCGCGTCGGGCACGTCGCGCGTGGTGGGCGAGCTGTAGGGCACGCTGGGCACCTCGCCGATCGCGAAGAGGATCTCGGGCACCACCGGGCGGTCGAAGGAGAGGCCCGCCACGGTGAGCCCCACGGCGCAGGGCGGATGGGCGTGCACCACGCAGCGAACGTCGTCGCGCACGCGGTAGATCTCCAGGTGCATGAGGAGCTCGGTGGAGGGGCGTCCGCCGGAGACCACGCGGCCGTCGAGGGTGAGCTTCACGAGGTCGTCGGGGCGCAGCTCTCCCTTGTGCGAACCCGAAGGGGTGCAGAGGAGGTAGCGGTCGCCCATGCGGGCCGAGAGGTTGCCGTCGAGCGGGCCGATGAGCCCGCGGTCGTAGAGGGCGCGGCCGGCGTCGCAGAGTTCGCGACGCAGCGAGGATTCGGAGGTGCGTGCGGGCGGTGCCATCGGGGCGCGCGAGGCTAGCAGAGACGCCCCGCGTCATGCGCGGCGGTTGCGAAGCGGAAGCCCGGTCGTATAGGGTCGCGCCGCGACGGGCCCTCACGGTCACGAAGGGCCGTTTCGACCGCAGAAAAGGAGCACCACCCGCCCATGACCACCGAGGCGACTGTCCGCTTCGACGGACGCATCCTCCACCTCACGGAGGACGCCGACCTCCTCCGCCGTCAGCTCGACGGCGAGCGTCTCGCGTGGGACCCCGCGCGCAAGCTCATCGACAACATCTCGACCGATGAGCTCACCCCCGGCTGGGTCTGTTACTACTACGACGAGACCCTCGCGGAGTACTGCCTGGTGGGCCTGCGCGGCGGGCTGATCCAGCGCAATTCCATCAAGGGCGGCGGCTTCTCGGTGATCGTCTCGGGGCGCTCGAAGGGCTGCGGCTCGTCGCGCGAGACGGCGCCGTACTCCGAGCTCAAGTCCGGCGTGCGCCTCGTGATCGCCGAGAACATCGAGAAGATCTACGGCCAGAACGCGCAGAACATCGGGCTCCTCACGAGCACCGACCTCGGGCTCGTGGCGCGCATCGAGCGCGGCGAAGAGATTCCCCTGAGCGAGTTCACGCGCGGCCTCGACCCCATCTCCGCCGACATCGTGCGCCTCGGCGGGCTCTTCGAATACTCGAAGGCCCGCGTGCGCGGAGAGGTCTCGCCGCCCACCATCGCCACGCCCGCGCGTCCGATGACCCTCTGCGAGAAGATCATCGCCTCGCACTGTGTGGTCGACGCGCGCAACGACACCGTGGGCGTGACCGCCGTGGCGCCGGGCGACGCCCTGTTCGTGCGCGCCGACGTGCGCTTCTCCCACGAGTACGTGACCCCCATGGCCGACGCGCTCTTTCGCGCGGCCTTCGGCGACGACGCGAAGGTCACCGACCCGTCGAGCGTGTACACGTTCCGCGATCACCTCACCTTCCTCGACGACGTGATGCCCGAGGCCCACGTGAAGATGGGGCTCCGTCCCGTCGCGCGTCGCCTCGCGGTCGTGCAGGAGGATTTCTCCCGCGCCCAGGGCGTGAAGCACTACGGCGAGGTCGAGAACAAGGTGGGCAAGGGGTCCTACGCGATCTGCCACAACGCGGTGATCGAAGACATCGCGCTGCCCGGACAGGTCGTCGCGGGCACCGACTCGCACACCTGCATGGCGGGCGCGCTCGGGTGCTTCGCGTTCGGCGTGGGCAGCACCGACATGGCCAACGCGTGGTTCACCCGCGACGTGCGCGTGAAGGTTCCCGAGAGCGTGAAGGTGCACCTGCGCGGTGCGCTGCGGCCTGGCGTGTCGGCCAAGGACGCGATGCTCCACCTGCTCTCGCAGCCCTATTTCAAAGAGGGCAAGGGCATCGGCAAGGTGCTGGAGTTCACGGGCGACGGCACGCGCGGACTCTCCCTCGACGAGCGCGCGACGCTCACGAACATGTCCGTCGAGGCGGGCGGCTTCACGGGCATCATCGAGGCCGACGAGACCGTGGTGCAGTTCATCGCGAAGCACCGTGGAGTGAACGCCGACGGCGTGCGCGCGCGCATCGTGACCGCCGACGAGGGAGCCCACTACGCCCACGCGTTCGACATCGACCTCGGCGCGCTCGTGCCCATGGTCGCGACGCCCGGTGACCCGCGCAACGGCGTGGCCCTCGACGCGCTCCCGGCGCCCGTGAAGATCGACATCGCCTACGCGGGGAGCTGCACCGGCGGCAAGAAGGCCGACATGGACATGTACGCCTCCGTGCTCGCCCGCGCGCTCGAACAGGGACGCACCGTGGCGCCGGGCGTGAAGCTCATCATCCAGTTCGGCTCGCAGGACATCCGTGAGTACGCCGAGCGCCAGGGCTACGTCGACGTGTTCCACCGCGCGGGCGCGGAGCTCATCAACCCGTCGTGCGGCGCGTGCATCCGCGCGGGGCCCGGCGTGAGCAGCACCGCCGAGCAGGTGACCGTCAGCGCGATCAACCGCAACTTTCCGGGCCGCAGCGGCCCCGGCAAGGTGTACCTGGCCTCGCCGTACGTCGTCGCCGCAAGCGCCATCGCGGGCCACATCGTCGGCCCCGACGCGGTCTGATCCGCGCGCGTTTCTCCTGCCCATCCTGGTGTCGACGACTGCGGTCGTTGGAGCGCGGTGAGCGCATTGGGCCCGGGGTTTCCGTTGGTCACCGCCGGGCTCGTGTGCGAATCGCACCGGGCGCTGCCCGGCGCTCCCAGAAGCGGGCGCATTGCGATGCAGCGTCGGAGGCCGCTCCGACGCGACCGCACACACCAGCCCGGGGTGACCAACGGGAACCCCGGGCGCATCACATTGCAGCGTCGGAGGCGACTCCGACGCGACCGCACACAACAGCCCGGGGTGACCTTCGGGAACCCCGGCGCTGCGGGCGCGATGGGCGCCGTGGGCGCGATGGGCGCCGTGGGCGCGATTGGCGCCGTGGGCGCGATGGGCGCGATGGGCGCCGTGGGCACCTCGGGCACCTCGGGCCGCGCCCACGCACCGCGCGGTGACCGGGGAGGGCCACGGTGGACACGTCGAAGCCCTCCGTGGTCGCCGCGGGGTGTGACCGGCGGGGCGCCCGGCGTCGCCTCGGCGTCGAGGGGCTGCGTGGCGCGCGCGCGGGGCTGCGCCTCGGCACCGCGGGAGCGCGTGGCGCGCTGTGATAGGGTGCGACCCATGACGGCCACGGCACGACGGATGGACGCCATCCACTACCCGGAGACGGATCACATGGGAGAAGACGCGCTTCAGCGCTTCATCGCGGAGCTCTTACGCCCGCTGGTTGCGAAGTGGCTTGCCACGAGCGGACGCCGCACCTTCGTGGGCGCCGATCAGTTTTTGTACTTCGTGGAAGGTGATCCGAAGCAGCGCGTGGCGCCCGACGTGTACGTGATGCCCGGCGTCGACCCCGGCCTCGCGCCCCCCTGCTGGAAGCTCTGGGAGCTCGACGCGCCGCCCTCCTTCGCGCTCGAAATCGTCTCGCAGAACCATCGCAAGGACTACGAGAAGCTCCCGCCGGTGTACGGCCGCATCGGCGTGCGCGAGCTTGTGATCTTCGACCCGAGGGCCACGGCGCGCAGTCGTGTGCGGGTGCGTTGGCAGGTGTGGCGCCGCGACGGTGCGAAGGGCTGGAAGCTCGCGTTGCGCTCCATGGCCGACCGCATCGAGAGCCGCGAGCTCGGATGCGGGTTGCGCGCGGTGGGGAGCGGGTCGTCGTTGCGCCTGCGCCTCGCGGTGGATCCCGCGGGCGATGTGCTGCTGCCGACCGAGGCCGAGATCGCCGACGCCGAGCGCACCGCTCGGGCCCTCGCAGAGGCAAAGCTCGCCATCTCGGACGCCCAGGTCGGCGCCGAGCGCGCCGCGCGCCAACGCGCCGAGGAGGTCGCCCGTATCGAAGCCGAGCGGGCGAGGGAGGCCGAGCGCGAGAACATGCGGCTGCGGGAGACCCTCGCGAAGCTCCAGCGCGGCGGACGGTGACCGGAGGCCGGTCGCGGGCGCGTGCCGTCTTCGCAGGGGGCCTGAGGGCGGCGCTACCGGTCGCGCGTGGCCGCGTGCGAGACTCGCGGTCATGCGTACGGCGAAGATCCTGGCGACGGTGGGGCCCGCGAGCCGCGAGCCCTCGATGCTCGATGCGCTCCTCGCGGCAGGGGTGAACGGCTTCCGTGTGAACTTCTCCCACGGGCTCGCGAGCGAGCACCGCGAGACCGTCGCGAACATCCGCGCGGCGGCGGAGCGCGCGGGTCGACACGTGGCCATTCTCGGCGACCTCTCGGGGCCGAAGATCCGCTGCGGAACCTTCGCCAGCGGGCCCGTGAACCTCGCCGAGGGGCAGCGCTTCACGCTCACCATGCGGGCCGTGCCGGGCGACGCGAGCATCGTGTCGTGCACCTATCCCCTCGCGCGCGATCTCAAGCCCGGTGACACCGTGCTCCTCGACGACGGGCTGCTGCGCTTTCGGGTGCACGAGATCGTCGACGACGATGTGGTGTGCGTGGTCGAGGTGGGCGGCACGCTCTCCGATCGCAAGGGCATCAACGTGCCCGGCGCCACGCTCTCGACCCCCGCGCTCACCCCCAAGGATCACCAGGACGCGAAGCTCGCCCAGGAGCTCGGCGTCGACTACCTCGCGCTCTCGTTCGTGCGCCGTCCGTCGGACCTCGACGAGGCCCGCGCCCTCATCGGCGAGGGGGTTCCGCTCATCGCGAAGATCGAGAAGCCCGAGGCCGTCGCGAACCTCGAAGCCATCCTCGACCGCTGCGAGGGGCTCATGGTCGCCCGCGGCGACCTCGGCGTGGAGCTCGGTCCCGAGAAGGTCCCGCTCGTGCAGAAGGAGGCCATCCGCCTCGCGAACGCGCGCAACAAGCTGGTGATCACGGCGACGCAGATGCTCGACTCGATGATCCGCTCGCCGCGCCCCACGCGCGCCGAGGCCGCCGATGTGGCCAACGCGGTGCTCGACGCGTCCGATGTGCTGATGCTCTCGGGCGAGACGGCCTCGGGGCGCTACCCCGTCGAGTCCGTGGCCATGATGGACACCATCATCCGCGAGATCGAAGCCTCGGCCCTCTACCGCACGCGCAACGCCACCACGACCTTCGAGTACGAGTGGGACTTCGCCAGCGCGTGCGCGGCCTCCGCGGCCATCACCTCGCGCCACGCGAAGCTCGCGGGCATCGTGGTGTTCTCGTACTCGGGACACACCGCGGACCTCGTCGCCGAGTTCCGTCCCGCGGCGCCCATCGTGGCGGTGACGCCCTCGGCGCGCGTGGCCCAGCGGCTCGCGCTCCAGTGGGGTGTGGTTCCCGCCGTGCGCGAGATGCCCGCGACGCCCAACGACGCGCTGCGCATCGCCGAAGAGGTCGCCCGCGCGCGGCTCGATGCACGCGACGGCGACACCGTGGCCATCGTGGTGGGCTCGCAGAAGCACTCGGGCACCAAGAGCTTCGTGCTCGACACCCTGGGCCGATGACCGCCGCCGCGCGCTGCCCCCGCTGCGCGGTCGCGTTCGAGCCCTTCGCCCTCGACGGCGCCACGACCCTCGACCTCTGTCCCCGATGCAACGGCGCGTGGTTCGACCGTGGTGAGCTCGCGCAGGTGCTCGGCACGCACCGCGACTACGCCGACGTCGACGACGAGCTCCCGCCCGCAGAGGCCGACGCGCCGCTGTGCCCGCGGTGTCCCGGCGTGTGCCTCGTGGCGCGTCCGTTCACGCGCGCGCCGGGGGCGCCGTGGTTGCTCCATTGCCCCAACTGCGAGGGCAATTTCGCGAAGCTCACGGGCCTGCCGGTGATGCGCGCCCTCGCGGCCTCGCAGCCCCGCATGCGACCGCGCACGCCCGCCGTCACCCACGCCGACGCGCCCCCGGTGGAGCCTCCGCCCGCCGTCGAGGCGCCCGTGGAGATGCGCCGCTACGTCGACCCCGACGCGCAGGGCTACGCGCCGATGACCTTCCGCGAGGCCGTGCTCGCGGTGCCCGTGACCTTCGCCGTCGTGGGCTTCGTCAACGGCTCGGGCTTCGGGCGGATCTTGATGCACGGCGCGCGGGTGTCGCTCCACGAGTTCGGCCACGCGTCGGTGGCGTGGGCGTGTGGAAACCTGTCGATCCCGCTGCCCATCGGCGTGACGTACACCACGCCCGGACGGAGCCTCACGATGGTGGCCCTCGTGCTCGCGGGGAGCCTCGGCGGCGTGTGGCTCGGGGTGAAGCATCGCGCGCCCGCGCTGGCCGTCGCGACGGGCGCCTACGGCCTCGCCGCGATGGTGCTCACGTGGGCGGTGAACGAGCGCACGCAACGGATGCTCCAGATCGCGGGCGGATGCGGCGGCGAGATGGTGTGGGGCGCGTCGCTCGTGGTGCTGGCGCACTTCGCGATGCCCGAGAGGCTCGCGTGGTCACGCTTCCGTTGGATCGCGCTGGCCATCGGGGCGTGCTCGTTCGTGAGCGCGGCGATCTTCTGGCGCGAGGCGGCGGCCGACTGGGAGCTCATCCCCTGGGACGCTGCACTGGCCGACACGGGAGACATGACCCACCTGCGCGACGACTACGGCTGGAACGAGCTGCGGATCACGCAGCGGTACACGCGGCTCTCGTACGTGTGCCTCGCGGCGGTGCTCCTCGCGCAGCTCGCGACGGTGTGGCGGGCGTGGCGCGCGGGCGGGCGTTGGCGCGCGACGACGGCTCCACCGCGCGCGTGACGCGGAACCCCCGACGGGCACACAATCGCCGCCCCCGACGATGCGCCGACGATCTCTGCTCACGCTCGTTCCGCTTGCGCTCACGGTGACGACCGCGTGCGGACGGGTGCCCACGAGGCCCGGCGAGATGCTCGTCGCGCCCGACCCGATGCGCGCGGGCGTGGCGGGCACCGACGGTCCCCGCGGCGCGGCGCGCGTGAGCTTCGCGGCGCAGGTGCGGGTGACCGAGGCGCTGCCTGTCGACGTGGTGTTTCCTGCGCGCGGCGACGGCACGCTCGACGTCGGGGGCGCGCCGTATCCCGCGGTGGTGTTTCTGCAAGACGAGGGCGTCACCCGCGCGCGGTACTTCTGGCTCGCGCAGCACCTCGCGACGCGGGGCTACGTGGTGGTGCTGCCCGACCATCCGTTCAACCTCCCGACGCTCGACACCGACCGTGCCATCGAGGCGCTGCGGGCCCTGCGCGAGGCCGTGCCCGACGACGGAACGCTCCACGACGCCGTCGACACCAGCGCGCCCGCGGTGGTGATGGGACACGGTCTCGGCGGCACGGTGGCCGTGCGTCAGTGGGTGGCCTTCCCCGAGTTTCGTGGGGTGTCGGTGCTGGCGTCGTTCCCCGCGGTGGGCGACGACGTGACCGCGCGCGCAGGATCGCCCGCGATGCTCATGGCGGGCGCGGCCGATGTGCTCACGCCGCTCACGCGCATGCAGCAGGCCTTTCTCACGCTGCGCGCGCCGCGCCTCTACGCGCAGGTCGAGGCGCTCAACCACTACGCGTGGACCGACGACGTGCCCAACAGCCAGCTCGTGAGCGACGGACCGCGTCCGCGCGACCTCGCCGCCACGCGCCGCGCCGCGCTCACCGTGGTGGACCTCTGGCTCGACGAGACGCTGCGCGCCGACGCCGACGCCACGGCGGCCCTCTCGCGCGGCGGATTCACCGACGTGACGGTGCTGCGATGAGCCTCCGCGGTGCGCTGTCGGTGCTCGCGCTCGGGGTGTGTGCTGCGCTCGTTCCGCGGGCCTCGCACGCCGACCCCATCGCGCTGCGCGGACCGACCTGGGGACGGGTCGCGTCGTTCTCCGCGGGCACGCCGGAACTCTCCGCGGGCGCGTGGTTCACCGAGCGCTTCGGGCTCGCCGTCGAGTGGAGACTTCCGGTGGCGGCCACGGGCGTGAGCGCCGCGACGCGCTGGCGTCTCGTGGGCGACGTGCGCGGCTGGGGCGTGGACCTCACCCTCGCGGGCGGCCTCGTGGTGCCCCTGCTCGACCCCGCGGTGGCCGTGAGCGTCACGCCCTCCGTCGCAGGACGCTGGCGCGGGCAGTACCTCCAGGTGGCCGCGGTGCTCGTCGCGCCCGCGGTGGTGCGCATCGCGCCCGACACCCTCGTGCGATTGCCCCTGCTCGCCGAGGCGTGGATCGCCACGCACATCTCGTCGTTGAGCGTGGGCGTGCAGGGCTCGGTGGGCAGCGTGTTCGTGCCGGGCCTCTCGTGGGCGAACGCCATCCAGGTCTCGGCCTGGGTGGGGTGGGATCTCTGATCTCGCCATCACCGCGCAACGGATCGTTGCGCCCGACAGGGTTCTCGACGCGCGGCGCGATGGTGTACGTACGGTGTCGCCCATCACCGCAAACCCTCTGCGAGAACGCCCGATGCCCATCGCCCACGACGACGACCTGAAGCTGCTCTTCACCGAGGCGCGCACGCACAACGGCTGGCTCGACAAGCCCGTCGACGACGCCACGCTGCACCGTCTCTACGAGCTCGCGCGCATGCCTCCGACGGCGGCCAATTCGAACCCCCTGCGGATCGTGTTCGTGAAGAGCCCCGCCGCGAAGGAGAAGCTCCTCACTGCGGTGGCGCCCGGCAACATCGACAAGACGCGCGCGGCGCCGGTGACGGCCATCGTCGCGTACGACCGTGAGTTCCACGAGCAGATGCCGAAGCTCTTTCCCGCGCGGCCCGAGATGGCGAAGAACCTCGCGGGCATGCCCGAAGCGGCGCGCGACCGCTGGGTGACGCTCAACGGCTCCCTCGGCGGCGGCTACGTGATCCTCGCGGCGCGCGCGCTGGGCCTCGACTGCGGCCCCATGGGCGGCTTCGACAACGCGATGGTCGACGACCTCTTCTTCGCGGGCACCGGGTGGCGCTCGAACTTTCTGCTCAACCTCGGGTACGGCGACCCCGCGAAGCTCTACCCGCGGAACCCCCGTCTGAGCTTCGAAGACGCCTGCCGCATCGAGTAGGGGAGCGCGCGTCGGAGGCGCCGTGTCGGGCCGAGCAATTGCGCTGCGCGCGAGGCCGACGATACGATCCGCGCGGTTTCAGCCACCGCCCCTTCAACGGCCTCCGACGGAACCCCTGAACATGCACGCGAACCGCATCCTTTTTGCTGCGCTCTGCCTCGCCACCTGCGCGATCGGCTGCGGCGGCACCGTGGTCTCCAGCGAGACCGACGCCGCCGTCGCCGACGCCGCGACCGACACCGCGCCGACCCCCGACGTGGCGCGTCCCGACGTGCCCGTGACGCCCGACGCGGCCATCGATGCGATCTCCGACGTGGCCGTCGATGCGCGTGTGCCCCGCTGCGGCGACCGCTTCCTCGACCCCGGCGAGAGCTGCGACGACGGGAACAACACCTCGGGCGACGGATGCTCGGCGATGTGCCGCTTCGAGGCCCGCTGCGGCGACGGGATGGTGAACCCCGGCGAGGTCTGCGACGACGGCAACAACGCGTCGGGCGACGGCTGCCGCTCGGACTGCCTCTCGAACGAGCGCTGCGGCAACAACATCGTCGACACGGCCGTGGGCGAGGTGTGCGACGGCACGCCGGGATGCGCGATGGACTGCCGCTCCGTGGCCTCGTGCGGCAACGGGCGCATGGACACGGGCGAGCAGTGCGACGACGGCAACACCACGCGCTGGGACGGCTGCGGCCCCGACTGCCGCACCGAGCAGGCCGTGGGCGTGAGCTCGCTGCAGATCGCGGAAGACGACGGGATGACGGGCTGTGACTTCTCCGGCGACCGCGTGCCCGACAACGCTTTCGGCCACGCGCTCGGGCCCGCCGTGGGGCTGCTCAACTCGTTCGTGACCTCGGGGCTCACGAACGGTCAGGTGCTGCTCCAGCTCGGGTTCCTGAACCTCACCGATCCGCGCGGGCAGAACGTGCCCGACACGCGCGTGGGATGGCTCGTGGGCGCCGACGCCGATGGGATGCCGGGCAACAACGGCGACCCGGGCAATCCGCAGTACGTCTCGCGGCAGTCGATCAACATGATGACCATGCTGCCCGCGGCGACCTTCCAGAGCCGCATCGCGATGGGCGCGCTCTCGGGCGGACCGGAAGACGTGCGGCTCAACCTCCCGGCGGGCCCCGCGGGGATGCTCGACTTCCGCGTGCAGCGCGGGCGCCTCTCGGGAACGATCACCGCCGACACCACGCGCATCACGGGCATGCGCGGCGGCGTGCTCTGCGGCGCGGTGCCGGCGCGTGACCTCGCGGCGCTCCCGAACCCCGCGAACTTCATCGGCGGCGGTGGCGGTGGTGGCGGCAACAGCGGGACCTTCCTCGAACTGCTCGTGGGCGGTCAGCGCGTGGTGCTGTTCCAGATCGGTCCGCAGCAGCCCGACATCGACCTCGACGGCGACGGGCTGGAGCGCATCGAGACCGCGCCGGGCACCAACGGTCAGCAGCAGATCACGGCCTGCATCGACGGCAACGGCACGCGGATCACGGGCCGCAACTGCGCGAGCGACCCGCGCATCGCCGACGGGTTCACCGCGGCGTTCCAGCTCTCGGGGCAGTACATCACCCTCCGCGGCGTGCGCTGATTGACAGCCCCGGGGCTCTGCGAGAAGCATCCCGCTCCGCGCGTGTGGCGAACCTTTCTGCGAAGGAGCCCGCGCGCGGAGAGGACCGTTCCCGAGAGCCATGCGCCGCTTCACGATCACCCACGAGTTCAACGTCTCGGTCGAGACCTACTGGAAGCTCAACTTCGACCGCGAGATGAACGAGGCGATGTTCCGCCAGGGCCTCGGGTTCCCCGACTACACGGTGCAGGAGTTCCGCGAGACCGACACGGAGATCTTCCGTCGCACGCTCGCGACGCCGAAGATGGATCTCCCCGCCGTGGTGCAGAAGGCCCTCGGATCGAGCTTCCGCTACACCGAAGAGACGCGCTTCAACAAGACCACGAAGGCCTGCACCTTCAAGGGCATCCCGAGCACGATGGCCGACAAGCTCACGACCGATGCCTCGATGCGCATCGAGTCGCTCGGGCCCAACAAGGTGCGCCGCGTGATCGACTTCTCCGTCGACGCCAAGATCTTCGCCGTGGGCGGCGTGTTCGAAGAGACCGCCGAGGCCAACATGCGCAAGAGCTACGACGTGAGCGCCCGCTTCATGCAGAAGTGGATCGCCGACAAGGGCCTCACCTGATCCCTTGACCGCTCCCTCTCCCAGCGCGGTCTTCGCGCACCGCGATTTCGTCCGCTTCCAGCTCGCGCGCTTCCTCTCGACGCTCGGCACGCAGATCGTGTCCGTGGCCGTGGGGTGGCAGGTCTACGAGTTTCGCCACAGCACCCTCGACCTCGGCTACGTGGGCCTCGCGCAGTTCGCCCCCGCGGTGGCGCTGCCCCTCGTGACCGGCGCCGTGGCCGACCGCTTCGACCGCCGTCGCATCGCCGCCGTGTGCCACACGCTCATCGCGGTCTGCTACGCGGCGCTCTACGCCCTCTCGCGTGCGGGCAACACCTCACCGCTGCCCGTGTACGCGGTGCTCGTGGTGTTCGGCACGGCGCGCGCGTTTCTCGGTCCCGCGAACCAGGCGCTGCTCCCGACGCTCGTGCCCGCGTCGCTCTTCGGCACCGCGATGGCCATGGGATCGACCATCTGGCAGGTCGCGGCGGTGTCGGGACCCGCCCTCGGCGGCGTGCTCTGGGCGCCGCTGCGGGCGAACGTGTACCTCCTCGCGATGGTGTTCGCCGCGGTCTCGGTGGTGAGCATCGCGACGGTGTCTCCGCCCGCGGAGCGCCCGCCCGCGCGCCGCGTCTCGGTCGACGATCTGCTCGTCGGCGTTCGCTACATCTGGACCAACCGCCTCGTGCTCGGCGCCGTGACCCTCGACCTCTTCGCGGTGCTCTTCGGCGGCGCGGTGGCGCTGCTGCCGGTGTTCGCGCGCGACATCCTCCACACGAGCGCGTGGGGCGCGGGGCTCCTGCGCAGCGCGCCCGCGATGGGCGCCGCGGCGATGGCCTTCTGGCTCGCGTATCACCCCCTCGACCGTCACGCGGGGCGATGGCTCTTCGCGTGTGTGGCGGCCTTCGGCGCGGCCACGGTGGTGTTCGGCCTCTCGCGGCACTTCGCGCTCTCGCTCCTCGCGCTCATGGTCACGGGCGCCGTCGACATGGTGAGCGTGGTGGTGCGCCAACACGCCGTGCAGCTCGCGACGCCCGACGCGATGCGCGGACGGGTGAGCGCCGTGAACCTGGTGTTCATCAGCACTTCGAATGAGCTCGGAGAGTTCGAATCGGGCGTGACCGCGCGGTGGTTCGGTCCGCGCCTCGCGGTGGTGGGCGGCGGGCTCGCGACGATGGCCGTGGTGGCGCTGTGGTCGAGGCTGTTCCCGTCGCTCTACGCGCTCGACCGGCTCGATGCGCTGCGCGAGGAGCGCGAGAAGAAGCCTTGAGCGCGCTCGCCGCCGAGGGGGTGACGTTCCGGTACGGCGCGGGCGACGAGGCCGTGCTGCGGGGCGTGACGCTCTCGGTGGCGCGCGGCGAGGTGCTCGGTGTGCTCGGTCCCAACGGGGCGGGCAAGAGCACGCTGCTGCGTGTGCTCGCGGGGCTGGTGCGTCCCGAGGCGGGCGCGGTGACCGTGCAGGGCGATGCGCTCACGGAGCTCCCTCGCATGGAGCTCGCGCGTCGCATGGCGCTCGTTCCGCAGCGCGAGACCGTGCCCTCGGGGCTCACGGTGGAGCAGGTCGTGTCGCTGGGGCGCGCGCCCTACACGGGATGGTTCGGCGGGCTCACCGCGCGCGACCGTGACGCCGTGCGCGAGGCGCTCGAACGGTGCGACGTGGGCGCGCTCCGGGGGCGTCCCTTCGAGCTGTTGTCGGGTGGCGAGCAGAAGCGTTGTCTGGTGGCCCGCGCGCTCGCGCAGCAGACGGGGGTGCTGCTGCTCGACGAGCCCGTGGCGTCTCTCGACCTCGGGCACCAGATCGCGGTGTGCGACCTCTTCGCGGCGCGGGCGCGCGAGGGGGCCGCGGTGGTGGTGGTGCTCCACGATCCGAACCTCGCGGCGCGCTACTGCGACCGGGTGATGATGCTCCAGCGCGGACGCGACGCGCGCATCGCCACCGTGGCCGAGGCCCTCACGCGCGAGACGCTGCGCGAGGTGTTCTCCGTCGAGACCCACGTGGGCGTGTGCGACGACGACGGACGGCCGTTTTTTGTCGCCCTCCGCGGGCGCTGATTCGTCGGAAGTTCGCGTCGCATTGCGGCCCGGTGCTACCGATCGCACCGTGACCGTTCGCGCAGCCACCCGATGGATTCCGCTCGTGCTCGGGGTGTTCACCGCGGCGCTTCCGGCCCGCGCGCAGACGCGCCCCGCGGAGCCCGCGCTCGGCGAAGAGTCTCCCGCGCTCGCGGCGATTCGCGCGTCGCAGGTCGACGAGGAGCAGCGCGCGGCGGCGGCCAACGGCGCGACGACCTTCGCGGCGGCGGCGACCCGCGATGGCACCGCGCTCGGCCCCGACACGCTCCCGCCCGACGTGGCCGCGCGGCTCACGATGCCCGACGTGCCCATGCGCGTGACGGCCCGCCTGGCCCGCGAGCTCGCGCTGTTTCGCGCCGAACCCCGCGCGCGGAGGCTCCTCACGAGCTGGCTGCGCAAGTCGAACCGCTACCGTCATCGCATCCAGCAGATGCTGTTGCGCGAGGGCCTCCCCGCGTCGCTCGTGTGGGTGGCGGGCGCGGAGAGCGCGTTCGATCCGCGCGCCGAGTCGTCGGTGGGCGCGGTGGGGCTGTGGCAGTTCATGCCCGACGCGGGACGCACCTACGGCCTGCGCATCGACGGCTGGGTCGACGAGCGCCGAGACCCCGACCGCGCCACGCTCGCGGCGGCGCGCTACCTCCGCGACCTGCGCGCGCGCTTCGGCACCTGGGAGCTCGCCTTCGCGGCCTACAACCTCGGGTACAACGGGCTGCTCCGCGCGATCCGCAAGTACAACACCAACGACTTCGAGGCCCTCGCGTCGGTGGAGGCCGGGCTCCCGATGGAGACCGTTCACTACGTGCCGCGCATCCTGTCGTTCGCGATCGCGTCGTTGAACCCGTCGGTCTTCGACCTCGGCGACCTGCGCCCCGACCCCGTGGTCGCGTGGGACGACGTGGAGCTCACGCGCTCGCTCTCCCTCGCCGAGATCGCGCGGCTCACGGGCGTGAGCGAGGCCGACCTGCGCGCGTTGAACCCCGCGCTGCTGCGCGCGCGCACGCCGCCGTGTGATGCGAGCGCGCCCTTCGTGCTGCACGTTCCGCAGGGGCGCGCCGAGGCCGCGCGCGTGGCGCTGGGGCAGGCGGGAAACGAGCCCGTACGGGCCTACACCGTGCGCCAGGGAGAGTCCGTCGACGAGATCGCCGCGCGCTTCGATCTGCGACCCGCGGCGCTCCTCGCGCTCTCGGGGGTGACCGACGCGTCGTCGGTGCGCGCGGGCACGGTGCTGCTCACGCCCGACCGCGAGCCCGCGGAGCCCGCCCTCGACGTGCGTCCCGTGGTGGCCGTCGATCCGCAGGCCGAGGCGTGCCCCGTCGATGCGCGTCGCGTGTTCGTGCGCGTGGTGAGCGCCGACGAGCTCGCGGCCGTGGCGCGCGCGCTCAACGTGAACGCCGCCGACCTCGCGCGGTGGAACCGTCTCGACCCCCGCGCGCGCCTGCAGCCGGGCATGTGGGTGCAGGCCTTCGTGCGGCGTGATCCGTCGGCGACGGCGCGCGTGTGGCGCGACGACGAGCTCGAAGTGGTGCACCGCGACTCCGACGAGTTTCACGACCGCGCGGTGGCCGAGACGGGCATGGTGCGCGTGCGGTGGACGGTGCGCGACGGCGAGACCCTCGACAGTGTGGCGCGTCGCTTTCACGTCACGCCCGGACGCATCGCGCGCATCAACCACCTGGAGCGCACGGCGACGCTCACCGCGGGCACCACGCTGGTGATCTACACGCAGCCCGAACACGCCGAGGCCGCGCGCGAGACCGTGCGCGAGGGCACCGCCCGCGACGGCTGAGCGCAACTCCCGGAGAGGATCGGGCTTTACGGCGTGCTCCGCCGTCGCCCATGCTCGCGCGCCATGAGCGACGACGTGTTTCGCGAGGGCCTGCTGCGCGGTCGCGCGGCCTTCATCACGGGTGGAACGAGCGGCATCAACCTCACGATCGCGGAGACCTTCGCGCGGCACGGGGCGAAGGTCACGGTGATCGGCCGCAACGCCGAGCGCGCGAAGGCCGCGGAAGACACGCTCCGCGCGGCGGCGCAGCATGGTGGTGATGCGCAGGCCCTGAGCTGCGACGTGCGCGACTACGCCTCCGTCGAGCGCACCCTCGCGGCCGCGGTCGAGCGCTTCGGCGAGCTCGATGTGCTGGTGAACGGCGCCGCGGGGAACTTTCCCGCGCCCGCGCTCGCGATGTCGGCGAACGGCTTCAAATCCGTGGTCGACATCGACCTGCTGGGCACCTTCAACGTGAGCCGCGCGGCCTTCGCGCACCTGCGAAAGCCCGGCGCGTCGGTGGTGAACATCTCCGCGGGGCAGGCCTCGCATCCCGCCGCGATGCAGGCCCACGTGTGCGCCGCGAAGGCCGGCGTCGACATGCTCACGCGCACGCTCGCCATCGAGTGGGGACCGCTCGGCGTGCGGGTGAACTCCATCGCGCCAGGGCCCATCGACGACACCGAGGGCATGAAGCGCCTCACGCCCACCGACGAGATGCGCGCGAAGCTCGCGGAGCAGATTCCGCTGCGTCGCTACGGCACGCGCGACGAGATCGCGCAGCTCGCGCTGATGCTCTGCACGCCGCTCGCGCGGTACATCACGGGCGCGGTGCTCGTGGCCGACGGGGGGCAGAGCCTCCTCGGGTTCGGCGGCCTCACGAGCCTCTACGGGGCGTGAACGCAGCGTGCGACGCGCGCGCTTGACGGGCGGTGCCCCGGTGGCGTCAATGCGCACCGCGAGGACACACACACCGGATGGCCAACGAGCGCAGCTTTACGAAGGCGTTGTTTCACGGCGCCATCCCCGAAGAGATGGTCTTTCCGTGGCCCGAGCCGGGCAAGGACGAGCGTGAGAACACCGCGCTGCTCCTCGAAGGCGTGCGGAGCTTCGCGGCCCGTGAGATCGACGCCGCGCGCATCGACCGCGAGGCCGAGATTCCCCCCGCGGTGCTTCAGGGCATGCGCGACCTCGGGCTCTTCGGGCTGCACATTCCCCACGAGTACGGGGGCCGCGGGCTCTCGGCGACGGCCTCCGCGCGGGTGGTGCAGGAGCTGGCCTTTCACGACGCCTCGGTGGCCACCACGCTCGCGGCGCACCTCTCGTTGGGGGTGGCCGGGGTGATGGCCTTCGGCACCGAGGCGCAGAAGAAGAAGTACCTCCCGAGCCTCGCGTCGGGCGAGCGCATCGCGGCCTTCGCGCTGAGCGAGCCGGGCACGGGCAGCGACGCGAGCGCCATCCAGACGCGCGCGGAGCGCAACGGCGCGGGCGAGGGCTTCGTCCTCCACGGCACGAAGCAGTGGGTGACCAACGGCGGCATCGCCGACCTCTTCACGGTCTTCGCCCGCACGACGGTGCACAACGGGCAGTCGAAGCCGCGCATCACCTGCCTGCTCGTGGAGCGCGAAGACGGCGTGAAGACGGGCGCGCAGCAGCTCCGCATGGGGCTCCGCGGCGCGTCGATCACCGAGGCCTCGATGGACGGTGTGACCGTGCCCGCGGGCCGGGTGCTCGGCGAGGAGGCGCGGGGCTTCAAGGTCGCGATGGAGGTGCTGAACACGGGCCGCCTCTCGCTCGCCGCGGGCTGTCTCGGCGCGTGCAAGAAGCTCATCGCGCTGTCGGTGCAGCGGGCCCTCGACCGCAAGGCCTTCGGGCGCTCCATCGGCGAGTTCGGGATGATCAAGGACAAGATCGCCCGCATGATGACCGAGGCCTTCGCGCTGGAGTCGATGACGTACCTCACCACGGGCCTCGTCGACGCGCGCGTGCCCGACTTCTCGCTGGAGAGCGCCATCTCGAAGGTCTACGGCAGCGAGGTGCTCTGGCGCGTCGCGGGCGAGGCCATGCAGATCGCCGCGGGCTCGGGCTACATGCAGGGCCATCCCTCGGAGCGCATCCTGCGCGACGCGCGCGTGAACATGATCTTCGAGGGCACCAACGAGATCCTGCGGGCGTTCATCGCGCTGTCGGGCATGCAGGGCCCCGGTCGCACGCTGAGCGAGGTGGGGCGGGCGATGCGCGAGCCCATCAAGGGCTTCGGGCTGCTCTCGGATTTCGCGCTGCTGAAGGCCCGCACGGTGCTCGGCCGCGAGCGGTTGAACCGCGCGCACCCGACGCTGCGCCGCGAGACGGTGATCTTCGAAGAGTACGTGGGCATGCTCTCGAAGAACGTCGACAAGGTGCTGCGACGCCACGGCAAGGACATCGCCGAGATGCAGTACACGCAGCGCCGCGTGGCCGACATGGCCATCGACCTCTTCGGCCTCGCCGCGTGCCTCGCGCGTACGAGCCGCGCCATCGAGCGCAAGGGCGAGGAGGGCGCGCGCCGCGAGGTCGAGCTCACGGCGGCCTTCGCCAACGGCGCCGAGAAGCGCCTGCAGGTGAACGTGGCGGCCTTCGACAACAACGACGACGAGCTGCTCAAGGGCATCGCCGCGCAGGCCTATCAAGACGGCGCGTACCCCTTCGACGTGGTGTGAGCCGCGAGGCTGTGATGGAGTGCGCGCGGCCGTCGACGGCGGGCGTCGCGGTGCGGGTGAGGTGTGCGATGCGAACGATCTCGTGGGCGTTGCTGGTGGCGGCGGTGGGGGCGTGCGGCGGCGACGACGTGCCGACCATCGAGACGTCGACGGAGTTCGCGACGCAGGCCGAGTCCGCGGCGTGTGCGGCGCTGTTCCGCTGTGCGCCGTCGGGCGGCGACCTCGCGATGCAGCGGGCGTATCTGGGCGACGCGAACCGTTGCGCGGGCGCAAAGGTGGGCGCGGCGCTCCTCGGGTGGGGCGCGGTGGGCGACCTGCTCCAGGCGCAGCGCGCGGGCCTCGTGCGCTACGACGGCGCGGCGGCGGCGCGGTGCATCGCGCGCATCCGCGCGACCTGTGACGTGCAGCACACGCTCGGCGAGCTGTGTCCCGATGTGTTCGCGGGCACGGTGGCCGCGGCGGGGAGCTGCTTCCGCCACGAGGAGTGCGCGGGCGGCGGATGGTGCGACCGCGGACAGGCCACGGGCATGAGCGCGTGTCCCGGTCAGTGCGCGGCGCGCAAGCGCATCGGCGAGACGTGCCGCGTGAACGACGAGTGCGCCCCGCAGGCGGCGGGCGAGCGGGCGGAGTGCTTCCCCGACGCGACGGGAAGGTCGCGGTGCGTGCGCGTGACGACGGGCCCGCGCGCGGCGGCGGGACAGCCCTGCGGACACATCGTGGGCTCGTCGTACTCGCAGGACATCCAGTGCGAGGCGGGGGTCGTGTGCGTGATGCCTTCGGGCGCGCTGGCGGGCACCTGCCAGGCTCCGGCGGCGGCGGGCGCGAGCTGCGCGTCGGGCGCGTGCGCCGAGGGGGCCGCGTGTGCGAGCACGACGACGATGCGCTGCCTCGCGGTGACCGTGCGACGCGCGGCGGGCGAGGCGTGCAACACGGCGATGATGCAGCTCTGCGACCCCTACGCGCGCCTCGCGTGCAGGGCCGGCGCGTGCGTGGTGCTCGGCGACGGAACGATGGGCGCGGCGTGCTCGACGGACGTTCCCGCGTCGGTGCGCTGCAACGCGGGGCTCTACTGCGCGATGAACCGCTGCGCCGCTCGCAAGCCCGACGGCGACGCGTGCATGGTCGACGCGGAGTGCCAGAGCGATGCGTGTGATCGGGGCGCGCGCACGTGCACCGCGCGAACGTGTCGGTGATCGGAAGGGACGGGGGGGGCTGTGCGAATCAGCCGGCCTGCGGCGGCGCGGGGAGCTCGGTGGCGAGGTGACGGATCACGTCGCTGGGGGTGATGATCCCCACGAGCTTGCGGTGCCGCACGACGGGCACGTGGTGGATGTTGTTGTCGCGGAGCACGCGCATCACCTCGTCGGTGGTGTCGAACTCGTCGACGGTGACCACCGGGGCCGACATGAGCGTGAAGGCCGTGGCGCTCGCGACGTTGCCGCCGAGGAGCGCGTTGATGATGTCGGTGTCGCTCACGAAGCCGATCACCTGGTGCTCGGTGTCGACGACGGGCACGCCGCTGATGCGCTGCGTGGCGAAGATGTCGGCGATCTCGCCGAGCGAGGCCTCGGGCAGCACCGAGGTGACGGGCGAGGTCATGAGGGTGCGGGCGTGTCCACGGGTCATGGGTTGATGCGTCCTCCAGCGGCCGTTGGTATCACGGCGCAGAGAGCACGGGGCGCGCCGCGGTCGGGCAACTCCGTGCGCCGGTGAACTCGCACCCCGCCACGGTGTGAAGGGCGGACGCTGCACCGCGCGCGGCACATCGAGCGCGCAGGCGACGGGTGTTCGCGAGGCGGTGCGAGGTGCGCGCGGTCAGCGGTGCGTGCGACGACGACGGCGCCACGCGAGGGCCGCGGCGAGCACGAGGAGCGCGTGTGCGGGAGCGCTTGCGGGGGTGCGTCCTGCGGCGCACTGGCAGCCACCCTGGAGGGCCGTGGGATCGAGTCCGCCATCGAGGGCGCCGTCGGTCTCGTCGACCCACGAGGCGTCGCTCCAGGGGGCGTCGGTGGCGCCGTCGGAGGCCGCGGCGTCGTCGGTCCACGCGTCGTCGACGAGGTCGTTGCTCGCATCGGAGAGCTCGGCGCCCGTGTCGCGCAGCACGTCGACGCTCGCATCGCGCGGAGGCGGCGGAGGAGGCGGTGGCGGAGGTGGCGGAGGCGGCGGAGGCGGCGGTGGTGGAGGCGGTGGTGCGCAGCCGTCGGAGGCGAATCCGCGCGACGGAGAGCGGCCGAGGCGCGCGCCGGTCTGTGGTCCGTAGGCGCCGTCTTCGGCGATGCGGTCCGAGGGGTTGTTGACGTTCCAGAGGCGCTGAAAGGTGCGCACGGAGTCGGCGCGTCGATCGCCGCCGGGGCAGTCGAAATGCACGTCGTCGGTGCCGGGGTACGGGTGCGTGCATCCCGCGGCGGTCATGGCCCGCAGCGCGGCGGACCAGTTCGCGAGGTCGACGGCGCGGCCGGTCTCGTGGTTCGAGTTGCCCGGCGTCGCGGCGAGCCCGCACGCGCCCGAGTTGTAGAGCACGTACTGATCCGCGAGCGTGCGGAACATCGAGTTGACCTGGAGGTTCACCGTGCGCGAGGCCGTCCAGAGCGCATCGCGCGCGGACGACGACATGAGCGGATAGAGCCGCGACGAGGTGAGCGTCACGTTCGCGTGCGGCGTCGCGCTCACATACACACCGGGGTAGAGGCACTGCTGCAGTCGCACGAGCTGCGACGAGATCCCCACGACGCCCGCGGTGCTGCACTGACCCTGCGCGGCCACCTGCGCGACGGTCTGCGCGCCCGCCGCGTCGACCCACGCCATGGTGCCGAGCGCCGCGCTCCATGCGAGGTGGCGCACCCGAAGCCGTCTCATGCGCGCGACGGTACCGTCACGCCCTGCGCGACGTCTATGCGCTCGCGCCGCGCACGCGCTCCACGAGGAACACCGCCGCCGCCACGAGGGCCACCGCGGCCACGGCCATCGCGACCCACGCGCGGCGTCGCTCCGCGGATCGGCGTCGCAGGGTGTTTCCGTCGTCGCCCCAGTCGTCGGGGAGGCGGCCTTCGAGCGAGGTGCGCAGCGCGCCGTGGGCTTCGAGCGTAGTGCCGTCGACCAGCGTGTCGCTCGCAGAGGCCACGGGCGCGTCGCGGTCGGTCTCGCGCTGGAGCATCGCCGCGGTCACCTGCGCGTCGAGCGACGAGGTGGTGGCCGTGGCCGACGTGCGGGACGCCTCGCGCACGAGCCGGGCGACCATGCGCCGCGCGGCCTTGCGGTTGAACGGAACGAGCATCGCCGCGAGCTCCGAGAGCATGGCGCCGCGCGAGATGATCTCGCCCGCGCGCACCTTCACGGCGAGCTCCGTGAGGCCCACGGGCGTCGCGGGCAGCACGGCGTCGAGGGTCTCGAGAACCCCTTCGAGCACGGCGGTTTCATCGAGGGCGAAGTCGAGGTTGGGGCCCACCGAGACCGTGCCCTCGGGCGAGACGAGCACCTCGGAGGCCGTGAGCACGGCGGCGCGCGTGCCGAGCTGTTCGAGGGCTTCGAGCGCGATGAACACCGCGCTCTCGTGGGCGAGCGTGGCGCCCCGCTGCGAGAGCCGATGGGCCAGAAGGTCGAGGGTGATCGCGTCGCTCATGGTGTCGTCGCCCGCACAGGGACGCCCCGCTCGCGAAGGAACGCCTTCGCTTCGGTGAGGGTGTGAAGTCCGTCGTGAAAGATGGTCGCCGCGAGGGCCGCATCGGCGCCGCCGCCGCCGCGCGCGATGGGGCGCAGTCCCTCTTCGAGGTGCGCGAGCGTGCCCACGCCGCCCGAGGCGATCACGGGGATCGCCACGCGCTCGACCACCGCGCGCACGAGTTCGAGGTCGTAGCCCCGGCCCGTGCCGTCGCGGTCCATGCTCGTGAGGAGGATCTCGCCGGCGCCGCGTCGGTGCATCTCGTCGGCCCACGCGAGCGCGTCGCGGCCCGTGTTCACGCGGCCGCCGTGCGTGAAGACCTCCCAGCCCTTCGAGGGATCTGCGGCGTCGCGGCGTCGCGCGTCGATGGCCACCACGAGGGCCTGTCGCCCGTAGGCGTCGGCGATCTCGTTGACGAGCTCCGGGGTCTTCACCGCGGCGCTGTTGATCGAGACCTTGTCGGCGCCGGCGCGCAGGATCGCGTCGACGTCGGCGCGCGCGCGGATGCCACCGCCCACGGTGAGCGGCACGAACACCTGGTCCGCGGTGCGCGCCACCACGTCGAGGAGAATGTCTCGCGCCTCGTGCGTGGCCGTGATGTCGAGGAAGGTGATCTCGTCGGCGCCGTCGCGGTCGTAGGCGCGCGCGCAGTCCACGGGGTCGCCCGCGTCGCGGAGTCCGACGAACTGCACGCCCTTCACCACACGTCCGTTCTTCACGTCGAGGCAGGGGATGAGCCTTCGCGCGACGGTCACGACACACCTCCCGCGGCGAGCGCTTCGGCGGCGGTGAGCGAGCCGTCGTAGAGCGCGCGGCCGACCACACACGACGCGATCTCGCGATGCGCTGCGAGGGCCTCGATGTGCCTGCGCGCGCCGATGCCACCCGAGGCGATGACCTCGATGCCGGGCACGGCGCGGGCGAGGGCCGCGGTGGCGTCGACGTTGGGGCCGTCGCCGGTGCCGTCGCGGGCGATGTCGGTGTAGAGCACGGCCTTCGCGCCGCGGTCGGCGAGGGCGCGCGCGAGGTCGGTGGCGCGCTGTTCGGTGGTGACGGTCCAGCCGTGCGTGGCGACGAATCCGTCGCGGGCGTCGAGGGCGACGACCACGTCGGTGATGCGCGCGGCGGCTTCGACGAACGCGGGGTCTTCGACGGCGCGCGTGCCGACGATGACCCGCGCGGCGCCCGCGTCGGTGTAGGCGCGCACCTGGTCGAGCGTGCGGATGCCGCCGCCCACCTGCACGCGCACCGAGCGTCCGTGCGCCGCGAGGATCGACGCGACGAGCGGGTGCTGCGTGGCCACGCCGTCGCGTGCGCCGTCGAGGTCGACGATGTGCACCCACGCGGCGCCGGCGGAGACGAACTCGCCCACGACGGTCACGGGATCGTCGCGGTACACCGTGGCCTTCGCGTAGTCGCCCTTGTGCAGTCGAACGACCTTCGCGCCCAGGAGATCCATCGCAGGAATGACCCTCACGGCACGGCCTCCAGCACGCGGCGCAGGAGCGTGAGGCCCGCGCGCTGACTCTTCTCGGGGTGGAACTGCACGCCCAGCAGGTTGCCCTTCGCGACGGCACACACGAAGCGCTCGCCGTGCTCGCTCTCGGCGGCCACGAGCGATCGGTCGTCGGGCACCACGTGGAAGCTGTGCACGAAGTAGAACCACGCGCCCTCGTCGATGCGGTGCGCGCCCGCGGGCGAGACGGAGACCTGGTTCCAGCCCATGTGGGGGATCTTCACGCGCGCGCCGTCGGCGTCGCGGAGGCCGTCTTGAAAGCGCCGCACGCGGCCGCGGAACACACCGAGCCCGCCGCGTCCCGGCGCCTCGTCGCTGCCTTCGAAGAGCGCCTGGAGTCCGAGGCAGATGCCGAGAAAATGTCCGTCGCGCTCGATGTGGTCGGTGAGCGCGCGGGCGAGGGCGCCGCCGTGCCGTTGCAGCGCGAGGGAGCAGTCGCCGAACGCGCCCTGACCGGGCACCACGACGAGGCCCGCGTCGCGCACGGCGCCGGGATCACCCGACACGACGATGTCGCGCGCGAGGTCGTCGCCCATGGCGGCGCGGAGGGCGCGCTCGACGCTGCGGAGGTTGCCCATGCCGAGGTCGACGAGGCAGAGGTGCGGTCGCGCGGCGCTCATCCGGTGAGGGTTCCCTTCGTGGAGGGGAGGGCGCTTCCCTCGATGCGCACGGCCTCGCGGAGCGCGCGGGCGAAGGCCTTGAAGGTGCACTCGACGATGTGGTGCAGGTTGTCGCCGTCGTGCTTGCGCACGTGGAGGTTGCACTGCGCGCCGCGGGCGAATCCTTCGAAGAAGACCGACGTGAGCTCGACGTCGAAGGTGCCGATCTTGGCCTTGGGGAGCGCGAGTCGATCGACGAAGTACGTGCGACCCGAGAGGTCGATCGCGGCCTGGCAGAGCGCTTCGTCCATGGGGAGCGTGGCCTCGCCGTAGCGGCGGATGCCCACGCGGTCTCCGAGGGCCTGGTCGACGGCGCGACCGAGCACGATGGCGAGGTCTTCGGTGGTGTGGTGCCCGTCGATCTCGGTGTCGCCGGTGGCGCGCACGGCGAGGTCGATGCCTCCGTGGCGCGCGATCTGATCGACCATGTGCGAGAGAAAGGGAACGGGCGTGACGATGTCGCTGCGTCCCTGCCCATCGAGGTCGAGGGTGACGGAGATCGACGTCTCGCGCGTGGTGCGGGTGACGGTGGCGACGCGGGTCATGCGGTGGGCCTTGTGGGGCGCCGTATCACGGTCGGCGAGAGGTGACGAAATTCCCTGCGAGCGGCGCGCGGTGGGCGCAGGGGGCGAGAAGGGGGTTGCGCGGCGGGGAGCGCGTCGGGTAGGTTCCCGCCTCCGCAAGCGCGATTAGCTCAGCTGGATAGAGCGTGGGTCTCCGAAGCCCAAGGCCACTGGTTCGAATCCAGTATCGCGCGCCCTGAAAATAGAGGTTTCGTGACGACCGTAGGGTCGGCGTGGGCCAAGTTCAGATGGCCCACGTGGGCCATGTGGCCCACGGAGCTCTGAACCTCGAAAGCAGGTCCCCGAGAACCCGCGACGATTTCCTCCGCGGAGGGGGATGCATCGGGTGAGGCTGTCTTCGGATCGACAGCCGGAGTGAGGGGCGGAGTCGCGGCCGACGGTTCCGGTGGGAGTGGCTCGGTCGACGGCGAAGGCGCCGCAGCGGCCACGGGCTTCACCGAGGGCAGCGCGGCGATGCGATCCAGCAGATGGCCGGGCGCCAGGTGCGCGTAGCGATCCGTGGTGGAGACGTCTTCGTGGCGGAGGAACACGCGCACTTCGGCGAGCGCGAGGGTCACTCCGAAGGTGCCGGTCAGCAGGTGTGACGCGCACGTGTGCCGGAGCCCGTGGAAGTGCACCTCTCGATTCACCCCCAGGACCTCGCGGTGCCCGACGCGCGCGCGGCCCCGAACCTTGCGAGAACTCCACCCCGCGTCGTCGCTGTGTTGGCGCGGCTTCCCGCGCCTGGTGGGGAACACGAGGTCATCGACGGCGGGGCCCACTCCACCGACCGTTGCGAGGAGGCGGAGGCGTTCGAAGGCCGCGCGGGCCTTCGGGAGCAGCGGCACGGGCTGCACCTTCCCGTTCTTCGGGGCGTGCTGATGAGACCACCGGACGATCACCTCGGGCCGCACTGCGCCCTCGTGCACGTCGCCCCAGCGGAGACCCCACAGTTCGCCCTGCCGCAGCCCGGTGTAGATCGCGACGACGTAGAGCAGGCGCGCGTCCTCGGGGATGCCCACGCCGGCCTCCACCACGCGGATCTCCTCCGCGGTGAGGTGCGCGCGCGTCGCGTTCTCGGTGACCCCCGAGCGTTTCGGGATCTTGATCCCGACGGCGGGGTTTGTCGGGAGCAGCTCCTCTTCGACGGCCTCGGAGAGTGCCACGCGTACGAGGTTGAGCGTGTGGCTCACGGTGCGGGTCGAGAGGAGCTTTCCGCCTCGCCTCAGCATGCAGAGATCCGCGAGCCACGTGCGGATGTGTTTCGGGCGCAGCTCAGCGAGCGGCACCTTCGCGAGCTCAGTCTCCACGACGTAGAGGCCCCAGCGCGTCTTGTCGTTCGCGAACCAACGCACACGGGTCTTGCGTCGCTCGAGCCAACGACGGCCCCAGGACGCCAGCGTCGGGGTCTCCTGCACCTCGACCGGCGGCGGCTCGTACTCCCCGCGCTTCGCGGCCTCGTAGCGGCCCGCGACGATCGCGACGCGCAGGGCCTCGGCCTCTTCACGTGTCGCGCAGAGTTCTCCGACGCGGCTTCCGTCGGGCATGCGCACGCGCACGCGAAACCTCCCCGACGGCAGCGCCTCGACGCTCCCCGCGCCATAGCGCGACTCCGATTTCGACACCGGGCTCACTTCATCCCCCTCCCGTTGGTTCGCCCGTAGCGCGCGAGGAGCCGATTGGCCCGCATGCGCGTGAGTTCGTCCACCTCGTTGGCCGCGTCGAGGTCGCGCGCCGACGGCGTCACGACCATGCGAGCGCGCTTCGGCGCAGCGACGACGCGATGCCGCGCCACGATCTCGCGCAGCAGGTGAACCGAGCGCTCCATGAACTCCTGCACGATGGGATCCTCCGACACGGCGTCGGGTGCAAATCCCCCTGCGACGTCCCGCTCATCACGCGCTGCCATCGATGTCCTCCCTCCACGATCCTGCGAGCGGTGCCACGATCACGATGGCAGCCACCCAGAGCACGAACCAGGTCGCCGCGGCCTTCAGCATGGCGCCTCCTCCAGGCCTGCGAGGCCGTACTGCGCGGCCACCTCGAGGATGCGTCGCGCCGCCTCCGCATCGACGCCTTCAGCACGCATCGCGCCGGGAACCTTGCGCCACGAGGTGACCGCCCACAGCCACGCGCGCGCTTCGACCGACCATGCACACCAGGTCGTCGCTGCGACCTCGAAGGCCTCGGGCGCGGGCGTCGGGCGAGGGGACGCGTCGGGCGAAGCGAGTGGTACCGCGTCCAGCCAGGCACCCGCGCGTCGACGGGGACCTCGTGGTGGAAGTGCGTTCCACGATGCCCACGTCTTCGAAGAGGCGCCGCGTACGAAGCGAGGCGTTCCCAGTGCCTCCACATCCCTGCGCGACACGACGCCGGGAGGCACCTGGTAGACGATCTCCGTCGACTGCGTGGGGTACACCACGCGACGCATCGACGAGGCCTGCGTCTCGGCCTGTTGCTCGATGCGCCGCACGCGCGTGCGACGTTCCGATCGGGGAGACACAGCCCTACCCACGGCTGCCTCCGACGAGCAGCGAGGCGGGCATCTCGCGCGGCCAGCCCGTGCCCATGGGCGGCCACTCGTGCGGGTCGTTGCCCTTGCGCGCGCGGAGCTGCACGAGCTCGCCGCCCCACGTCGGGCGCGCGCCGAGCTGCTTCACGTACGGGCGGACTCGCTGCTCGCGACACGCGGCGAGGAGTCGTCGCACGGCGCCGAGGTCACATCCGCGCGCGTTGGGTCCGGCCTCGCCGCCGATGATCACGAGGTCGATGCCCGTGAGGTCGACGGCGCCGAGGTCTTCGAGGAGCGGCTCCGCCGACAGGAAGCGCAGCGCCGCCGGGGCCGCCCGCAAGTGCGCGATGCGCGGGACGCCCTGCGCGCGGTTCTCGACGGTGACGCCCAACCACACGTTCGGGAGCGGCCACGCGGCGTGAAGCTCCGCGGGCATCGCGTCGGCGGCAGAGGCCACGAGGCGCGCGTCGGCGGCGAGTCTCTCCTCGTGGAGGCAGCGCGCGGCGAAGTGGGCGAGCGAGCGCGCGGGGGCGTCACCCACCGCGCCCGCGACGGCGGCGAGGCCGTGCAGCGACGGGAGGCGGTGCGCGCGCTTCGTGAGCAACTGGAACGTGTGCTGGTGCGCCGCGGCCAGCACCCCGAAGGCCGCCGCGAGGAAGCGGTCGGGCACGTCGGCGTGGAACGTGTCTGAGAGGCTGTTGAGGAACACCGTCCGCGGCGCGCGCGTGCGCAGGAGAGGCGCGAGCTGGTCCCAGAGGAGGCGCACCTCGCCGGTCCATCGCGGCGGGTTCGCGACGCCCTCGGCGACGCCTTCGCGCACGGAGGTCAGTCCCTCGTAGCGCGCGCGGATGCGCTCGTTGGGGTTGAAGCCCATGCGATGGGCCTGTCGCTTCGCGTAGCAGTTCAGGCAGCCCGCGCTCTCGTCGCTGCAGCCCGCGACGATCTGGTGCGTGTCGCCCGTCCACTCGATCTTCGAGCGCTTCGCCATCACGCCCCTCCCGTCTCGCGCAGGGTGATCTTCGCGGCGACGCAGTGCGCGCGGACCTTCGCGGCCCATGGGTCGCTCGCGTCGAGGTCGAGCACGCGCTCGTCGCCGATGGGGTTCCATCGGTTGTGCAGCGCGCCGCCCTTGTGGTCGCCGAGGGCCTTGCGGTGCTGCTGCCATGCGCTGCGCTTCACCGCGAAGATCACCCGCGCGCGAGGCGCTCCGTCGGGGAGTTCCTCCGACGGCGAGAGGTCGTCGAGGCGCTTCGCGCGCCACGCGCGCTCGGACACGCGCTCCAGGTCGGACCACTCGGTGTCGCCCTCGTCGCGCGCCTTCGGGTCGCTCTCCGTCGTGCACCAGGTGAAGCCGTGGGCGTCGGCCTCGAGAAGCTCCACCTCGATGCCGTCGAGGGTGATGCGCTCGCCCTTCGCGTGCGGGGCCGCGGGCGGCGTCTTCGGGGCCTTCGCAGCACGCGTTCCCTTCGGGGCCTTCGCGGGCTTCGTGGGCTTCTCGGCCTTCGCGGGCTTCGTGGGGGCTGCGGTGAGCTCGGGGCAGAACACCGGCGTGAGGAGCTCGCGCTCGGTGCGGCCCAGACGCGTGGGCGTGCGCTTGAGCTCCTCGGCGAATCCGTGCTCGCAGGTGTCCGCCGCGGCCAGCGCGAGGGACACCAGCATCGCGCGCAACAGCGTCGGCGACGGCAGGCTGCGCACCCACGCCTCGAAGGCCTCCGGAGCGCGGGAGTCCATCGGCGGAGCGTCGAGGTCGAGCACCTCCGCGGCGTCGGCGAGGCCGTTCGTCGTGGCGTCGAGGCCGTAGGCGGCGAGGCGCAGCAGGTCGTCGTGGCTCCACGAACGCGCGGCCTCGTGCAGACGGCGTTGCGTCGCGACCCGGGCGTCGCGCTCGGCCTGCCGCACGCGCTCGCGCTCGGCCTCGCGCGCATCACGCGCCTTCGCGTCGTCGTCGGGTGCGGACGCTTCGTCGGCGGCGTAGAGCGCGTCGACGGCCGCGGCGTCGTAGAGGGCGCAGGTGCGTCCGTCGGCGTCGCGGGTGAGCGCCACGGGCTCCAGCGTCGCGCCCTTCGGGAGCTCGGTGAGCACGCGGAAGGGGCTGTCGTCGCGGGTCACCGGGCGCTGGCCTGCCTGCGAGTCGAGCACCTCCGACGCAGGAATCACCGGGAGCCCGCGACGCTTCGCATCGCGCTCGGCGCGCGCCCACGTCGCGTCGGACTTCGCCTTCCAGCACGCGTCGTCGAGGCACGAGTCGATCAGCTCGCGGCCCGTCGCGAAGAGGTCGCCCTGCGCACTCGAACGCTTCGGGCAGCGGGCGCACGCGCCGCCGGGGAGCGTCGCGTCGGCCACGTCGAAGGGCGCCGTCGACAGCGTGTGGAGCAGGTACACGATGTCGCGGGCGAAGGTCGTGGGCGTGGGCATGTCCTCGCCCTCGCGCACCCACGCGTACCGATCGAGCAGACGGAGCTGCACGTCGGCCGAGACCGTCGCGAGCAGGTGCGCGTGGCGCAGCGTGAGGCGCCCGTTGCGGAGCAGCTCGCGGACCGCGGGCACCAGCGCCACCAGCGACGCGCGACGACGCACCCAGGCCTCGCTGCGTCCGAGGCGGTCGGCGATCTGCGCGACGCTGCGCCCGTGCGTGTGCAGGAGCGCGTGGATCGCCTCGGCCTCCTCGATGGGGTCGACGTCGGAGCGCTGGCTGTTCTCGATGAGGCCGAGCTCGAGAGCGACGTCGTCGGGCACCGTGCGCACCATGCACGGCAGCGTCGCGATGCACGCCACGAGCGACGCGTGGTAGCGCCGTTGGCCCGCGAGCACCTCGTGGGTGACGTCTCCTTCGGGCTCCGCGAGGGGCCGCACGAGCAGCGGTTCGAGCACGCCGTGGCGCTCGATGGACTGCGCCAGCTCGCCCACGTCGCCGAGGGTCTTGCGGGGGTTGCCCGGCCACACGCGGAGGTGCTGCGGCGCGAGCTCGACGAAGGTCTGCACGTCGGGCGCGCTCATCGGGCACCGCCTTCGAACTGCGCCACCGCAGGAGCGTTCGCATCGGCAGCGGGCGCGCGTCGGGCCTGCGCGGCGTGGCCCACACGCTCCACCGCGACGAGCATCTCGTCGATGGAGGTCACGAGCGCGTCGGCGACCTTCAACATCAACTCGGGCTCCTGGTCGTCGTCGAGCAACACCACGGTGCCGCGACCGCTGCCCGCGCCCCAGCCGAGTTCGAGTGCCGCGCTTCGTCCGCACGGCTGAACCATCACGATCACGTCGGCGAGCACCATCGCGGCGAGGTCGGTCTGGAAACCCCCCTCGGAGCGGGGGAGCGAGAGCACTGCCCGGGTCTCCTCGGCGCTCCACGGGGGCCGCGTCGACGTCGCCTGCTTCCAGCTGAAGCCCTCGCGCCCGTCGCCGGGGTTGCGGAAGTCGTAGACCTCGTGGCCCGCGTCGCGAAGCGCTGCGACGATCGCGGGCTGGCGCGCGTTGCGCCACGACGAGGCGACGTAGATCGAGAGGGGTCTACGGTTCGGGTCACGCATCACACCGCACCTCCCTGCGTCATCGTCCAGAGCTCGACCTCAAGACCGTGTCGACGCGCGTGCAGGTCTGCGAGCACCACGTCGAGGCCGAGCTCGGCTCCGACCGCGATCACGGCGCCGAGCTCCGTGCCCGAGAGCGTGCGCGAACGGGCGCACTCCGCTTCGGTGAACCACGGCACGCGCATCGAGCTCCGCGTCGGCTGGTGCAGGCGCTCGATCTGCTCGGGCGTGAGCGCATCCCAGACAGCCTCGGGGACCTCGACAACCGCACCGCGGGTCGGCCCGTCGTCGTTGGCCTTCGACGAGTCGGGTGAATCCACCGCGCGGAGCCTCTGCTTGAGCTCTTCGGTCGCGGCCGCGACCTGCTGCGAGACGCCGTTCGGCGCGAGCGCCCTGGGGGGGCACGATGGTGGTGATCCCGAAGGGCAGCGGCGGTTGCTCGGGGTCGTAGAGTGCGACGCCGGCCTCCGCGAGGTACGCGCGGCCCACGACCTCGCCGCCCTGCCGGATCGACACGATGATCCGGGCCGAGGAGCGCTGCTCGATCTCCACGACCGCTTCGCGCCAGCGCACTGCCTTCTGCAGCGTGTCGGAAGCCATGTGCAGCGGCAGCGCCGTCGGATTTCCGAGATCGCGTTGGGGACGCCAGTCCGTCGTGCTGAGCGTCGGGTCGAGCCGATGAACGAGCTCCGGCTGCGCCAGACGCTGGATCGTGACACGACCGCTGAAGGACACCGTCACCGAGGCTTCGTCGTCGTCGCCAAGCGAGCGCAGCAGGCGCAGCAGCTTCACGGCCTCGGGGCGCACCACCGCGCCACGCGCAGCGCAGTCGGCATGGAGCGGGAGGTATGCGACGTGGCAGCGCGTGCGATCGTGCGCGGCCAGCAGCACGCGCCCCGAAGAGTCGACGTCGAACACGACGCGCGCATCGGTGCCCTCGCGGGGGCATGCAGCGAGGATGAACGCGAGGGCGTCGTGAAGGGCCTTCGCGGAGAACGGGAGCGGGCGCACGCTCGCCGTCGGGGCTTGTGGGGCCTCGGGCTTCGCTGGCGTGGGCAGCGTCGCACCGGGGAGGTCGGCGGCGCTGTCGGGGGCAGCCTGCGCGCGCGTCGGGCGCTTCGATGGGCCTGGGGATGCCGACGACGGGTGAGCCTTCGCGCGTTGATCGCGCGCCGGTCGTGCGGGCCCCTTCGGCTTCTTCTTCGAGGTCACGGTGAACGGTCCTTTCCCGGCGCGAGTTCGGCGCTGGTGGGGATCTCGGGGCGCAGTGCGGAACCACTTTTTCCGCGCGTCCCGAGGTCCTCACGAGCGCCGACCTGCGCGTCGGCCCTGCGGATGCGCTGCGCGCGCGTCACACCGCGAACCGCACGCACGACCGCAGCGACGTGCGCGCGAACGCGAATCGCGAGCCAACACGTCCACGCACGATCAGCGGCGCGCTTCGACGTGAGCTGGTCGTGTGCTGCCAGCGCGACAAGCCACGCCGCACACGGAAGGGGCGTGACGACTGCGCGGTCGACCACGGCACGCCACACCGAGACCCAGAGGCCCGGCGCGTTTGCCATGGCCTCGTCGAGGAGCCCGACGGGGAGTCGCACGCGGCAGCGTCGGCCGACGTTCCAGGCGGGGAGCTGCAGGCGTCGAAGCGCGGTCTCGACCGCGGCCAGTCGCAGACCTCGTTCCTCCGCGTACGCCGGGCGCGTGGAGGTGCGACGCAGGTACTGCTCGAACAGCGCCTCGACGGGTTCGGGTTCGATGGCGTGGTGGCAGTACTGGCGCGACGTGAACCGCACGGGCGCCGCCGCCGACGGTTCGAGTGCGACCGCTCCGAGGAAGTCTTCGAGCTGCCGATGTGACAGGCCGATGCGCGCCGCGAGCGCATGGAGCGACAGGCGCCGGGCGGCCTCACGCTGTGGAGGGAGCCCGAGGCGCATCGCACGGTTGAGGATCGCAATGCGGCTGCGCTGGAGGCGCGAGACGAGCCCCTCCACGCCCCAGCCAGCGCGCAGCGCCGCGTCTTCGGCGGCGGTCCAGCGTCGTGCCGTGCGTGCCCGATGCGCGCGGCGGGTGGTGGGGGTGCTCACGAGCCCCTCCACGAGGTACGCACCTCTTCGAGGAGTGCTGCGAGCCCGACAAGATCCTCACGCCGCGTCGGCGCAACGCTGTCGAGGGAACCCGCGCGGTCGAGGGCGCGCTGCAGCACCACGAGAAGCGACGTGGGGCCTGCGGAGCGCGCGAGCTCATCGAGGAGCACCGTGCATTGGAGGCCGAGCAGTACGCCTTCCTGCACGGTCGCGAGGTCTTCGGCGCGGGCCGTGTCGACCGTGCCTTCGGGCAGGCCGAGCACGTGGTCGGGGCTCACGCCCCACTGGCGTGCGGCACGTAGCGCCGACGAGGCCGCGATGCGTCGATGGCCGCTCACGAGGCGACCGCCTCGCTGGAGGCCTGCGTCGTGGCGTCGGCCTGCGCGAGTGCCCGCTTCAACCAGCCCTTCGGGGTCTTCGCGAGCGCTGCGAGCCGCGCGTTGATTGCGTTCCAGGCCGCCGTGCGATCGGCCTCGGTCATCGAGGCGACGTCCATTCGGCGCGTGCGCCAGTAGACCACCGCGTCGTTGCCCGACTCGACGCTGTCGAGGCGCGAGAGGAATGCTTCGAGCGCCGGTGACACCTCGGGCGCAGGCGCGTCGACCGGGACCACACCACGAGGTGGAGCATCTTCATCGACGCCGTTGGAGTGGGCATCCACGGGGCTTTGCACGGGCGTCGATGAGGTCGTGGCGGTGCGAGTTGCGCGGCGTCGGGAGTGCCCTTGCGGAGCGTCGCCGGTGCCCTCTGCGCGGTCAGCAATCACGCCGTCGAGGTCACCGTCGTCGAGCGCGCCGAGCCCCAGGATCGACAGCGTCACGCGGCGCTTCGCCTTCGTCTCGCACTTCATCAGCACGTTGACCGGGTCGATGAGGGCGACCGTCGCCGTGGCGGTCTCGAAACGCCCGTCGGGCATCGTCGCGCGGCAGACCGCGTAGACGAGCCGGGTGCCCGCAACGTCGATGACCCGAGGGCCTTCGACGATCTCGCGGTTGAGCATGTGGATCGCAGCGAGCTGGTCGGTCGCACCACGCGTCGCGTAGAGCACCTCCTTGCCGTTCAGGCGGAGGAACGCGAACGGCTGCGTGTGCGGGTTCAATCCGAGGCTCGTGCAGAGCGCCTCGTAGAGGGCTGCGCGTGCCTCGGGGCTCATTCCCGAGAGGTCTCCGCGCTCGGCGAGCGAGCGAAGCATCGCCGCGGTGGCGTGCGCGTGCGGGGCCTGTGCGGTGGGGCGATCAGACGTCGTCATCGGGCGTGTCCTTCGAAGCCGCGCGCGGCACGTCCGCGGCGGGTTGGGAGTGCCGGAGGCGCGGGAGCGGGGCCTGGCTCCGTCGGGGCATCCACCGTGCGCAGGACGCAGCCGAGGCAGAGCCGCGCGTCCCGTTCGAAGCGGGCGCCCGCATGCGGCCCCGACGCGATCACGGCGGCGCAGGCGAGGGGCCACGCGTTGAGGCTCGGGTCGAGACAGAGCGCGCAGGTCATGGCGCGGCTCCTTCCGCGAGAAGCCGCATCGCATCTTCGACATCGCCGTTGGCCCACGCGTCGACCGCAGCGAGGAGAGCTGGGCGGGCTTCTCCGACCTCTCTGCGCATGGCGTCGGCTGCTGCGGTGTCACCGCGTCGGGCGCACCACGCCGCGCACGGGAGGCCCGCAGCGTCGAGTGCCGAGGCGAGGGCGAACTCGACCGCGGCGACGCTGAGCTGCGCCCGCTCGTGCGCCCGCTCCGCGCAGGAGAGGGAGCAGTGTGCCGGGCCTCCGGGCTCGCGCCGCACGAGGACTGCGTCGTCGGCGAGCTGGCATCGGCACTCCGCGCACGCACGCGTCGGCGGCGACATGCGGGTGAGCGTGTCGACGGGCACCGCGACAGGCGCGCGCGGTCGGGCGGTGTGCGCGCTCATGCATCCTCCGCGTCGGCAGAGCTGCCGAGGTAGGCGCAGGCCCAGCCGCACGTGTCGCAGAGGGCGTCGCCCTCCTTGAGCACTCGACGAGCCGCAGCGCGCGTGGCGTCGGTGAGATGGTCGGGAAGCCAGGGGTCGACGACCGCGCCGCCCGCGAGCGTGCCCTCCGCAGGCGCCTCGCAAACGCGGCACATCGCCGTCGCGCCCTCGGGGAGTGGGTGCAGGAGGCACATCAGCCACCTCCCTTGCGCGCGTCGAAGAACGTCTCCTCGAAGCACTCGCGCTGCGGGCCGACGGTGCGAACGTCGAAGTGCTCCGGCGTGCGTGCGGCGAGGATGCGAAGCGCGATGTTCTGACCTGCTCCGAGCTGGTGCACGACCCACCCGACGCAGGGCAGCTCGGTGCCTTCCTTGGAGTAGTGGCAGGCCATCATGCGCACCGGCGCCGTGAGGTCGGGCAGGTGCCCGGGACGGGCGATCGTGTGTGCGAGGTCCTCGTGCTTCGCACGCTCGTATCCGGGGATCGCGTGGACGCTCGCGCCGACCTTCCAGGGGCAGGTGGAGCACTGCTTGCGGGTCATCGCGCCACCGCCTTCGTGCGGACCTCGCGCAGCGCGGTGGCGAGCGAGCGGATCGCAAGCTCCGGCGACTCGGCGGGCTCGCTGCCGATCACGAGGTCGTCGTCACCGTGCGGCGTGGAGCACGCGACGTGTGCGGTCCACGGCGTCTCCGTTCGTTCGAGCGCGAAGCGCAGCTCGATGCGTGGCGCCGCGTCGTTGAAGCCGTCGCGGTCGGCATCGTGGTTCGCCTGCGCAGCGGACCGAAGCGCGCCGTATCGAACGAGCGCCTCGATCGCGTCGGCCCGTGCGTCGAGAGCGAGGTGGTGAACCCGCGAGGTTCCCGCGGAGTTCGAATCTGGGCGGCTCATTGAGCACCCTCGCGCGCCGCGCGGCCCGCAGCGAGGTTGTTGCGCCAGGTGCGGAGATCCGCGCGAACGCTGCGTGCGAGCAGAGACTCGGCAGCGCGCTCCGCTCCGCGCGACGTGAGCCACGCAGCGGAGGAGGCGCAGGCGAGGCGCTCTTCGCCGAGCAGCGATGCCGTGCCGACCGGGCAGGCGGCGTAGGTGGCGAAGGCGTCGGCGACGGCGACCCACTCGGCTGCGGTGGTTGCGTCGGCGCAGAGCCGCGCGAGGTGGTCGTTGGCGAGCTGGCGCGCGTCCTCGACGAGGTGAGCGCGAACGTTCTCGGTGCTCTTCATGCGAGTCCTCCCGCGGCCTCGGCGGCCGCTGCGGCGTTGGCGGCCGCGTCCCAGATCCAGTGGTCGGGGTCGTCGAGCGGGCCTCCCTCGTCGGCGACGTCGAAGGCTTCGGCACAGGCCTCCGCGAGCTGCGTCACCTCGACCTCCCCGCAGGCGTCGATGAAGCCTCCGCTCGCGAGCTGCGCGTTCATCCACGCGCGGGCGCTGGCTTCGGTGAAGGGGCGCGGGGTCATCGCGCGTTCCCCTCGAACAAGGTCGCGACCTCCAGGGCCACGTCCCAGATCCAGTGCTCCTCGCACTGGTCAGCGTCTTCGTCGGTCGCCATCGCCGCGGCGCAGGCATCGGCGAGCTGCACGATGTCGGACTCGTGCGCGCCGCCCTCGAAGCGCCCCTCACGGAGTCGCGCGAGCATCCACCGTGCGGCCTCGTCGCGCGTGAATCGCGCCCGGCGGACAGCCTCGGTGCGCGTGTGCGCGGCCTTCTTCTCCGACTCGAACGTCGCCAGCTCCCTCGATCGGAACTCCGGCGCGAGTGCCTCCTCCCAGGCGCAGGCGGACGCGTGACCCGCCTTCGCCGCGAGGATGTCTGCGGCGCCATCGACGTCGTTGCAGGCCATCGCCTCCGCGGCGGCTGCGAGGTGTAGCGCGAGCTCTCGCGCGTCGTCGGCGTAGGCGAGCCAATCCGCGGGCGTGCGAGCGTGGCGAGCGAGGTGCCGAAGGGCGGGACGCGGCGCTTCGCCGAGGCCGTGGCGAACGCACTCCTCGCGGGAGGGGATCGAAGCCGACGGGGCGCGCGTGGCGCGAAGGGCGATCAAGACGCCACCTCCGCCGCCGCGCGGGCGCGCAGATGGTCGAGGGCGGCGGCGCGTGCCGTGGCCGGGCGAGCAACCGCGAGCGCAGCCTCCTCGGCGCGCGCCAGATCCCCGTTCAGCAGCCCGAAGACCAGGCCGCGGAGGTGACCGTGCACGACGGCTCCCGTCGCGTTCGCGGCATCGCTCGCCGCGAGGGCGATGCGGGCGGCCGCTTCGCAGGGGCCGCAGGCGCCGGTCAGGTCCGCGCCGAGGACCGCTGCTGCATCATGCGCGGTCGGCGGGATCGGCGTGGTGCGGAGCGAGTAGAGCGTCCGCGCGAGCGCATCGAACCCCGTGAGCCGATGCTGCGCCTCCGCCCGCGCAGCGGGTCGGGCAGCTGCGGGGATCTTCGCCCAGGCCGCGCGCGCCGCCGCGAGGTCCGCGTCGTACGGCGACCGCTCGATCTCGCCGTGGCCGCCGCAGTCGGGGCAGGCGTCGAAGCCGGTGGGGTTCGCGGAGCAGTACCCGCTTCGGTCGAGACGTTCGCCCCGGCCGCCGCAACGTTCGCAGCGTTTGCAGGTGGTGGTCTCGCGGGCGAGCGCCCGGGTCGCCTGCAGGTGGATCGCGGTGAAGGCATCGTGCGGCATCGCGTGCTCCGACGCCGACCGGGAGTGGAATGCCGGTCGGGTTGGCAGACAGCTTTGCCATGGCAAAAGTATATGTCAAGAAGTCGTTTTGATTTGTCACCCCTCCGTGTCGCGGAGGCGTCGTTCCGCGGCCCACGCTGGCAGCCCACATGAGGCCGCGAGCGCCAGCGCATCAGAACCGAGTTCGCGCCGGAGCTTGCGGATCGCGTTGCGTGGTGCTCCGAGGGCGAGCGTCAGCCGCCACACGTCGGCATGAACGTGGTGGATGCCTGCTGTTTCGAGGACCGCGTGGGCGAGTTCGTGCAGCGCCACAAGGCGCATGCGAGCCCCATCCCGCCTGGCTCGCACGAGGATCTGGCCTGTCGGGATGTACAGACCGTCCATCGGTAGCTCGCGCTCGACGGCCCAGCGGCACCCCGCAGCAGCGACCAGCGCGTCGAGATCTGCGATCCCGGATGCGTGTACGAGGGCGTCGAGTTCCCCCGATCCCGCACGCTCATGGAGGTGCTCCGCGATCGCTTCGAGGAGCGGCGGGTCTACAGCGGGTAACGTTTCAAGCTCTGCGAGGGCAACCGCGGCAACCGGATCTAGGGCTGCTCGCTGCACCCCACTCGCGAGTTTCTGCCGAACCTGTCCTACACCCCGCGCGATGTCTGAGCCCATGAGCTGGCACCGTACATCCGAGCAGTGGTCTGCGTCGAGGTCGTCGGCAGCCGCAACCAGCTCCCCTACCTTCCCACGTGCGAACGACAGCTCCCCGATAGAGGGGTACGACTCACGCCGCGTCCATTCGGCTGTCGATCCATGCTTCGCAGGTCAGCGCGCTCACCTGGTCATCGGTAGAGCGCAGTACGCGGCGGTCGTGCGCGGCGTTTGCGACTGGGCACACAGGCAGATTGCGTCGGGCGCAGGCACGCCCCGCGAGGCTCAAACCACGCGGCATCCGAGTGAACTACGGCCTGTTCGTCGCGGATCGCAGCTTCGACAGGGCAGCCTCGGCGTCTGCCGGGGACGTGTACTTCATCACGAGTTTCGCGAGCTCGACGATCGAGCTCGGAACGAGCGGCACCGTGACGAGGCCGTTGCTCCAGCCGAGCAGGTCGAACGCCCACTGAGGGACGCCCCGTGCCTCATCGAGTGCCTGTGCAGTTGCGACCAGATCAGGCCAGCCCGGCAGGTTCATCAGGCGCGGTGCCTCAAACTCCGAGGTCGACGCGTCATGAACTCTCTCCTCGGTGACATCGACCTCCGTCGCAGCCTCCCCGAGTAACCACGCCACCGTCACCCCCGTGCCGTCGGCGACCTTCGCAAGCGTCGACAGGTCGGGGCGAAACGCGGGGTTCCGACGGCTCTCGCGGACAATGTGGGACAGGGTCTGGCGGGGCAGGCCACCGCAAGCCTCGGCGAGCTGGGCGAGAGAGCTGAATCCCTTGCGCGTCTTCAGTTCCTCGATGCGGTCCCCGATCGTCGCCACCGGCAAACGGTAGTTCCGGCAAACGCTGTTGTCAGCATCGCTTTCGAGCGCGAGGTTGACAAAAGTGTTTGCCTTGGCAATGCTGTCTGTCATGAAGTCCTCCACCAACGTGAGTCAGCGACTGAGGCGACTGCGAACCGCGCTCGGCCTCTCCTGCAGGGCGTTCGATCGGGCAGCAGGGCGGACCGAGGGCACCTGCGCCATCATCGAGGGGCGCGACACCGACGACATCACGCGTCCGGTCGCGGAGTCGTACGCGAACGCCGCGGGAGTCCCCATCGCGTGGCTGATGCTCGGCGTCGGCGACGAGCCCCAGTGGCAGACGCTCGCGGCAGCGCGTTCCTCACGCGCCGAGGCTCCGACCGGGACCGGGGGCTGAACCGTGAGTGCAGCTCCCCTCGACGCGTCCGCGCCGCTGATGGCGGTCGCGCTCCGGCGCCTCGCGCATGCTCGCGACCTGGCCTGCGAGGCACTGCTCCTCGCCTACGGGCTCACGCAGACGGTGGGCTCCCCCGCGCTCTGGCGTGACCACGAGACCGGGCGCCTTCTGCCCGCGCAACAGGCCCTCGACCTGTGGCGTCCACGCGCGGAGCTCGACCCCTCGCGGGTGATGTTCGTGAAGGCCCTCGACGTGATCGAGGAGGGCCTCCTCCGCGGCGCGGGATGGCGCACGGCCCCCTTGCGGGGTGGCTTCGGATGGGGGCGCGGAACGCGCGTCTGCACGCGCACCGAGGCGGTCGGCCACGTACTCCGCGAGCTCGCCGGGCAGCCCGATGCGCCGCCCGACGTGACGGTCGACCGTTCCCTCGACTTCGACCAGACGGCACACGCAGCGAACGATCATCGCGACCCCCTCTGGGGCGAGAAGGTCGTACGGCCCGTCACCTCGCGGGAGGTGCCATGAACGCGAAGATGGCACCGGCCCGCGTGAAGGCGCGCGCGAACGCCGCGAGGGACCTTCACGACACGCTCACGACCCTCGTATGCGAGGGCGAACCGGGGGCAACGCTGCGCGCGGTCGCCGAGCGGCTCGGGATCTCGCACACGCACATGCAGCGGCTGTGCGGCGATGGTGATCCTGCGATCGCGTGCGGTGACGTCGAGGCCATGGGCGCGCGGATTGCGGTCGCCTACTACGCCCGCCGCCTCGCACGCTGCCGCGACGCGAGCGACCTGCGGGGCCCGGCGCGCGATCTCCGCGACCTCGCCCTCGACACCATCTCCGCGGTGGGCGCGTTCGCGGAGCGCCTTCGGGTGTCCCTCGAAGACGGCGTCATCGATGACATGGAGCTCGCGCGCATCGAGTCGGCAGCGTTCACGCTCCAATCGAAGATCGCGGTGGTGCTCTCCGCGTGCGCCGAGATGCGCGCGCATCGGGGGACGCGATGAGCGTTGCGATCATCGTGTTGCAGGCGATCCTCCTCGCCGCACTCGCGCGGCTCGCGGAGCGCCAGGCCGCGACCCTTCAGCGAGCCCTCGATGGCTGGCACGACGCGCTCGGCGAGTGGGACCGCGCCTCCCAACAGCGTGCGCTCTGGACGCGCGTTGCAGATGTCGCAACGTCGGCGCTCCATGCAAAGACCGACGCGCGCGTCTGGCTCTCCGGCCATCACGTCTGCACGGACCCCAGAACCGCGCGCGACCTGATCGCGCGAGAGCTGGCACGCGACGGACGCGTGCTCTGCCTCTCGACCTGCGTGTGCGATCGGCACTGCACGCCGGGCAGAGCGTTCCTCGTTCGATGGGGGCTCGCGTGAGCACGCGGCGCCTCACGCTCACGGCCGCAGAGGCGGGAGCACTCCTCGTCGGCACGCTCGCATTCGTCGCGGGCCTCGTCGTCGGTGTCGTGGTGGGGGTGGGCGCACGCGCTCGCGCCGTGCCGCCTCCTGCAGCGGTGCAGGTGCACTGCGGGGACACGCCATGAGCCGCGCTCACGCGTTGGAGATGATCGCGCACGCGAAGTGGCTGGCGACTGCCACGCCAGAGGAGCGCGCTCGTCTGATGGAGGCGCATCGCGCCGCGGGCAATCGTGCGATCCGGGGAAGCACCTACGTCAGCGCCTTCGACGCATGCGCGGCAACGCCGGTCGAGCCGACGCCGGGGATTGCGGAGCAGGTCGCGGAGGCATCGACGCAGCAGCAGGCCAACGATGCGTTCGACGAGCAGCGGGAGGTCGACGTCGACGAGCCGGTCATCGCGTACACCGACGGCAGCGGTACACGAGCGCACCTTCCCTGCGGCGCGGGCGTGGTGGTGTTCGACGAGGGCGTCGTCGTGCTCGAGGTGTCGAAGCCGCTCGGCCTCGGCACCAACAACCGCGCGGAGTTGTGCGCGATCGGTCTCGCGCTCGCGGTGACGAACTCGCCCGCCTGGGCAACGCGCCCTCTCATCGTGAGGAGCGACAGCGAGTACGCGATCCAGGCGTCGCGCGGCCTCTTCACGGTGCACGACCACAGCCCGAATGCTGCCGTGATTCGAGCGGTGCACGCCCGCCTTCAAGGCCGTCGCGTGGCGTTCGAATGGGTGCGCGGGCACGCGGGCGTCGCGGGGAATGAGCGGGCCGACGAGCTCGCAGGGCGCGCGCGTCGCGCACAGCTCGGGATCGACGGGGCGGCTGCGTGAGCGCGCAGCAGCGGGGAGCGAGGGTGCGATGTACGACGTGATCATCAAGGCGAACGGGGAGCTCAAGGTGCTCGGCCCGTTCGACAAGAAGGCCGCCGCGCTCGTGGGGATGCGAAGCGCACCGATCGCCGCGCTCGCGCGTGATGGGACCGTGATCGAGATCAGCCCCGGCACGCCGCGTTCCCAGGAAGCAGCGCTGGAGGCGCGTGCACAGGAGTTGTTCGTCGAGCGACAGCGCGCGGTGCGCACGCACGACGCTCCCGCGCGGAACACAACAGCCAGCCCTGCAGACACGCGAGCGACCGATGCGACGGAGCAGCTCACGTCGCCAACGCGGACCCCATCCACGGATCCTCCAACCGAGGCCGTGATTCCGCCTGCGACGACGCGCGGGGATGCGTCGACGTCGGCCAGCGAAGCCCCGTCGGGCGAGAGCCGTGAGACGCCTCGCGATGCGATCAAGTGCGCGGGTGCGGGCTGCACGCACATGGCCGGCCGCGTACGCGTCGACACGCGCGCGGAGTTGATCCCCTTCTGCCCACGATGCCGCAAGCGTGTGTGGCATGCGGCGCGCGCGGCGGGCCGCGATCTCACGATTGCCGCCTCGCAGATCTCCGCGGGGTACTCCGCCGCAACGGAGGCATCGTCGCGCGCGAAGCGGACGTCGCCCACGCTCTCCTTCGCCGAGCTGATCCGCCTCGCGCAGTGCCTCCACAGCTCCGAAGACGTCGACCTTCACGTCGGTCCCCATCGCGTCCGCGCCGTGGCGTCTGGCGGAGCAGTGCTGTTCGACGAACCGGTACCTCCGGGCGAAGACATCCTGCCCGTGATCGCGTCGGTCCTCGTCCAGGCGATCGAGCGCGCGTTGCCCGCGCATGAGCGGGAACTCGTGACACAGGAGCGCGCCCTCGCGGTCCGACGTGCGGAGCTCGTCGGGGTGCGGAGCACGCTCCAGCGGCTTCAGATGGGGGCGACGTCGTGAGGGCGCGCCGCGAAGCGAACCCGACGGCGCGGAGGTCGCGCGCAACGACCGCTGCGCCGGGGCACACGGCATGGACGGAGGCCGACGAGCAGCGTCTCGTGCAGATCCTCTCGGGCAGGCGCTCGACCCGTCGTGCGCTGCCGTGGGCCGAGATCGAGCGCGCGTTTCCCGGGCGCTCGCGTACCGCGGTGCACCAGCGCATCCACAAGCTCACCCGCGCGGGCCGCATCAAGCGCGCGGCCCGGCATTGGAGCACCGCCGAGTGCCGAACGCTGATGCGGATCTGGTCCGAGTCGACGGTGCGCACGATGCTGCAGCATCTGCCCGGTCGTTCGTGGGTCGCGATCTGCGCGCAGGCGAGGGTGCTTGGGCTTGAACCCTCAACCCGCCGCCTCACCTCGGTGACGGCCGCGGCGCGCGAACTCGGCATCGTGCCGAAGGCCCTGCTCGCGCTGTGCGCGCGCGCAAACATCCCGACGTACACCGCCCCCCACGTGCTGCCCGGCAGCCGTGCACGAGCGCGCGCACGCGCAGAGGCGCGGCGTCTTGCTGCGCAGGAGGGCGAGCGTCCCCGCACCTCCGGGCCTCGGCGCTACGTCGATCTCGACGCGGTGATCGATGCATTCGAGGCGGAGCAACGGCTGGAGCCGCTGCAGGCCGCAGCGGAGCGCCACGACCTGCACGTGTTCACCCTCCGACGCTGGTTGACGGCCGCCTCGGTCGTTCTCGTGCGCGTCGGCAAGGGGATGCGTGTGGACCCTGCGGAGGTCGATCGCGCGATCGCACTCCGCGGTTGGAACCCCGACTGCGAGTGCATCGCGCAGGCGGCGCGTCGGCTGCGTGTGTCGACCGGGTGGCTCACACGTCTGCTTCGGAAGGCCGGGTATCGGGGGACGCGCGGGTGCCCCGTCTACGTCCGCCGTGCGGAGATCGACCGCCTGGTGGCCGCCCATCGCGCCGCGCGCAACACGCGAGGAGCCGCCCAGTGACCTCACCCGCACTCGCACACGACGAGAGCGACGCGATCGCGTGCCCGATCGCGGCATCCGTGTGGCGTCACCTGCTCCCCTGGACGCTGCACGATTCGACGCCGGGTCGTGCGGACCTCGAAGGCCGCATCGCGCCGCACCTTCCACGCATCCTGACGAGCCGCGCGCACCGGGGGGCTGCGCGCTCGATGCTTCTCGCCCTCGACCTCGCGCGCTACACGCTCCGCGGGTCGCTTCCGGCGTCTCCGATGTGGCGCGGTACGGCAGCGGCCGACGACAGCGCCGCACGGCACGCCCCACGCGCCGTGTTGGCGTGGCTCGTCGCGCAGCAGGTCGATGTGCTCGCTGTGCCCCGCCTCGCACGCGACCTCCGATGGCGTCTCGGCATGTGGGATGCCGAGCGCCGCAACGTGCCCTACGCGTCGGCGCTGTGGGACGCGCAGTGGATGTTGCAGCACCTCGCGTCGTACTTCGACGCGACCATCTGCGGGCAACGTCACGCTCGACGTTCGGCGGATGCCTGCGCTGCTGCGTTCGGAGCCAGCGTCGCGTTCCTCGCAACGTCGCCAGGCATGGGCACCCGCGCGCGCACCTGGCGGCACGCCGAGGCGGTCGTGCGTCTCTGTGCGGGCGAGCGCGTGCCCATCGAAGCCAGCCTGCACGCACCCGCGGAGGAGGGCTGAACGTGGACCACGAAGCACTGTCGCACGCGCCCGCCACCCCACCCGCCTCAATCCGGCAGACCCCGTCGGACGCGTCGCGGCTCGGCATGTCGCACAAGATTCTCGTGGCTGCCTGGCACGTCGCCGAGCGGACGAGGCGCGAGGCCTTCACCGCCGACGCACTCATCGTCGAGTGCTGGGAGCGTCACCCCGAGGCCTTCTCGCTGCGCGGCTTCCCGCTGCCCGATTCGAACCGCGTCCTCGCGAAGCTCTCGGGCGTGCATGGGCTCTGTGCGCGGAGGTGGTTGGAGCGCGCCGGGCCCCGCCGCCTGCGTCTCACCGATCGGGGACGGCGTGAGGCGCGTCGCGTGCTCGGCATCGCTTCGCCAGCGGTCGCGCGTCCCCGCCCCGTTGCCCTCGCGCGCCGCGCGTATGCCCTGCCGCACGGGCTTCGACTTTCGACGGTGATCTTCACCGAGTCCGAGCTCGCGGCGCTGTCCCGCCCCCAGCTGCGCGCGGTGCTGAAGCGGTTTGAACGAGGCATCGCGCTCGGCGAGGCGGACGCACTTGCACTGTGGGGAGTGAGAGCCCCGGGAGAGACGTCTCGCGTTGTTCTCGACTCCCTCGACACGCTCCTCACACGCGCGCTCGAAGCCCTCGGTGGCGATGCGCGTGTCGACCCGCGCGTGCCGCCCGCGAGCGTGTGTGCGGGCCTCCGTGCACTCCACCGGATGCTTCGTCAGCGGTTCGCTCCCGAGGCCGCAACGCCGATCGCGTCCGTCGATGAAAGGCCCTCTCGATGACCCCCTGGTGGGATCCGTTCCCGTGCATCGCCTTCCAGACGGACCCGCGCGTGCGTGTGCTCTCGCGCTCGGCGCGCGGTGTTCTCGCGGGGCTCCTCGCACAGTCGCGTGGAGGCGCAACGCTCCCCTACGTGAATCACCACACGGGCGTCGGAACCATCGCCGTCATCACGTGGTGTGAGGGCGACACCGACGGCGCTGTTCGCGCAGAGGTCGACGAGCTGGTGGCCGCGGAACTCGTCGCCCTCGACGACAACGCACGCATGATCCACCTGCGCCTCGTCGAGGGGACGGCCGTCGCCGCGGGCCCCGGCGGCGACGTGCGCGCGACTGCTCCGACCGGGGAGGGCGTCGTGAGCCCGACGACGGACCGCAGTTCGCCACGCGGACGGGCGCTCGCTTCGCTGAAGGCACACTGCTCGAACCGCCGCCTCGCAACGCGCGAAGCACGCCTCGCCTGGTTCGACTCGGCCGACGGCCGACGTGTGCTCGAACGGCTCGGACTCTCGCTCGACGATGCGCGACCGATCGCCGACGCCGCGGGGCGGCGTGGCGGACGCTTCGGCGGTGCTCGGGATGAGGCCGCGCAGGAGCTCGGCGCGCGCGGTAAGGCTTACCAACGCGACGGCGGTAAGGACTCGGTAAGCCTTACCAGCGAGACGGCGGTAAGCCCGGTGGTAAGCCCGGCCCCGCCCCCCGAACCCCCCACCCCGACACAAAGCCCAGAGAACACAGAGAAGATCGGTTCGGAGGGCGCGGGCGAAGATGGTGGTAAGGCCGGTGGTAAGCACTTCGGTAAGCGCGTTTCCGCAGACCGAGGTACGGGCGTACCAGACGACGGTGGTAAGCGCGCGGCGGCCGAGTCGGCCCCCCTCGGGCCAGACGCACTGGCGGGGGACGCTGATCCGCTCGGTGCGACTCGATGTGGCACCGTCGAGAGCCTCGGCCTCGATGCGGAGTTGCTGCTCCAGACGCTGCGTGAGCGCACGCGCCGCGCGCGGCCCGCGCTGAACCTCGCCTTCGACGCACGTATGCTCGTGACCTGGACCGAGAAGGTCCGCGAGCTCGCCAGGCTGGGACGCTCCACGCAGGACTTCGAGGCCCTCGCCGACTGGATCGTCGCTGGAGGCCTCTCGTGGTGGACCCACGGCTCCCCGAGCCTCGCCTACCTCCTCGCGCCTGGTCGTCTCGCGCAGCTCCTCGAAGACGCAGCGCAGTGGAACGCTGCGGGTCGCCCCGCGCTCCCCGACCTCCGCGCGCGAGGGGCTGTGCGCCCGCCCCCCGCGAAGGCCCGCCCGGCGCCCTCCGACTACGCCCCGCAGGACCCCGAGCTGCGCGCCATCTTCGAGATGGAGCAGCGTCAGCGAGCCATGCCATGACGGATCCCAAGAACACGTTTCTGCCCCCCGAGGTCGCCGCTGCACAGGCCCGGCTGCTCCAGCGTCGCAACGCCGCGCAGTCCGAAGACGATCAGGCGATCTTCGGTGCGCAGCGCACCCTTCTCGACGCGCGTCGTCGCACACCGCCCGCACCGGCCGTCGAGCGCGCTCCATGGCTCCACGTGGTGCGCTCGCTGTCGGTCCACGCAGCGCAACCGTCGACCGCGGCTGCCATCGCACAGGAGGAGGCCCGCCTCGATGCGATCGCCCGCGCGTCGCTCGTGTCGACGGCACGTCGCGCGGAGCTTCCAGAGCATCCCGACCTCCTCGAGGTCGCCGTCGCCGACACGCCGCGGGAGACCACTGCGCTGCGAGCGTTCCGCGAGGTGTTCGAGCGCATCTCGCAGCAGCCTCGCCGTCGGCCCGTCGCGCGCGTGGTCGCCGGCCCCGCTGGCACTGGCAAGACCGCGGCGGCCGCGTGGGCGGTGCTCCACCAGCGCCCGGGCAACCCGTTGCGCCAGCAGGTGGTGGCCGCGAACGCGGCACTCTTCGTTCCCGCGGCTGCCGTCGCGACGACGCCCCGCAACGGCTTCTCGTCGAACGCAGACGCGTGGCAGCGCTGGCTCTCCGTGACGGTGCTCGTTGTCGACGATGCGGGCACCGAACCCGGCGATGCCTCGCTCCTCGCGTCGCTCTTCATCGAGCGATGGGCGCGACCGACGGTGACGCTGGTCACCACGAACCTCGACGCGAGGAGCTTCTGGGCCCGCTATCCCTCGTCGCGGCTCGCCGACCGGTGGATCACCGAGCAGCGCGCAAGCGGCTTCGAGTGGTTCGTGTCGACCGATGGCGCGTCGCTTCGCGGAGGCGCCTGACGTGGCCCGCCGTCAGGTGGCCTTCGGCATCGACCCGGGGCTCGCATCGCTCGGCTGGGGCGTGGTCTCACGCACAGGCGTTGCGTACGAGCATGTGCACAACGGAACGCTCCACACGTGCCCCAGCGATGGCTCCGACGAGCATCGGGCTGTGAAGATCGCCCGCGAGCTCGCCGCGCTCGTTGAAGCCGCACGTCCCGACGTGATCGCGCTGGAGCGCTGGGTGTTCTACGCGAACGTGCCCGCGCAGCAGGCCCACGCGCTCGGCCTGGTGATCGGCGCGGTCCTCGCGCTGCTGCCTCCCGCGGCACCGCTTGTCCTTCTGCGCGCGGTCGACACGCGCACCGCGCTCGGCCTCGGACGGAGCGCGTCGAAGGACGACGTCTCCGCCCGCTCCCTCTCGATCCTGCGCGGTCCTCGCGGTGTGTCGGTGCACGCCCGCGACGCCCTCGCGCTTGCCCTCGTGGCCGCCCTCCGCGCCCCTGCGGCTGCCACCTCCACGGAGATCCGATGACGCCCCCGACGACCACCGAGAACGCCGCTGCGGGCCCCGCCGTGCCCGACTACGCCTGCCCCGGATGTGCCGATGCGATCGCGCACGTTCAGCAGAACCGCACCGCGAGGGCCTGCGCGGTCTGCGAGGAGCGGTACGAGCCGTCACCGCACCCTGCGGATCGCGAAGCCACGCCCGCCAGACGGCGGTTCATGCTGCGCGTGGAGACGGACCTTCCGCTGCTCGCGCGGTGGCTGCCGCAGATGCTCGCGCGCTCCCCTGCGCTCGTGCGCAACACGGGGTCGGTCGGACACACGGGGTCGACGTCGGCGGCGCACGGAGGACGGCTCGACTTCATCGATGAGTCGCGGGGCTACAGCCGCGCGGTCGCCGTGTGGCGCCACCTGCGCGAGGAGATCGTGAACGGGGAGGGGGAGCGCGTCGCAAGGCTGTGGACCTTCTGGGTGCTCGCGCCCACTTCGGAGAGCCCCGAACGGCAGCACCGGCTTCGCTGCGAGGCCGTCGCATCGGGGGCTGCGCCGCGTGTGCTTCGCAAGGCATGGCGAGAGCGTGCAGCCGAGCGTGACGAGGTGAAGGTCATCCGCGCACCGCTGATGGTGCCGACCGGAGCGAAGGACGAAGACGAGCAGCCGATCGTGCGGCTCATCTACGTGAAGCACGGGTTCATCACGGGCGTGAAGGGGCCGAGCTTCGAGGCACTCGCGATGGCCTGGGGACGGGAGCAACTCGCGCCGCTGTGGGCACCCGCGCAGGTGCCCGACGAGCTGGCGACGCGCGTCGCGTGTGGGTTCGTGGCGGGGGAGGGGGAGCGGGGGAAGGTCGGGCGTGCGGTCGCCCGGGCGATGGCGGGGAGCAGTGGACTGTGAGACGGGCGCACCTACGCGGCGCGAGGACCTTCCATCGTCACAACCAACTTCTCAGGGCCGGACGTCTTGCTTGCGGCCTCGATGAGGGCCCGAAGGTCAATGCCGGTCTCTTTGGCATGGACGATCGCCATCATCGCCATCTGCATGGTGCGCGGGATGGGCTCCGCGTTTGTCTCGTAGCGCGAGATGGTTTCCGCTGACAGGCCTACCAATTGGGCGAGGTCCGTCTGGCGGAAGCCAACAGCCTTGCGAGCGTACCGAAGCACGCCGCCGCTGATGTTCGGGAGATCCTGCAACGCCGTGAGTGCGGCGCGGCGCTGGATGCTCGCCAGGTCGTTCGAGGTCAGCTGCACTTCATTGCAATCGCGGCAGATGAACGCCATCTGACGCGGGTCGCAAACCGTCACCCCGCCCACATTCTCCGTGTGGGTGTACTGCCGGTACACCGCCACACCGCCGCAGTGAACGCAGGGCTTCGTCGTCTCCATTGCCATACTCCTCTGAGCGTTCACTGAACGCCCACGAGACAAAGAATTCAGATCACCGTGATGAGGCGCAGAACCGACCCGCGGATCGAAAGAACAACGATCAGCGACGTTCCATCAAGATCCTGGCCTCCCTCGACGCGCCAGGTGTCCTCGGTCGAGCTGTAGGTGCAGACCGTGGCGGTGGCGATCGCAGCGGTTACGTCCTCCATCACGACGCTGCGAGCCGCCATGCGTTCTTGAGCGTGCCGAGTGAGGTGCAATGTTCCCCAGGCGGCGGTCAACTTGATGTCCGCTAGGACTTTGTCTGGCGAACTTGGAGTGGTCATCTAGGGCCTACAAGAGAGGTGGCAAGCAACGCGCGAGCGGTACCACCCAGTTGAGAATATCTCAAGTGTCATACCTGGACACCTTCAAACGTCAGGCTCGTGCTTGACGTCCGCGTTCGAAATCGGCCACAGTACCCCCAGATTGCAGATGGCAGAGTTGCGTCCGCAGCGTTCCCAACAGAGGGGTTGGACGCCGCCCGCACTGGCTCAAGCTCTCGCAAAACAAGGCATTTCGCTCTCGGAGCGGACCCTGCGCCGCGAGTGTGAGCGAGGCACGATCCCGTGCACCACCACGGCGGGCGGGCACCGTCGCATCGACCCTGCCTGGGTCGACACGAACTTTCCCAGCGTCGCTCGCTGAACCGGTCTGCGGTCGCGCGATCCAGTCGCTCCCTCCCGCCCTGCGCTCGCACGAACGCGCGGGGCGGTCGCTCTTCTCCGCGCGGTTCTCTTGGACCGCCGTCGCGGTCCTCTCCGCGTCGCCCCGTTCGACGGTGTGTCGCCGCCTCGCTCGCGCGTCGCGGACCGCCACCCTGCATCCCCACGTAGGCCCGCAGCGGCCGTCTGAGTGCGCGCTCTCGGAGCGCCCGGACGGATCGCGCGGGCGCCCCCTTCCTCGCCGCCGTGCGGCCGTCACGCTCCTCGCGTGCGGCTCGCGGTGGCGATGCGCTTTCGGGGGCTGAGGAGTCGCACCCGATGCCTGCCCGCCGCGAAGTGTCACCACCCACGCCCGCGCGTGTCGACGACGCAGCTGCTGTCGCAGCAGCCGTGTACTTCCCCGTGCGCGAGCTCCGCGCCTGGCGGGAGAACTACCGTCGCAACCACCGCGTGCTCGAACTGGCGCGCACGATCCTCCGCACACGGTGGGGAGCCCCCGTGCTCGCCCAGCGCTCCACGCGGAGGATCATTGGAGGTCACGGCCGCACGTTCGCGGCGCTCGCGATCCTCGACGGCCTCGACGTCGACGGCATCCCGCGCGGCGGGCCCGAGCACATGTTCGACCCCGACGCGCCGGGGCCCGGGCTCATCCCCGTGCGCTTCCTCGACGTGTCCGACGCCGAGGCCGACGCGCTGGCGATCGCCGACAATGCGAAGGGGCTCCAGGGCGATGACGACGTCGACCTCCTGGTGAGCCACCTGCAGCGCTTCGGCGTGGGCACCGCGCTCCTCGCGGACATGGGCTACACCGCCGAGGCCGTCGAGCGACTCATCGCGGGCGTCGGTGCGGAGGCGCAGGGGGCACTCGGCGCGCTCGGCGCGTCCGCAGGCGGCGACGAGCCGAGGGCCACCATCACCGAGGACGAAGCGCCCGTCGATCGCGCGGAGGAGTTGCGCACGAAGTGGGGTGTCGAGCGTGGGCAGCTCTGGGAGATCCCCAGTGCGGCCACGCCCGGCGGCGCGCACCGGATCCTCTGCGGCGACTCCACCAACGCCGCCGATGTCGCAACCGTGATGGCCGGCGAGCGGGCGCGCTTCATGTGGACCGACCCGCCCTACGGCGTGGAGTACAAGGGCGCCACCGGGCTCACGATCGAGAACGACGGTGCTGCGGGCCTTCCCGAGCTGCTGCGAGGGGCCTTCGCCAGCGCCGACGGCGTGCTCGTCGAGGGCGCGCCGATCTACGTCGCACACCCGGCCGGGCCGCTCTCGCGCGTGTTCGCGGAGGAGTGGGGACGCATCGGGTGGAAGTGGCACCAGACGCTCGTGTGGGTGAAGCAGACCTTCGTCCTCGGCCACGCGGACTACCACCACCAGCACGAGCCGATCCTCTACGGCTGGAAGGGCAAGAACCGCCCGTGGTTCGGGGGGCGCGACAAGGCCTCGGTGCTCTTCTTCGACAAGCCCGCGCGCAACGCCGAGCACCCAACGATGAAGCCCGTCGGCCTCGTCGCCGATGGGCTGCAGAACAGTTCGCGCCGCGGTGAGCGTGGGTTCGAACCGTTCTCGGGATCGGGCACGTCGCTCGCGGCCGCCGAGCAGACCGGGCGACTCCTCTGCGCCGTGGAGCTCGCACCGAAGTACGTGGCTGTGGCGCTGGAGCGCCTTGCAGCCATGGGGCTCGCACCTCGGCGTGCGGCGACGTGATGACGTGCCCTTTCCCCCGAAGCTCACCCTCGCTGCCGTCGACCGCATCGTGCAGCAGGTCGCGGCGGGCATGTCGGTGCGCGGAGCCTTTCGAACAGCGGGGGCACCTCCGCGCGAGAAGACCGCGCTCGCATCGGGGGCATGGTTCACCGTGCGTGCGGGGTTCCGATGGTTGGAGATCGGCAACCGCGTCCTGATGCAGGTCGAGGATGGCGAGCGCGACGTCGGAACGCTGACCGAGCACGAGGAACTGTGCGCGGAGCTCGTGCTCCGCCTGGAGCAGGCGCTCGGGCTGAGCGAGGCCCACTGGATCGGCAAGCTCCAGTCGGGCACCGGACGCGACGCAGCGCGCTGGCAGTGGTTGCTGGAGCGGAAGCTCCCCGCCGAGTACCGCGGCGTGCAGCGGCTGGAGCACACCGGCGCCGACGGCGGACCCGTCGCAACGACCAGCGCCGCGAAGGTGGTGATGCTCCCCGCGCTGGAGCTCGAAGCGCTCGTGACTGAGCGGGCGAACGACGAGGAAGGTGCGGGCGATGTCGGCGGCCCCGGAGGTGATCTGGCGACCGAACCCGGGACCGCAGACCGCGTTCCTCGCGAGTAGCGCGCGAGAGGTCCTCTACGGCGGCGCAGGTGGCGGCGGAAAGACCGACGCGTTGCTCGCGTGCCCGCTTCGATGGATCCACATCGCGACGTACCGCGGGCTCTACCTCCGACGAGAGGCCGTGTACCTCGGACAGGCGATCGACCGATCGCTGGAGATCTATCCCCACCTCGGCGGGCGCCTCGTACGCACCCCGCAGGTGAAGTGGATCTTCCCCAGCGGCGCGACGCTGTGGATGAACCACTGCGAGCACGACTCGGACGTCGCCAACTACGACAGCTTCCAGTTCGCGGAGATCTTGTTCGACGAGCTCACGCACTTCAGCGAGCGGCAGTACCGCGGGATCCGCGCGCGTCTTCGCGGAACCGACACGCGCCTCCCGTACTGGTCGCGCGCTGCGACCAACCCCGGAGGCCGTGGCCACGAGTGGGTCTTCAAGCGCTTCGCCGCGTGGCTCGACCCGACCTACGAGCGCCGTGCACGCCCCGGTGAGACGCGGTGGTTCAAGAAGGACGCCGAGGTCACCTGCGCAACACCGCTCGCGCTCTCTCGCACGTTCATCCCCGCGCGGATCGAGGACAACCCCCACCTCGGCCAGGAGCAGTACCGCGCGCAGTTGCAGGACCTCGACCCCGTGCGACGTGCGCAGGTCGAAGACGGCAACTGGCTCGTGAAGCCCGCTGCCGGGCTGTACTTCAAGCGCGAGTGGGTGCGCGTCGTCGACGTCGGGCCTGCGGAGGTCCGGTGGCGCGTGCGCTACTGGGATCTCGCCGCGGGCGGCGACTGGGCGGTCGGCGTGCGCATGGCGGTCACGGAGAGCGGGCTCTTCGTCGTCGAGCACGTTGTCCGCCTCATCGGCACACCCGGCGAGGTTCGCGATGCTGTCGAACGCACCGCGTTTCTCGACGGCCCCGAGGTGCCCATCGTCGTCGAGCAGGATCCGGGGCAGGCGGGCAAGGACCAGGTCTTCAGCTATGCCGTCGCCCTCGGCGCGAAGGGCTTTGCGCTCTACGGTCGCCCGAAGCGCGTCGACAAGGTGACCGCCTTCGGGCCCTTCAGCGCACAGGCGCAGGCCCACAACGTCGTCGTCGTGCGCGGCGTGTGGAACGGCCCGTACTTCGACGTCCTCGAGGGCTTTCCCGAGGCCGACCACGACGACGATGTCGACGCCACCAGCGGCGCCCACGCCGTGTTGTGCGGTGCCCCGCTGACCGATCCCACGCCTCCCGAACCGCCACCGTTGGACCCCGATCCGACGGAGGGCCGCCGAGACCTCTCGGCCTTCGCCTCGCGTCGCTGAGCGGCGCATCGAGCCGCAGCACCGCATGTCCCTCCTCTCGCGCATCGCCCACGCGGCCTCGGCCGGCGTGAGCGCCGTCGTCGATGCGTGGGGTGCGCCCGTCTCCTCGGGCTCGCACACCCCCTCGGTGAGCGCCGCCGTCGATGCGCCCGCGTCGCTCACGCGCACGGAGGCCTACGCGCACCCGGCGCCCGCGTCGGAGCGCGATCCCGCGGTGCTCGGCAACCGGCTCACGCCGGGGCTGCTCTCGCTGCTCCTCGCGCAGCGCAACCAGGGCCATCTGCAACCGTGGATCGACCTTGGTGGGGAGTTCCTGCAGAAGAACCCGCACCTCGCGTCGCAGCTCGGGCTCCGTCGTGACTCGGTGGTCGAGACGGCCTTCGCGGTGAAGCCCGGACAGGGCACCAACCGCCGCGCCGCGAAGAAGGCCGCCGATGCGTGCGCCGCGATGCTCACGCGCTGGCAGTCGCGCACGGAGGCCTCCTGGTACGACGTCGTCGGGCAGCTCGTGCTCGCCGTGTGGTGGCAACGCTCCGCGCACGAGGTGATGTGGGCGCGCGATGGGCGCGAGGTCACCATCGATCACCTCGCGTGGGTGCATCCGCGCAGGCTCTCGTTCGCGGCGCCGCCGGGCGACCCCGATCCCCACGCGCTGCGCCTCCACGACCCCGATGACCCCACGGGGCCTTTCGGCGGGTTCTACGGCACGCCGCTGTCGGTGTTCCACCCCGACAAGTTCCTCGTGCACACGGTGTCGCCGCTGGGGCTCCAGCCCACGTGCGATGGCCTCTTCGCGGGCTGCGTCTGGCACCTGCTCATGTACGAGTGGACCTTTCGCGACCTCATGGCGTTGATCGAGCTGCTCGGGCGTCCGGGCGTCGTCGGCTACTACAACGCCGGTGGGGCGAAGGCCGCCGCGCCTGCGCCGGGCGTCACCAAGCTCGATGGCGGACGTGTCGCGACCGACGCCGAGATCGAGCGCCTGCGACGCGCGGTGCATGGGGCCTCGGGCGCGCTGCGTGAGGTGCTCGCCGACACGACGCGCGTGGAGCCGCTGCGCTTCGACCAGCGCGCGACGCCGCTGCAGCTCGAAGCGCTCGGCCACCTGGAGCGGCTGCTCTCGAAGCTCATCAACTACGGCGACAGCGTGAGCGACCTGCGTCCCGGTGCGCGCGCGGCGTTGCAGGTGCAGTACGCGCAGAGCTTCTCGGCGTGGCGTCCCGATGTGCGCCGCGTGTGCGGGGCCGTGTCGTGGCTCTTCGAACGGTACGTGCGCGCGAACCCGCAGCTCTTTCCCGCGAACACGCCCGCGCCGGTGCTCTGGAGCCCAGACCTGGAGTCGTCGCGCGGGCAGAGCACCAACCCCACGGAGAAGGATCCCAACGATGCGCCCGCTGCGTGATCGACGCGTCGGCGCAACGTCTCGCTACGAGGTCGCGAAGAGGCCTGCCCCGCGGCCGCCCGCCATCGCATCGGAGGCCCGACGCACCGCGAGGCCCTGCGCCTCCACCGCGTCGAGGAAGCGCATCGCGGCGTCGACGTTCGCCTGCGATCCGTCGATGCCCGTGGCGAGCACCGACGGCCCCGCGTGGATGGCCACGACGACCTTGCGCGTCCAGAAGTAGAGGCCCGCGAACCCGGCGGCGAAGAGCGCCATCACGAAGGCACCAGGCGCCGCGTCCCGCCCGAAGAGGCCCGCGATCAGTGCGACCAGCATGAGGAGTGCAGCGACGATCAGCAGCGCGGGTGCGTGGTGGCGCTCGATGCCCACGGACTGCACCGCGTCGATGGGGATCGACTGAAGGCCGTTGGTGCTCTCTCGATTCTTCACCACCCACACACGGTGCGTGCTGAGCGTGAACTCTCCCCACTGCGCTACGTTCGCTTCCCCCGGAAGTGCACTGCGTTGCATCGGAATCCTCCTGCGCGGCGCGGCCTGGGACCAGCCCCCCGAAGGCCCCGCGCACCAGTCCCGTACCCCGCGAAGCAAGGCCTTCCAAGCCTGCTGTTCTCGCCCTGGCAACCCGTTGCCACCTCACACCGGCTGAAAGGGCCGCAGACCCCAATGCCCTCCCGACGCAGTTCGCTTCGCCCCCTCGTGTTCGACCGCAAGGTGCCCGACGGGCTCGCGGTCTTCGGTGTGTCCGTCGCGTGCTTCGCGAAGGAGCCCGAGTCCGATGGCACGCGCTGGGTGGAGCTCGCCTACACCGTCTCGATGGTCGAGAGCGACGTGTCGCTGTCGCGCGAGGACTTCGAACGCGTCGTCGCCAACTTCGCGCGCTACCCCTGCGTGCCCGTCGTCATCGAGCACGCCGACACGGACTGGTTCCCGAAGGTGCCGTCGTGGGCCGAGCCCCACGGCTACATCGAGGAGATGCGCATCGGCGAGCGCGAGGTCACCGAGATGGATGGCTCGGTGCGCACCGCCTCCACGCTCGAAGGCCGCGTGCGCTTCGACGCCGCCACCGGCGCCGAGGTGGGGCCGACCCGCAAGTGGCGCTTCGGCAGCATCACGCTCTTCAAGGGCGTGAAGGACGAAGCCACCGGCGCAGGCCTCGGCGCGCTCCTGTGGTCGTGGTCGCTCACCGCGCACCCGCGACTCATGGGGCTCCAGCCCATCGCCGCGCACCTCGACGCGAGCGCCCTCGACGACGGCCAGCGCGCGCGCCTCGCGCAGCTCGTCGCCGCGCTCCAGGGGATCGCGCCGGGCACCACGACCACCACGAACACCACGCCCGCGGCTGCGACGCCGACGGGTGCAACGCCCACGACCGCCACGACCGACCGCGGGACGCGCGATGCGTCCGCGACGACCACCACCCCGGAGCCCACGACGATGAAGTATCTCGAACTGGCCGCGAAGCTCGGCCTCACCGCCACCTCGGAGGAGGACGCGCGCGAGCGGGTGCTCGCGTTCACGCACCTCGGCGCCGATGCCGTGCGCGCGCTCGGTCTCACGCCCGCGGCCACCGCGCAGGAGGTCGCCGCGCGGGTCTCGTCGATCACCACCGCCGCCGCGCGCGTGCCCGAGCTCGAACGCGAGCGTGATGCCCTCCGCACCGAACGCGACGCGCGGCGCGCCACGGAGCGCGAGGCCTACTTCGACGAGCTCTTCGCCGTGCAGCCCGAGCTCCGCGCCGCCGAGGGTGCGCTGCGCTTCCACGCCGAGCGCGACTGGGATGCGTTCGTGAAGATCCATCCGCGGCCCACGGCGCAGGAACTCCTCCAGGCCGCGCAGCATCCGCAGCGGCTCGCGCCCATCGTGACGCCCGGTGCGCCCGCGCCCGCCCACGCCTCGCTCGCGCAGGGTGAGGTCGCGCCGCTCCTCGCGAGCGCCGTCCGCACGCACCTCTGCGCCGCCCGCGCCGAGGGGCGCGAGCTCACCTTCACCGACGCGGTTCACGAGCTCGGCAGCGCGCTCCAGTTCTGATCGCGTCGCGCACCACCGCGCACCGCCTCGCCACGCTCGCCCACCGCGCAACGACCCACCGCTCACCGCGCAATCACCCACCACCCACCGCGTCGCGGGCCTCGCTCTCGGGGCCTCGCGCCGCCTCGCACGGAGACCTCTGCCCATGCCCCTGGACATCCAGTCCGAATCGACCGAGTTCGCGCCCGGCACCAACCTCAGCGCGACGACGATCCCCGAGGCCCGCGTGTGCGGGTACGGCTCCTCGTCGGCGTACCTCAACCCCATCACCAACATCGCCGCCTCGGGCGCCGCGAAGGCGCGCGGCTTCACCCGTCGCGCCATCGCGCCGGGGCAGACCGGCGACGTCTGCATCGAGGGTCCGGGCCTCATCGAGACCGACGGCTCGGGCACCGTCGAGCGTGGCGACCAGCTCGCCGTGAACGTCACGCCCGGCGCCAACGAGGGCCGCGTGTTCTCGATCCGCGCCTCGCCTCCCGCGGCGGGTGCCACCGTGCGCGTCGTGGGCGTCGCCGACGATGCCGCGCCCGCGTCCGTCACGCGCATCCGCGCGCATCCCGTCCACGGCGTGACCTACACGCGCCCCGCGTAACCCGACCCACCCCGCGCGTCGCTCGCACCTCGCAGTGGGCGGCGCGCACACGGCCTCCGCTTCCTTCGCTTCCTTCGTTCTCGACCTCGCACCTCGCACCCCGACGCGCCGCGCGCGCAGGAGTCTCCATCGCCATGAGCCATGTCTTCACCCGCGTGCAGCAGCGCCAGATGCACGCCCCGACCTCCTACGGCATGCACCCCGAGGCGAGCCGCGTGCTCACGTCGCGCGGTGTCGACCCCGTGGCCTTCGCCCACCGCGTGTCGAGCGCGCGCGGCGGCAGCTTCGACGTCGGCGACGTGTCGGGCTTCTCCCTCGGTCAGATCTTCTCCGGCCCCGGTGGAGCCGCCGCCTCGCAGCGTCCGACGGGCGGTCCGACGCGTGGCGCCCGTGGCGTCGACCCGCACCGCATGGGCGCCTTTCTCCGCGAGCTCGGACGCACGCCCTACGACCGGGCGCGCGAGCTCGCCGTCACGCGCCTCGGGCTCGATCCCGGCGACACGCTCGTGCCCGAGCTGCTCACCACCGGCGTGCTGGAGTGGCGCAACTACAACACCCTGCACCGTGTGGTGTGCCCCATCCAGACGGAGACCGAAGCCTCGGGCACCTACCTCGAGTACGACCGCGCGGGGCAGCGGGCGGTGGTCGATTCGCGCGTGGGGCCCAACGGCCAGGTCACGCTCGTGTCGCGCCGCGTGAGCATGCGGAACTACACCACGCAGCCGCGCTCGCTCTCGGGTGTGGTCAACCGTCTCTCCGCGGCGCTCGCGCCGACGTTCAACACCGTCGCCAGCGAGGTGGACTTCGTCTCCGGCATGCACGACCGCGAGCAGGAGCTCGACGTGGCGCGGAGCTTCTTCACCTACGCGAACTACCCCGCGTCGAACGTCGTGGAGCTCGGCCCGGGGTTCCAGTGGAACCGCGGCGCCTCGGCGGACCCCGTCGAGGATGTGCTCGCGCTCATGCTGAACATCCCCGCGGCCGTCACCCACGCCGTGTTCAGCGACCTCGCGTGGAGCGCGGTGCAGATCAACCCGCAGCTCCAGGCGCTGCTCTTCGGGCGCTTCACCGCGAACGACGGCCTCGTGGCGCCTGCGGACTTCGCGATGTTCTTCGGCATCGAGAACGTCCTCGTCTCGAAGATGCTCCTCGAAGACGCCGCGGGGAACGTCTCGCGAGCCTGGAGCGAGACCGACCTGTGGATGGGCCACGTCTCCGCGGCGCGGGATGCGCTGACCTTCGCGCGGCGCTTCCGTGCGTCGCTCGCGGGCACCAACGAGGGCGTGTCGGTGCGCGTCGCGTACAAGCCCGAAGGGCCCATGGGCCTCGACCAGGTCTGGGTCACGCGGCAGGACTCGGAGCCCTTCATCGTCGGCCGTGACTTCGGCGGCGTCATCCGCAACGTGCGCCGCCCGAGCTGATCCGCTTCGACGGCTCCACAGCACTCCACCCCGAAGGTCTGCGCGAGCGCGTCGTGCGCCGCCTGCGGCTCCCCCGCCGTGCGCGGTGCGCGACCGCTCGCGCGTGACCGTGTCCCTCTCCATCACCCCCAGCACCACCGAGCGACGACCCCATGGCCGACCCCAAGGACAAGAAGACGCCCGCCGCCGAGGCCCCGAAGCCCGCGGACCTCGACAGCGCCCTCGCGCGCATCACCGAGCTCGAACGCGAGCGCGATGGACTTCGCAGCGAACGCGACACGCTTCGCAGCGAGCGCGATGGGCTCCGCGGAGAGCGGGAGCGCCTCACGAACGAGCACCTGCTCGCGCGGCGCACGGAGCGCGACGACTTCGAGGAGCAGCTCCGTGGGCTCCAGACGCAGCTCCGCGAGGCCGAGGCCGAAGCGCAGCGCCAGACCGACCAGGCCACGGACGCGCAGCGCGAGAACGCGCGGCTCCGTGAGTCGCTCGCGGCGATGCGTGGGGAGCATCCGGTGCAGGCCCTCCCGCCGGAGGATGTGCCCGTCACGCTCGTGGCCCGACGCGGGCTGCGGTTCGCGCTGCGCGATGGGAGCCCGCAGAGGATCCACGCGCACGGCACGTTCACGGCCACGCTCGGGGAGATGCGCGACGCGGGCTTCACCCTCGGCGACGCCTTCGACCTCGGGGCGCGGTAGCCCGTGGCGGCTCCGCGCTACGTCGGCACCGACGCCGCGTCGGCCGTTGCGTACGTGCGCGAGGTGATCGGAGACCCGAACGACTTTCTGCGCGTGTTCGACCGCGACAACGATGGCGAGGTCGCGCCGGGGTCGAGCGACGAGCGGGCCCTCGTCATGGCGGTATGCGCCGCCGAGACCGAGGTCGATGAGGTGCTCGCCGCGTCGCATGGCGCGCCGTTCCCTCCGGGCGCGGTGCCGGAGAGCGTGCGCCAGATCGCGGCCCTTCGATCGCTCTGGTGCGCGATGCGTACGCGCCCTCTCTCCGACGCCGAGCGTGGTGCGTTTCGCACGCTCTACAAAGACACGGACGCTCGCCTCGCGAAGCTGCGCGACGACGCAGGTGCGCGCATTCCGCAGGCCGCGGTGCCCGCGCCCGCGAGTGTGCTCCTGGCGCAACCCGATCCACCACCGACACCGTGGAACGACGCAGCCACGCGTCGCACCTGGAACTTCTGATGTTCGCGATCGAGTTCGACGTCTCCCCGGTGCGTCAGGCGCTGCGGGTGCTTCGGCGACGTCTCGACGACCACGTGGAGCGTGCGGTGCGTCGCATCGGGCGCGACCTCCGCGACGAGGCGCGCGCATCGCACGCGTACCGCGATCGCACCGGACGCCTCACGGCGTCGACCCGCGCGGAGGCCCCCACGGGGTCATTTCTCCGCGACACGCTGGAGGGTGGCGTGCGCGCGACGGCCCCCTACGCCCGCTACGTCGAAGAGGGAACCACGCGCAGCGCTGCGTACCAGTTCCTCGGCACGGCGTGGGTGCTCCGGCGTGAAGAAAGTGAGGCGCGCGTGGCCGACGCCCTGGAGGCCGCAGTGCACGACGCGGGGCTGCGATGAGCGACACCCATGCGACCGATGACGAGATCGAGAACGCGATCTTCGAAGCGTTGCGCGGAACGCTCTCCTCGGCGCCCACTCCGGGCCCGTTCAACTTCGTCGACCGCTACGCGGGCGAGGTGACGCAGGACCAGGCGCTCGACCAGGCGACGCTGGGGCGCTCGCCGTCCGCGCTTCTCGCCTACGAGGGAGCGCGCACGGAGGGCCCCGACGGCGCGCAGTCCGAGACCGGAGGCCACGAGCCCCAGGTGGTCGAGCAGCACATGTTCCGCGTGTACGTGACCGTGCGCGACCAACGCGGTGATGGAGCGGCCATGAAGGGCACCGTCGGGCAGCCCGGCGCGCTTCGATGCGCCCGTGCCGTGAAGCAGGCGCTCGTCGGCCTGCGGATCCCCGGGCTCTTCGACGGCGACGTCGTGCGCCTCATCGAGACGCGGCCGTGGCTCATCGCGCGAGGCACCGCGTACTCGCTGCTGGTGCGCGTGATGGCGCGCGCCGCGATCGAACCCTCGGTCGCCGATGGCGCGCCAGAGCCGCGTGCGGGCGTGCCGCTCCGAGGCCTGCGCGGCGATCTCCCCGACCCGCAACCCGACACCGACGGAGCGCCGGTCGTGCGCTCGCACTTCCAAACGATTCTCGACTGACCGCCACGCGTCGCGCGCACCGTCGCTCGCCGCGCCTCCTCGGAGACGTCCATGACCCCAGTCCTGCCGTCCGGGTTCTCGCCCGGTCCGACGCCGACCTTTCAGTTCGCCGTGCGCCTCGGCGTCGGTGCCTCGTCGACGCCCGACGCCGGCCTTCTCACCCTGCTGCTCGCCGCGAAGGTCGGCGATGGCACGGCTGCGAACCACGTCGCGATCGACGTGGGTGATGCGACCGAAGCCGAGGCCCTCTTCGGCGCCCGATCCCGGGCCGCCGCGGGCGTGCGCGCCTTTCGGCAGATCGCGCCGCGCGGGCGGCTCATGGTGTGTCCCGTCGCCCCCGCAGCGGGTGCCGTCGCGGCCACCGCTGTGCTCTCGTTCGCAGGACCTGCGACGGGGGCGGGCGTGCTTCGCCTTCGCGTGTCGGGGCGTGCGATTCGTGAAGTGGTGCTCCCGCCCGGCACGACGGGCGCGGGGGCCGCTGCGCTTGCCCGCGCAGCTCTCGATGACGTCGCCGAGCTGCTCTGCACGGCGGCCGTCGGTGGGGCCGGTTCCGAGCACGTGCTCACGCTCACTGCCGCGAACGCAGGGGACCTCGGCAACCAGCTCCGTGTCGTGTTCGAGGTGACCGCTGCGGGCATCACGGTGGCCCTCAACGGGGCCGCGGCATCGGTGCGGGGCAAGGCCTACTTCGGCAGCAGCGCGCCTGCGGTTGCGGGCGTCGGTGCAGCGGACCTCACGCAGGCGCTCTCGGCGGTCGCGGGGGCGCGCTACGACCGCGTGATCGTCGACGCCGACGACGATGTCGCGCGGACCGCGATCAAGGCCTTCGTGCAGGCGCAGTCGTCGATCAACGTGGGGCGTCGCTGCATGGCGGTGATGACCTCGTTCAACGAAGTGGTCACCGGCGCAGGCTCCGTCGCCGAGGACGCACAGGCGCTGAACGAGGCGCGCATCACCGTGCTGCACCAGCGCAGGCCGCACCAGACCGGCGTGGAGATCGCCGCAGCGTACATGGCCGCGAAGGTCTACGGTGACGGACGACTGCCCGGGGAGGTGCAGTACCGCGCGGCGAAGGCCAACGGGCTCTCGCTCTACCCCGCGGTGCTCGCCAGCGATGAGGAGGAGCGGCTCACGCCGTTGCAGATCGATCTACTCCTGCGCGCGGGGGTCACGCCCCTCGGCGCGGACCCGATGAACCCCGGCTGGGCGTCGATCGTGCGGCCCGTGACGACGCGCACGCGAAACGCTGCGGGCGGGCTGAGCTACGCGGTGGCCGACACGTCGAAGGTCGCGGTGTCGGACCTCGTCGCCGACCGGATGGAGGCGTGGGCCTCGACGGCATACGCGGACAAGAACCTCGTGCCCGATCCGCCGACGATCGAGCAGGCGCCGGGCTCGCCGTGGGTGGTCTGGCCCGAGGCCGTGCGCGAGGACCTGCTCACGATCCTCAACGAGCTCGAGCAGGAGGCGCTGGTCGTGGACGTCGCGCGCCACGCGCCGCTCGTCACCGTCGCACCGGTCGTGATCGAGGGCGTCACCTACCTCGTGTGCCGCGCGCCCTTCGACGTGATCGCGCACCTGCACTCGGTCGTCGGTGAGGCGATCCAGAACCGCTGAGAGGGGACACGCTCCATGGGAAAGACCGTACGCAAGGACTTCGCGGGCACCGGCAAGATCTGGGTGAATGGCACCCTCGTCGGCGATGCCGCGGAGGTGTCGGTGAAGTTTGGTGGGAAGCTCAACCGCACCGTCACCCTCAACTACTCGGGCGAGACCCGCGAGGATCCCAACCTCGTCACCGCGGACATCAAGGGCGCCGTGCTGCGTTCGGAGAGCTTCGTCGCGCGCCTTCAGGGCTACATCGAGCGCGACGAAGACGTGCGCCTCAAGGTGCAGGTTGGCCGCAACGTGGTGAAGGCACGCGGCAAGCTCGGTGACGCCGAGCTCAGCACGTCGCAGGGGAAGGCGAACTTCTCGACGAACTTCTCGGGAGACGCGTCGTGAGCCGCAGCCGGAACGATGACGAGCACGAGGGCGAGGCCTCGTCGCGCTTCGCGCAGGCCATGGCTCGCCAGGGCGGGCGACCGGTCAAGGTGGTGGACTTCCCCGGCCTCGACGGCGAGCGCGTGGGCGTGTGGTGCCCCAACGCGCAGGAGGAGACCGAGGCCGAGGTCGCCGCGCGCAAGCACCTCACGGGGCACTACAAGATGAGCGCCCTCGACCTCTCGCTCACGTCGGAGACCGAGCTCTACCAGCGCGAGCGCGACGTCGAGATGCTCACCCTCGTGCTGCGTGATCCCGACGAGCCCAACGACGCGTTCTTCGAGTCGTCGGACGAGGCGAGGGGACTCACGCGGCCGCAGGTGCGAGCCCTTCTCGCGCTCGTCGAAGACTTCCGTCGCGAGCGCTACGAAGCCCGCACACCCGAGAACGCCGCGGAGCTCGTTCGTCTGGTCCGCGAGTCAAAAGCCGTGGGGGCGCTGTCGACCTGGTTGACGTCCTGCGACGCCGGTACGCTTCGCGAACTGGTGGAGCTACTCGCCAACGACACGCCCCCGACCACGGACACCCGCTCGACGCCGCCGAGCTCCTCGACGAGCTGACCTTCGAGTGGGCGGAGTACGCCCTCGAACGCGCGGGGTTGCTCCCGCCGCGCCACTGGCACCCGCCACCCGCCGAGTAGCACCATGCCCGACGCCGTACTCCGCGTGCGCACCGAGGGTGGTGCCGACGCGCTCGCACTCCTCGAAGGCCTCGACCGCGCGCTCGGCCGCTCTCGCTCTCGCCGTAGCGCTGCCACCGCACGGGCTGCGAGCGATGACGCCCGCTCGTACCGCGCTGCGGGGGATGAGGCCCAGCGCCAGGACCAGCTCGTCACGCGTTCGCGCCTGCGCCACCTCGCGCTGCAGGGCGAGCAGCAGAAGCGCGCCGTCGCCCTCTACACCGAGATGCACCGGCGCGCGACCGAGGTGCTCTCCGCCGAGATCGGACGGCGCGGTGACCTGACGGACCGTGAACGCCGACAGGTCGAAGGCCTCGCGCTCGCGATGGTGCACCAGCACGAGACGGCCGAGCGTCGACGCACGGCCGCGACCGTTCGCGCGGAGCGGGAGCGCGCGGCGCAGCGGCGGCGCTTCCTCGCGGGGGCGGCCGAGGGCATCGCCGGGGGTGTGCGCCGCGGGGCCGAAATCTTCGCGGAGTACGGCGACGACGTGCGCGCGAAGCAGCACACGCGTGATGCCGTCGAACTCTCCGCGACGCGCATCGCGGCGAGCGACATCGGCGACGCCGGGGCTTCTTCGCAGCTCCTTGCCGCGACGCAACGCACGGCCCTCGACACCGGTCTCGACCCTCAAGGTGTCGTCGATGCGCTGGGGACTGCACAGGCCAACTTCTCCGCGCTCGCCGACGCCGCCGAGCGTGGGACGTACCTCAACGAGGTGCTGCCGATGCTCGCGCGCGCGGCGGTCGCTTCGGGCACGTCGCTCACCGACATGGTGAACGCCGCGGGAGAGTTCCAGCGCCAGCTCGGAGTCTCGACCGCACAGCTCCCCGTGGCACTCGCGCAGGCAATCCAGGGTGGCCGCCTCGGGAGCATCAGCTTCGGTGACCAGGCCCGACACATGGGCGTGATCGGCGGTGCAGCTGCGCGCTTCCTCTCGTCGCGGCCGGAGGATGCACTCCAGTCGCTCTCGACCACGAACGCCCTCTTTCAGTTCGCGGGGCGTGCGGGCGGCGGCGGCGACGTGAGCGCGACGCGCGCGCGGGCCTTCCTCGACAACTTCACCTCGGCGCGTGGTCAGAAGGCCCTGAACAGCAGGCTCGGCTACAACGTGATGGGCGCCGACGGGCAGATCATCACCCGCGATGGAGAGACGCAGTCGCAGGCCTTCCAGCGCGTGATCCAGGACGTGTACGCGCGCTCCCGAGGCAACAGCACGCGCTTCCTCGACACCGTGGCCGGGCAGAACAACCGGTCTCGCACGCTCGGCGACCAGCTCTTTCGCGACCTGCGAAAGCACGGCGGGCACCTCGGCGACTTCTCCGCGCTCGTGTCTCAGCAGGCGCAGGGGACGGTCGCGAACAGCATCGACGCGCCATTTCGCGCGGTGCACGCGACTGCGGCCAACGCGCGTTCGCGCCGCGAGGTGCGTGAACTCTACGGGCTCACGAGCTCGGCGAACGACTGGGCACGCGACACCGAAGACCAGCTCGCCGGCCTTCGTGAGGCGCATCCCCTCGTGGGGCGGGTCGTCGGCGCCGATCCTGTTTCGCGCGCGGCCCTCGACCTCACGAACATGGCCGCCAACGCGGGCAGCGCGTCGGTGCGGGCACCCGATGCAGGGAGACCGACCACGCGCGCCGCGCTCCAGCTCGCGATCGCACGCGAGCAGGCCTCGGCCTCGATGCAGCGCGAGTTCTCGCCTGTGGGCCTCGCCTCGATGGACGATGGCGTGCGCGCCTCGATGATGCGCTACCGAACGGCCGAGGGCCTCGCACGACTCCAGCTCCGCGACCAGGCACGGGCCGAGGGCCAGAGCACCACGCAGATCTCCGAGGAATCGATCCGACGCCTCGCCGACGAGATCGCGCGCTCGCTGCAGCGCAACCCCGTGACCATCTCCGAGCACGACGCGGTGCACGCCGCGACCGTGCGCACGACGCGCTGACCCCATGGCCGACGACTTCACCACGAACCTCGCGCCCTTCGCCTACGAGGGCGTCGAGTTCCCCGGCGACGATGTCTCCACGGGCTTCGGGCACGACTCCGCGAAGCATCAGGGGTACGGCATGCGCGGCGCCGACATCGAGACGACGGGGCCGAAGCCGGTGTCCGTCACCCTGCGCGCCGTGCTGAAGAACGGGCTCCGCGGCTGGACGGGGCCCACGCTCTTTCCGACGCAGTATGCGCGGCTTCTACGCGCGTTGGAGACGAGGCCCGAGGGCTACCTCACGCATCCGACACGAGGGCTCATGTCCGTCCACGTCGACGACGTGAAGGAGGCTCTCAATTCGCGTGAGCGCCGCGGCGTCGAGCTCACCATCGCGGTCACCGAGCAGCGCGGCGAGTCCGAGCTCCTCGACTTCGCGCCCACCTCGACGGCGCCCGACGCCGCGATGGAGTCAGCTGCTGCCGAGGTCGATGCGTTGGCACCCGCGGGTGCCGCACCGATCACTCCGAGGGTCAACGACGTGCTCACCTACCTCGATGCGTCGCCCCGCACATACCTCGACACAGCCTCGCGGCTGACAGCGCTCGTGAGCACCATCGAGGCGGCCGACCTTGCTATCGCAGCCGCTCCAGCGTCGACGCATGCGTACCGTGCGGCGCTCCGCTCGCTTCTCGCCTCGACGCTGGCGTACCGCGATCGGTACTCGCGGGGCCTTCGAACCGTCGTGGTTCCTGTGGAGATGAGCCTCGCCCGCGTGGCTGCGCTGCGCGAGGTGTACGGCGATCCGCGCCGCGCCGCGGAGTTGCTCCGAGCAAACGCGATTTCTGATCCCTCGCGCATCCCCGCGGGCACCCGTCTCACCGTGGTGGGCTGATGGCGAGCGCGCACGAAGTGGTGGTGCGTATCGGCACCGCGGGTACCGTCGTCCGCGCGTGGGATGAGGTCTCCATCGTCCGCGACATGCTCGCGGTGGGTTCGCCGTGGACCGTCACGCTCTGGCGCCAGGGACGTTCGGACTCCTGGAACACCATCCGCGACGTCGCGCGCGGGTTCGCACCCGTGTCCGTCGAGATCGACGGCGCCCCGCAGCTCCGCGGCACCATCGAGCGCATCCGCGACGGTGCCTCACGCGCGGGGGCACCCCTCACGCTCTCGGGCCGCGATGCGATCGCCGCGGCGCTGGTCTCCGACGTCGACCCGTCGCTGTCGCTTCGCGGTGCCACGCTCGAAGAGGTCGCGGAGCGCGCGCTCGCACCGCTCGGCCTCGGGGTAGTGATCGGCGCCGACGCCGACGAGGCGCGCGCGATCCAGGCAGGTGCCCGGCCAGGTGCACGCACCACGAAGCGCACGCGTCGTGGCCACCACGTCGACCGCTTCAAACCGAAGCCCGGCGAGAAGGTGTGGCCGTTCATCGAGTCGCTGTGTCGGCGGCACGGCTTCCTCGTGTGGTCGGTGCCCTATGGCTCGGGTGCGGGCCTTGTGATCGACCGCCCGGCGTACGACACGCCTGCGACGCAGTCGCTCGTGCGTCGCCGCGTGCGTGCGTCCGATCGCGAGCTGCTGTGCGAGGGAAACATCCTCTCGGGCTATCGCGACCTCGACCTCACCGAAGTACCCACCACGGTCACCGTGTTCGGGCACGCGAGCGTGACGTCGCGTGAAGACGCCCGCCACCGTGCCGTAATCCCCAACGCGCGACTCGCGCATGTGCGCGTCGTTGACGCGTACACCCCCCGCCCGCGCTACCTCCGCGACTCGCGCGCGCGCACCCTGCAGATCGCGGAGCAGCGGGCCCGCCACGAGCTCGCGCGCGCCAACGCTGCGCTGGAGTCGTACGAGGCGACGGTGCAGGGCTTCTCGAACGCCGGGCGCCTCTGGACGGCGAACACCATGGTGAACATCGACGACGAGGTCACCGGGGCCACGGGCGCGTGGCTCGTGACGCGCGTGACATTCCAGCGGTCTCGCGCCGCCGGCCACACGACGACGCTGCGACTCGTGCCGCGCGGGGCTCTGGTCGTCGAGCCCGACGCGGAGGTGTGACGGTGCTCTCACTCTGGACCGTGACGCGCGCCGCGTTCGACGCGACGTCGAAGCTGCTGCACGCGCAACTCCGCGGCGTCGGCGATGCGGGCGACACCACGTCGTCCGAGCCCGTGGACGACGCCGCGGTGCTCTCGCAGCTTGGCATCGCGGTGCGACCCATGATTGCCAGCACGCTCCGTGCGCTGGGGTATCAGGACGGCGACGACGTCCTGGTGTTGAAGCTCTGGGACAAGGCCCGGACGCCCACCGACCTCGATACGGGCGAGACGCGGGTCTACGCCGCGGGCGCGATCACCACGGCATTGCGGCTCCTCGCGGGTCGCATCGACGTGAACGCCGCGCGGATCAACCTCGGGGGCGGTGCCACCGCGCGCGTCGCTCGCGAGGGCGACACCGTGCGGGTCACCATCCCCATCGGCACGACGTTCACGGCCACGGTCGGCGGCACGCCAACGACGTTCACCACCGCCGAGGCCGTCGTGTGCAACGGCACGATCACCAGCGGCAGCACGCGGGTGCGCGCAGAGGACTGATGGCCACCACGACCCGCCAGATCGACGCGACGACCGGTGACCGCGTGATGGCCCGCGCGCTCCGCACGTGGGCCCGGGCGACGACGCCGGAGCTCGCGATCGTGCAGAACGTTCTGCGCACGCCGCTCGGCAGTGCCGCGCGCGACCCCTCGTACGGCGTCGAGGGTGTCGACAACGCCACAGCGAATGCCGCCGCCCGTTGGCGGCAGAACGTGCTCGTCGCGCTGTCTCGGTGGATCCGCTCCGGCGTGCTGCGCGATGTCGACGTCACCAGCGACGTGCTCCCGCTCCCCGGCGGCGGCGCCGCGCTCGTCTACACCGTGTCGTTCAAGGGCCGCGACGGCCGCCCCCAAAGCTTCGCGGCCCGTCGCCCCTGACCTTCGCCAACCTGCGCTGCCGGGATACGCCCGCACGCGGCGCTTCTGCAGCCATGGCCCGGCCCAGCAGCGGATTGCCGTCCGCCGTGAGGCCTTGCCGTCGATCGGTGACCCTCTCCCATGACTAACGACAAGACGATGCCCACGAGCGAAGCGGGCCGCACCATCCCTCGCGCACTCCGAGAGGGGACGTTGCGCTTCGGCGCGATCGAGGTTCCCTGCCATGTCCTGCCGGGCGGTGCAGACATCCTGACGAAACGCGGAATCCTGCGCGCATTCGCTGGAGTCAAGGCAGGCAATTTGGAGCGCTTTCTGGAGCGAATCCCCGGCGATTCCGAGTCGATTCCGCTGGGGCCAAGCATTCGGTTTCGGCTCGCTGAGAACAACGCTGTCGCCGAGGGGTACGCCGGAGGTGTGCTCATCGATATCTGCACTAGGTACGTCGAGGCGCTTGCCACTGGTGCGCTTCACCCGAAGCAGGTGCCGCTCGCCGCTCGGGCGGCCCTGATCGTGACCGCATGCGCGAAGACGGGCATCACCGCTCTGATCTGGGAGGCCACCGGCTACGACCGGATGAAGGCCGGGAACGCGCTCCAGGACAAGCTGGCGGCGACGCTGCGGCACGACGCTGCACGGTGGGAGCGCTTGTTCTCCCCCGAGTTCTTCACGGAGATGGCGAAGCTGTTTCGCCTCAAGCTCGGCGCCGACGGTCGACGTCCCATGGCCTTCGCAGGCTTCCTCGCAGAGTTCTTCTACGAGTGGTTCGACGACGATGTGTACACGGCGGTGAAGGTGCAGAACCCCCGACGTGAGGAGCTCGGCGGAGAGCGCGAGCACTGTCACCACCAGTTCCTCACTGCCTTCGCGCGTGAGCGCTTTGAGCGTCACCAGCGCGACGTGCTCATCCTGATGCGGGCGAGCACAGACCTCACCGACTTCCGCATGCGCTTCGACGCTGCATTCCGCGGAGGCGGCCTTCAACTCTCACTCGGAGTGAACTGACCATGACCTTCACCGCAGACAGCGCGGCCACGATCCGCGACCGCGCGCTCGCGAACTGGCGCGCGCGCTACCTCGCACGCGGCGAAGACCTCGACATCACCGAGGGCTCCGACGCGTACAACGAGGTCGACGCGCTCGCGCTGGAGTTCGAGGGCATCGGCCTCGGCGCGCAGGAGGCCGCACACCGGGTGCTCCTGCGCTTCGCCGTCGGGCAGGACCTCGACGACTTCGCCGACGACGACGGCACCGCCCGCCAGCCCGCGAGCAGCGCGCGCCGCGTCGTCTCCGTGTCTGGCCCCGTCTCCTCGACGGTCCCGGTGGGCGGAGCGACCTTCGGCTCCGCGGGCGGGCTGCGCTTCCAGCCCATCGACCCGGCCACGGGTGCGGTGCTCACGTCGATCGAGACCGACGGCGCCGGTGCGGCGACCGTGGTCTGCCGCTGCACCACCACGGGCGTCATCGGCAACCTCGTCACGGGCACGATCCTCACCTGGTCGACGGCCCCCGCTGGCTTCGCGGCCACTGGGACGATCGTGTCGAGCGGGAGCTCGCGCGAGGGTGAGGATGCGGAGAGCGACGATTCGCTGCGCGCGCGCCTCCTCGAACGCCGCAAGGAGCGCCCAGCGTCGGGCAACCGTGCGGACTGGCGTGCGAAGGCGCTGGAGGTCGGGGGCGTGGGCGACTGCTTCGTGCACCCGTGCCTCGACCCCGCGACGCTTCGATACGAGCTCGGCTGCGCGACACTCGTGCCGGTGAACCCGCGTCCCGCGGCCAACAGCTACGTGCAGAACGCCGACGGAACCCTCGGCGCAGGCCTCGACCCGGCGTACTCGCGTCGGCCGTCGCAGGACCTCTGCACGACGATCAACCGCTTCATCGACGGCACCCACGACGCGGACGGCAACGCGCTCGCGGAGGCGCTGCAGCAGCAGTGGTATCCCGCCACGATTCGTCGAGAGGATTGGGGCGCGGTGCGCCCTGAAGCGTGGCTTGTCGACGTCACGATTCAGGTACGCGTCGCAGACGACTCGAAGTTCGTGTTCGTGGGGGAGCGCACGATCACCTCGGTGACCGATGCGACACACATCACGCTCAACAGCGGAGCGGGCCTCGGCACGGGCGATTCGCTTGCGGTTCTCTACCCGACTGATGGAACAGGTCTACGAACGGCAATCCGAGGAGGGTGGTGGCTCTGCACGGTCGCAAGCCGCAGCGGCAACAACATCACCCTCGCCACGCCGCTCCCCTCAACCGTCGGGCTCGCGGGCGCACCGGTTCGCTCGGATCCTGGCGTTTGGGCCGAGATCCGGGCGTCCGTGTGCGCGTACTTCGACTCTTTCGGCTCGGGGGACGTGTCTATCCCCGGCCGCAGTTCACGCTTTCCACCAACGTCGTGGGGAGCCAACGACACGATCGTGCCCGCTCGGATGCTCACATTCGCGCTCGATGCGAGCACGGTGATCGACGCGGCGGTGGTTGCGCCGACCTCTCGTCAGGTGATGCAGGTCGGCTACGTGCCGGTGGTCAACACCCTCACGATCGACCGTCTCACCTGATCACGGGCACGCGAAGTTGTCGTCCGCCGACGTGAAGCAGATGCATGCCGTCGCGGGATTGTACCCGACGGCCGCACACGCGACTCGGTTGGGATGGCAGTTCGGCTCGGCCACCCGAGGCATCGCCGGTGGGATGTAGCAACGAGCAAGGTCCTCCATCGGGTTGAAGTTCCTGCGCGTGTACTGCGTGCGCCAGAGTGTCGTGCACCACGCGTCGAGCACGTCGCTTCGCGCAACGTCGCCGGTGCCGTCGCAGTCGTCGTCGAGGCCGTTGCAGCGCTCGGTCGCACCGGGGTGTCGCTGCGCATCGGCGTCGTCGCAGTCGGGACCGCGCGCGCACCCCGCGCCGTAGCCGTCGCCGTCGCGGTCAACGCATGTCGGTGGCGCGTCGGGAGCAGCATCCGCGGAGGCCTCGCTCGCCACGTCGACCGCGACCTCGAGGTCGGCCACCGCATCGGTCGCATCCACCACCGCAGGAGCGTCGGGCGTCGAAGCGTCGGGCGCGACGTCGGCCGACGGAGTGTCAGCGGGCGCGTCTGGGGCGGATGAAGAAGGAGTCGCGCTGCAGGCGACGAGCATGAGGGCGAAGACGGCTGCGAGGTGGCGCATCGACCGAAAGGGTACGGTGCAGGCGGGAGCCGTGTCACTCCCGGTGCGCGCTGGGGCGACGCAAGTGCCCTGTGGTAGCGTCTTCGAGGTCAGCATGAACGTGCGAACTGACATCGAGCTCGAAGGCGGTGCGACCCTTCCAACTTCGCTCTGGAACGACCCCGAGAAGGGCGGACTCTGGTTCGCAAATGTCGCGTCGTTCGTCGCCGCGCGCGGCGGCGTCGGCCTCGACACAATCGGCCCGTTCGCCTCCGAGCGAGATGCGCGCGCGTGGCTCTTCGGCTGTGTCGAGCGAGAGTTCGGGATGCTCCGAGCGGTGCACCGCGAGATCATGATCGCGGACGACCGAACTCCTGCTCCACATCCCCGCTGACCACACCATTGGGGTCGACGAAGAGCAGAGTGCCTGCGATGGCGTCCCTCACGATGGCGGCCGCATCGAACGCAACACGGAACTCGACATCCGGGGCCCGTCTCAACACCCACCTGAATTGAATGGAGCGGAGCTTCGCTCGCGCATAACCAGGCGTCGAAATGTAGGCGTCTTCGAACAACCTGGAGTGCGAGGCGAGCTCGTCGACAGCAGTCGCCCCACGTTCTTCTCGGATCGCGTTCCAGACGCGATTCAGGTCCAGTTCCGTCCCGTCGAGCATGTTCTCGATCTTGGTCAGCGGCCCGCTGAATTCGATCCTGCCTTTCCACTTCGCTTCATCCTCGGGGGAGAGATTCGCGGCGACCCATGGACGATCGAGCTCGAAGTCCATCCCCAACACATCGTAATGGCGAGGCTGCAACACGAAGTGGATCGCGCGAAGTCTGTCCCCGTAGTCCTCGTTGAGCGGTTCGCGGATGATTTTCAGTCCAATCCCGTGAGTCGTTGCGTAGTCGACGGCGCCCTTCTGATAGCCAACGGTCGTAACGACCACGCCGCGAGCGCCGGGCATGTCATCGATGACGCCCTTCATCGTGAGCACGTCGGTTACCTCAACGGTTCCGCCATAGCGCTTGCAGTTGATGACGACCCGGTGGAGCACCCCGCCGAGCCGGTACTCCCAATACACATCGACTTGATGTGAACGGGAGATCCCTTGGACCGGAATGTCGTGCTCGACCTTCACGGTCTCGAGCCCCTGAGCGCGCAACAGCGCCTCGACGACATCCCGCACGAATCGTTCGTACTTCACGCTTTCAGAACTCATGCGCGTGACGCTACTCGACCGTCGGCTGATTGAGAGCTCCCCATGACCACCGTCGCCGTCCCTTCAGGCGCCACCGACGCCGACCGCTTCGCGCGCGCTCTCGCGACCTTGCGAGGGCCCGAGATCACGGCGGCCGACGGCTCCCTCGTCGCGGAGGACCTCCGCACGCTCGGGCAGCTCCTCGCCGACGCCCGCGCACGCACGATCGCCGCCGTCGACCAGGCACACCCCGGTCGCGCGACGGAGCTGCTCTCCGAGCTCGAAGACGAGTACGGGCTCCCGCCGGGCACCGGCCTCACGGTCGAGACGCGCCAGCGGCGTCTCCTCGCGAAGTACCGCGCTCGCAACGCGGGCGATCGCCTCAGCCTGCTCCGCACGATCCGCACGGTCGCAGCCGAAGCGCAGATCGTCTCCGTCGGATCGGCCACGGTGCGCGGCACCAACCCGCGCGCGGTCTTCCGCTTCGTGGTGCTGCTCACCGAGGCGCACTGGAACGACACGGCGCTGCGCGCGACGCTCGACGCGCTGCTCGCGCAGCAGACGACGTCGCACGTGCACTGGATCCACACCGTCGGCGACGGCCCTGACCTCGACCGATTCCGCTGCGACGACCCCGCGTCGCTCTGCGACCGCGACGTCCTCTCGATCTGACCAGGAGCACCATGGACACCAGCTACACGCCGAGCGCGAAGCTCAGCGCGGCCGACCCCGCCATGCGCGATGGTCCCGCGACGAACGCGCCCATCGAACGCGAGGCCCTCGACAACCGGCGCCACCTCCGCGGCGCGACGTGGGGTCTCTTCGAATGGAGCGGCGAGTTCCGCGTCGCAGGCGCTTCGAACACCGACTTCCACGTGTACGTGGGCGTCATCCTCGCGGTGACACTGCGGGACAGCGGCGGCGACTGGCGGCCGTACTTCACCAGCACCGAGCAGGACCTGACGCTCGCGCACGTCGAAGGCGCCCCGGCGAGCCTCGCGAGCGACACGCACTACTACGCGTACGTCTACAGCGACGGCACCACGACGCCGCGGTTCCAGCTCTCGACGAGCCCGCCGACCGAGGCGGGCGCCCCGACGCTCAACACTGGCTACAAGCGCGGGCAGACGGCGAACTACCGCTACATCGGCACCTTTCGCACCGATGGTTCAGGCGTGCCGCTGGCGTGCCGCGCGACGCGGGGGCGCTACACGTACCAGCAGCCCGCATCGCTCGCGACGATCACGTCGAGCGGCGCCCAGAGCCTCGCCTCGCGCATCCCGCCCCACGCTCGCACCGCGCTGCTGCGCGCGACGGCCACGCGCTCGTCGACGACGGGCGACCTCGTGGCCGTCGTGCGCGAGACCTCGGGCGGTGGCGTGAGCGAGCACGCATGGGGCGTGTCAATGTACGGCGCCGACGTGCTCACGTCGGTGTCGGGCTCCTTCGAGATCGTCCCCAACGCAGCGCGCGAGGTCTACGTGCAGTCGGGCGGGGCCGACAGCGCGGTGGTGCTGACCGTCGCGGGATTCACGGAGTGACTCGATGAGGCGCAACACCACCTTCTCGCGCGGCAGCGCGATCCCCGCAGCCACGCTCAACGCTGTGCAGGACGAGCAGTGCGGGCTCATCCGGGCCAGCGTCGCGAACGGAGCCCCCGCGCTCGTCGGCGCCGACGGGCGGCATTGGTGCACGCCCGACGTCGGCGTCGCCAACGGCACGGTCGCGGTCATCGACACGACGGCGGGCCTCGACTGGCGCGCACGCCTCGTGTGGGGCTCGTGGGCACGCCTCGAAACCGCCGCACAGCGCCTGCAGGGCGCGGATGCGTGGCAGGGCAACGACCCTGCGCGCCCCATCACCCGACGCCCGTTCCACGGCCGCACGGGCACCGGTGCGAAGGGCGCCGCAGATGCCACCGTCGCCGACGGAACGGCGCCCGTCGTTGCGTCCGGTTCATTCGCCGTCGTCGTCGACGAGCTCGCGTCGACGTCGCAGCGCGTGTGGCTCTACGCCCGCGCGAGCGACGGCGCGCTCTGCCTCTACAACGCGAGCGGGGGCACGCTGCATGGCGAGCTGCTCGTGCACGGCGCAGGTGCTGCACCGACGCCGGGATCTCCTCCGCCGTCGCTCATCCCGACGCTCACCGACGTTCTCTGGCTTGCGCCGGGGACTGCCGCTGCGCGACCGGCAGATCCCGCGGGCCCTGCGCTCTACTACGCGACGGACACGGCCGTGTGGTCGGTGTGGGATGGCGCTGTGTGGCGTCCGCTGGGTGGTGGCGGTGGAGGCGCGGCGACGTCGACGCTCGTGCCGCTCTGCACCTTCGCGACGGTCGACGGGCCGCTCACGGTGGTGGGCCGCGGACGCTTCGATCCCGCGGAGCACGCGGTCACGGGTCGCACGACGCAGCTCACCTTCGACGCGGTGGGCGACGTCTCACGGGTCGGCGTGCTCGCGAGCGTGGTGCTGCGCAACCGCACCGACGGAACGACCGTGGCGACGCTGACCTTCAGCGAGACGGACGCGACGGCGAAGCGAGCGGTGGTTCCGCTGCCCGCGGGCCCGAAGGTCTACGAGGTCTACGCGCAGCACGACGGCGCGCCGACGGACTACCTCACGCTCGGAGGCGTGGGCCTCCGCATCACCTGGAGCTGATCCCCCACATGGCCCATCGCATCTACCGGGACACGCTCTGCGCCGACGGCGCGGATGCGTCCTTCGAACTCCTCACGCGGCTCCTCGCGCACGGCTGGAACGCCGTCGCGTGGGGCTCGGGCGCGGGCGGCGCGCGCTTCGCGGCTGCCTCTCCCGCGAGCGCCGCGGACCTGCGCGCGGGCCCCAACGCCTGGTGGATGGTGCAGCACGCATCGACGGGCGTGCGCCTCTCGCTGCGCCTCGCGGGCACGCTCTACGCGTGGCACCTGCGCTACACCGAGGCGACAATGGCACTCGCGCTCGGCGATGCGGAGACGCCGGACAGCGACCCCACGTACACGCGCAACCTCTTCGGTCCGACGCAGGCCTACCCGACGAGCGGCACCACGGCGACGCGCACGCACACCGTGGTCGACGACGCCTCGCCGGGCTTCGTGATGCTCACGCGCCGCTCGCCCTACGTGGGCGGGTCGTGCTGCGCGCTCGTGTACTTCGAACGGGTCACGCCGGTGACGTGGGCGGCGAACCCGCAGCCCTACGTGGGCGGCGGTGGCTTCGACGATTCGAACAATGCGAGCGTCGTGGTGGTGAGCCCCTTCGGGAGCACCTGGGGCTGGGTGCGTCGCGGGCTCAGCGGCGAGGCCTGGGTGCCGTGGGCGCTGGAGAACCCCGGCAACGTCGCGGGCACCGGCGTGCTCGATCCGTCCGGCGAGGACCTCGAGGTCGACGCACGTTGGGTCCGCACCGACTACCTGCTCGGCGCGTCGCGGCTGTTCCGGTTGCTCCAGCCGTACCGCGGTCCGACGACGGGGCTCGACTCGGGCGGCACGCTCACCCGCGCGGCCTTCGGGCACATCACCGTGCCCAACGACGGCCTCGCGCTCGGGAGCTGACCGTGGCCCTTCTCCTCTCGGCGCCTGCGGTCTCCCGCACGCGCACCCACGCCGTGATTCGCACCACGGTGGCGCTCACCAACGCGCCGATCACGACCTTCTTCTTCCGCCGCGTCGACGGCTCGCGGGGGAGCGCCACGTCGCTCGCCGCGATCCCCAGCGATGCGGTCATCGAACGCCGTCGCGTCGGCTGACCGACGGCGATCTTCAATCCCCAGCAGTGAGGTCTTCCTTGAACGAGCAGTCGCAGACCGCGCTCGATCCCGAGCGCACGCCTTCCACCCCTGACGCGCGCGCGTCGATGATCCCGCCGCCGATCACGCCGCGTGTTGCGACGCCGCCCGGCGTCGAGGCCGCGCGCATCCCCGGCGAACTCCGCCCCTCGCAGCGCCCCGTGGTGCCTGCCTCCGTGCAGGTGCTCGACCGCCTCGGCGACATCGTGGGTGTCATCGCGCTCGCGTGGCTGTGCCACGACGGCAAGATCGACGGCGTCGCGGCCACCGTCGCCATCGGCGCGATCCTCGGTGTGGGCACCGGCCTTCGCCACGTCGGTCAGCGCGTCACCGGAGCAGCGGCCGCCGGCCTCGGTGTCGTCGGGCTCGGACTGCTCTATGCGGGCCCCGTCGTCGACGCGCTCGCACCCATCGCCGAGCGCATCCGGGGCCTGACGCTCCTCGCGCTCGCAGTGCTCGCACCCCTCGCGCTCGTGCTGCCGTTCCTCGCCCGCTGATCCGACGCGCGCCGCGGCGCACGCTGCGTCGCGCGCGTCCCTCTCCTCGACCTTCGTTTCCTTCACCCGACTTGAGGCCCTTCATGCAGACGACCCTTTCGGGACGTGCGCCGTCGCGCGCGCCCATCCTCATGCTGCTCGCGTTCGCGCTGATCCCCTTCGTCGCCCTCGGCGCGCACGGGTGCCGCCCGCAACCTGCGCCGCCGCCTTCGACGCCCACCGTCGTCTCGTCGTGGACCGACACGGCGCGCGAGGTCACCAGCGCCCTGCGGTGGGCCGTGCCCGCCGCGCGCCTCCTGCTTACGCAGCTCCTCCCCGACGCCACCGCGGGCGTCGTCGGCCGCGTGCTCGACGTGTTGGCCGATGCCTCGCAGCGCCTCGACACCGCGCTCTCGGTCTACGAGACGCGCGGCGGTGACGCGTGCGCGGTCTACGCAGCGAGCGGCGCCGTGCGCACCGCGCTGCTCGACCTCGCCGACGCCCTCGTCGACCACGGCGTCGCCCTCGGCGTGCCCCTCGGGAGGATCCTCGACGGCGCCAGCGCGCTCGTCGACAACCTGGTCCCGCGGTGTGCCGTGTCGCAGTCGTGGGCGAGCGCGGGCGACCACACGAACCTCACGCTGCGGAGCATCGACGCCCGTGCGCGGGCCCGCGGCGTCGTCCTGCGGCGCGACCTCGACGCGATCCGTCCCCCGGAGGCCTCGCGGTGAGGGCGGGCGGCTGGATCGATCCGGGCACCTTCGGGCGCCCACACGAGGGCCTGCGCCACGCCGCTGCGCCGCCCATCACGGGTGAGCTCCAACTCGGTGCCGTGCCCGATCGCGTGCTCGACCAGGGCCGCGTGGGCTGCTGCACCGCGACCTCGACGGGCCTCGCGGTGGCGACGCTCGCGGCGCTTGCGGGCTACGTCCCCGAACTCCCCGACCGCGTGGCGAGCTACGCGCGCGGTCGCATGGCGCTCGGGCGTCTCGCCGAGGACTCCGGCGCGTCGATCGCCGACGTGATCGCGGGCCTGCGCCGCGGCTGGCTGCCCGAGCGCGAGGAACTCCTCACGTGGGGCCCGGCGTGGACAGCGCCGCCGCCCGAGCTGCCCGCCGATGCGCCGCGGCTCGTGAACGCGGAGCCGCTCGACTACGACCCCGCGACGATCGCATGGGAACTCTCGCTCGGGTGCCCCGTGGTCGTCGGGCTGCGCATCACCAGCGCGTGGGACGACGGCCCCGAGACGCTCCCCGAACCCGCGGGCGACTCGGTGGGCGGTCACGCGGTGGTGCTCATCGGGTACTGCGCGTCGCGCCGCGCGTGGCGCATGCGGAACTCGTGGGGTGAGGGGTGGGGCGACGTCGGCGAGGCGTGGCTCCCGTGGTCGTGGATTCGGCCGCCATGGTGCGGTGAGGTGTGGTCGCTGCGCGCGATTCGGAGGGCATCGTGAGCGGCACGACGACCTCTCCCTCGCGGCGGCCCTTCGTCGGCCCCTGCGTGGTGCTCTACGACGGCACGAACGTAGCCGACGCATGGCGTCGAGCGCGTGACCTCGTCCTCGATGTGCGTCCCCCATCGGTGGAGGTGCATGCGTGGTGGCACACGCGAGCTTCGTCCGTCGTCGATGCCCTCCGTCGCGAGCTGTCGACTTCAGCGGTGGGACTCGGCCCCGGCCTCGACCCGATCGCTTCGCGGTGGCGTGAGCACCGCAACGGCGACAGCGCCGTCGCCGAGGTGGTCGCGCTCACTCGCGCCGCCCAGGCGGCGGCCCTCGATGCGATCGTGTTCGACCCCGAAGCCGCATGGAAAGGCGCCGACCCCACCGAACGCGTCGCGCTGAACGCCATCGCGGCCGAGGCGGTGTCGGAGAGCGCGAAGGTCGCGTTGGGGATGCCTCTGTGGGTGACGACCTACGACGGCCCGGCGCGGGTGAACGACTGGGGCGGCCACGGAGACTTCGCGTGGGGCGGCTGGCTGCGCCCGGGCCTCACGGGCTACGTCGCGCAGGTCTACTACCCCGGCGCACTCGGGCTGCGCACGCGGGCCCGCTACGCCGCGGAGAGCTTCGACGCGGCGGTGCGGCGCGGGCTCATCGCGCCGGGCGTGGCGCGGCGCATCGAGCTCCAGCTCCATGACGTTCCCGCGGTGGACCTCGTGGCGACGGCGCTCGACAGCCTGCGCGGGCCCGACGACCTGGTGCTGCTCTGGGCCGCGGGCACCGTTGCCCGCTGTGACGCAGAGGGTGTCACTGCGCTCCGTGTGCTCTGCGCCGTGTGGCGTGCTGGGCTCTGGGGCGCCGACGCGGTGCGCGCGCTCCAGCGCCTGCTCGGCGTGAGGGTGGATGGCGACTACGGGCGCATCACGCACGACGCTGCCGTGCGCTGGTCCGTCGGGCGCTGACACTGCGCCTGTGGGCGCTCCTTCCAGAGGCTGTGCACCCGCGTCTGCGGGCTCTGCGCGGCCGACGCCTGCCCCGGCCGGGGTGGGCGACGATCTCCCCGTGCGGTCATCGTGACATCGTATTGTCGGTGCTACTCCCGCGGCGACTCGCATGATCGGCCCGATGCCCGTGCAGAAGCTTCTGCACGACATGTGGGAGCAGGCGGGGTCCCGTTGCCCCCTACGTAAACGCTTCCATCCCGTTCGCCGCGGGCGCGTTTGCTACCTCCAGTGATCGCCGCCTCTACGCGCACAATGCACTGACTGCGGCTGGTAGGCGCAGACATGCTAGTCGACGCACACCTTCACGCTCCTGCCCGCGAGCGTAGGGAGACGTTGGGGCTTGGCAGCAAGCCTTCGTGACGGTGAGACTGAACGAAAGACACTGTATTCGTCTTCCGTTCCGACTTCCTCAACTATTACATCTGCCGTTTCGCAGATCCTTGACGCTGGCGAGCGCGGGTAGTACACGACGCTCCAGCAGACTCCCAACCGGGAGATCGACCTGGCAGCTGCAACAGTTGTGGCGAGCCTACCCCTGTATCCCCCGAGATATCGGGGACACGACTAGCCACGTCTTCTGCACGTGCCGTGGCGAAGTCGTCGGCGTCTCGATCCTCCCCCCGCGGCCTACGAAACTTAGGTGGGCGGATCGAGACGCGCTTCATCCACACAGCGAGTCCAGTCGTGGCGTGCGGGCCATGAGACTGGAGGTTGGTGCCGTATGGCCGACGAACGAAGTGATGTTACTCCCTCGATCACCAAGAATCCACCTCCAGCAACGCGTGACGGAGGACACGACCTGCTGCGTCGCACGTACGCGATTCTGCGCGTTCTCGCGTTGGCAAAGCTCCTCGCCGCCCCGCTGCCGCCCACCCAAGAGGCACAGCACGTCGAGTTGCCTCGAGCACTGACCCTGCTGATGCTGTAGCGCAGTGGATTCGGAGGCGCTGTCGGTGCGGGGGCACCGACAGCGCCTCGACCTCGGGAGAGGCCGACATTCTCCTCGCAGACATTTTGGACGCGGCGATCTGCTCGCGTACGGTGACATCGATGTTGGGAATTCCAACGAGCTTCTGGGGCAAGCTCGGGCAAGATCCATCGGGGGCCCCCACATGGCATCCACTGAGGGCGCACTGCGCGGACGTCGCGGCGTGCGTCGAGGCACTTCTGACACGCACGCTCCTCGGTGCGCGCTTCGCGACGCTCGCGAACCTGCCCGCGCTCTCACCTTCGCTCGTCGCACGGCTCGGGGTGCTCGCCGCGCTCCACGACCTCGGCAAGTTCAACCAGCACTTCCAGAACAAGGGCCACGCCGATGCGCGGCCACGCGAAGGGCACGTGCGCGAGGTCATGGTGCTGTTCGATCCGAACACGCCGTCGCCCGAGCAGCGAAAGCTTCGCGATGCACTCCCGCTCGCCGATCTGGCGCGCTGGGGTACGGGGCGCGACACCGCGATGGAGCTTCTATACGCGGCAGTCGGCCATCACGGACGGCCCGTGCCTGTGAAGGGCAACGGCGTGCAGCACGTGCCCGCGCGGTGGGTGACGATGCGCGGACTCGACCCCTTTGTCGGCATCCGCGCGCTCGTCGATGACACCCGACGGTGGTTCCCCGAGGCCTGGGCGCTACCAGGCACCTCGTTGCCGACGTCCCCGGAGTTCGCACACGCCTTCAGCGGGCTCGTGATGCTGGCGGACTGGATCGGCTCGAACACCGCGCACTTCCCCTTCGCCGACACCGATGACGACCGCATGCCGTCGGCCCGCACGTACGCGCAGCGCGCACTGCGGGCGATGCACCTCGACGTCGACGACGACCGCGCTCCCTTCGCAGGTACGGCGCCGTCGTTCACGGCGGTGACCGCACGCCCCACGCCCCGCGCCGCCCAGGCGAAGACGCTCGCGCTCCCGATGCCGCGTGCCACAAGCCTCACGCTCCTCGAATCGGAGACGGGCTCGGGCAAGACCGAGGCGGCCTTTCTGCGGTTCCTCCAGCTCTTCGTCGCCGGGGCTGTCGACGGGATGTACTTCGCATTGCCAACGCGCACCGCGGCGAAGCAGATCTTCGACCGCCTCACGGCCCTCGCGTCGCGCGCGTTTCCCGATCCCGCGCTGCGCCCGCCGGTGGTGCTCGCCGTGCCGGGCTACCTCGAAGTCGATGACCTCACGGGCACGCGCCTCCCGGGCTTCGAGGTGCTCTGGAAGGACGACGGCCATCGCACGCAGGCCACCCGCGACGTTCGGGCGCGCACGTGGGCTGCGGAGCATCCGAAGCGATACCTCGCGGCGCCGATCGCGGTGGGCACGCTCGACCAGGCGCTCCTCTCGACGCTCACCGTGGAGCACGCACACCTCCGCGGAACGGCGCTGCTGCGACACCTGCTCGTCGTCGACGAGGTGCACGCGTCCGACGTCTACATGGGGCGGCTCCTCGACCATGTGCTGCGCGCGCATCGCGCGGCGGGGGGCCACGCGCTGCTCATGTCCGCCACGCTCGGCAGCGTCGAACGCGAGCGCCTCTTCGGCACGGCACCGCTCCCCCTCGCGACCGCTGTCGCGGCGCCGTATCCGCTGCTCACGCACGCGGAGGGCGAGCAGCGTGCGAGTCTTCCGGTCGGCGAGGCCGGGAGCCCCAAGACCTTCGCGTGGTCGCGGCGCCCGTGGATCGACGATCCCGAGGCCGTGGCGCGCGAGGCGCTGTCGCACGCGCGGCGCGGTGCGCGGGTGATCGTGCTCCGCAACACCGTGCGCGATGCCCTGGCGGTGCAGAACGCGCTCGAAGGGCTCGCCACCGTCGACGATCGCGCGCTCCTCTTCACCTGTGGCGGCGTCGTGGCGCTGCACCATGCCCGCTATGCGCGTGAAGATCGCGTGCGCCTCGACGAGGCCATCGAGCGCGACTACGGGGTCGACAGTCCGGCGCAGGGGCGGGTCACCGTCGCGACCCAGACCGTGCAGCAGGCGCTCGACCTCGACGCCGACCTGCTCATCACGGACCTCTGCCCGATGGACGTGCTCCTGCAGCGCATCGGGCGCCTCCACCGACACGCCCGGCATGGCGCGCAGGAGCGCCCGGAGGGCTACAAGACGCCCCAGGCGCTCGTGCTGGTGCCCGGGGAGCGCAACCTTGCCGCCGCCATCACGACCTCGGGCGAGGCGAAGGGGCGGCACGGCTTCGGCACCGTCTACAGCGACCTCCGCGTGCTTCACGCGACGTGGTGTCAGATCGAGGCGGCGACGAACGTCAGCATCCCGACGATGAACCGCGCGCTCGTCGAAGCCACCACACACCCCGAAGCCCTGCGAGCGGTCACGCCGACGGAGCCCTCGTCGTGGGCAAAGCACGCCGCGTGGTGCGACGGCGTTCGCATGGCCCACCGTCGCGCGGCAGACCTCGCGCTCCTCGACCGCACGGCCGTGAAGCCCTTGCAGCGCTTCGGCTTCCTCGCCTTTCCCGATGCGAGCACGGGGGAGCACATCACCACGCGCCTCGGCGAGGGCGACCGACGCATCGTGTTCGACCCGCCGTGCCCAGGGCCCTTCGGCGGCACGGTGCGCGAGCTCACGGTGCCCGCGCACCTGGCCCGCGGTGCGACCGCCGACGACGAGCCCACCGTGACCATGCGCGAGGCCTCGGGCTTCGCCTTCACGCTGGGGCCGAACCGCTACCGCTACGACCGACACGGATTGCAGCGCGCCGACGACCGCGCGCGCCCCGAGGAGACCCATGGCTGATCCGCGCTTCAACCTGCTGACCGACCCGCTGCTCTCGGTCACCGACGGCGACGATGCGCCGCCCGTCGCCCTCACGCTGCCTGCCGTGCTCGCACGCCTCGGCGCTGCGCAGCCGACGGAGTTCTCGGCGCTGCGCGCGCACCAGCGCGCCCCCTGGCACGCGTTCCTCGTGCAGATCGCCGCCATCGCCTGCGCCCGCGGCGGTGACGAGCGTGTGGCGGTCGACGCGGCGACGTGGACGGCACGGCTGCGTGCGCTCACCGACGGCGACGACGCGCCCTGGAGCCTCGTGGTCGACGACCTCACGAAGCCCGCGCTGCTTCAGCCTCCGGTGCCCGAGAAGAAGCTCGCGACGCTCAAGAACACGACGGAGCAGCCCGACGCCCTCGACGTGCTCATCACGGCGAAGAACCACGACGTGAAGGGCGCACGCATGGCCCACGCGCAGCCAGAGCACTGGCTCTACGCACTCGTCACGCTCCAAACCACGGAGGGCTTTCTCGGCAAGGGCAACTACGGCGTCGCGCGCATGAATGGTGGCTTCGCGAGTCGTCCGCAGGTCGCCCTCGCGCCGGGCACGGGCTTCGGTGCGCGCTTCGCTCGCGACGTGCGCGTGTGGCTCGATGCGCGGGCCTCGCTCGTCGAGGCCTACGGCTACCGCGACGACGGCATCGCGCTCGTCTGGTGTGTTCCGTGGGATGGATCCAGCTCGCTCGCGATCCAGGCCCTCGATCCGTTCTTCGTCGAGGTGTGCCGTCGCGTGCGCCTCTCGGCCGCGGGGGATGTGATCACCGTGCATGGCGTGTCGACGACGGCCGCGCGCATCGATGCGAAGGCCCTCCTGGGGGTGACGGGCGACGTCTGGACACCGGTGCGTCTCGACGGCGCGGCAGGCAAGGCGCTCACGGTGTCAGAGCGCGGCTTCGACTACGTGCTCACGACGCAGCTCCTCTTCGCGAAGGACTACCGCCGCGCGCCGGCGCAGGAGCCCGGTGACGACGACGGTGATGCGCCGGTGTTCCATGCGCGGGCGCTCGCGCGGGGCCAGGGCGAGACCAACGGACTCCACGAGCGCGTGGTGGACGTCCCGGGAACCTTTCGGGGCTGGCTCGCCGACCCGACGGAGCGCGACCGTCTCGCGGCCTTCGCGCAGATGCGCATCGAACGTGTCGCGGAGTTTCGCAAGCGCGTGCTCCGCCCCGCATTGATTCAAGTGGTGCAGGCCGCCCCCGAGCCGAAGAACGCGAAGAAGGACGACGATCGGATCAACGTCTTCGTCGATCGCTTCCATGCCTCCATCGACGACTTGTTCTTTCCCTCGCTCTGGCGTGACGCGGCGCTGCCCGACACGGCAGATCGCAATGCGCCCTGGGACTCCTCCATCGTGGCGCTTGGTCGCCGTGCACTGACGACCGCTCTCGCGTCGGCGCCTGTGCCGTCGAATCGCAGGGAGCGCACCGTCGCCGCGGCATGGCGGGTTTTCGAGGGGAGCGCGCGCAAGAACTTTCCCGCGGCATACACGCACAGCGATGACCGAACCACCGAACCTGCCACCACCGAGGAGGCGCAGCCCACGTCATGACCGCATCGATGCCCAACGCTCCCCGAACGACGGACCGCGAGCTCGCGCTCAAGGTCCTTCACACCGTGCAGTCGCTCTCGCCGGGCGACCTCGCGGCGCTCCGCAAGCTCACGTTGGACGGCGCGCGGCCGCCCGCCTTCTGGCGTGTGATCGCCGCGGACCTCGACACGGTGCTTCCCGTCGACGCATCGATCCGCAGCGCCATCGAAGATCGCTGGGCGGTGATCCTCGCCGCGATGGCCAACGCGAAGGGCTTTCACTCGCCGCGCGTACCGCTCGGTCGCGCACTCGCCGACAACGTCGACGAGCGCAGGGTGTTGCAACTACTGCGCGCCCGCGACGCGGCCCTCGGCGATGCCGTGCGCATGGTGGTGCACCACCTCGTGTCGAACGGCGCGTCCTTCGACCAGACGGGTCTCGCGCGCCTGGTGCTCTCCGACGGCCGCGACGAGACCGAGCGCGAGCGCGTGCGCCGCGAGGTGTACCGCGACTTCTTCGCCGCCACGCCCATCAAGTTCGACGACTGACGTAGCCATCGCTCCCGTCATTCCCGCTCTACCCAGACACCCAGCCGCCTCCGCAGGAGATCCACGATGAGCCGCTTCCTCCAGATTCACACGCTGACCTCGTACCCCGCCGCACTGTTGAACCGTGATGACATGGGATTCGCGAAGCGCGCGCCCTTCGGCGGCGCGGTGCGCACGCGCATCTCGTCGCAGTGCCTCAAGCGCCACTGGCGCACCTTCGACGGCGCCCACGCGCTGCGCGAACTCGGCCCGGAGTCCGTTCGCTCGCGGCTCACGTTCGAACGCGAGGTGTTCAAGAAGCTCGTCGCCGAGGGCGTCGAGGAGGGCCTTGCACGTGGCGTCGTCGAGGCCATGCTGCCGGTGGTGCTCGGCGAGAGCGCCAAGGCCAAGAAGGCCAAGGACGACGCGAAGTCCGAGGGCGCGACGGAGTCGAACCTGCGCACGGGACAGGTCACGGTGCTCGGGCGCCCGGAGATCGAGTACCTGCTGACGCACGCGCGGGCCGTGTGCGCCGCGAAGCCCGACCCGAAGAAGCTCGCCGACGCGGTGAAGACCGAGCTCAAGGACGCGAAGAAGAACCTCGACGCCCTGCGCCTCTCGTCGGGCCTCGATGCGGCGCTCTTCGGACGCATGGTGACGAGCGACGTTCTCGCGCGCGGCGATGCGGCGCTGCACGTGGCGCACGCCCTCACGGTGCACGAGCTCGCGGCGGAGACCGACTACTTCACCGCCGTCGACGACCTGCTCGGCCGCGAGGAGGAGGATGCGCCTGGCACCGCGCATCTCGGCAACACGGAGCTCACGTCGGGACTCTTCTACGGGTACGTCGTCGTCGACGTGCCGCTGCTCGTGTCGAACCTCGAGGGCTGCGAGCGCAGCGGCTGGAAGACCGCCGACCGCACGCTCGCGGGGCGTGTCGTCGAGTCGGTGGTGCACCTCGTGTCGAAGGTCTCGCCGGGCGCGAAGCTCGGCTCGACGGCGCCGCACAGCTACGCGAGCCTCGTGCTCGTCGAGGCGAGCGACGAGCAGCCGCGCACGCTGGCCAACGCGTTCCTTTCGCCGGTGACGGGCCGCGACCTGCTCGGGGGTTCGTACCGCGCCCTGGCAGGGCACCTCGGGGAGCTCGACCGCGCGTACGGCGTGGAGGGCGCGCGTCGCTACGTGGCCGTTGGCGACCGCAGCGTGCTCACGCCGGTGCTCGGGGAATCGACGTCGCTCCCGGCGCTCGCGTCGTGGGCTTCGGACGTCGTGCGGGGCGTGTGATGGGGGAGCTCGACGTGCTGATGCTGCGCCTCGACGCACCGATGGTGTCGTTCGGCGCTGCGCGCATCGACAAGAACGGCGTGGTGCAGGCGCTCCCCGGCCGCGCGATGCTCACGGGCCTCGTGGGCAATGCGCTCGGGTGGGAGCACCGCGACGCTGCGCGGCTCCAGTCGCTCCAGGGCCGCATCACCTACGCCGTTCGGCAGGACGTCGCGGGCGAGGCGCTGCTCGACTACCACACCGTCGATCTCGGTCAGCCCTTCATGCTCGAAGGGTGGACCACGCGCGGCGCGCCCGAGGGCCGCGAGGGCGGTGAGAGCAAGACGGGGACGCTCATCCGCTACCAGCACTACCGCGCCGACGCGGTGTACACGGTGGCGCTCGCGCTGCGAGAGGGCGAAGGCCCGACGCTCGATGATGTGGAGAAGGCGCTGCGCTCGCCGGAGCGTCCGCTGTTCTTCGGTCGCAAGTGCTGCCTTCCCTCGGGTCGCATCGTGCAGGGGCGCGCGCGGGCTGCGAGCCTGCGCGAGGCGCTGCGGGCGTTCCCCTGCGTGACCCGCGGTGGCGCGCGGCGCGAGACGAAGGCCGACGAGAAGTGCACCACCTGGTGGCCCGTGCGCGAGGGCACGGAGATCGGGCGGACCATCGAGCTCACCGACGACATGGACTGGTCGAACCAGGTGCACGTGGGCCGTCGGGCCATGCAGGAGGCCTCGGTCTCCTACGCGAAGGCGGTGGCGTCGTGAGCGGGCTTCGAATGGTGCGCGTGCCTCTCGACGGGGTGAAGCTCATGGCCCTCGGGACGCGCCGCGGGCTGCCCATGCGCGACGTCGACGTGGGCTACCTCGTGCACTGCGCGCTGGAGGAACTCTTCGGCCCCGAGCTCGCCCCCAAGCCCTTCGCGCTCGCGACGGCCGACAAGGCGATGCCGCAGACGCGGGTGCTCCCGGTGCTCGGCTACACCACGGCGACGGTGGAGGCGCTGCGCGCGCACGCGGACACCTTCGCCGATCCCGGGCTCCACGCGCTCTGCCAGTGGAGCGAGCTCGCGGACAAGCCCATGCCCGCTGCCTTCTCCGTGGGGCAGCGGTTGGGGTTCTCGGTGCGCGTGTGCCCCATCGTGCGGCGATCGAAGCCCGGTGTGCACCAGGACACGGAGGACGCCGAGGTGGATGCGTTCCTCGCGGAGTGCAGGCGTGTCGGCGACGGCGTTCCGGTGTCGCGAGAGGCCGTGTACCAGCAGTGGTTCCGTGACGAGCTCGCGCGGCGTGGTGGCGCCTCGGTGGAGTCGGTGGCGATGACGCGCTTCGAGCGGCAACGGCTCGTGCGTCGACGCGCGCCCGATGCGAAGGGTGCTCGCAGCGCACACGTCACGGAGCGCCCCGACGCGCAGCTCGAAGGCACGCTGACGGTGACCGACCCGGCGGCGTTCCAGAGCACGCTCGCACGCGGCCTTGGACGCCATCGGAGCTTCGGCTTCGGCATGGTGCTCCTCCGCCCGCCGCGCTGACCACATTGCGAGGAGCATCCCGATGGTGGAGGTGTTCAAGGGACGGCTCGGGCTGGAGACCGCGCGCGTTCCTCACGCCGACCGCCACGGGATGCTCTGGCTCGGCCGCGGAACGCTCGTGGTCGATTCGGGCACGCTGCGCTTCGTCACCGCGGGCTTCGGCGAGATGCCTGCGGGCGACTACGCGATTCCGTTCCAGCAGGTGAGCTGTGTGGTGCTCCAACCGGGCACGACGGTGAGCCACGATGCGCTGCGACTGCTCGCGCGTCACGGCACCGGCCTCGTGGCGACGGGCGAGGAAGGTGTGCGGCTCTACGCGTCGATGCCCTTCGGCCCCGACAGTTCGAAGCGCGCGCGACGCCAGGTCGAACACTGGGCCGACCCGCATCTGCGCACGTGGGTTGCGCGGCGCATGTACGCGTGGCGCCTCGGCGAGATCGTGCCCGACGCCGATCTCACCGTGCTGCGCGGCATCGAGGGCGCGCGTGTGAAGACCCTCTACCGGGTGCTCGCGCAGCGATACGGCCTCTCGTGGGGCACGCGTCGCTACGACCGACAGAACCCGGAGCGCAATGACGGCGTGAACAACGCGATCAACCACGCCTCGACGGCGGTGAACGCACTGGGCATGGTGGCCGTGGCGGTGTCGGGGGCCATTCCGCAGCTCGGGTTCATCCATGAAGACTCGGGCAACGCCTTCGCGCTCGACGTCGCCGACCTGTTTCGCGAGACGGTGACGCTGCCGATCGCGTTCGGCGCTGTGCAGATGCTTCAACGTGGGGGATCGCACGACACGCTCGAGAGGTGCGTGCGCAAGCTCGCGGGGCGAACGTTCCGCGAGCAGCAGGTCGTGGCCTCGATGATCGACCGCATCAAGGAGCTGTTCGGTGACGATGACGGTGGTGATCACGCGCAACGTGGCTGACCGCTTTCGGGGCTTCCTCGCGTCGGTGATGTGCGAGGTGGCGCCGGGCGTGTACACCGGGCCGAGGCTGACCGCAGCGGTGCGTGAGCGCGTGTGGACCGTACTCGCGGGATGGTTCGAGGGCCTTCCCGACAGCGCCGTGCTGATGACCTGGCCCGATCGTCATGCGCCGGGTGGCCAACGCTTCATGACGCTCGGCACCCCGAAGGTGGAGTTGCTGGAGGTCGACGGAGTATTTCTCACGCGCGCCGAACTCACGGTGGAGGCGCACCGTTCTCTGACATCCCACGACCGTCAGGTACTCCAGGGCGGTGACACCGCCGACGCTGCGGTGCGCCGCGGCCAGGAGTGATCTGACGTGGTCCGGCGTCGTCGACAACAGGAGGTCGGCACGGCCGGATCGCAGGCATTGCGTTCCCCCGCCTCGAAGCGGGGTGTCGTGAACGTGCGCGTTGCGGCGTTCTTCGGTGGGTCATGAGGCGCGCGGGTTCGACGTGCTCCTTGCTCGAACTACGACACTCGTGACAGGGTCGCTTTCTCGGAGACCGCAACAAGGTCAAAGAGGCTCCTCCGCGCTCGCGGAGATCGACCCGGAAACACGTCACATCCCCAGCCTTTTCGATGGGCTCCTCCGCGCTCGCGGAGATCGACCCGCGAGCCGCGTGCAGCCTCCCCGCTCGATCTGGGCTCCTCCGCGCTCGCGGAGATCGACCCGGTTGTCGGTGGGGGTCTGATGGACGCGATTTGGCTCCTCCGCGCTCGCGGAGATCGACCCGCGACTGCGAAGACCTTGCAGCGCGACGGCATGGCTCCTCCGCGCTCGCGGAGATCGACCCTTCTGCATCACCGCGCCGACGATCTCGCCGATGGCTCCTCCGCGCTCGCGGAGATCGACCCGCGGGTGTGCTTCTGCAGGGGTACCCGCGTCCGGCTCCTCCGCGCTCGCGGAGATCGACCCGCACACGACGGGGGCCGTCGTCGGCGCGGGTTGGCTCCTCCGCGCTCGCGGAGATCGACCCCGACTCTCGACGTTGAAGAGACCGCGCTCCGAGGCTCCTCCGCGCTCGCGGAGATCGACCTGAAGTCGGCCGCTATCAGGGCCTCATGGGCGGGGCTCCTCCGCGCTCGCGGAGATCGACCCAGCGCCGAGAAGCCCGCCGTGCTGGTCGGTCGGGCTCCTCCGCGCTCGCGGAGATCGACCCCGCGCGCGTGTTCAGTGATCCCGTTGCAGAACGGCTCCTCCGCGCTCGCGGAGATCGACCCATGGTGTCGTGCTTCGATCCGGGCTCAAACACGGCTCCTCCGCGCTCGCGGAGATCGACCCAGGGGCCCAAAACACGACGAGGGACAGACGGCGGCTCCTCCGCGCTCGCGGAGATCGACCCCGAGCGAGACCGCGCCCGTGTTCAGCCTCGGAGGCTCCTCCGCGCTCGCGGAGATCGACCCTCCACGATCGGAAGCTCCTCGACCGCGCGACCGGCTCCTCCGCGCTCGCGGAGATCGACCCGCGGAGGTACGCCGCGCCTTCGAAACTCGCTCGGCTCCTCCGCGCTCGCGGAGATCGACCCGATTCGGAGTTCTCGGTCCTCTGCACGCATCGGGCTCCTCCGCGCTCGCGGAGATCGACCCCGTTGGGTGTTGAGTCGGAATGCGCTGAATCTGGCTCCTCCGCGCTCGCGGAGATCGACCCGGGACGTTGCCGGACGGCTCTCCGTCCGACGCGGCTCCTCCGCGCTCGCGGAGATCGACCCGAGTAGAAGACCGGCCAGCGCCCGGTGAGTTCGGCTCCTCCGCGCTCGCGGAGATCGACCCGCACGCACGGCGCCGAACACACCCCAGCCCGCGGCTCCTCCGCGCTCGCGGAGATCGACCCGTGCGCGGGTGTGTGTGGTGCTCGCGGGCGCGGGCTCCTCCGCGCTCGCGGAGATCGACCCTCCACATCGCCACAACCGAGATGCGGCTTGCAGGCTCCTCCGCGCTCGCGGAGATCGACCCGAGAGCGCCGCGCGGCTCCTCGGCGCATCGAGGGCTCCTCCGCGCTCGCGGAGATCGACCCATCACTCACCTTCCTTTTCGGCGCGGGCGTTGGGCTCCTCCGCGCTCGCGGAGATCGACCCGTGGTGGCCGAGAGGTCCGCCGTGCTCGTGACGGCTCCTCCGCGCTCGCGGAGATCGACCCGCCCCGTCGCCGTGCTGCGCGCCCTCTGCGCTCGCGGAGATCGACCCTCGACGGCATCGCCCGTGCGCGCCGCGAGCTGGGCTCCTCCGCGCTCGCGGAGATCGACCCACGCTGCGCGGCGTGGTGCAGCAGATCATCGCGGCTCCTCCGCGCTCGCGGAGATCGACCCGAGGAGCGCCGACGCAATGGGCCACCAGTGGAGGCTCCTCCGCGCTCGCGGAGATCGACCCCGCTCCCACGACCACGGCAGCGTCACGCCGGGGGCTCCTCCGCGCTCGCGGAGATCGACCCCAGGCGAAGGGGACGAAGGTGCTGTGATGAGTGGCTCCTCCGCGCTCGCGGAGATCGACCCCGCACGCGAATCCTGGCAATCCTGGGCATTCGGGCTCCTCCGCGCTCGCGGAGATCGACCCGCATCGACGTTCGCCCATGCGTTCCCCGGAATGGCTCCTCCGCGCTCGCGGAGATCGACCCGCCGCGAGGGCTTCGAGGGAGCCCGCGCTCGCGGCTCCTCCGCGCTCGCGGAGATCGACCCTTGTCTTGCACGAAGGGGAGAAAGCCCGTGTTGGCTCCTCCGCGCTCGCGGAGATCGACCCGCCCCCCGCGGACGCTCCCGCGGCCCCTTCCGGGCTCCTCCGCGCTCGCGGAGATCGACCCCGAGATGAGGCCCCACACCGATTCGCGGGAGCGGCTCCTCCGCGCTCGCGGAGATCGACCCGTGCCAGCTCGGGGCGCTCGCATCGAGGGGGTGGCTCCTCCGCGCTCGCGGAGATCGACCCACCACCTGTTCGTCGTGCGGAGCCAGTTCGAGGGCTCCTCCGCGCTCGCGGAGATCGACCCGCGGGATGCGCGGTGAACGCGCAATGGAGGTTGGCTCCTCCGCGCTCGCGGAGATCGACCCCTGACGTGGGATGACGTGCTCGCGGTCTCGAAGGCTCCTCCGCGCCCGCGGAGATCGACCCCAGGCGAAGGGGACGAAGGTGCTGTGATGAGTGGCTCCTCCGCGCTCGCGGAGATCGACCCCAGCCCGACTGGTGCGCGGTCTCGACCGACGGGGCTCCTCCGCGCTCGCGGAGATCGACCCGGCACGCCGGGCAGAAGCGCGCGGTGTTCCTGGGCTCCTCCGCGCTCGCGGAGATCGACCTGTGCCGCTTGACGCGGCTCCCGATCTGTGCAGGGCTCCTCCGCGCTCGCGGAGATCGACCCGTCACCGATGGCACGCGCGAAGAGTGGCAGTCGGCTCCTCCGCGCTCGCGGAGATCGACCCGTTCGTGGAGCTCGAACACCGGCCGCTCGTCGGGCTCCTCCGCGCTCGCGGAGATCGACCCAACGGGCCTTTTCAGGTGGTGACCCGCAATGCGGCTCCTCCGCGCTCGCGGAGATCGACCCGGAAGTGTCGCGGCCGTCGCGCGGCTGGTGACGGCTCCTCCGCGCTCGCGGAGATCGACCCACGTGCGAGCGCTCGATGCTGTAGGGGTACTTGGCTCCTCCGCGCTCGCGGAGATCGACCCGTTTCTCACAGCCGGGATCGTCACCAGCCACGGGCTCCTCCGCGCTCGCGGAGATCGACCCGCGGTGGAGCTGCTGCGCCGGAACACCGACGGGGCTCCTCCGCGCTCGCGGAGATCGACCCCCGACCGCCGCGAGGGCGACCACCACCCATTCGGCTCCTCCGCGCTCGCGGAGATCGACCCACGACGCCGTGCGCCGAGTCGAGGGCCACCGAGGCTCCTCCGCGCTCGCGGAGATCGACCCCTTCTGGGATCAGGGGGCGCCGCGGGCCTTCTGGCTCCTCCGCGCTCGCGGAGATCGACCCGGCACGCTCATCCACTCCACCGCGGTCGTGACGGCTCCTCCGCGCTCGCGGAGATCGACCCAGAGTCGTCCAGAAACCATAGGACAAGCGTTGGGCTCCTCCGCGCTCGCGGAGATCGACCCGAGCTCGGCGGATCGCTCGGCGGCGCCTTCGAGGCTCCTCCGCGCTCGCGGAGATCGACCCTGCGAGAGCTCGGGCGCGACGCGTTCGAAGACGGCTCCTCCGCGCTCGCGGAGATCGACCCCGGCGAGAAGCGCGGGTGAGCAGGTGGAGTCGGGCTCCTCCGCGCTCGCGGAGATCGACCCGTCCCGCCGCCCGCCGTGAGGTTGTCGCCGTTGGCTCCTCCGCGCTCGCGGAGATCGACCCGTCGGTGCGGGCGTGAGCGAGGAACAGCCAATGGCTCCTCCGCGCTCGCGGAGATCGACCCGCGCTGCCGCTCGCGGAGTCGATCGCGTACCCGGCTCCTCCGCGCTCGCGGAGATCGACCCGTGGAAGACGCACCGGGGGCGATGGTCACCGAGGCTCCTCCGCGCTCGCGGAGATCGACCCGATCCGCCCTTCACCTCGGTGGTGAGGTTCTGGGCTCCTCCGCGCTCGCGGAGATCGACCCACGACCACCGCGCACACGTACCTCGACGCGACGGCTCCTCCGCGCTCGCGGAGATCGACCCGGAATCTGTTTCGCGCACCGTGCGGGTGACCGGGCTCCTCCGCGCTCGCGGAGATCGACCCCAGGCACGCGGGGTCTGGTGTCTGGATAGCAGGGCTCCTCCGCGCTCGCGGAGATCGACCCGGCGGGGCACGCCGCGGAGCTTCTCCCACGCGGGCTCCTCCGCGCTCGCGGAGATCGACCCGCAGTCGACCACGCAGCCCGCCGATGCGCGGGGGCTCCTCCGCGCTCGCGGAGATCGACCCCTCGGCCGACACCACGACGAGGCCCGACGCGAGGCTCCTCCGCGCTCGCGGAGATCGACCCCTCGCGCTGGAGGACGTGACGACGGACCCCGGGGCTCCTCCGCGCTCGCGGAGATCGACCCCGGTGCGCGAGTTCTCGCTGCTCGGGCGGTGCGGCTCCTCCGCGCTCGCGGAGATCGACCCGCAAGCTCTGGAACGGCAACCTGCAGACGCTGGGCTCCTCCGCGCTCGCGGAGATCGACCCAGATCGCCACGGCTCCCGACGGTGAGCGCCGCGGCTCCTCCGCGCTCGCGGAGATCGACCCGGGTCGATCCCGGCGAGCCGTGCAGCGCGCGAGGCTCCTCCGCGCTCGCGGAGATCGACCCGCACCTGCCCACGCCGTCGG
>CAMFHP010000012.1 GCA_945952225.1 uncultured Myxococcaceae bacterium
TCGTTGCCATACGCGCGAAACACATAGGCCGCGCCGCGCAGCGTGATGCCCACGAGCACCAGGTGGAGCGGACCGAAGAGCGCCACGCCGAGCGCCGCGAACGCGGGCGGAAAGCACGAGAACGTGAGCACGATCGCGAAGATCAGCCACACGTGGTTGGCCTCCCACACGGGACCGATCGCGTGCGCGATGGCCTCGCGCTGCGCGTCGCGACGAGGACCCGACGCGACCAGGTCCCACACGCCGCCGCCGAAGTCGGCGCCCGCGAGCACGGCGTACGCGATGAGCGCGACGAGCGTGAGCGCGGCCGCAGCGTCGACGGCGCTCACGACGCCTCCTCCGAGGTGCCGCGGGTCATCGCGCGGAGCATCGCCACCACCACGAGCCCGAGCGCGAGGTAGAGCGCGGTGAACAGCGCGAAGGTCGCGCCCACGTTCGTCGCGGTGGTCACACCGTCGCGCGTGCGCATCAGGCCCTGCACGATCCACGGCTGACGGCCCGCTTCGGTGACGATCCATCCCGCTTCGAGCGCGAGAAACCCGAGGGGCGCACACACGACGAGGGCGTAGAGCATCCACCGCGGGAGCACGCCGTCGCGGCGCGCGCGCCAACGAACCCACGCGTAGAGCGCGCCCGCGGCGATGAGCGCCGAGCCGCAGCCCACCATCACGTCGAAGGCCGTGTGCACGAGCATCACGTTGGGGTGCTGATCGACGGGAAAGTCTCGCAGCCCGCGCACCACCGAGTCGCTGCGATGGTCGATGAGGAGACTGAGTGCCTTCGGAATGTGGAGCCCCCCGCGCACCGTGCCCGCGGCCTGATCGACCACGCCGCCCACAATGATGTCGACGCCGCGCGCGGTCTCGAAGTGCGCCTCCATCGCGGCGAGCTTCACGGGCTGCGTGCGCGCGACCATGCGCGCGATGAAGTCTCCCGACACGCCCTGGAGCACCGCAGCCACGGCGGCCACGGCCATCGACACGTCGAGCGCGCCGCGGTGGTAGCGCACGTCGCGTCCCTTCAGCAGCGCCCACGCCGACACGCCCGCGAGCGCGAAGCCCACGCTCACGTAACACGACAAGGTCGCGTGCACGGCCATGTTGACCCACGCGGGGCTGCGAAAGGTCGCCGACGGATCGACCGCACGGAACACCCCGTCGACGAGGCGTCCGCTGTCGTCGGGCGGCGTCTGCATCCACGCGTTGGCGGCCACCACGAGCGCGCCCGACGCTGCGCCGCTCACGGCCACGGGAATGCCCACGAGCCAGTGTTGCCGCGGCGTGAGGCGCTCCCAGCCGTAGAGGTAGAGCCCGATGAAGATCGCTTCGAGAAAGAACGCGTAGCCCTCCAGCGCGAACGCGGGACCGAGCACCGGTCCGGCCATCTGCATGAAGCGCGGCCACAGGAGCCCGAGCTCGAACGACAGCGCCGTGCCCGACACCGCGCCGATCGCGAAGAGCACCGCCGTGGCCCGCGCCTGACGACGCGCGATCTCGCGCCAGTGCGCCTGCCCCGTGCGGAGGTAGAGCCCCTCGGCGATCACGAGCATCAGCGGCATGCCGATGCCCAGCGCGGCGAAGATCATGTGGAACGCGAGCGACATCTCCATCTGCGCGCGCGCGGCGGTGAGTGTGTCCATGGTGGTGGTGGCGGCGAGCGCCCCTCTCGTGCGCGCAGATGTGGAGTCGTCGATGCGCCGTGACCAGCGCGACGTGCGGACGCGGGTCGCTCAGCCCTTCACGGGCGGCGCCGACGGACCGGGATCGCCGAGCGTCTTCAGCGCAGCGGGCGACTTCATGTACCGCGCGGCCTCGTCGAGGGTGATGAGGTTGCGCCGCGCGAGCTCCATGAGCGTGCGGTCGAGGGTGATCATGCCGATGCCCTGCGACGTCTCCATGGTGCTTCCGAGCTGGTGGGTCTTGCCCTCGCGAATGATCGCGCGCACCGCGGGGGTCGCGATGAGCACCTCGAACGCAGCCACGCGCCCCTTGCCGTCGGCGCGGGGAAGCAGACGCTGCGAGATCACGCCGAGCAGCGCGGCGGCGAGCTGCACGCGCGCCTGCGGCTGCTGGTGCGGCGGAAACACGTCGACGATGCGGTCGACGGTCTGCGGCGCGTCGTTGGTGTGCAGCGTCGCGAACACGAGGTGCCCCGTCTCGGCCGCCGTGAGCGCCGCGGAGATGGTCTCGGTGTCGCGGAGCTCGCCGATGAGAATGACGTCGGGATCCTGACGGAGGATGTACTTCAGCGCCGCGGCGAAGCTCTTCGTGTCGGCCCCGACCTCGCGCTGCTCGACCGTCGCGAGGCGGTTCGTGTGCACGAACTCGATGGGGTCTTCGACGGTGATGATGTGGCAGCTCCGCGTGCTGTTGATCTGATGGATCAGCGTCGCGAGCGTGGTGCTCTTGCCCGCGCCCGTAGGACCCACCACGAGCACGAGGCCCTGCGGTCGCGTGGCGAGCTCCTGCATCACCGGCGGAATGCCCAGCGTCGAGGGGTCGGGGATCTCGTTGGGAATCAAACGGATCGCGACCGCGATGCTCCCGCGCTGAAAATGGGCGTTGATGCGGAAGCGGTTGCGGCCCGTGACCGTGAGCGAAAAATCGAGCTCGCGCTCCAGTTCGAACTGCTCGCGCTGGCGGTACGAGAGCAGCGAGAAGAGCAGGCGGCGCACGTCGGTGGCCGCGAGCGCGTCGACCTCCAGACGGCGCAGACGACCGTGGATGCGGAAGATCGGCGGCGAGCCCACGACCATGTGGATGTCGCTCGCGCCGTAGCGCAGCGCCACGTTGAGCAGCGAGCGCATGTCGATGTTGCCCACCGACGGGAGCGCCTCGTTCTCCGCCGCGAAGGCCTGCACCCCGCGCTCCATGCCCTGCGCCGAGAGGCGGAACTCGTCGGGGTTCGTCGCGTAGGCGGCGCCCGTTTCGAGCGTGATCTTTCGCTGCTCGAACAGCTCGACGAGCGAGCGATTGAACGACCGCATCCCCTCGCCCTGGTCGCTCACCATGAGGTCGGCGAGCTCGTCGACGCGCTGCTCGCGGATGAGCTTCTTCACCGCGGGCGTCGCCACGAGCACCTCGACCGCCGCCACGCGCCCCTCGCCGTCGGAGCGCGGCACGAGGCGCTGCGCGACCACGCCGTGGAGCGAGAGCGAGAGGTCCATGCACACCTGCTCGCGCATGTGCTCGGGGTAGTACGAGAGGATGCGCTGGAGCGTCTGCGTCGCGTCGATCGTGTGGAGCGACGAGAGCACCAGGTGACCCGTGAGCGCCGCCGAGAGCGCGACGTTCATGGTCTCGGCGTCGCGCATCTCGCCGATGAGAATGATGTCGGGGCTCTCGCGCACCACATGGCGCAGCGCGATGGCGAAGTCGCGCGTGTCCGAGCCCACCTCGCGCTGGGTGACCACCGCCTGCAGGTCGTCGTGCACGAACTCGATGGGGTCTTCGAGCGTGACGATGTGCTTCCGCTGGCGACTGTTGATGTGATGAATCATCGCCGCGAGCGTCGTGCTCTTGCCCGAGCCCGTGCTGCCCGCCACGAGCACGAGCCCGCGGGGCTGTTCCGCGAAGGTCTTGATGATCGCCGGGAGCCCGAGCTGGTCGAAGTCGAGCGCGCCGCCGGGCACCGCGCGGAGCACCGCGCCGAGCAGGCCCCGCTGCATGTGAAAGTGCGCGCGGAAGCGACCGAGCCCCGGGCGGCTCATGCCCACGTCGATGTCGCCCATCCGATCGAAGATTTCGCGCTGCGTGGGGCGCAGCACGGCGTCCATCAGCGAGCGGATCGCGTCGCCGTCGAGGGCGTCGCGCGTGAGCGGTCGCAGCGCGCCGTTGATGCGCGCCGAGGGGGGCCGTCCTTCCGCGAGGAAGAGGTCCGACGCGCGCTCCTGCACCATCTGCCGGAGGATGTTTTCGAGGTCGAGGGGCATTGCGGGTAGCCGACGAGTCTACCCGCTTCTGTGCGCGCGCTTAGCGACTTCCGCGCAGGCCGAACTGCTCGGCGATCGACATGGGCCCGAGCTTCTCGCGCAGCTCCTTGAGGGAGGCGTGGTTCGGGTCGAGGCGCGCGAGGTTCTCGATCGCGCTGCGGGCGCTCGCGCGGAGCCCCGCCTCGGTGAACACCGTCGCAAGAATCTGGTGCGCCTTCGCGAGCTTCGGATCCATCGCGATCACGCGCTGCGCGAGCTCCGCGGCGCGCTTGTACTCCTTGAGCCGCGCGAGGATCTCCGCCGCGTTGAGCAGCAGCATCGGGTCTTCGCGGCGCCCCTCCCAGGCCTTCTCCCAGTGCATCGCGGCGGCTTCGAGGTTGCGCTCGCGCGTGGCCTCCTTGGCCTTCTCGATGTGGTCGGCGACCACCTGCACCTTGCCGAGCTGCGTGATGGCATCGATGCGGGCCTTGATCCCCGCGTCGTCCTTCGCGATCTGGAGCGCGTTCTTGAACGCTTCGAGGGCGCCGCCGAGGTCGTTGGCCTTCTGGCACTCCTCGCCCTTCTGCACGAGCGACGCGACGCGGGCCGCGCGCTCCTCGGCGATCTGCTGCGCCGACGGCATCGCGGGCGCGGGCGCCGTCGCCACCGCGGGGCGCTTGCCCGCCGCGCCGAGCCGACGCGCCATCGCCTCCAGGGCGCGCGCGCGCACGGCCTCATCGACGGGCGCAGACGACGACGGCGGCGGCATCGAGGGCGTGTGCGACACGCGCGGCGACGCTTCGACCACGGAGCGCAGCGACGGGGGCACCACCACGCCCTGCGGATACGACGGCGCGCGCGAGGGCGCGGCCTGCGTCGGCGCCGTGGCGGGGTTCAGCGGCGAGGGTCCGCCGGGGCGCGTCTGCGTCGCGATCTCGCGCATGCCCGCGGGCGGCGTCGCGTGCGGCGGAGGATGGATCGTCGACGCAGGCGGCGCGGCGGCGATGGGCGCGGTCGTGGTCGCCGGGGCCGAGGGAACGACGCCCTCGCTCTTGAGGAGCTGGTCGTAGGCGGCGCGCTGCTTCGCGTTGCCGAGCACGTCGTAGGCGCGGGTCAGCGCGCGAAAGATCCCCTCGACGCGCTCGCGGTACGGCCCGATCTCGCGCTTGAAATACACGTCGGGGTGAAAGCGCTTCGACAGCGCGAAGTAGGCGTCGCGCACGGTCTTGCGGTCCGCGTCGACGGCGACGCCGAGGAGCTCGTAGTGCGTCGCGTCCTGACGGAGCGCGTGAAAGTGGTCGATGGCGGTGCGGTCTTCGTCGCTGAGGTCGATCCCGTCAGCGGATGGTTGCTTCACATCGGTCATCGCGCGTCCTGTGAGTGGGGCGTCGTCGGCGTTTCGAAACACCGGGCGCGTTGCGCGGCGGGCGCACGGCGGTCCCGATCAGCCGACGGTTGGAGATCCTAGCGTCAACGCTCGCGCGATACGAGAGGGCGCGCGCAGCGAAGTTCGGCGGCCGTACCACCGCCCGTGCGACGTGCGATACGGTCCGCGGCCACCGATGCGCATCGCCCACCTCGCCGACCTGCACCTCGGTCGGGTCTTTCACGGAATCTCCCTCCTCGACGACCAGCGCCACGTGCTCGATCAGGTGATCGCCCTGCTCCGCGACGAGCGCGTCGACGTGCTCGTGCTCGCCGGCGACCTCTACGACCGCGCGCTCCCGAGCGCCGACGCCGTGCGCCTATTCGACGAAACCCTGCGGCGCGTGAACGACCTCGACGTGCCCGTCATCGCCATCGCGGGCAACCACGACAGCGCCGATCACCTCGGCTTCGGCGCGTGGCTCTTCGCGCGCGGCGACGTGTACGTGCGCGGACGCATCGATGCGGACGCCCTGCCCATCACGCTCGACGACGACGCGGGCGAGGTGACGTTCTACCCACTCCCCTACGTGGAGCCCGAGTCGGCCCGTGCGCTCCTCGCGACGCCCGACGACGAGGCCGTGAGCCATCGCACCGTGACCCGCGCGCTGCTCGACCGCGCCCGCGCGCACCGCGAGGCCCACGGCGTCGAGCGGGCCGTGGTGGTGGCCCACGCGTTCGTGCAGGGCGACCGTCCGCCCGAGGAGTCGAAGCGCTCGGAGCGGAGCCTCCATCTCGGCGGCGTCGGCGCCGTGCCCGCGTCGGATTTCGAGGGCTTTCAGTACGTCGCGCTCGGTCACCTGCACCGACCGCAGACGCTCGGGTCCGCGGGGCGCGTGCGCTACAGCGGCTCGATGATGAAGTACTCGTTCGAGGAGGCGACGCACGAGAAGGGCCTCACGCTCGTCGACCTCGACGCGCGCGGCGCCGTCACGATTTCGCATCGCACGTTGCAGCCGAAGCGCGACCTCGCCGTGATCGCGGGCACGCTCGACGAGCTGCTGAAAGACCCGTCGCTCGCGGCCGTCGAGGGGTGCTTCGTGTCGGCCACGCTGCGCGATCATCCGCCCCCGTTGCAGGCGATGGAGCGACTGCGCGCGCGCTTTCCCCACGCGGCGGAGCTGCACTTCGAACGTCCCGCGGTGACCGTCGACGTGGCCGCGCTCGCGGGCGCCGAGGCCGCGCGTCGCGAGCCCGAAGACGTGTTCGTCGAGTTCATGGAACGCTTTCTGAGCGCCCCGCCCGACGAGGCCGAACGCGCGCTCTTTCGTGACGCCCTCGCACGCGCACGCGCCGCCGAGGAGGCCCGCGGATGAAGCCCCTCGCGATCGAGCTCCGGCACTTCGGCCCCTACGTCGACCACCGCGTCGACCTGACGGCCTTCGGCGACGACGGGCTGTTTCTCATCCACGGCGACACGGGCGCGGGCAAGAGCACGCTCCTCGACGCGATCACCTGGGCGCTCTACGGCAAGGGCCTCGGCGCGCGGAGCGTCGACGAGCACCTGCGCAGCAAGACCGCCGCGCCCGACGAGGCGACCACCGTGGCGCTCACCTTCGCGCTCGGCGGACGGGTGTTCCGCGTGCGCCGCACCATGGGCTTCGAACGTCCTGCGAAGCGCGGTGGCGGCGTCACCCGCCAACCGCCCGAGGCCGTGCTCGAATGCCTCTCGGGTGACGAACGCTTCGAGACCGTCGCCACGCCGACTCGGGTCAACACGGCGGTGCTCCGCGTGCTGGGTCTGCCCTACGAGCAGTTCACGCGGATCATCGTGCTGCCGCAGGGAGAGTTCCGCGACCTGCTGCTCGCGAAGGCCGAGGAGCGCGAGCGGCTCCTCGAACGTCTCTTCGGCACCGAGCTCTTCAAGGCCGTCGAAGACGAGCTCCGCGAGGTGGTGAAGCGGCGCGAGCAGGGGCTCAGCGAGGGACGCGCGCGCATCGACGCCGCGTTGCGGAGCGCGGGCGCCGACACGCGGGACGCGCTCCACGAAGCACTTACGGAAGCGGATACACAACTGACCGCGACGCGCCTGCATCGCGAGCGCGCCGATGCTGCGCTGTCCCAGGCGACGGTGGCCCTCGCCGACGCCCGCGCCCGCGCGCAGCGAAACGCCCAACGTGCCACGCTCCGCAGCGAACGCACGACCCTCGACGCACGGAGCCCGGAGCTCGACGCAGTGGCCCACACGCTCTCGCTGGCCGACCGCGCCGCGGCCTGCGACGAGCCCCTCGCCCGACGCGATCGCGCCATCACCCGACGCGACGAGGCCCGACGCGCGCTGGAGACCGCACGCGAGGCGCGCGCCGAGGCGCAGCGGGTGTGCGACCTGCCCGAGCTCTCCCACGCCCGCGAGCGGACCCTGCGCGACACGCGGGAGCAATCGCGCGAGCGACGCACGCGGCTGGAGCAGCTCCGCCCCGTGCTCGATGACCTCCGCGAGGCCGAGCGCGAGCAGCGCGCACACCGCGATGGCCTCGACGTCGCGCGACGGCGGGTCGACGACGCGCTCGCAACCCTTCGTGAGCTCGCGACGCGGCAGACCGAGCGACAGCGCGCCCTCGACGAGGGACGTCGCGAGGCCCAGCGCGAACCCGCGATGACGCTCCGGGTGAACGAGATCGAGACGCGCATCGACCGTGCGCGCACGCGGCGCGACGCCGAGGATCGCCTCCGGGAGAGCGCCCGCGCCCTCAAGGCCGCCGAACGCACCGCCGAACAGGCCCGCGAGCGTTACGAGCGCGCGGTCGCCGACTACGACGAGGCCGACGCCCGGAGCCGCGCCGCGATGGCCGCGCGCCTCGCCCACACGCTCGTCGACGGCGAGCCCTGCCCCGTGTGCGGAAGCGCCGAGCACCCATCGCCCGCACGTGACGCCGAGGCGCCGCAGGAGTCCGACCTGCGCGAGCTGCGGGCCGTACGCGACCGTGCGGAGCGCGCGCGAAGCGAGGCCGAACGCGCGCGCTCGAAGCTCGAAGGCGAGCACCACACGCACGAGACCGCGCTGCGTGCCCTCGACACCGCCGACGCAGCCACGCAGGCCGAGCTCGAAGACGCGCTCCACGAGGCCCAGCGTGCGCTCGAATCCGTGCGACGCACCGCACGGGGCGCCGAGGAGGCGCAGCGCGCGCTCCAGACCATGGCCCGCGAGGCCCAGCGCGCGCAGGACGCGCTCACCGAAGCGCGCAGCACGCTCGCCGCCCACGAGGGCGCGCTCGACCAGCTCGCACGTCGCATCGACGCCGACACCGATCGACTCACGCGCGACGAGGTGACCCCCGACACGCTCGAAACGATGCTCGACGGCGCCCGCACGCAGGAGGCCGCCGACGCGCGCGCCCTCGACGCGTGGGAGAAGCGACGGACCGACGCCGAGGCCACACGACGCGCCCGCGAGGTCGAGCTCGATGGCGCCCACCGCGCGTGTGACGAGGCGGAGCAGTCGCTCGATCGTGCCGAGCGCGACCTGCACGGCGCCCTGCGCGACGCGCGCTTCGAAGCGCTCGATGACCTCCTCGCGGCGAGGCTCCCCGAGGGCGAGCGCACGCAGCTCCACCGACGGATCGCCGACCACCGCGCCGACCTCGCGCGGGTGCAGCGCGCCCTCGACGCGCTCGGTGACGACGACGCCTCCGACGACCTCGACGCCCTCATCCGCGCGCTCGACGAGGCCACCCGCGAGCGCGACGCGCTCCACGAATCCGTGGGCTCATTGCGCGCGCGACGGGAGCAGCTCCTCGCGGTGGCCGCGCAGGTCGCGCAGTGGAGCGAGGCCTCCGACGAGGCCGAGCGCGCGTGGCAGGTGGCGCGGCGCGTGTCCGATGCGGTGAACGGCAAACACGAGGGGCGCACGCGGCTCTCGCGCTACGTGCTCCTCGCGCAGTTCGACCGCGTGGTGGCGTGTGCGAGCGCGCGCCTCGACGCGATGAGCGACGGTCGCTTCACGCTGCACCGACGCGAGAGCCGACAGACCGGCGGCGAGTTCGAACTCGTGGTCGACGACGCCTACGCGGGCTCCGTCGAGCGGCCCGTCGCGACGCTCTCGGGCGGGGAGATGTTCATGGCCTCCCTCGCGATGGCGCTGGGCCTGAGCGACGTGGTGCAGGCGTGGGCGGGCGGCGTGCGCGTCGAGTCGCTCTTCGTCGACGAGGGCTTCGGCACGCTCGACGAAGAGGCGCTCGACAAGGCCGTGTCGGTGCTCGAACAGCTCGGTGCGAACCAGCGCCTCGTGGGTGTCGTCTCGCACGTGCCCGAGCTGCGCAAGCGCATCGCCGCGCGCCTCGAAGTGGTGCGTAGCGAGCGTGGCGCTGCCACCCGCGTTTCGCTTCGTGGGCGTCATGCGCACGTGCAACACGGCGCGTCGACGATTCACGGTTGACGGCAGCGGTCGCGCGCGGTGACGGTGGCGCCGCTTCGCCTCGCGCGAACCTCACGACCACACAACCACGACAGGTTGCTCATGCCTCGCACCGCGATTCTCGGCGTCGGTCACTACGTGCCCACGCGCGTCGTCACGAACGACGACCTTTCGAAGATGTTCAACACCAGCGACGAGTGGATCACGCAGCGCAGCGGCATCCGCGAGCGCCGCTACATCGAGCGCGACGGCATCGGCGCGAGCGACCTCGCGATCCCCGCCGTGCACATGGCCGCCGAGCGCGCGGGCGTGGCCCTCTCGGAGATCGACGCGATCATTTTCGCGACGCTCTCGCCCGACGTGTTCTTCCCCGGCTCGGGGGTGTTCCTGCAGACGAAGCTGGGGTTGAAGAACATCCCGGCGCTCGACATCCGCAACCAGTGCTCGGGCTTTCTCTACGGGCTCTCCATCGCCGACGCGTGGATCCGCGCGGGGATGTACAAGCGCGTGCTGCTCGTGGGCTCGGAGGTGCACTCCACGGGCATCGACTTCAGCGACGAGGGTCGCGATGTGACCGTGCTCTTCGGCGACGGCGCGGGCGCGGTGATCCTCGGTCCCACCGACGATCCCGACCGCGGTGTTCACAGCGTGTGTCTCGGCGCCGACGGCTCCGGCGCGGCGGACCTCTGGATCGAAGCCCCCTCGTCGCGCAACTCGCCCTCGCGCATCACGCAGGAGATGCTCGACGCGCGCAAGCACTACCCCCGCATGAACGGCAAGCAGGTGTTCCGCTGGGCCACGGAGAAGATGCCCGAGGCCTCGCACGAAGCCCTCGCGCTCGCTTCGAAGACCCTCGCCGACGTCGACCTCTTCGTGCCGCACCAGGCGAACCTGCGCATCAACGAGTTCGTCGCGCGCAAGCTCGGCATCCCGATGGAGCGCGTGGTCACCACCCTCGACCGCTACGGCAACACCACGGCGGCCTCGATCCCCATCTCGCTCAGTGAAGCGTGGGCCGACGGGCGCGCGAAGCCCGGCACGCTGGTGCTCTTCGCGGCCTTCGGCAGCGGGTACACCTGGGGCGCCGGCGTGGTGCGGATGTGACCGTCGACGCGTCGGTGCGCGTGGTCCGCGAAGGGCCGGTGACGACGGTGGTGCTCCATCGTCCCGCCGCGCGCAACGCGATCGACCGCGCGACCGCCGACGCGCTCGCCGAGGCGTTTCGCAGCTTCGACGCCGACCCCGACGCCCACGTCGCCGTGCTCTGGGGCGACGGCGGAACCTTCTGTGCGGGCGCAGACCTCAAGGCCATCGCGGCGGGCGCGCCCAACCGCCTCGACGCCGACGGCGACGGTCCCCTCGGGCCCACACGTCTGCACCTCTCGAAGCCCGTGATCGCCGCCATCGAAGGCCACGCGGTCGCGGGCGGCCTCGAACTCGCGCTCTGGTGTGACCTCCGCGTGTGCGCGTCCGACGCGGTGCTCGGTGTGTTCTGCCGACGCTGGGGTGTGCCGCTCATCGACGGCGGCACCGTGCGCCTGCCGCGCATCGTGGGCCTCGGACGCGCGCTCGATCTCATCCTCACGGGCCGCGCCGTGCACGCCGACGAGGCCCTCGCGATGGGCCTCGTCAACCGCGTCGTCGCACCGGGAAGCACCCGCGCCGCCGCCGAATCCCTCGCCCGTGAGATCGCTGCGTTTCCGCAGGTGTGTGTGTGCAGCGACCGTGCGTCGACCTACGAGGCCCTCGACCGCACGACCGCCGACGCCCTCCGCAACGAGCACCTCCGCGGCGTCGCCGCACTCGACGCCGAGACCGTCGCCGGAGCCACGCGCTTCGCCCTCGGCGCGGGCCGTCACGGGCGCCGCGATTGAGCCTCCCTCAGCGTCGCGCGACCGCGGGCTGCACCACGTGGAGCACCCCGTAGCGCCCCTCGGTGCGCTTCACCGCGTAGCGTCCATCGGGCGGCGCCTTGGCGGCCTCGCAGAGCGTCGCGGCGTTGAACGGACAGGCCTTGCACTTGCCGCGGCTGCCGGTGCCCACGGGCGCGCGCTGACCGGACCAGTATTGCAGCGCCCACGCGAGGTCGCGCTCGGCGCGGGCCCTGTGATGGCGAAACACCCAGAGCCCGAAGGCCTCGTCGTCGACGCGGCGTGTGGTGAGTCCCGCGAGGGGGTCGGGCTGGGCGCTCGCGGGGCGCGTGTCGACGGCGCTGAGACCCTCGCCCGCGGCGGCCAGCGCGCGCTCGGCGATCTGCGCGGCGAGGCCGTCGGTGACCTTGCGTCCCCGCGGGAGCACCGCGACGCAATGGAGCAGACGGTCGGTGTTGAAGCCGTTGGCGTCGAGCATGCGGCCGTACGCTTCGACCTGCACCACGTGGGAGGGAAAGAGCTCGCGGCGCCCGCTGAACTTGAACTCCAGCACGAGGCGCGCGCGACGGCCTTCGAGGTGGATGCGATCGGCGCGGCCCACGAGGCGCACGCCGTGGAGCTCGGCGACGAGGGGCATCTCGACGAGTTCGAGGGGCTCGCCCGCGGTGATGGCGCGGGTGATCTCTTCGGGGGTGATCTCTTCGGCCTCGGCCTCGAACGCGGCGTGTCCCGCGGCGCCGGCGGCGAGCTCGGCGTTCTCGGTGCGGAGCGAGTGCGAACGCGCCAGATGCACCTGCATCTCGCAATAGAACTGGTTGGCGAGGGTGCTCACCGACACGCGCGGAAGCTGCGGCGCGCGCGGTCCGTCGACGAAGGCGCGGATCGCGTCGAGGCGCTCGGGCACGAAGAGGGCGTCGAGGGCGCCGTCGACCCCGTAGCGACGCACGGCCGCGTAGAAGCGCCCGACGGGTTCGGGAAAGAGCCCCGCGTGGTGCAACGCCTCCCAGGTGGCCCGTAGCGAGTTGGTCTCGGCCACGATGGCGTAGAGCTTCGGGGCCAGCTCGGCACGCGCCCGCGCGAGCTCTGCAAGGTGATGAACGTCGAGTGGCGCGGGCGGCGTCATGCGGTCGAGGGAGTGACTCTACCCGAAACGCGACGGTGCCCCGATGGCCCCCGCGTGAAACTCGCCGTTCGAAGCGCGGGGAGGCGGTCGGGCCTTGACACCCGCCGCCTCCCGGTCTCCACGAGGCTGTGACAGACTACGTCACCGCACCGAGGGGATCAGGCCGCAAATTCGGCCTTTCCGTTGCCACCCTCGGCGGCGCGGCGGGCGTCTTCTTCGGCGATGGCCTTCTTGAGCCACACCTTGGCGTTCTTCATCTTGCCCACCTCTTCGGTGCGCTTGCAGAGGGCCTTCCACGCCGACTCGCGGTCGGGCGCCGGGAGCGCGGCCAGGTCGGTGCGATGCTTCATCCACACGGCCACGGCCTCGCCGGGGAGCTCGATCTCCGCGATGCGCGCGTAGAAGCCTTCGAGGGCCGGGGGAACCTCGGCGGGCGGCGCCTCGACGGGCACCTCGTTGCGCGGCGGCGGAACGGGGTCTTCGTCGTGGTGGCTGTGGGCCATCGACGAGAGGTCCACACCGCCGCCGGGCTCCTGCACGTTGGCGGGAATGGTCTCCAGCTCCATCTCGTCGAGCACGCCGAGGCCGAGGATCGACAGCGTCGCGCGGCGCTTGGCCTTCGTCTCGCACTTCATCAGCACGTTCACGGGATCGACGAGGGGCACCGTCGCCGTGGCCGTCTCCACGCGCCCGTTGGGGTGCGTGGCGCGACAGACCGCGTACACGAGCTTGGTGCCCGCGAGGTCGATCACCTTCGGCCCGTCGATGATCTCGCGGTTCAGCTTGTGGATCGCCGCGAGCTGATCGGTCGCCCCGCGCGTCGCGTAGAGCACCTCCTTGCCGTTGAGCCGCAGGAACGCGAAGGGCTGCGCGTGGGGGTTGAGCCCGAGGCCCTCGCACATCTGCGTGTAGAAGCGCGCGCGCTCGTTGGGCCCGAGGCCCGAGAGGTCGCCGCGCAGCACGATCGACTCGATCACCCGCGAGCCCGTGCGCCCGTCGAGGCCGAACTCCGCGCGGTCGGTCTTCTCGGTCTTCTCCGACTTGTCAGCCTTCTCGATCTTCTCGGTGGTCATTGGCGCGTTCCCTTCTCGCGGGTTCGTGTGTGCGGCCCGCACCGCGTCGTCGTGGTCGTGGTTGGGGTTGATGGAAGACCGCTCGCCGCTCAGTCGCACTCGTCGTCGAAGCACTCGATCCAGGCGTCGCGGTGCTCGTCGCACACCGTGGTGAACAGCTCATCGCCGCGCAGCGCGGCTTCGGGGTCGAAGCCTCCGTGCGCGTCGACGTCGTTCGCAGGCGCCACGGCGGGCACCACCGGCGCATCGCCCGCGGGCACGCCCATGCGGCGCTGGGCCTCGCGGATCACGCGGTCCTTCTTGAACCGCGGGTGCGCCTTCCAGTCGGCCCACGTGAGCTCGGCGCGCAGGCGAACGAGCTCCTCGAGCTCCTGCGCGCTCTCGATCGCGCGCTCGTCGTAGTCGTCGGGCAGCGCGGCCACGTCGTGGCAGAGGGCGATGTTGCGTGCGTCTTCCATACGCCGACGAAGATGCGTCGACGCCCCCGCCCACACAAGGACAGGCTATGTCACCGTGTCATAGTCTGTCACTTCGATCCGCGGCGCCCGGCGCGGGTCTTCGGCGCGGAATTTCCCTCGCGCACGAGCGTGACGGGCAGCACGGCGACCTCGGCGGGCTCGGGCTCCACCACGAGGGCCCCGAGCGTGCGGTCGTACCAGTCGACCAGCACGCCATGCTCGTGCGCGCTCTGCGCCCCGAGGAGCAATCGCACCCAGCCGTCCTGGTCGAAGCGGGCGCCCTTGCGGGCCAGCGCTTCGAGCGCCATCGCCACCGCGCGGTCGGGCTGAAACCCCGCCACCACCTCGGCCAGCGCGCCGTCGCCGCCCCCCGCGCGCAATCCACCATCGCCGCCCTCGGGCGCCCGCGTGCGGGGCGGCACCGCGGGGCTGATTGCCTGCGCAACCGGGCCCATTGCAGGCGATGCCGACGACGCAATATTGCCAACCGAGGGAGTGGGCGAAAGGCCTTGCAGCGCGGCGCGCGCGAAGGGGCGCGGATCGGGGCGCAGCGGGCTGTCGAAATAGTCGCCGGGCAATCGGTACGCCTGCACGACGGCGAGCATCACGTCGCCGCCGAGGCTCCGGTGGCCGCCGAGGATCGCCGCCACGGTGCCCTGCTCGCGCCCGATCGAGGCCGCGAACTCGCGCTGCGTCACCTTGCGTCCGCGCGCGATTCCCAGGGCGTCGATCAGCTCGGCGAGCCGGTCGCGCCTGCGTCGCGCTGCGTCGGTGGTGACGGCCCTGGGCACGGACGGCACGCTAGCCCGAAGGCAAGATTGCTGCAATCTCCTCTTGCGCTTGCAGATTACTTGCGCAATATTGCTTCCCATGGAGCGGCGGAATCACGGGCCCAACCCTGTCATCATGGTGCGTTTCTCGGGCAATCCTGCGGGATCGCGGCGGCGCAAGCCCGTGCGGGCGACCGGGCTCGTGCGGGGCCCCGATGCGCCGAAGCTCACGCTGCTCCAGGGCGACGGCGAGACGGTCCCGCGCAACGCGCCCCCGCGGCACGCGATGGACGGGATGATCTCCCCGGTGCGCGCCCAGGCCGTGCGCCCCGAGTGGGGTGACGACCTCGACGACGAGCTCCTCGACCTGCCCGATCCCCACGGCGCGCAGACGCACCTCGAAGCCGCGATCGCCCTGCTCCGTCGCGCGGCCCAGGCCACCACGGTGAGCGAGCGCGGCGACGCGACGCTCGTGGCCATCGAGCACGCCTCGCGCTCCTTCGGCGAGCTCTTCGACCGCGAGGTGGCGAAGAAGCTCCTGCGCGACATCGCCGACAGTCTCTGACCCTCGCGCGCACCGGGCTGGTACGGTCTCGCGCGATGCGCCCGCGCCTCGCGTCTGCCCTGGTCTGCACCGCCCTCTCCGCCCTCTCCGCGGCCTGCACCGAAGCGCCCTCCGCCGCGCCCGATGCCACCGTCGACGCGCGGCTCCCCTCGCCCGACGCCGCAGACGATGCGGTCGTCGACGCACTCCCCCCGCCGCCGCCCGCGGAGCCCGGACGCCACACGGTCACGGTGACCGACACGCGCCAGGTGGTGCCCTCCGACGGGCTCCCGCGCGAGGCGCCCGCGAACCATTCGAACAACAACCTCGACGTCGCCCGCCTCGGCGGACGCACCTACCTCGCGTGGCGCACGTCGATGAACCACTTCGCGTCGGCGAGCACGCGCATCCACGTGGTCTCGTCGGACGACGAACGCACCTGGCGCTTCGAGCAGTCGCTCTCGCGCGACACCGACCTCCGCGAGCCGCGCTTCCTCGTGCTCGACGGGCGATTGTTTCTCTACGTGTCGCGCCTCGGCACCAACGCGCTCGCCTTCGAGCCGCGCGGCATCTCGGTGAGCGAGCGCCGCGCCGACGGATCGTGGACGCCCCTCGAAGACCTCTACGAGCCGGGCTTTCTCGCGTGGCGCACGCGCACCGAGCGGGGTCGCCCGTACATGCTCGGGTACCTCCACGGCGAGAACGAGTACCTGTTCAACGGCCTGCCCATCGACGTCGAGCTGCTCACCACCGCCGACGGACGCACGTGGACGCCGGTCGATCCCGCGCGGCGCGTGGTGTACCGCGGCGGCGGCAGCGAGGCCGACTTCGCGCTCGGCGACGACGGCGCGCTCTACGCGGTGATCCGCAACGAGGCGGGCGACGACACGGGCTTCGGCTCCCTCGTGTGCCACGCGCCGCCCGGCGACCTCGCCAACTGGAACTGCCACGGCGACCCGCGCAAATACGACTCGCCGCTGATGTTCTGGCACGACGGCGAGGCCTACCTCGTGGGCCGTCGCAACGTCACCGCGACGGGCCACTTCGACCTCATGCGCCGCGACGAGTCGAGGGTCTCGCAGGCCGTGCTCAACGAGCTCGACTACCGCAATCAGCCCAAGCGCTGCTCACTCTGGCGCTACGTGCAATCCGAGCATCGCATCGCCTTCGTGCTCGACCTGCCGTCGCGCGGCGACACGTGCTTCGCGGCCGTGCTCCCCGGCGCGCGCGCCGACGAGCTCGTGCTCTACAACTACAGCTCGCCGCTCGAAGGCCCCGACCTCCCGTGGTGGATGGGCCAGGCCGGCGACACGCGCATCTACCGCCACGAGCTGCGCTTCGAAGCGCGCTGACACGGACGCGCAGATCCCTTGCCTCGCGGGGCGCCGCGACGGTACATCGCTGCCCCCTCATGGCATCTCGAACGCCCTCTGTACGGCCTCCCGCGCCCGGCGCGGTTGCGACCGCCACGCCCCCCGCGTCGGTGCTGCGACGCGCCCATTTTCTCATGCGCCTCTCGCGCGCGTGGGACAACCGCTTCGAAGCCATGGCCCGCGCGGGCCGCATCGGTCGCTGGTACAGCGCCGTGGGCAACGAGGCGACCACCATCGGCACCACGCTCTGCCTCGACGCGGGCGACGCCATCTCGACGGTGCACCGCGACCTCGGCGCCGTGCTCACGCAGTACCTCGACGTGAACCGCCTCGCGCCCTCGCTCTTCGGCGAAGGCGATCGCACGGCGTGGGATGCGATCCGTCCCGACGCGCAGCCGCTCCTCGACCGCCTCGCGTGCCAGGTGTTCGGGCGCCGCGACGGGTTCACCGTGGGCCACGATCGGTCGTTCCATTACGGGCTCGTGAAGCCCGAGTGGGGCATCCGGCACGTGGGGATGATCTCGCACCTCGGGTCGATGATTCCCGTGGCCGCGGGCCTCGCGCTCGCCGCCGTGCAGGACGGCACGAAGGCCGTGGTGCTGGGCTTCATCGGCGAGGGCGCCACCTCGCAGGGCGACTTTCACGAGGCCCTCAACCTCGTGGGCGTGATGAAGCTCCCGATGGTGCTCGTGGTCGAGAACAACCAGTACGCGTTCAGCACGCCCCTCGACGAGCAGTACGCGTGCGCGAAGCTCTCGGACAAGGCTCCGGGCTACGGCATCGCGGGCGAGACCGTCGACGGCACCGACTTCGAAGCGGTGTGGTCGGCGATGTCGCGCGCCGTGGCCCGCGCTCGCAGCGGTCAGGGCGGCACGCTGCTGGAGTGCATGCTCCCGCGCATGCGCGGCCACGCCGAGGGAGACGGCTCGTACGACCTCATTCCGCAGGCGGAGCGCGAGCGCTTTCTCGCGATGGATCCGCTGCCGCGCTTCGAACAGCGCCTCGCCGCGCTCGGGCTCACCGACGACGCGCGCACGGCAGAGGTCACCCGCGTCGCGACGGAGATCATCGAGTCGACCGTGGAGCGCGCCATCGCCGCGCCGGAGCCCGATGCGTCGGAGGCGTGGCGCAGCGTGTTTGCGCCGGGCGAGATCGCCGATGCGTTCGCGCGTCAGCAGTCGGAGGTGAACCATGGCTGAGACGACCTACATCGACGCGATCCGTCGCGCGCTCCTCGAAGAGATGGAACGCGATGCCAACGTGTTCCTCATGGGCCAGGACATCGCGCGTTTCGGCGGCGCGTTTCGCGCGACGAAGGGTCTCTACGAGCGCTTCGGTCGCCTCCGCGTGGTGAACACACCGCTCTTCGAATCGGGCACGATCGGCGCGGCCCTCGGCGCAGCGCTCGCGGGCAAGCGCCCGGTGCTCGAGATGCAGTTCGCCGACTTCGTGTCGTGCGGCTTCAACCAGATCGTGAACAACCTCGCGAAGACCTGGTACCGCTGGGAGGCGCCGGTGCCCGTGGTGATCCGTCTGCCCTACGGCGGCGGCGTGGGCGCGGGGCCGTTCCACTCGCAGTCGCCCGAGGCCTGGTTCGCCCACACGCCGGGCCTCGCCGTGGTCGCGCCGTCGACGCCGCGCGAGGCGCTCGGGATGATGAAGGCCGCGATCCGCGACCCGAACCCCGTGATCTACCTCGAACACCGGGTGCTCTACCGCCGCGAGAAAGAAGACCTTCCCGACGGCGAGCTCCTCACGCCCCTCGGCCGCGCGCGCGTCGCCCGCGAGGGCCGCGACGTCACCATCCTCACCTACGGATGGACCGTGCACGAGGCCCTCGACGCCGCCGCCGAGGCCGCGAAAGAAGGGGTCGCCGTCGAGGTCATCGACCTCCGTACGCTCGTGCCCCTCGACGAGGAGACCGTCTTCGCGTCGGTGAAGAAGATCGGCAAGGTGGTGGTCGTGCACGAGGCCACGGCGACCGCGGGCTACGGCGCCGAGCTCGTCGCGCGCATCGCCTAGCCGGGCTTCGAACACCTCGACGGCCCCGTGCTGCGTGTGACGTATCCCGACCGTCCGTCGCCGTACAACAAGGGCCTCGAAAAAGAGCTCATCCCCGGCAAGGCGAAGATCCTCGACGCCGTGCGACGCCTCGCCCGATACTGACGCTCCACCGCGCGCGAGGGCGCGCGACAGGAGGCGTCTCGCTCATGCGTCCCATTCATGTGTGGCTGCCCGCGGCGGCCGTGTCGGTGTTCGCGCTCGACGCGTGCGGGCCCAACAACGAGGTCGGCAACGATCCCATCTGCTCGTCGGCGACCTTCGACGTGGCGGGCAATCGTGTGGCGACCTTCGGCACCTCCGCCGACGCGCAGAAGATCCAGGCCTTCTTGCAGGCCACCATCGACCTGAGCCGCGCGGTCACCGAGGTGCACGACGGCATGCTCGCGAGCTGCACCGCCATCGGGCGCGACCTCGGGCTCTCGGAGCGCGACTACGTGGCGATGACCGCGGGCGAGCCGCGGGTCACCACCGTGTGCCGACGGGTCATCACCGAGGTGCAGTCCGTGATTCGCGCGGGGCTGCCGTCGGGCGCGCGGCTCACGCTCGCCATCGCGCCGCCCGTGTGTCGGGTGGACCTCCAGGCCCACGCGCAGTGCTACGCGCGCTGCACGGCCACGGCGTCGGTGATGGTGCCGCGATGCACGGGCACCGTCGTCGCCGACTGCGCGGGATCGTGCGACGCGTACTGCGCGGGGAGCTGTTCCGGCGGGTGCACCGGGCAGTGTTCGGGCACGTGCAGCGGGAGCTGTTCGGGCACCTGCGTGGGCCAGTGCATGGGCACGTGCTCGCAGATCGACGGCGCGGGCCGCTGCATCGGCACCTGCACGGGAACCTGCACCGGGAGCTGCTCGGCGAACTGCACCGGGAGCTGCTCGGGGACGTGCACCGCGGGCTGCCAGGGCACCTGCATGGGCCAGTGCCGGGGCATGTGCTCCGTGGCCTCGAACGTGCGCTGCGAGGGCACCTGGGAGGCGCAGGCCGACGTGCAGTGCGACGCCGCGTGCCGCGCGCAGGTGCAGGCCCGCGCCGAGTGCACCCCGGCCCGCGTGGGCGTGGCCGCCAGCGTGATGACCAACCCCGCGGGCACCGAGCGCCTGCGCGTGCTGATGGTCTCGCTCCAGACCAACTACCCCGAGTTCGTGCGCAACGCGCAGCGCGTGTCGACGCTGCTCACGATGACCGTTCCTGCGTTCGCGACGAGCCTCCAGGGCGCGACGGACGCCGCCCGCAACGTGAGCGCCACGGCCGCCGCCTGCATGGTGCGCGCGGTGGGCGTCGCGGCCGACACCGCGGCCACGTTCAACGCGACCGTTCAGGTCAACGTGCAGTTCACCGCCGCCGTCACGGTGACGGGGGGCTGACGGACTCGGGCTCCTTCGCGCGCCGCAGCGTCGCGAGCGCGCGGAGGGCCGCTGCCAGACACACGATCCATCCGACCAGGAGCGGGAGCACGCTCGCAGCGCCCGCGAGGCCCATGCGCTCGCCGACGTTGTACGCGTCGTTCTCGTGGCCGGGACTGAGCTCGGAGAACACGAAGCGCCCGCCGGATCCGACGCCCTTCTGGCTCACATGTCCCGTCGCGAAGAGCGGGATCACGAAGTCACGCAGCGGGCGGTGCATGTCGGGTTCGACCATGCCCACGACAGGTGCGCCCGGGTAGCGAAGGTCGGGGAGCTCGGGCATCACCGCGACGGTCATCGTGCACAGCGCGATGGAGACGCCCACGAGCGCCGCCGCCGTCGTCGAGACCGCCGCGCGAAAGGGACGCGGCAGCGCGAAGGCCCACGCGAAGCCCGCGGCCACGAGGGGCACGGCGAAGGGGAGCGCCTGCACGAGGTAGCGCGGTCCCATGCCGGCGCCGCCGTGCCAGAGGGGATAGCTCGCGACGAGGATCACCCCGTACGCGAAGGCGCCGAGGCACGCGAGCGCGTAGGGCCGAAGGCGCGCGTCGCGCAGCATCGTGACCGCGCCGGGCACCAGAAACACAAGGAACGGCGAGTACGGCAGCAACCCGCGGAACTCGCCGAAGAGCACCTCGCCGATGATCTCAAGGCGCGGCGCCGTGAAGCCCATGAAGCCGCGCGCGACCACGTTGCGAAAGTGCGCGTTCGCGAGGTTGCCGTAGCCGAGTCGGAAGGGCGATCCGAAGCACGCGGCGTTGAAGATGCCGAGCACCACGGCGGGCACCGCGGCCCCCGCGAGGAAGGGCCACACGCGGCGCGGTCCGGCGACGACGAGGGCGTGCGCGGCGGCGAGCGCGGCGAGCGGCGCGGCGGGGAACTCGGACACCACGGCCCACGACGCGAGGAAGCCCGAGAGCGCGAGACGGCGGCGCGCGGTGCGCTCGTCGACGTCGCGGGCGAAGTGGGCGCTGGCGAAGCTCCCGACGAAGAGCGCGGCCACGAACTGGTGCGCGATGAAGAGCGTCGCGTAGCCGAAGGCGTTGGTGCCGAGCGTCCACGCGACGACGGCGAGCGCCGAGGCGCCGAGGGAGAGTCCCAACGACGCGAGGAGTTCGAAGAGCACCACCGCGGCGACGGCGGACGCGAGGCCCACGACGAAGAACGTGAGGAGGTGGAGCTCGGTGGTGTCGGGGGAGTTTGCGGCGGGCGACGCGGGGCCCACGAGGCGCGTGATGGCGTACACGGGCGCGGCCGCGAGCGAGAGTCCGGGCGCCTTGTCGGAGTACGTGTGTCCGTCGCGCTCGGCGCGGTCGAAGAGCGTGTTGCCCGCGTACGCGTCGATGCGGAAGGTGTGCTGCTCGACCACCGCGCGCGTGAGGTCGTAGCGCGAGTTCTGGTTCATCGCGCCGCCCTGCGCGAACCACGATGCGCCGAGGGCCACGGCGGCGAAGATCGACGCGCGCAGCGTCCACCGGGCGCGCACCGGATCGGTCATCGCGAGGCCCCGGTGAGCGGCGCACGCGCGTGGGCCACGAGCGCGAGGCGCACGGAGCACGGACGCACGGTCACATCGACGAAGCCCGCCTGCTGGAGCGCGCGTTCGAACGCCCCGCGCGAGAAGCGCGACGGGTGCATTCCGCGGCGCGTGTAGCCCGAGCGACGGGCGATCACTTCGAGGGCGGTGTGTTCGAGGAGCGGCAGCCAGGGCTCGCCGTAGTTGGGTGTGGAGAGCCAGAGCGATCCGCCGGGGTTCAGCGTGCGGCGGAGCCCCGCGAGCCAGGCGGGCCAGTCGCGCACGTGCTCGACGACCTCCTTCGCGTAGAGGGCGTCGAAGCGGTGGCCGTAGCCGTCGAGGGGCGCTTCGGGCTCGGCGACGAAGCGGTCGACCACGCGCGCGTCGCCGCGGGCCATCACGGCGTCGAGGGCGCGCGCGTCGATGTCGGTGACCGTGTAGCGCAGCGACGAGGGCGCGCGGTCGATCTCGTGGAGAAGGCCACACCCGACGACGAGCACGGAGGCGTCGGCACGGCGCGCGGCCACGTCACGGAGAAAGCCTTCGAGGTCGCGCTCCAGCGGCGCGTGGTAGATCGACCACGGGAACTGCCGGGCGCGCGCATGGTTGACGAAGTAGTCCGTGGCGTCGGTCACGGGGAGGCCTCCGGCGTGGGCGTGGCGACGATGGCGTACTCGTAGGCGTGGGGAGAGTCCGCGGCGCTCATGGGCTCGGCGAGCGCGTGCATCGCGAGCGATTCGAGGGGCAGGAGCGACGCATCGGGCGCGAAGCGCAGCGCGCGCTCGGGGTACACACCCGCGGTCTTCTTCACGAGGAATCCTCCGAACGACACGGGCAGAAACAGTCGGAAGAGGAACTCGCTCCGCGCGCTGCCCACGCCCCACGCGTTGCGAACGGTCCATCCGTTCTGCGCGAGGAGCTGCTTCCACACGGGGAGCTCGTAGAGGTGCCAGTGCTGAAAGAAGCCGTTGAGCGCGCCGGCGAGGGCCATCGACACGCGCGGGGCCTTCTTCAACAGCCACGACTGCGACACGCCCTGAAACGCCCACTGCGGCGCGGGCACGAAGATCACGAGCTGCGCGTCGTCGGCCGCCGCCGCGCGAAGGTTGCGAAGCGCCGCGTCGATGGCGCGCACGTGTTCGAGGGAGCAGTTGCCGATGATCTGTCGGTAGGGCCCGCCGTAGGGCACCTCGGCGGCCACATCGGACACCTCGGCGCGGATGTGCCGCTTCGCGAGGTCGACCTCGGAGCGCGAGATGTCGATGCCCATCACGTCGCGCCCGTCGGTGCCGCGTACGGTCCACCAGAACCCGTCGCCGCAGCCCACGTCGAGCACCGGCGCGCGCAGCACCGCGTCGCGTCCCTCGATGCGGTAGATCGCGATGAGTCGGTTCAGCTCGCGGATCGCCAGCGAGAGTGGCGCGTGGCGCAGATACGCGCGCACCCACACACGGAGCGTCGACTCATCGGGCGCAGGCCCGAGGTCCGTCGGGTCGAAGGGCGATTCGGAGGGCATGGAGGTTCCCCCACGACTACACCAACCGTGCGGGCAGAATCGCGTAGATTTGTCACCCGCCTCCGCGGGCTCACGACAGCGCGGCGGGGGGGCGGGCGCGTCCGAGACGTCCCATCACCGCGAGGAGCGTGAGGCCGAAGGGCAGGGCCTGCACAAGCGCGCGAAACGCCGCGGGCGAGAGCAGCGCGAGGGCCGCGCGGGGCACCATCGTGTCGTCGCCCGCGAGCGTGGTCTCCAGCGCCGAGAGCGCGCCGATGGCCACGGCCCACACGATCGCGCCGCGCGGCGTCCACCGACCGAGGATCACCGCCGCGAGCGCGAGAAACCCACGGCCGCCGGACATGTACGCGACGAACTCGCGCTGATGGAGCGTGAGCTGCGCGCCGCCGAGCGCCGCGATGGCCGCGCCGAGCACGAGGGCCTGCGTGCGCACCCGCTCGACAGACACCCCGAGCGAGCGCGCCGCGGAGGGGTTCTCTCCACACGCCGTCACGCGCAGACCGAAGACCGATCGCGCGAGCGCGACGTGCGACGCGAGGCCGAGCAGCGGCGCCATCCAGAGCGCGGGCGAGGCCGCGAGCTCGCGGAGCGCAGCGATGCCCACGGACGCGCCCGACGACGCGCCGAGGGGCAACGGCGGTGAGTTCGAGGCGGAGTCGTAGAGCACCTTGAGCGCGACGCGCGTGCCCGCGGCTGCGAGGAGGTTCACGGCCACACCCGCGACGATCGCGTTCGCGCGGAGCCGCACCGTCGCCGTCGCGAAGAGCCACCCGAGGAGCGCGCCGAGCGCCATGGCCGCCATCGCAGCGACCCACGCCGAGCCCGTCGCGAGCGCGGCCACGGCGGCCCCGAACGCGCCCGCGAGCACGTAGCCTTCGAGCGCGATCGTCGCCACGCCCGCGCGCTCGGACCACACGCCGCCGAGCGCCGCGAGCGCCACGGGCAGCGCCGCCGACACCACCTGCGAGAGGAACACCAGCAGCCCGCTCATGGCCGCTCCTGACGCGAGTTCGCGCGCACCGCGGCGACTGCGAGGATCACCGCCGCCTGCGCCACGGAGAGCACGTCGCTCGGCACGCGCGCGTTCACCGCGAGGCCGCCCTGCGCCATGGCGCCGAAGAGCACCGCGGCCGCCACGATCGCCCAGGGAGAGCCCGCGCCAAGCATCGCAACCGCCACCCCCGTGAAGCCCACGCCGGTGCCGAGTCCCTGCTCCGCGTAGCCCTTCACGCCGAGCACGTAGTGGGTGCCCGCGAGGCCCGCGAGCGCGCCCGAGATCGTCATCGCGCGCACGGTCGTGGAGGCCGTCGACACACCGAGCGCCTCAGCCGCGCGGGGCGAGCTCCCGAGCGCGCGGATCGCCACGCCGCCGCGCATGTGCGTGAGGTAGAGGTGCGCGACGACGGTCGCGATCACGGCGAGGGCGAGCGAGGTGTTGAGCGCGCTCCCGCGGAAGGCGTGCACCGCGAGGTCGAGGTGCGAGAGCCGTGCGCCGTCGACGACGGGCCGCGTGTGCACCTGCGCGCCGACGCGCAGCGGACCTGCGTAGAGCCACGTCGTGAGCACCGCGACGAGGCCGTTGAGCATGAGCGTCGAGATGACCTCGTGGGTGCCGAGGCGCGCGCGCATCCAGCCCGCGAAGCCGCCGAGGGAAGCACCGCCGAACGCGGCCGCCGCGAGGCACAAGGGCGCCGCGATCACCCAGGGCGTCGACGAAGGGAGCGCCGCGCCGACCACCGCGGTCGCGAGCACGCCCGCGAGGCACTGTCCTTCCGCGCCGATGTTGAACAGGCGTGCACGCAGGGCGAAGGCGACGGCGGCCCCCGTCCACACGAGGGGCGTGGCCTTCGCGAGGGTCTGTGCGAGGCCGTATCCACTGCCGAAGGCACCGCGCGCCGCGAGCATGAGCACAGAGGCAGGCGCATCCCCGCTGGCCCACACCGCGACGTTGAGCGTGAGCAGCACCGCAGCCGCTGCCACCACCGCCGCGCGGGTCGGAATCGCGGCCCTCATGATCCACCCACCATGAGCGCACCGAGGCGCGCATCGACGGCCTCGTCGGGGCGGAGCTCTCCCACGAACGCACCGCGTCGCATCACCACGATGCGGTCGGAGAGCGCGCGCAGTTCGTCGAGCTCCGACGAGATGAGCACGATCGCCACGCCCGCCGCGCGCGCCTCGCGCAGCGCCTCGTGGAGCGCACGCGCCGCGCCGAGGTCGACCCCGCGTGTCGGCTGCGCCACCACGAGCACCTTGAGCGACCGCGCCAGCTCACGACCGAGGAGCACCTTCTGCTGATTGCCCCCCGAGAGCGAATGCACCGGCGCCCACGGGTCGGCGGGACGCACCCCGTACCGGTCGATCACCGCCACCGCACGGCGCGCGGCTTCGGCGCGGTCGAAGCGCCCTTCCGACGCCGCCACCTCGGGGTCGCCGAGCATCACGTTCTCGGCCACGGAGAGTTCGCCGACGAGCCCGCGTCCCTCGCGGTCTTCGGGAACGTACCCGATGCCCGCACGGCGCCGCGCGACGACCCCCTCACCTGCCGCGTCGCGTCCGTCGAAGCGCACGACCCCGGCGCGCACCGGCGCGAGGCCAGCGATGAGCTCCGCGAGCGCGCGCTGGCCGTTGCCCTCGACGCCCGCCACCCCCACCACCTCGCCCGCCATCACGCGCAGCGAAATCGGCCCCAGCCCCTCCGTCGAGACGTTCTGGAGCTCCAGGGCGACGCGCGCCTCCACGGATGCAGCGCGCGCATGGACCTCCAGCGGCGCGTGGCCCTCGCCCACGACGGCGTTGGCGACCTCGTCGCGCGTGGTGTCGGCGCGCGCCTTCGCGAGCACCACACGACCGCGGCGCAGCACCACGATGTCGTCGGCCACGGCGAACACCTCGTCGAGCTTGTGCGACACGAACAGCACCGACGCGCCGTCGGCCGCGAGCGCGCGCACCGTGTCGAGGAGCGCATCGACCTCACCCGGCGCCAGCACCGCCGTCGGCTCATCGAGCAGCAGCGCGCGCGCGCCGCGGTACAGCACCTTGAGAATCTCGACGCGCTGACGCTCCCCCACGCCGAGCGACTCGACGCGCGCATCGGGATCCACGGGCAGCGCGTGGCGCTCCGCGAGGGCGAGCACCTCGCGCCTCACCCGAGCGCGGTCGACGAAGAGTCCGAGCGGGCCCGTGCGCGGCTCCGCGCCGAGCGCGATGTTGTCGGCCACGCTCATCGCGGGCACGAGCATGAAGTGCTGATGCACCACGCCCACGCCCGCGGCGATGGCCGCTGCGGCGTCTCCCGGCGGCAGCGAGCGTCCCGCGGCGCGCACCTCGCCGGAGTCGGGCGCCACGAGCCCGCAGGCGACATGGATCGCCGTGGTCTTGCCCGCGCCGTTCTCTCCGACGAGCGCGAGCACACGGCCCGCGCGCATCGAGAGCGACGCGCCGTCGAGGGCACGCGTGGCGCCGCAGATCCGCACGATCGACGAGAGCGAGAGGTCCATCGCGTCAGGCTCCGGGCACGCGCACGCGACCGGCCACGACCTCTCCGCGGAGCGCCTCGACGCGGGCGATGTGCGCGGGGTCGAGCGAGGCGGCATGAGGCCCGGTGCGCACGTAATCGACGCCGCCATCGACGAGTCCGAACGAGCGGATGCCATGGTCGCCGCGGTCGATGCGACCGAGCGACGCGTCGCGGGCCACGTTGAAGATCGCCACGTCGACGCGCTTGAGCATCGAGGTGATCACCACGCCGGGCATCTCGTCGTGCTGGTCGGCGTCGACGCCGATCGCCGCGCGATGGAACCGCTGCGCGGCCACGAAGACGCCGTGGCCGGTGCTCCCCGAGGCGTGAAAGATCACGTCGACGCCCGAGGCGTACTGCGCGGTCGCGAGCGCCGCGCCCTTCTCTGGGTCTTTGAAGGCCGACGGCGTGCTGCCCGCGTACGAGGCCACCACGCGACACGCGGGGCACGTCGCGCGAACACCCGCGGTGTAGCCGTGTTCGAAGCGGCGGATGAGCGGAATGTCCATGCCGCCCACGAAGCCCACGGCGTGCGAGCGCGAGTGGAGCCCCGCGAGCGCGCCCACGAGGAACGAGCCCTCCTCCTCGCGAAAGCGCAGTCCCACGACGTTGCGGGGCACGCGGCCGTCTTCGGGCGGCGCGTAGTCGATGCACGCGAACTCGGTGTCGGGGTTGTCGCGCGCCACCTCGTCGACGTCGCGCGAGAACACGTACCCGATGGCCATCACGCGATCGAAGCCGCGCGAGGCGAACATGCGCAGGGCCGCCGCGCGGTCGTCGCTGTCGGCGGGCTCGACGTACTCGACCTCGGCGCCGAGCTCGCGGCGCGCGCGCATCAGGCCCTCGTAGGCGCCGTCGTTGAAGCTCTTGTCGCCCCGTCCGCCCACGTCGAACACGAGCCCCACGCGCACGCGGCGGTGCCCGTTCGGAACGGCCGCCGGCGCCCCCTCGGTACGTCGGGCGGGCAGCGCGAGGCTCGCGAGCGCCGCGAGCACCACGGCAACACCCCATGTCGTCGTGCGGGCCGTCACTGCGTCGCGGCGGATGTCAGCACGGATGCGCCGCGCCTCACAACCGTGCACTTCGTCGCGCGAACGCGGCAGTTCCACGGTGCAAGCTCGGGTGGAAGTGGATTACTTTCGCCGTGACGGACGCGAGTCCGAAGCAACGGAGCGATTTCGTTGATTGAAGCAGGCGAGCCGCTTGGCAACCGATATGTGATCGTCGACACCGTCGAAGACCCCCGCCCCGGGACGCTGGTGCAGGTCGCCGACCGCAACGGCGCGCGCCTCGTGGGGCAGATCCTGATGGACACCCCCGCCGTCCCTGCGATCGCGGGCGAGGTCCGCACGTCGCTCATGGCGCTGCCCGCGCTCACGACGGTGCTCAAGCCCCGCGACCTCGCGCTCACGTCGGCGGCGCTGCCCGTGGCGATCTTCGACCGCCCGTCGGGCCTGGTCACCGCGAGCTCGCGCCTCGCCGAGGTGGTCGAAGCGCGCGGCCGTCGCGATGCGACGATCTGGCTGTTCCAGCAGCTTGCGTCGGTGGCCAACGACCTCGCGCAGGTGCATCTCCTCGGCGCGGTGCACGGCGCGATCACGTCGTCGGTGCTCACCTGCGGCGCCGCGGGCGACGTCGGGCCGATCCTGCTCTCGGGCTTCGGCATCGAGCCCTTCGCACGCGACAACGACCCGTCGCGCGCCGCCGCCCGTCGCGCCGACCTCGTGGGCCTGCTCAACGCGCTCCACGACCTCTTCGCCGCCGCGGGCGTGGCGCCCGAAGGAGGCGCCGCAGCCAAGTGGTTGCTCCTGCGCACGTCGGCGCAGCATGGTGAGCACCCTGCGCTCGCGTCGGGCTCTTCGCTCGCTGCGACCTTCAACGAGCTCGCGCTCATCCGCCCCGACGAGGCGCCGCGTGCGGTTCGCGCTCCGACGCTGGCCCCGCCACGCGCGGCGGGTGCGATGCGCGCCTCGACGATTCCTCCGCCCGGTCGTCGGAGCGAGACCCCGCGACGCCCCACGACCGCGCCGCCGCCGCCCTCCGACGACCCGACGCTTCCGCCGCCGCCGGAGCCCTCGCGCCCGCTGGTGAACCTCAAGTTCGTGATCCCTGGCGTGCTCGCGATCACCGGGCTGGTGGCCGCCGGGGTCTGGTACGCGAACCAGGCCCGTCACGACGTCGGCGTCGCGCGGCTCAACGTCGCCACGCCCGCGAGGAACCCCGTCGCAGCGCCGACCTGTCGCGGCGAGTCGGGACCGCCCGAAGGTGTCGTTGATTTTCGCGCGCCGGAAGAGTTCGACGTGCAGTGCCTCGAAGAGCCCGATCGCCTCGCGCTGCTCTCGCGCAACGGCACGAACGTGCAGCTCGTGACCCGCCCCGCCACGCGCGGCGCCCACTACGGCACCCCGGTCGACATCGCGCACGGCGCGGTGGAGCTGGGCTCGTCGCGCATCGTCGACCACGCGCTCTGGACGGCGTGGCGCAACGGCGTCGGCGCGCCCTTCGGACTTGCCCGCTTCGATGGCCAGCGCGTCTCGACGGTGGCCGTGCCCATCGCGCGCTGGGACTCGGTTCCGCTGCATGGCGCGTGGCTCCTCCACGTCGACGCGCGCGCCGCGTGGATCGCGTCGAGCGTACTCGGCGATGACAACCAGCACGTGCTGTTGCTGCAGGTCACCTTCGGCCCCGCCGCACCCGACGTCATCGCGTGGAACGTCGGCCCCGGCACGCTCCTCGGCATGATCCCCGGTGACACGCCGACGCTGCTCGTCGAGCGCCACGCGGCCAACGACGCCACGCACCACGAGCTCACCGCGGCGACGCTCAACCTCAACGCCATCGCGGCCGCGCATCACCCTGCCGACGCGACCGCTGTCGGAGGCGCCGCGCTCGGCGACGACGCCGTCACGCGCTCGCGTCCGATCACCCTCGAAGGCGCGGTGCTGGGCTCGTCGTACCGCGGGCTCCGCGTGGGGCGCGCGCCGACGTGGCTCCTCGGGCGTGGCAATCCGCAGACGCCCGACAACTGCGTCCTGCCCGACCGCTGCCACACCGCGGGCCCGGTGGTGCTCGTGTCGTTCCCCGCGCAGGGCGCGCCCACCACGACGACGGTGACGCCTTCGGGATGGGCCGTCGACCTCGCCGCGGGCGACGACGGCGCGTTCACAGCGATCACGACGAACGCGAACGTGGCGGGTCTCCCCATGCCCACGCACCGTGCCTACGAGTTCAGCGCGGCGGGTGTCGCGACGGGCGTCGACCGTCCCCTCGCTGCGGCCCACGCCCCGCGGGGACGCGTCGTTCGCTGCGGAGGAGAAGCGTGGATGGCCTTCGACGCGACCACGCCCAACGCGCTGCTCACGATCACGCCGCGTGCGTGCGCCGAAGGGCGTTAGCTCCTCCCGCGACGTCTCACGTCGCGCGCTCCACTGAGTCATTGCACCGCACGCCGATCCTTGAGAGACGTAGTGACTGCACTACTGAAGGAGCGCGCGCATTCATGGTTTCGGTGGGAGACAAGCTTGGCGGCCGGTTCTTCGTCACGAAGGTCGGGGACAGGGTCGCGCCCGGGTCGTACATCGAGGTCCGCGACGCACTGAGCGCGGTGTTCCACGCGCAGTTCCTCCACCCCGGGCCCATCTCTGCGCAGCAGCTCTCGATCCTCGAAGGCGAGATCGCGGCGGTGGCGCCCGAGGCCTCGCTCGTCCTCCCCGACGAGATCGTGCAGAGCCCTGCGGGTGAGACCTTCTCGATCTTCACGGCCGCACCGCTGCCACCGCTTTCGAACGAGCTGCTCGTGTACGCCACGGGAGGCAACGCAGATCGTCGCCTCGCGGTGCAGCGCACGCTGCTGAACGCGTTCGCCGCGCTCGCCGATGACCTCGGTCGCGCGAGCGGCACCCGGTCGTGCCACAACGCGATCACGCTCCAGGCGATCACGGTGTCGCGCGGCGGAGAGAACCTCGCGCTCGCGCTCTCGGGCTTCGGCATCGAGCCCGCGGCGCGCATCGTGGCGCAGAAGGATCGACCGCCACCCCGCACCGATCCGTCGGCGCTGATGATCGCGCTCCACGACGCACTCTCGCGCTGTCAGGCCCTCCCTGAAGGCCCTGCGCAGGTGAAGTGGAGCGTGGTCTACAACTGCGCGAAGGGCGGCGATCACGCGGCGTTGGCGTCCGGTGCGGCGCTCGCGAAGTTCCTCCGTGATGTGCTGCTCGAACTCGAAGGCATCAAGGTTCCGCCGCCTTCGCTGCGTCCCCCCGACAAGGCCCAGACCGATCGGCCCGCGTCGATCACGCCCTCGCCCGCGGTGTCGCCGGTGCCTGTTGCGAAGTCCCCCACGCGCTTCGACCTCCGCGCGTGGATCGACGACAACCGACGCACCGTGGCCCTCGCCGGCGGTGCGCTCGTGCTCCTCGCGGGCGTGGGCGTGGCCGTGACGGTGATGGGCGACGAGAGCGGCAGCACCGCGGCGCAGGGCGATCCAGGAGCTCCGGCACCGCGGGCCGCGGGGACGCCGCTGAGCTGCGGCGACGAGCCCGTCACGCCGCCGCACACGGTGGAGCACACCGCGCCCGTCGCGGGCCTCCAGGCCGCCTGCGCGGGCGATGGAACGGGGCTCAACCTCGTGCTCACGAGTGCTTCCGGTGCGGCCCACGTCGAGCGGTCGATCCGCCGCGGGCAGCACTTCGGCGACGTCGCGGCATGGCTCGACGACGTGGCCGAGGCGGGCACCGAGCTCACCGACGGCAACGCGACGTGGTTCGCATGGCGCCCCGCGTCGGGCGCCGCATTCGGCATCGCGCGCACGGGTGCCTCGCCCGCAACGATGACCGTGAACACCTCGTCGTGGACGGGCGGCGCGTTCCACGGCGCGTTCCTGCTCGGCGCGAGCGCGACGGGCGCGTGGGTGGCCAGCACGCTCGACGGCCCGGCCGGTCCGAGCGCGGTGGCCGTGCGACTCGCGTGGGGCGGCGGCGAAGCGCCGATGACCGTGTACCGCATCACGCAGGGAACCATCGACGCGGTGATCCCCGGCGCGACGACCTCGCTGCTCGTGCACACGTCCGAAGGCACGCAGCGTCGCTTCAGCGTGGTGAACGTCTCGCTCGGTGTGCTCCCCGTGCTCGCGACCGCCCCGACGGCGCCCGCGGGCGGCGACGAGTCGGCCGCGGCGGGACCGAGCCTCCGTGAGGTGCCCGAGGTCTCGTTGCAGCGCTCCGGGGTCTACACGCTCGACGCCGACGCGGTGTCGGTCGCGCGCTACGGCGTGCAGCCGGCGAACGCGCCGAGATACTTCCTCATCACGTCGGGTCACGCCGAGGCTGCGTCGTCGTGTGGGCCTTCGCCCTGCGTGCGCAACGGCGCGGTGCACCTCGTGAACTTCCCGCCCTCGGGCGACCCCTCGCGCCAGGTGCTCACCGAACACGGACGCGGCCTCGACCTCGGGCTCAACGGCAACGGGCTCCCCACCGCCGTGGCCTGCGACAACATCGGCTGCGGGGTCTTCACGCGCATCGGCGTCGATGCACCGCAGCGCGAGTCGCTCGCCCTCCCCGCGCTCGCCCACGCACAGTTCGTGGCGTGCGGCGGTGAGCCCTGGGTGACCTTCGCGTCCGACGCCGCCCCCGCCCGTGTCGGCGCGCTGCCGCTCGCATGCCTCTCCCGTCGCTCCGCGGCCCACTGATCGCCGCCCTCGCCCTCGCCCTCGCGCCCTCGCGCGCGACGGCGCAGGGCACCCCCACCGAGCGTCTTCCCCGCGCGCTGCGGCTCCGCCCGATCACCCTGCCGGGCGGCGTGCTCGCACTCGACGGATCGCTGTCGTTGCACCGCCTCGACGCACCCTCGCGCACGCTCGCGACGGCGCTCACGCTCGGCGCCTCGTGGGGCCTGCGCGACGACGTCGAGCTCACGGTCACCGCGCTCGCAGTCTCGCTCTCGCCGCGCATCGCGTGGGGCCTCGACGATCGCAACGGACACACCGGAGACCTCGGCGCAGCGATGCGATGGCGCTTTCTGCGCGGGGTCACACAGATGGCGTTCACGCTCGGCGCGATGGTGCGCGCGGTCGACGAGGTGGTGTTTGGCGTCGACCTCGGCGTGCTCGGCCAGCTCACGCTCCCCGTCGGACGCATCGACGCTTCGCTGCGCGCGCGCCTCGAATCCGGTGACCCTGTGCGCGCGATCTTCACCGTGCCGATCCGCTATGTGCACCAGTGGACGCCGTCGTTTGCACTGTGGCTCTCGACGGGCCTCACGCTCCACGACGGAGGCGACGACCTGCGGCTCCCCGCGGGCGTCGGCGCGCAGTTCACAACGGCCACCGTGCGCGGTGCGCCCGCCGTCGACGTCTCGATGTCGGTGGACTTCGACCGCCTCGTCGACCTGCGCGCGGGCGCAGTGCACACCGAGACGTACGTGGTGACGGGCGCGGCGCGCTTCTACGTGCGCTGACCGCTGCGCCCGGCCATGCGCGCGAACTTGTAGAACATCCCGAAGACGAACGGGATCGCGTGCGGCGCGCCACCGCCGCGTCCCACCGCTTCGAGCGCAGCGGCGGTCGCGATCGCGTCGAGCGCGAGCTCGGGCCTGCGCGTGGCGGCGAACACGAGCGCCACATCGCGGAGCTGCGTCGAGAGCACGGCGCGCTCATCGTCGGTGTAGAAGCCGTCGATGCTCGTGTGGAGCGCATCGAGCACGGCGCGCTCGCGGTCCTCGCCCTCGGGCGTGAGGAGCGTGCCCGCGCGCTTCATCACCGACTCGACGCCATCGGGCGGAGGAAGCCACGCACGAAGCTCCGGCTCGGCGAGCAACTCCAACGAGCGACGCACGCGGAGCTCGGCGACGTCGGGCGTGACCGACGCCGTGGGGTGCAACGGGGCCTCGACGGGCGCGACCACGCGATCGAGCACGCGCTCGTTCTGGGCGCCGATGGGCTTCTGCGAACGTGCGCGATGGTCGGCCGCAGCCCGCTGGATGCGCCACGCGACATAGTCCGCAGGCACCATCGCCATGCGCACACCGAACTCGCGCGAGACGCCCTCGAAGAAGCCGCGGAGCTTCGTGCGCGAGGTCTCTTCGAAGCCCGCCTGCGCGACCTCGCCGCACCCCGCGACGACGGTGATCACATCGAGCGCGCCCGAGCGCAGCGGCGTGACGTGGCAGTAGACCGTGAGCCCGCCGGTGCCCGCGGAGCTGAGGTACGACGGCTCGCCCGCCACGGGAAAGCGCACGGTCACGGGAGCACCGCCACCATGTCGATCTCGACGCGCACATCACGGGGGAGGCGCGAGACCTCGACGGTGGCGCGGGCGGGCACGTGGCCCGTGGTGAAGTACGAGCCGTAGACCTCGTTCACGACCACGAAGTCGTTCAGGTCTTTGAGAAAGATCGTGGTGCGCGCGACGCGGTCGAACCCGACGCCCGCGGCGACGAGCACGGCGCGGAGGTTCTCCATCACGCGCACGGTCTGGGCGCGCACGTCTCCCTCGACGAGCTGCCCCGTGGCGGGGTCGAGCGCGATCTGCCCGGAGCAGAACACGAACCCGTTGGCCACGACGGCTTGCGAGTAGGGACCGATGGCCTTCGGCGCCGCGTCGGTCTGCACGGCCTTGAGCGAGGTGTCTCCCATGTGCTGTGCGCGGTCTCGCACGGCGCCACACGCGGAATCAAGCGGCGCGCGAGCCCCCACGATTTTCGACGCAACCTCGCGAGGTGACCTCCCGAAGACGCCGCCCGGAGGTTCTCCCATGCGATTCAATCTCACGAGTGTGGGGCGCATCGCGCGCCCGCTGTGCCTCGCGTTCCTGTCTGTCGCGTGCGTTCCCGCGCCCGACCTTCCCACCGCCCGCGATAGCGTCTCGACGATGACCTGCGGCTCGCACTGGCGTCCCCTCGACGCGCTCCCCATGGCCCCCCGGCGCTTCCCCTCGATCACACCCACCGCGTGGGGCACGGTGCTCGTCGGCGGCCTCGGCAACGATGGTCCCCGCAGCGACGCGTGGCGCTGGGACGGCGTCCGATGGCACGCGCTCGCACTCGACGGAGCCCCCTCCGCACGCATCCACCACACCGCCGTGTGGACCGGCGATCGACTCTGCGTCTGGGGCGGTGAAGCCCACGGCACCTCGCTCGCCGACGGCGCCTGCTGGAACCCCCACACCGACCGATGGACCCCGATGTCACACGAAGGCGCGCCCTCGCCCCGCGCCGCCGCAGGTGCGTGTGCGCACCACCACGGGATGCTCCTCTTCGGCGGTCGCGACGACGACGGCAACACACTCGGCGACACGTACTTCTACGACCCGCAGGCCGACCGATGGACCACGCTCGAAGGCCCGCACGCGCCGCATCCGAGGGCGCGCGCGGTGTTGATTCCGTGGCACGACGACGCGCTGCTCTGGGGCGGTGTCGGCGACGAGCTCGCCCTCGGCGCGCAGGACGCCGCGCGCTGGTCTTCCGTCGCCCGTGCGTGGCAGCCCCTCGACGACGACGGACCGCGCCTCTCGCACGGCCCCGTGGCCTTCGCGTTTGAACCTGGACTCCTCGCCGTGTCGTCGCGCGAAGTGGGGGTGTTCCTCCGCGGAGAAGACCGCTGGCGCGTCTCGCCCAACACCCGTGGCCTCGCCGACGGTGCCGCCATCACCGCGCTCCCCAGCGGCGTCTTCGTGTGGGGCGGGCGCGACGGCGACACGCACCTGGCCACGGGCGCCTGTTGGGATCACCGCACCCTGCAATGGACTCCGTCCCCCGAGCACGACGCCCCCGCGCCGCGCACCGACGCCGTGGCCTTCGACGATGGGGCCGCGATGATCGTGTTGTGGGGTGACGACGGGCGCGGCCTTCGCGCCGACGGCGCCGCCCTCGTTCGCTGACTCGAGCGCCTCAGACCTTCGCGTTGGCGTCGGGGTTGCGCGTCTCGAAGTGCTCGATGACGGTGTCGCCCACGGCCTTCACCGACGCCGCGAAGAGGGCGGGGCGCGCAATCCATCCCACGAGCGGAAGGTACGCAGCGGCCTCGCCGACGGCCTTCACGCCGACGTTCTTCGCCCCCGACAGCGCGATGACCTTGATGGCCTCCTGGTCGGTGAGCGTCTCGCCGTAGACCCGCGCGATGTCGGCCACGAGCTTCACCTCCGCGGCGGTGATCGCGAGCGAGGTGCCGGGAATGGGCACCATCGCACCGACGCCCGCGCCCGCCGCGTACCGCGAGACGAGGTCCTTGCAGTATTCGCGAGCGAGCATCGGGATGACTCCTGCGGTGGGAGGTGGTGGGTGGGCAGGCGGTGCCCATGGAGGGTGCGCGGGACAGGGATCGAACCTGCGACGTCCTGTGTGTAAGACAGGGGCTCTGCCGCTGAGCTACCCGCGCGAAGGCGGTTGGTTCTATCCGCTCACGCGGCGCAACACAACCGCCCGGTGGAGGCGTTGGTCCCGCGAGGGACCGCCGTGGTCAGTGTCGACCGTGCGCCGTGGGAACGTTCGCAGCGGGCACCCCGGAGGCGGGTGCCTCGGGCTCGACGAGCACGCCGTCGCGGTACTCCATGGGACGCGGACGATCGCCGAAGAGAGCCTCGGGATGCGGCAGCACGAGGGCCTCGCGGAGCACGTCGTCGATGTGGTCGGCGAGCACGACCCGGAGGCTCTTGAGCACGCGACGCGGCACCTCGCGGATGTCTTTGCGGTTCTCGCGCGGCACGACGACGGTGCGGATGCCGCCGCGGTGCGCGGCGAGGAGCTTCTCCTTGAGGCCGCCGATGGGGAGCACACGACCGCGGAGGGTGATCTCCCCGGTCATCGCGACGTCGCGGCGCACGGGCACCTTGAGCAGCGTCGAGACCAGCGAGGTGGTCATGGTCACACCCGCGCTCGGCCCATCCTTCGGAATGGCGCCTTCGGGGAAGTGGATGTGCACATCGATCTTCGAATAGAAATCGGGATCGAGTCCGAAGTCGCGCGCCCGCGAGCGCACATAGCTCATCGCGGCCTGTCCCGACTCCTGCATCACGTCACCGAGCTTGCCGGTGATGAGCAGCTTGCCCTTGCCCGACACGACGGCCACTTCGGCCACGAGCAGGTCACCGCCGAACGAGGTCACGGCGAGGCCCGTGGTGAGTCCCACCTCGTCGCGCTCTTCCTTCTTGCCCACGCGGTACCGCGGCACACCGAGGTACTTCGGCACGTCGCGCGCGCCGACCACGTACTCGCCCTCGCGGCCGTCGGTGAGCACCTGCCGCGCGATCTTGCGCAGCAGGCTCCCGACCTCGCGCTCGAGGTTTCGCACGCCGGCCTCGTGCGTGTAGTGGTTGATGATCGTGCGCAGCGCGGCCTCGCTCACGTCGACCTTCACGTCGTCGAGACCGGCCTCCGCGCGCTGCCGCGGCACGAGGTACTTCACCGCGATGTTGAGCTTCTCGAACTCGGTGTAGCCCGTGAGCTGAATGATCTCCATGCGGTCCTGCAGCGGCAGGGGAATGCCGCCGAGGGAGTTCGCCGTGGTGATGAACATCACGTCGGAGAGGTCGTAATCGAGGTCGAGATAGTGGTCGTTGAACGAGCTGTTCTGCTCGGGATCGAGCACTTCGAGCAGCGCCGCCGCCGGGTCTCCGCGGAAGTCCGTCGACATCTTGTCGACCTCATCGAGCAGGAACACCGGGTTGTTCGTGCCCGCCTTGCGGAGCGACTGCACGAGCTTGCCCGGCATCGCGCCGATGTACGTCCGCCGATGACCGCGGATCTCGGCCTCGTCGCGCACGCCGCCCAGGGAGAGCCGCACGAACTTACGATTGGTCGCCCGCGCGATGGAGCGCGCCAGCGAAGTCTTGCCCACGCCGGGCGGTCCCACGAGGCAGAGCACGGGGCTGCGGAGCTTCTGCGTGAGCGCCTGCACCGCGAGGTACTCCAGAATGCGCTCCTTGATCTTCTTGAGACCGTAGTGGTCCTCATCGAGGATCTTCTCGGCCTCGACCACGTCGTGCCGATCCTGGCTCTTCTCTCCCCACGGGAGCGCGAGGATCCAATCGACGTAGTTGCGCACCACGGTGGCCTCGGCGCTCATCGGCTGCATCATCCGCAGCTTCTTGATCTCCTTGCGCACGCGCGACTGCGCTTCCTTCGAGAGCTTCTTCGACTTGAGCTTCTCTTCGAGCTCCTGAAGCTCGCTCTTGAACTCATCACGCTCTCCCAGCTCCTTCTGGATCGCGTGCATCTGCTCGTTCAGGTAGTACTCCTTCTGGGTGCGCTCCATCTGGCGCTTCACGCGCGAGCGGATCTTCTTCTCCACCTGAAGGATCTCGATCTCTGCCTGCATCACCTCATGAAGGCGCTCCAGTCGCTTCACGGGGTCTGCGGTCTCGAGCAGGGTCTGACGGTCCGCGAGCTTGATCGACCCGAGGTGCACCACCACCGTGTCCGCGAGGCGCCCCGGCTCCTCGATGGTCTGCACGGTCATCAGCATCTCGGGCGGCACGCGCTTGTTGAGCTTCACGTAGGTCTCGAAGGTCGACTGCACGGAGCGCATCAGCGCCTCGACCTCCACCGAGACCTCCACGGGCTCGTCGAGCGCCTCGACCTCGCACACGAAGTGGTTCTCGGTCTCGACGTAGCGCTTGATTCGCCCGCGGCGACGCCCCTCGACGAGCACCTTCACCGTGCCGTCAGGCAGGCGGTGAAACTGGTGGATGGTGCCGATGGTGCCCACCTCGAAGATGTCATCGGGCACGGGCGCGTTGGTCTTCGGGCGCTTCTGCGCGGCGAGGAAGATCTCCTTGTCGCGAGCGAGCGCGGCATCGATCGCCGCGATGCTCTTCTCGCGACCGACGAACAGCGGCACCACCATGTACGGAAAGACGATGATGTCGCGCAGCGGGAGCAGCGGAAGCGACAGCTTCGCCGCGTCACCCTTGGAGAACAACATGAAGCAACCTCGGAAGCGCGCCGTGACGCGCGGGGGGAGAATTTCGGGGCGGCGAATATGCCACCGCGCGTGATGTTGGGGAAACATCACGCGCGGCGGATGCGATGCGCGGAGGGCCGTCGGGGCGGCGCGGTCAGGCGCTCTCGGCCGATTCCTTGTGGTACACGATCAGCGGCGGGTCGTGCTTGAGGATGACCTCCTCGTTGACGACGACCTCCTTGATGCCGCTCTTGCTCGGCACGTCGTACATCACGTCGAGCATCGCGTTCTCGAGGATCGCGCGGAGGCCGCGGGCGCCGGAGTGACGCGCGAGGGCCTCGCGGGCCACGGCGGCGAGGGCGGACTTCGTGAACTTAAGCTTCACGCCGTCCATCTCGAAGAGGCGACGGTACTGACGCTCCAGGCTGTTCTTCGGCTTCGTGAGCACGTCGACGAGCGCGTCTTCGTTGAGCTCATGGAGCGTCGCGAGCATCGGCAGACGGCCGATGAACTCGGGGATCATGCCGAACTTCAGCAGGTCTTCGGGCTGCACCTGCGCGAGCAGCTCGCCGAGCTTCTTGTCGGCCTTGCTCGGAACGTCTGCGCCGAAGCCCATGGTGCGGGTGTTCACGCGACGTTCGATCACCTGCTCGAGGCCCACAAAGGCGCCGCCGCAGATGAAGAGAATGTTCGTCGTGTCGACCTGCAGAAAGTCCTGCTGCGGGTGCTTGCGGCCGCCCTTCGGGGGCACGTTGGCGACGGTGCCTTCGAGGATCTTGAGCAGCGCCTGCTGCACGCCCTCACCGGACACGTCGCGCGTGATCGAGGGGTTGTCACCCTTGCGCGCGATCTTGTCGATCTCGTCGATGTAGACGATGCCGCGCTGCGCGCGCTCGATGTCGTGATCCGCGTTCTGGAGGAGCTGAACGATGATGTTCTCGACGTCTTCGCCCACGTACCCCGCCTCGGTGAGCGTGGTCGCGTCGGCGATGGCGAAGGGCACGTTCAGGATCTTCGCGAGGGTCTGCGCGAGCAGCGTCTTGCCCGTGCCTGTGGGCCCGAGCAGGAGGATGTTCGACTTCTGCAGCTCGACCTCTTCGCCCGCGGCCTTCGCGTCGATGCGCTTGTAGTGGTTGTGCACCGCCACGGACATGATCTTCTTGGCCCGCTCCTGACCGACGACATACTCGTCGAGGATGGCCTTGATCTCCGCGGGCTTCGGGATGGGAGACGTTCCCCGCAGCTGTTCTTCGCGCTCGACCTCCTCCGCGATGATGTCGTTGCAGAGCCCGATGCACTCGTCGCAGATGTACACCGTGGGCCCTGCGATGAGCTTCTTCACCTCACGCTGGCTCTTGCCACAGAACGAACAATTCAGGTTCCCGTGGGATTCGTCGCGCCTGCTGCCGCTCACCGTGCCGCTTCCTTCCGCGCGCGTCGCGCGCATGAGTCCGTCGTGCTTTCGCTTCTCACCGAGTGACGCAGCGACGACGAGAGGCGAGCATAAGGCCCGCCCCAACGCGCGGCAAGCTTACGGCCGCGGGTGTCCGCGACTGCGACGGCGTCGTTGTACGCGGGTCGAATGCGCCTCTCGCGCGACGACGTGAGCGCCGCGCGCGAGGGCTTCAATTTCGAGGTGTTGCTTCGAAGATGGGACGCGCGTGCGACGGCCGTCGCAGCGAGGGGAATGCGGGACCCGACGGCGATCAGCCGCGCGAGGGATCCTTGCGCTCGTTCACGACGTCGTCGATGAGGCCATAGGCCTTCGCATCGGCGGCGCTGAGGTAGAAGTCACGCTCGGTGTCGGTCTTGATCTTGTCGATCGGCTGACCCGTGTGCTTCACGTAGATCTCGTTGAGCTTCTGGCGCATGTGCAGGATCTCACGCGCGTGAATCTCGATGTCCGTGGCCTGGCCGCGGAATCCACCGAGCGGCTGGTGGATCATCACGCGAGAGTTCGGCAGCGCGAGGCGGCGGCCCTTCGCACCGGCGCAGAGGAGCACCGAGGCCATCGAAGCCGCCTGCCCGAGGCAGAGCGTGCTCACCGGGCACTTGATGTACTGCATGGTGTCGTAGATCGCGAGGCCGGCGGTGATCACGCCGCCAGGGCTGTTGATGTAGAGCATGACCTCCTTGTCGGGGTCTTCGCTCTCCAGGTAGAGCAGCTGCGCGATCACGATGTTCGCCACATCGTCGTTCACCTCGGTGCCGAGGAACACGATGCGGTCTTTGAGCAGACGCGAGAAGATGTCCCACGCGCGCTCTCCGCGGTGCGTGGTCTCGATCACTTGCGGATACGGGATGAAGCTCATGGAACTCGTCACTCCTCGCGCGTCGTGCGCTGCTTGATTCACTCGGCCTTGGCGGGCTCGGCGGCCTCCGCGGTCTTCTCCGTCACGGCGACCTTCGTGAGCAGCAGATCGAGGACCTTGCCCTCGAGCACCTGCGCCACGAGCTGATCACGCCGGGCCTTGTCACGATATTCCACGCGGAGCTTCTGGACAGCCTTGCCAGTGGCAGCGGCCATGCGTTCGAGCTCGGCGTTGAGATCATCTTCGGACACCACGATGTTGTTGAGCCGCGCGAGCTCCGTGAGGAGCAGGCCCGCGCGCATGCGGTCCTCGGCCTCGACCTGGAGCATCGCGTTGAGCTCCTGCGGGAGCTGGTTGCCGCGCATCGCGAACGAGCGGGCGAAGTCCTGGCGGAGCGCGCCCATCGCCTGCTCGATGAGCGACGGGGGCACGGGGATCGGGTTGGCCTTCACGAAGGCCTCGACCGCGGCGCTGCGCGACTCGTCATCCGAGCGCTCCTTCGCGGCCTTCTCAAGCTCGGCGCGCAGGTCGCTGCGAAGCTGCGCGAGGCTCTCCTTGCCCACATCCTTCGCGAACTCGTCGTCGAGCTCGGGGAGCACCTTCTCCTGAAGCGCCGTCACGGAGACCTTCATCGTGGCGGTCTTGCCCGCGAGGTCACGCTGACGGTGCGTCTCGGGGAAGCTCACGGTCACGTCCTTCGACTCGCCGACGCTCATCCCCGCGAGGGCCTCATCGACCTCCTTGAGAAGCCGCGACGCACCCACTTCCACGGGGCGCCCCTTCGTCGAGAACTCGGGGCGCTCCACACCCTCGACGGTAAGCGCCAGGTCGACGGTCACGGTGTCGCCCTTCTGGGCGGCGCGGAGGGGCTCCGGCGTGCGCAGCGTCGCGTTCTCCTCGCGGCGCGCCTGGATGGCCTTCTCCACGTCTTCGTCGCCCACCGGGTAGAGCGTGCGCGTGATCGTGAGCCCTTCGAGGTTCAGCGCGGTGATCTCCGGACGGACCTCCATGAGCGCCGTGTACGACCACTCCCCGAGCCCGCTCAGTTCGTCGAGCGCCTCGACGCGCGGCTGGTTGATCGGCTCGATGAGGTTGTCGCGGATCGCGCCCGAGAGCGTCTCGTCCACGAGCTTGCGCGCCACCTGCTCGGCCACCTGCCCGCCGAAGTACTGCTTGAGGAGCGGCCGCGGAACCTTGCCCTTGCGGAACCCGCGGATCTGCGCCTGCTTGCCGAGTTCGTTGTAGGCCGCTTCGAGGGCGGTCGACACACGCTCCTTCGGGAGGGCGACGCGGAGCGAGATTTCGACGGGAGAAACGCGCGAAACAGTGACCTGCATGAGAACGCTGCCTGTAGGTTGTAGGGCCGGAAGGGGCCGCGACTCTAACGACCGATGGGCGGGTGTCAAGGACGCGCTTCGGCGCACCGCACGCCTCACCGACGACCGCGCCGCGGCCGCGCGCGCGAGGCTTCCACGGACGCCACGCCCTCGTCGTGCGGTCGCTCCAGGGCGGGCAGGGTGAGCCACGCGGGGGCCTCCCGGAGGCGCTGCTGTTTGCGCTGCTGGAGCCGCTCGATCATCGCCATGAGCTTCGGATCACCCCAGCGCTGCGCGTCGTGCCGGATGCCCTTCTCGCCGTTGCATCGCCTGCACGCGACCGCGAGGTTGTCGAGCGCGTCCGAGCCTCCGTGCGTGCGCGGAACGATGTGCTCGATCGTCGCGTGGTGCAGCGCCTCGCCGTCGAGCCCCACGGCCACGAGGCTGTTGCAGTGGATGCACTTGCCCGCGAGCACCTCGACGCCGCGGAGGTCGGCGCGCTCAAAGGTGCGGTCCGTCGCGGCGAGCCAGAGCAGCAGCGTTCGGTGGCGGTTGCGGTTCATGCGAGGGCCTCGCACCGTGCGTCGCGCGAGATCCTCTGTCGAGGCGGTGGGCGCAGAATCAGGGCGCGCGCGTGACCCAACGAAGCGCGGTGCGCACGGTGCCGACGAAGTCGGGCGGAAGCTGGTGGCCGACACCCGGGAGGATGCGCATTTCGAGGCGTCCCACGCGGTCGCGACGGAGCTGTGCGGCTGCGCGGCGCGTGTGCTCGACGATCTCGTCGTTCTGGCCGGTGATGAAATAGATCTTGCGCACCTGGCGGCGCGCCGCCGCGAGCGCGTCGCCCTCGGTCGCGAGGTAGCGGTCGTGCGCCGCGAAGATCACCCAGCGCGGGAACATCAGCGACTCGTTGAGCCCGGTCTGCAACGCCACGAACGCGCCTTCGCTGAAGCCCATCAGCACGTTGTCGGTCACACGCGTGCGCCGCGGAAAGCGGTGAAAGAGCGCGTTCACCGCGGTGGTCGTGTACTGCCGCGCGAGGATCGGGTTGTTGTTCCACTGACGGCGTCCGTCAGCGCCCACGCCGGGACCGACGGGGCAGAGCAGCCAGCCGAAGCGCGTCACCACCTGCGAGAACTGCCGACACGACTCGCGCGGATCCGCGTTGCGCGCGTGGAGGTACACGAACACACGGCTCCGACCGCCCACGCCAGCGCGGTAGAAGTACGCGTCGGGCATGTTCGGGAGCTCGAGGATCTCGGGGTCTCCCGGCGCGCGACGACGGCCTGCGGGTGTACGCATGCGGGCCCGCTCCGCGCGGTCGTCGGCGGCGGTGAACATCCGCGAGCGGACCACGCGGCGCGCGCGCTGCGGCGGGGCGTCGGGATCGTCGTCGGCGGCCGTGGGCGCGTCGTTGCCCTCCTGCGCGCGCGCGAGTGGCGCGAGCGTCATCGCAGCGAGACAGAGGCCGGTGGCGAGGAGCGGGCGCACGGCGGGCGGTGGTAACGTCGCCCGCGCGGCGCGGTCAAGGGGTCGGGGCGGGCGCCTCGGGCGGCGGCGCGACGGGCGCAGGTCGCGCGGGACGAACCGTGGCGGGCGCGGGGCGCGCGCGCAGCGAGCGGGTGTAGTCGACGATCATCGCGAGCTCGCGGTCGCTGAGCTTGTTGCGGAAGCGCGGCATGTGGTTGCGCGCGCCGTACTGCTCCATGCGCTGTGGGTTCACGATCTGCTCGTAGATCCACTCGCGCGATCCCCAGCCGTCGAGGCTCGGCGCGTCGCGGGTCATGCCCTCGGTGTCGCTCGGCGTGAGCGAGCCGAGGTGGCATCCGTTGCAGCGCTCACGAATGATCGGCACGGCCTGCTCGACGAGGGCCGCGTTGGCCGGCGCATCCCCTCGCTCGACGCTCTGTCCGTAGAGCCACTCCGAGACCGCGCGCAGCTCGTCGTCGCTGAGCCGCCGCTGCGCGGGCATGTCGTGGATCTCCGTCGTGCCCATGAGCTCGGGGTTGTCGGGCCACGCGACGAAGGCCGACGCCCACTCGCGCGTGCCGAAGCCGTCGAGGCGCGGACCCTTGCGCTGCGTGCTGAGCCCCTGCACCGCGTGACAGGTCGCGCAGTTCTGCTTGAAGAGCGCCGCGGGACGCACCGCGGGGTCGTTGTGCATCATCTCGAGCGGTCCCTCGGGGGGCACGCCCATGCGCGCGAGCTCGACCGCGCGCCGCGCGTTGCGCTTCACCTCGATGGTGGCCTTCGCGAAGTCGCGGTCGTGCGCGTCGTGGCTCACGAGCTCCCACCCGAGGTAGGCCGCGCCCACGCCGAAGATCGCGAGCGGCGCGAGGGCGACCACGCGCGCGAGGCCGCGCCGCGACGGTCCGTCGACCCAGGGGAGCGAGGCGAGGTAGCCCGTGAGAATGCCGGGAATCACCGCGGTGCCGATGAGCTGCTTCGACCCCTGAAAGTGATGAAGCAACTGCGAGAGCGGCATGAAGAACCACTCGGGCCGCGCGGGGTACTGGCTCTGCGGATCCGCGGGCGCATCGAGCCACACGCCGTGCTTCTTCGCGAAGAAGGTCACCGCCGCGACGGCCACGAACGCAGCCACCGTGTCGCGCGCGGCCTGCGAGGGCCACCACGATTCTTCGCGCGCAGATGCGCCCTCCGCGGCCTTGATGCCGTGGCGACGCACCATCGCGATGTGCGCGCCCAGAAGGCCCAGGAACGTCAGCGGGAGCACCACCACGTGGAGCGTGTAGAAGCGCGTGAGCGTGAGCGCGCCGTACTGCGCGCCGCCGAGCACGAGACGCTGCGCGATCGGGCCGATCACGGGCATCGTGCCAATGATTCCGGTCTCGACGCGCGAGACCCAGTAGCCGCGCTGATCCCACGCGAGGGGAAAGCCCGTCATCGTGAAGCCGAGCACCATCGCCGCGAGCGCGAGGCCCACCCACCAGTTGGCCTCGCGGGGCGCGCGGTGGCCGCCCGACACGATCACCTGAAGCATGTGCACGATGAGCCCGATCACGAGCCCATGCGACGCGTAGTGATGGACCGCCCGCACGAGCCCGCCCCACGGCAGCACGTGCTGGAGGTAGTACGTGCTCGCCCACGCGGTGGCGGTGCCCGGCGAGTACACGGTCATCATCGCGAGGCCCGTGAGGAGCTGCACGACGAAGAGCGCGAGCAGCACGGAGCCGAACACGTGGCGCCAGCTCGCGCCGCCGGGGAGCTGCACGCTGCGAGGTCCAGGGTCGTCGGCGCCGAGGCCCGTGCGCGACGCGAGGACCGCGCGGAGGTCGGAGAGCAGTGACATCGGTCAGCCCTCCTTCACGCGGTCGGCGACGCCGAGGCGGAAGCGAACCCACTTCACCTGCACCGCGCCGTCACGGACGCGGACCTCGATGGGGTCCATGCCGCGCGGAGACGGGCCTTCGAGCGCGCGTCCGTCGGCCGCGAAGGAGCTCACGTGGCACGCGCAGTTGAAGTGGTCGCCGAGGCGGTCGATGAGGCACCCGAGGTGCGGGCACACCGCAGAGAGCCCCTGGAGCGTGTCAGCCCCCTCGCCCCGTCGGTTGATCCACACCGCGCCCAGCCTTCGATCGGGCGAGGCCGACCACGCGTCGATCTCTGCACCCGTCACCGCGAGCTGGATCCACTGACCCACCGCGAGCTCCTCGAGCCGCGCGACGGTCGTCCATCCATCGCCGCCGTTGCGCGCCGCGAGCGGAGAGGGGGTGTGCGCGGGCGCCACGACCAACCCCGCGACGGGCACCGCCGCCACACCCGCCGTCGCCGCGCCTGCCGCGCCGACGACCACCTTCAGCACTGTTCTCCGATCGCTCATGAGCTCTCCCGCAGGTCTGCGGTTGCGCGCCGTCCACGGGCGTCAAAGACGCGACGTGACGGCGACGATTTTGCGTTAGGGTACCGCCCCCGTGTCGCGCGCCCTGCAAGCACTCTGTCGACTCCGCGTTGCGCGAACGCACGCCGTGTGGGGCGTGCTCGCGGTCGCGACGATGGGGTGCCCTGCGCATGTCATCCCGGGGGCGCCGATCGTACGTGAGGTGAACTTTCGCGGCATTCGCCAAGTCGATGAGGAATCTCTTCGAAACCGCATCGCGCTGCGCGAGACCTCGATGTTCCCCGCGAACCGCCCGCAGTGGGCGCGATGGTGGCGTTGGTGGTGGGAGGACCCCGAGTACTTCGACGAGACCGCGCTCGTGCGAGACCGCCTGCGTGTGCTGCGGTTTCTACAGGCCCGCGGGTTCTACGACGCGCAGGTCGCACCGCCGCGCATCCACGAAGACGGGACCGCGCGCGACGTCGACTTCGACGTCACCGAAGGGCGCCCCACCGTCGTCGCCGACGTGCGCCTCCGCGGCTGCGAACCGGGGCCGCTGCGTACGATGCCCGAGAGCGGCTGCACCGCGATCCGCGAGCACCTGAACCTTCGCATCGGCGGCGCGTTCGACGAGGGCACCTTCGCGTCGGACCGCGACCAGGTGGTGGACTTCACCCGCGACGCGGGCTTCGCGACGCCCACCGTCGTGTCGCGCGCGATCGTCGATCCGTCGCAGCGGCTCGCGTGGATCGAGTACACGCTGCGTCCCGGGCCCGTGAGCCGATTCGGGCAGGTGCACCTGCTCATGACGCCGTCGACGAGTCCCGTCACGGGCGACGAGCTGCCCAACGGTCTGCCCGTGGCGCCCGTGCTCTCGGCGATCAACATCGAACCGGGGATGCCCTACACGCGCAGGCTCCTCGCGCGTGCGCAGCAGGCCCTCTTCGACCTCGGCGTGTTCGGCATCGCGCGCCTCGAAGAGGTGCCGCGCGGCGACGGTGTGGTCGACCTCAACGTGATCCTCTCGCCGGGACGCCTCTGGCGCATGCGCGTCGGCCTCGGCATGCACGCCGACACGACGGTCACGAACCTCCACGCCCTCTTCTCGTTCACGCACCGGAACTTTCTCGGCGGCATGCGGCGCCTTCGCGTCGACCTGCAGCCGAAGATGTACCTGTCGTCTCTGCTCAGCATCGACCCGACGGCACCCTTCGAGTTCACGCCGGGTATCTCCGCCGCGGCGGATCTTCAGCAGCCCGAGATGGCCCCGCACGCCACGGGCATCGCGGGCATCGGCTTCGACGTGGGCCCCGATCCGCTCAACCCCCTCGTGGGCTATCGGCGCGCGCTCCGCGGCACCATCGGACTCGAGGCGCGCATCTCGCGTGAGGTCACCGGGTCGTTCTACATCCGCACGACCAACGTCTCGTACCTCACGTATCCGAGCCTGCTCCAGGCCGGTCGCTCCGTGGCCTCGCTCGACGACGATCCGCTGCTCCGTCAGCAGTTCTTCGACCGCAACTACGTGCACTTCGAGCAGGCGTTCTCGTGGGATCGCCGCGACAACCCCGCGGCCCCGCGGCGCGGCACGCTGCTCACGCTGAACCTCGCGGAAGGCACGCGCAGCCCGCTGTCGGACTACACCTTCTTTCGCGCGCAGTTCGAGGGACGCGGCTACCTCCCGATCGGGCGCAACCTCACCTTCGCGGCGCGCGGACTCTTCGGCGCCATCGTCGGATCGAGCTACTACGCCGAAGGCCCCGCGCGCTGGTATTGGCCCGTGCCGCCCGAGCTCCGCTTCTACTCGGGCGGACCGCAATCGAACCGCGGCTACGCGCCGAACCGTGTGGGCCTCGTGGGCTCGTCGTCGCTGCGCGAGCGCGACCCCGGCGCAGCGGCGGCCGACGACCCGAGCCGCTACGTCGCCATCGGCGGCACGGCGATCTTCGAGAGCTCGTTCGAACTGCGCTGGCAGCCCGGCAAGTTCGGGCTCGTGGCCTTTCTCGACACGAGCAACGTGACGGGCATCGCGCCCGATCCGTACTTGAACCCTCGCGGCATCAACTACTGCCGCGCGTCGGCGGCGAACCGCGTCGTCGATGCGAACGGCGTGAACGACCGCGACTGCAACAACGCCGACCACCGCTCCGACACGGCCGCGCCGCCGCCGCAGCCCCTTCGCGACGCCGTGGGCTCGCTGCTGGAGTTCGCGAGCTGGGATGCGTTCGTGCGCTCGGTGCACCCGACGCTCGGTGTGGGTGTGCGCTACGCGACGCCGGTCGGTCCCGTGCGTCTCGATGTGGGCATGCGCCTCGCGGACCTCGGATGCGATCGCACGTCGCGCGAGGTGGCCGCGCAGAACGGGGCCGTCGCGACGGGGGTGCCGAGCTACTACGTGCTGAGCACGCCGCGCTGCGGGTTCCTCGTGTGGGACAACCTCCCGCTCTCGGTCAACCTCTCGATCGGTGAGGCGTTCTGATGGTGCGTCGCGCCGCCGTCGCCCTCGCGCGCATCGTCGTGAGCCTCGCGCTCGTGGCGCTCTCGCTCGTCGCGCATCTCCCCACGCGCGGCGGACTCCTCGCGCTCCGTGACGTGCTCGCGATCGTGCTGCCGGGCAATGTGCCAGGGCATCTGCGCATCGGGTCCATCGACCGGCTCGCTTCGGACGAGATCCGCGTCTCGCAGGTGCGCTACGCCGACGAGGCCGACGCACCGCTGCTCGAAGACGCCACGGTGCGCATCCGTCCCGCGTCGTCGCTTGTGGGCGCGCTGTTTCGCGGCGCGCCGATGCCGCCCATCGAAGTGCACGCGCGAAGGGTCTGGGCGCGCGTTCCGTTCTTCACGCCGACGCCGCCGCCGCAGGCCGGTGTGGCGCCTCCGCCGCCGCCGACGCAGCCCACGCGACTGCCCGCGATCCGGGTGACCGTCGACGAAATGCGCGGCGCGATTCCCGGTGTGGAGCTCGCAGGCCGCGGCATCACGCTCGACCTCGGTGTGACGGCGGGTGACCAGACCGCGCTGGAGTTCCGCCGACTCGGCATGACCCTCGACGTGATGGGCCTCCAGAACGAGCGCGTGGAGCTGCGAGGTCGCATGGTGACCGGCACGCCGCTGCGCCTCGATGCAGCGGTTTCACTGCGAGGTCCTTCGCTCAACTGCGACGCGCGTGCGAACACCGACGACGCAGGGCTGCTCCGCGCGCACCTCGGCGACTGCGTGCTCGGCGCCGACGGGCTCAACACCCTCGCGCGCCGCGATGCGCAGAACCGCCTCGATCTCGCGCTCTCGATCCGTGAGCTCCAGGCCGACGCCACCGCCGAGGGCGCGTGGCGCGTGCGCACCGCGCTCCGCGTGAACGATCAGCCCGTGGAGGCCGAGGCGCTCGTGAGCCCCGCGTCGCAGACCGCCGACGTGTCGCTCCACCACTTCGACGCGCGACGGTTGATGGCCACTGCGCCGGTGACCGATCTCGACGGCGTGGTGCACCTCGAACGCCACGTCGAGGGCGACACACAACGCTTCGTCGTCGACACCTCGCGCCTCGTGGCTGCGGCGTCGGAGGTGCCTGTTCCGCCCGTGCGACTCGCGGCCCACCTCGAACGTTCGCTGCTCACCATCGACGAACTCACGTCGCCCGACATCGGACTGCGCGCGAACGGAAGCGTCGACCTCGAAGGCGGCGCCTCGACGCTGCATGCCGTCGCCGACCTCGAGACGAACGACCTCTCGCGCTATCCGTGGGTCGCGGGCAGAGCCTCGGGCGGGCTCCGCGTGCACGCCGAGGTGAACGGACAGGGCGGACGCTTCGAAGCGCGGGCGCGTGGCACGGCGCAGCGGCTCCGCGTGGCGACGGCGCGCGTGGCGTCGGCGAGCTTCGACCTCACGGGCGTGTGGGCGGACGGGCGCGCGACGGTCGACAGCACGGTGATCGCGCGGCAGCTCTCGGTGCCGGGCACGGTGGGTCCCGCCGATGTGACCGTTCACGCGCAGGGCGATCCGCAGGGGCGGCTGCGCGCGCGGGTGATGGCGCAGGGCGACGGGCTGCTCACGGCGCTCGGTCCGCGCGCGGCGGGCTCGTCGGGCGACACGCGCGTCAACGCGGACCTCGACCTCGACCTGTCCCATCCCGAGGCGCCGCGCGTGCGGGTCACGCAGTCGAACCTCACGCTCCGCGGTGTGCGCGCGCGGGTGTCGGGCGACGTCGCGATGCTCCGCGGTGCGCGCGCGGGATCGCTCCCCCACGGCCGCGTGCGCGTCGAGACTGAAGGCCACGGCAACATCGCGGTGGAGCTCACCTCGCAGCGCATCGCCGCGAACCTCGGCGCCCTCGACCTCGCGTGGCTGCGTCCGCTCGTGCCGGGAATGCCTGCGCTCTCGGGCATTGCGGACGGTGTCGTCGACATCAACCCGCGTGACCTCCGTTCGGCGCGCGCGTCGCTGTGGCTCTCTCGCGCATCGATGGCGCCGGTCGGAGATTTCTCTGCGCGCGTCGAGCTCACGCCCGAGGGCGGCGCGTCGACGATGCACCTCGCCCTCGAATCGACGCGCGCGGGCGTCACGGCGGGGCGTCATCCCGGCGTCGATGCGACGGTGCACCTCGCGATGCCGCGGCAGGGCGCGGGCGCCGACGCGTGGTTCGATGCGTTCCAGTCGTTTCACATCGTGATCGACGAGATCGACCTCGCCGCGTGGAACGACCTGATGCCCACGGGCCTCGGCGCGCAGGGTCGCGCGAAGCTCGTGCTCGACGGCGTGCGCCCCTCGGCCTCGCAGCCGCTCCACACCGAGCTCAGCGTCGAGGCGCGCAACCTCACGGGAGGCCTTCGTCTCGCGGGAAGGCTCGTGCCCGCGACGGTGCCCATGACCCTCCGGGTGGCCGCGTGCCTCGACACGCGACGTCCGGTGCTCGACGAGTCCGAGACGCAGGTGCGCATCGCGCTTGCGCCGTGGCACCAGGCCGATCCCGAGCCCGAGGCCCGCGGGTGTCGTGCGCCAGAACCGCTGCTCCCGCGCTCGCTCGTTGCGTTCGATGGCGGACTCACGGGGCCGTGGTTCTCGTCGCTCCGTGACGCCGCACAGCAGCTCCGCAGCCCCTCGCGACGCCTTGATGCCGCGACGCAGGAGCGACTGCGGCGCACGACGGTGAACCTCCGCGCGCTTGTGGGTCCGGTGCTCCGTGCGGAGTGGCCGTTCCGCGCGGTGCCCGTGGTGGGTGCCGATGGACGTCCGCGGATGCTCCAGGCGCCCGACGTGCCCGCCGATGCGATGGTGCGTCTCGAAGCGACGGCATCGGGCCCTGCGCTCAATCTCGGCAGCGAGGTGAACCTCGATCTGCGCACGGGATCGCTCGCGCAGGCGGGCATCGACGAGCCCATCGAGGCACACCTTCTCGCGAGCCTCCGCCCCGCAACGAATGACACCCTGCTCGGTCACGTGAACGCGCAGGTCGATGGTGCGATCCTGCTGTCGCCCAACGCGCCGGTCGACGAGCGCGGGCAGTTCGCGCTCTCGTTCCGTGGTCACGGCAACGGCGCCTCGCTGCTCTCGGGCAGCACCGACGCCGCGGTGGTCGATGTGTTCGAAGTCGACACCTCGTCGCTCGCGCTCCAGCGCTTCGCGTGGGCCCGTACGCGGGGCATGCGCGGCGCGGCGGCGCTGTCGTTCAACCTCCGCGACAACGGCCGTCACGGGGCCTCTGCGTGGGTGCGCCTGTCGGATCTGCGCGCCCGCCTCGGAGGCGACGACGAGCGACGCGAGACGCCGCCCGTCGCGATGTACACCGACCTGCGCCTCGTGCCCGCCGCGGGGGGATGGACCCTCCGCACGTGCCTCCACGCGACGACGGCGCAGTCGCAGCCGACGTGCGACGCCACGGCCTCTGCGCCGCCCGACGGAGAGTCTGCGCTCGTGGCCCTCGCGACGGTGCCCGTGCAGGGCTCGCTCTTCGCGCCGCAGGTGGTCGCACGCGAGGCCGAGGTGCGCGCCGACGCGCGGCGGTTCCGCCTGGAGACGCTCACGCCGCTCGTGCGAGACGACAACATCGCGGGCATCGCGGGCGCGCTCGAAGCCTCGCTGCGTTGGGACGGACGGCGCCCCGAAGCGCTCGCGAGCGCCGTGCGGGTCTCGGGCGGACGCGCAGAGGTGATCTCCCTCGGCGAACCGCTCCGTGAGCTCGAAATGGATCTCCGCGTGGATGGCGCGCGCGCGACGCTCACGACCCTCGACGCCGACATCGGACGCGGACACATCGCGGTGCACGGCGGCGCCACGCTCGACGGGCTCCTCGCGACGCTCACCGGTCGCACGGCGCAGGGCCCCGCGGTGCACATGGAGCTCGCCGGCGAGACGCGGCAGATGCCCCTCGGCGTGGAGGGCAACACCTACGGCTGGGTCGATGGAACCATTCGCTACACGATGGATTTCGCGGGTGACGGCGCCAACGGCAACCTCGCCATCGAGCGCGCGTCGATCCTCTTGAAGGAGGAGCAATCACGCGACCTCCAGTCGCTCTCGCCGGACCGCGATGTGTTCATTCTCGGGCGCACGGTGGTGGCCGCGAACCGCGCGGCGGCGGCGTACCCGATGAGCGTGAGCTTCGAGACCGAGACCCCCATGTGGATCCGTCGCAGCGACCTCGCGGTGGCCCTCCGCGCGCGCGGCGACGTGCGGCGCGAGCGCGCGGGCTGGGGCGTCGCGGGCATCGTGGAGCAGGCCAACACGCAGAGCTGGTTCTCGGTGCTCGGCAAGCGCTTCGAACTCGATCGCATGCGCGTGGTGCTCGAAGGCGGCGTCGCGATCAATCCGCAGCTCGACATCGCGGCGCACCACGACTCGACGACGCTCGGACGGCTCACGGCCACCGTGGGCGGCAGGCTCCGCACACCCACGATGGCCTTCGGATCGGTGAACTACCCCGACGCCACGCAGGCGGAGATCCTCGCGATGATCGCGCTCGGGCGCCGTGATTCGCAGGGCGCCAGCGGCGACAGCGACCTCGGCGCGCAGGCAGGGACGCAGTTCGCGTCGCTCCTCACCGCGCTCACGCTGGGCACGGTGAACTCGGGGCTCTCGCGCACGGGAGGCTTTCTCCCGACGATCATTCTGGAGCCCGGTCAGGGCACCACGTCGGGGCGCTACGGAGCCGGCGTGTCGCTCGGTCCGCGGTTCTATCTCCAGGCCACCTACGGCGCGGCGTCGAACGCGCTCGGCCAGGTGAACTCGTCGCAGGTGTTCCGCGTGCTGCTGGAGATGGCGATCTCGCAGGCGTGGTCGGCGTCGGCCTTCGGCGATGTGGGACGCAGCGAGGGCGGCACGCAGGGCGCCGCGGGCTTCGACGTGTTCTGGTCGCCCTGAGAGGGTGTTGACGCGCGGTCAGAGCGAGAGGGTCTGACGCAGGCGCTCCAGCATGAGGAGCGCGGTGAGGTTGCGGACGTTGTATCCGAAGCGCAGCGCGGCGTCGGTGAAGACCGCGGCCGACGCGTTGCCGCTACCCGTGGTGTAGACCGACGGGTGCACGTTGTCGGGGTCGATGCCCTGGTGGGGAAGGCCCTGAAGCGCCGCCCAGAACTCCAGCAGCGGCAGGCGACGCTCGTTGGCCACGCGACGGATTACGCCGTTGATCGCGAGCCCTCGCGCGCCCGCTTCGGCGCTGCTGAGCTGGTCGGGGATCGTGCTCATCACGAGCACCACGTGGCGCGCCTCGACGCGGTCGACCACGTCGCGCAGGTCGCGCTCGTAGGCCTCCACCGTCGATCGTTCTGCGTCGTTGGTGCCGATCATCAGGATCGCGAAGGCCGCGCGCGTCGCATCGAGTTCGCGCTCCACGGGCACGACACCGTCGGCGGCGAGGAGTGCGCGCACGGTCCACCCCGCGGTGGCCGACACGCTCGACCGCGTGAACGAGTTGTTCTCCGCGTCGCCGAAGGAGTACCGGCGAAAGTACGCGATCGTGGGTTCGAGGCGCGTCCACGGGCCGAGCTCGTACCAGCCGTGGCCCACGTCTTTGAGAAAGCTCCCCGACTCGGTGATCGAGTCACCGAGCTTCGAAAACACGTTGTTTCGCAGGCCCGCGCGCTGCCCCTCGGCGTACACCGCGCGCACGTGGGCGAGCGTCGCGTCGTCGAAGGGAACGATCGCCGCCTCGAATCGCTGCGCCGCAGGAAGCGCCGCGATGGCATCGGCCGAAGGCGCAGACGCGGCATCGGTGACGGGCGTCGGCGTGGGCGTTCCCGTTGCGTCGCTGCGCGCGGCCACGTCGGAGGGGATCACGGTGGTGGTGTTGCCCGCGGGCGCGGCCGCGGGGCGCGAGCAGGCCGCGAGCGAGGCGGCCACGAACAGTGCAGCGATGCGCATCACGCGAGCTCCTTGCGGGCCTCGTCGAGAATGCTCTCGGCGAGCGAACGGATCACGGCCTCGTCTTCACCTTCGACCATCACGCGGAGCTTCGGCTCCGTACCCGACCATCGCACCAGCACGCGGCCCACGGTGCCGAGCTTCTTCTCTGCGTCGACGATGGCGGTCTGCGTGCGAGGCATGTGATCGAGCGCGCGGCGCTGCTTGAGCGTCGCGTTGAGCAGCACCTGGGGCACACGCTGCATGGCATCGGCGGCGATGTCGCTGAGCGGGCGCTGTGCGGTGACCAGCGCGCCGACGACCTGGAGCGCCGCGATGAGTCCGTCGCCCGTGGTCGCGTGGTCGAGGAACACGAGGTGCCCCGACTGCTCGCCGCCGAAGTTGTACCCGTGGCGACGCATGGCCTCGACGACGTAGCGGTCGCCCACCGCCGTGCGAACGAGCTTCACGCCCATGCCCGTGAGCGCGCGCTCGAGCCCGAGGTTCGACATCACGGTGGCCACCACGGTGTCGCGCGCGAGGGTGCCCGCGTCCTTCATGCGGCGCGCGCAGATGGCCATGATGGCGTCGCCGTCGACCACGTTGCCGCCCTCATCGACCACGATGAGACGGTCGGCGTCGCCGTCGAGCGCGATGCCGAGGTGGGCCTTGCGCTTGATCACCTCGGCGGCGAGGGCCTCGGGGTGAAGCGCGCCGCAGCGATCGTTGATGTTGCGTCCGTTGGGCTTCACGCCGATCGCGGTCACGTCGGCGCCGAGCTCGGAGAACACCAGCGGCGCGACGCGGTACGCAGCGCCGTGCGCGCCGTCGACCACGATGCGAAGACCATCGAGGCGGAGGTTCTTCGGAAAGGTTCCCTTCACGAAGGTGACGTAGCGACCGCGCGAGTCTTCGATCTTCTCCGCGCGACCGACGCCGGCCTCGGTGCGCCGCGCGTTCACGAGCCGCGGGTCGTCGAGGAGCGCTTCGATCTCCGCCTCCGCCGCGTCGGGGAGCTTGAACCCGTCGGGGCCGAACACCTTGATCCCGTTGTCGGCGTAGGGGTTGTGCGAGGCCGAGATCACCACGCCCACGTCGGCGCGCATCGACTGAACAATGTACGCGATGGCAGGCGTCGGCAGCGGTCCCGTGAGCAGCACGCGGCCGCCCTGCGAGCACACGCCCGCGGCGAGCGCGGTCTCCAGCATGTAGCCCGAGAGGCGCGTGTCCTTGCCGATCACGACGCGCGCCGAGCGACCGCCGCGCGAGGCCCACCACGTGACCGCAGCGCCGACCTTCAGCGCCACCTCGGGCGTCATCGGAAACTCGTTGGCGACACCGCGGATGCCATCGGTGCCAAACAGCTTGCGGGCGTGCGCCCCCTGCGTCTCGCCGACTCGGGTCATAGGGCGCGGACGATACAACCTAACGTGCGGGCACGACGAGAATCTCCGCGGGGTGCAGGGCTCCGGGGCTCGCACCTTCGGGCAACGGACGCACCTCGACGGGCACGCTCACGGGACCGCGCGCGGGCTCCAGGGTGGAGAGGTCGACGACGGGCACCACCTGTGACGGGAGCAGCCGATCGACCACCGCGGGCTCGCCGCGCACGACCACGTCGACCACGGGCGGACGCAACGTTCCGCGGCCTCCGACGGCGGTGACCGTGAGTCGGTCGAAGCGGCGCTCGTACACGCTCGCGACGATCTCGAAGCTCACGCGCACGCCGCGGGCGTTGTCGAACTCCACGCCCGTACGCGGCGCTTCCAGGGGAATGCGGCGCTCGTAACGCCCGGGTGCGAGGCCCGATGCGTCGAGGGGTTCGGTGCGCACCGACACCATGGGCTCGACGTAGAGCGACGCGCCGCGGACGCGCACGTGCGAGGGCTCGACCTCGACATGCTCGACATGGGTGCGCGGCGGGAGCGACCCCACGATCGACGTGTGCACGGCGATGGAGCGCTCCGTCATCGTGTCCCATTGGAGCGGAATCACATCGGGCGTGAACGCGAGCAGGTCGGCGCCGGCGGGGAGCGTGAGCTGCTCTGGCGTGAGGCGTACGGCGCGCGCGTGGCCTTCGCGCAGGTCGATCTGGAGAGGTCCGAGGTCGTCGACGCGCAGCGGACCGAGCACCGAGGGCGCGCCCCGCAGCGTCACGCGCACCTTGTCGGGCAGCGTCGAGAGCAGCACCGGGCTCCCGTTCTGCGGCACCGGAAGCACGAAGGTCGCAGGCACATCGAGGCTGCGCTGCACGTTGCCCGACCCGCGCACGGCGCCGAAGAGCATCACCGCGATGACGAACGACGCGACCTTGAGCCCAAGGTTCTCGGTGAAGGCCTCACGGAGCGAGAGTGACAAGCGTGGCGGACGGAGTTCCATCGCGGTCAGCCCTGCGTGGTGGGCGCGTCGGAGGGGCCGTTGTCGTTGGCGGGCGTCTCGGCGACGTCGGGCGTCGCAGGCGGCGGCGGCAGTCGCGAGATGCGCGGCTGCTCCTCGTTGCGGGCCTTCATGAGCGCCGCGGCCTGGCGCTTCGAATAGAACAGACCGTAGAGCGCACGACGCAGCGACTCGGCGTCGAGGTCGCGCACGATGTTGCCGTTGAAGCAGAGCGAGACCTTCGCGCGCTCCTCGCTCACGACCACCACCACCGCGTCGGTCTCTTCGGAGATGCCGATGGCCGCGCGGTGTCGCGTGCCAAGCCGGCGGTCGACCGACCCGTTGCCCGTGAGCGGAAGAAACCCTCCGGCCTTCCACACGCGCGCGCTCTTGATGATCACCGCGCCGTCGTGGAGCGGGTTCTCGTAGGCGGGCAGAAAGATCGTGTAGAGCAGCTCGCTCGTGACGGCCGCGTCGAGCACCGTGCCCTGCGACACGAAGTCGTCGAGGGTGGCCTCGCGCTCGAACACGATGAGCGCGCCGAGGCCGCGCTGTGCGAGGAGCGACGCCGCAGCCACCACCTCATCGACCGCGTTCGACTCCTCGCCGCGACGCCAGCGAAAGAGGAACGGTCGATTGCCCACGCGCATGAGCGCGCGGCGAATGTCGCCCTGAAAGATCACCACCACGAGCAGCAGGATCGACGTGAGAAAGCGATCGAGCAGCGTGTACGCGGTGACGAGCCCGAGGCGCTGCGCGACGAAGTACGCGACGCCCAGAATGAGCATCCCCTGCCCCACCTGGAGCGCGCGCGTTCCACGGAGAAAGAGCAGCAGGCGGTACACCGCGTAGGCGACCACCGTCACGTCGACGAAGTCGCGCAGCATCGCCGTGAGCGGACGCTGCGCGAAGAGCGAGAGGAGCCCCTCGATCACGGCGCACCTCGCGCGAGTCGACACGCGTGGGCCACGCGCGCGGCCTGTCTCATCACCGCCACATCGTGCACGCGCACAATCGCGGCGCCCTGCATCACCGACAGCGTGACCGCCGCAGCCGTGCTCCCGACGCGCTCCGTGGGGGCTGTCGGGTGCACGTTCCACGAGGGCGCAAAGGCGCTCGCGTCGTCGACATAGCGCTTGCGCGACGGTCCCACGCACACAGGGTATCCGAGCGCGCAGAGGGGGGCGAGGTTCGCGAGCAGCGCGAGGCTCTGCGCGGCGGTCTTCGCGAATCCGATGCCCGGATCGAGCATCACGTGCGTCGGCGCCACACCGACCCGCACGAGGGTCTCCGCGCGGCGCGCGAGGTCGTCGGTCACCTCGCACACCACGTCGTCGTACTGCGTGAGCGTGCGCATCGTCGCAGGGGTTCCCCGCGCGTGCATCGCGAGGTACGCCGCGCCCGCCTCGGCCGCCACCGCGCCGAGTGATTCCAGCGATTCACCCACACCCACGTCGTTCACGATCGAAGCACCCGCGGCGAGGGCCGCACGCGCCACGGCACACTTGGTCGTGTCGATGGAGAGCGGCACCGCGGTGCGCGCCGCGAGCCCTTCGATCACAGGAATCACCCGCGCGAGCTCTTCCTCTGACGAGACGGGATCCGCACCGGGGCGCGTGCTCTCCCCGCCGATGTCGAGCGCATCGGCGCCCTCGTCGACGAGCGCGAGGCCGTGCTCGATCGCGCGCGCCGCGTCGGCGAAGCGTCCGCCGTCGGAGAACGAGTCGGGCGTGACGTTCACGACGCCGAGCACGTACGGACGCGACCAGTCCCAATGGACGCCGCGGAGTGTGAGGGGAGCGAGCGGAGGCACGGTGCGCGACCCGGGTGACTACCACAGGCCGCGCGGCGAGACGGAGGCGATGTGCGGGGAGGGCGCGGAGCGCCGGGAGAAATCAGGCGCCCGAGGGCACGCTGCGGGGCGGAAAGATGCTGTTCGCCTTGGGGCGCGCATCGCGCGTCTCGCGACGCTCGGACCACGAGGGGATCACGGTCTTCTGCCGCTCGGGCAGCGGGCGGTTCTCGATGCACGCGGCGATCTCTTCGACGTCGAGCGTCTCGCGTTCGAGGAGTGCGAGTGCCAGACGGTCGAGCGCGTCGCGGTTCGTCGAGAGCACGGCGCGCGCGCGGTCGTGCTGCTCGGCGATGAGCCGACGCACCTCGTTGTCGATCTCGATGGCCGTCTGCTCCGAGTAGTCGCGCTGGTTCATGCCGAAGTCGCGCCCGAGGAAGGGCTGATCTTCGTTCTGTCCGTAGGCCACGAGCCCGAGCTTCTCGCTCATGCCCTCCTGGCAGATCATGTAGCGGGCGTACTGCGTGGCGCGCTGGATGTCGCTCGCCGCGCCCGTGTTCGAGCGACCGAAGACGATCTCCTCCGCGGTGCGTCCGCCGAGGGTCATCGCGATGCGCGCGAGGAGCTGCTCGCGCGAGCGGTTGTAGACGTCTTCCGACGGCAGCGTGACGGTCACACCGAGCGCGGGGCCGCGCGGAATGATGGTGACCTTGTGCACCGGGTCGTTGCCGTCGACCTTGAGCGCGACGAGCGTGTGACCGGCCTCGTGGTACGCGGTGACCTTCTTGGTCTCTTCGGTCATCACCATGTTCTTGCGGGCGACGCCCATGATGACCTTGTCCTTCGCGAGCTCGAAGTCGTTCATGTTCACCGCGTCCTTGTCCTGACGGGCGGCGAGCAGCGCGGCTTCGTTCACGAGGTTTTCGAGGTCGGCACCGGCGAATCCCGGCGTGCCGCGCGCGATGACCGAGAGGTCGACGTCGGGCGAGAGCGGCACCTTGCGGGTGTGCACGCGGAGGATCTCTTCGCGGCCCTTCACGTCGGGACGCGGCACCACGATGCGGCGGTCGAAGCGGCCCGGACGGAGGATCGCCGGGTCGAGCACGTCGGGGCGGTTCGTGGCGGCGATGATGATCACGCCGTCGTTCGCATCGAAGCCGTCCATCTCGACGAGGAGCTGGTTGAGCGTCTGCTCGCGCTCGTCGTGACCGCCGCCCATGCCCGCGCCGCGGTGACGGCCGACGGCGTCGATCTCATCGATGAAGATGATGCAGGGCGCGTGCTTCTTGCCCTGTTCGAAGAGGTCGCGGACGCGCGAGGCGCCCACGCCGACGAACATCTCGACGAAGTCCGAACCCGAGATGGTGAAGAAGGGCACGCCCGCTTCGCCCGCGATGGCGCGCGCGAGGAGCGTCTTGCCCGTGCCCGGCGCGCCCGAGAGCAGAACGCCCTTGGGAATGCGTCCGCCGAGTCGACGGAACTTCTTCGGGTCCTTGAGGAAGGCGATGATCTCTTCGACTTCGTCCTTGGCCTCTTCGATGCCCGCGACGTCGGCGAAGGTGACCTTGTTCTGGTTGTCGTTGACGAGGCGCGCGCGGCTCTTGCCGAAGCTCATCGCCTTGCCGCCGCCCGACTGAATCTGGCGCATGAAGAACACGAACATCGCCAGCACGAGCACCATCGGCAGCCACGTGAGCAGCACGCTGGTGAGGAGCCCCGAGCCCTCGTCCTTCTCGTTGTAGATCTGGATCGGGTGCTGCGGGTCGGCGCTGGAGAGCAGCTCGCGCTGGAGCTCCCAGTTCGTCGGCGCCACCGTCTCGCGCTGCTCCGAGGCTCCGTTGGGGAGCTGGCGGTGATACCGGATCTCGCGATCCTTCACCCGCACGTCGCGGACCGAGTGCTGCCGGACGTCATTCATGAACTCGCTGAACGGGACGTCTCTCACCGGCTGGTTGTCGATGAAGACCTTGAACAGCATGAAGAACATGACCAGCAGGAAGGTCCAGAGCAGCAGGGTTTTGTAGCTTTGCTTCACGGTTCCCTCGAAGTCTCGACGGGTCCTGGTGGGGCGATGCGAAACGGCACGCCTTGGGGGATTCCCGAGCTAGCACGCGCCCTCTGGCGCATCAACCACGTCTCCGCGCGCCGTTTCGCGCCGGCGAGGCCCGTCGGGCGCGCACGCTCCGACCGCACTCTTGAAGCATCATATCCACGCTCGCGAAGCGCGCCCGCAGCCGCGGAAGAATCTCACGCCGCACGGCCTCTTCGTCTTCGTTCACGGGAGAGACGCCCGCGGCCCACCCCGCTGCATCATCGGGCGTGAGGGCCATCGCCTCCGCGTCCGAGAGCACCAGAAAGGGCCGCACGAAGCCCCCGCGGAGCCGCGGGGCGAGTCCGCGCACCGACTCCATGCCGCCGCGCGCGAGTTCCGAGAGCACGCGAACGGCGTCGTCGTCGCGGGTGTTCCCCAGCGCGATGCGATCGAAGCCTTGTTCCCGCGCGAGCATCGAGAGTTCTCCCATCACTTCGATGCGAGCCAGCATGGGCGAGGGACGCACCGCGTGAAAATCCATTCCGAGGGCGCGCGCCAGGCGTCCCACATCGGCGACCACCTCGGCGGCGTCGCTGTCTTCACGGGTGTTGGGCTCGACGGCCGCCACAGCAAGTGAGCCCACCCCGAGTTCGTCGCGCACCTCGCGGAAGAAGTTCATGAGCCCCAGGCTCCGCGGCCCGCCCCCCGTCGCGATGAGCACACGGTCGCCCGGTCGCACGAGCCGTCGCGCCTGCACCCACGCGAGCGCCCGCTCGCGCGCCGCCTCGCGCAGACCGCTCGCGCGCACGTCAGGCAAGCTCGAACTCCTTGCAGAACATCCCCGCGGACGCGTCCTCGGGGCGCTCGTACACGGCCTCGCGGTGCGTCGCATCGGGGTATCCGTGGGCGCATCGGTCGCGATCGTGGTCGTGGTAGACGCAGCGCTCGCAGGTGTGGGCGAGCGCAAATCGCCTGCGTTCGTCGAGGAATTGCGCGGCGTGGAGGATCTTCATGACGCGGAGCCGGCGGACCGTACCACGCGCCCTGCCGCGCCCGTCGCCCGTTCCAACGTCACCACCGTCTCGACGTGGGCCGTCTGCGGGAACATCTCGAACGCCGCCACGTCGCGCACCGCGTACCGCCCCGCGAGCGCCGCGAGGTCGCGCCCGAGCGTCGGCGGATCACACGACACGTAGACCACCGTGCGCACGTTGCTCCGCTTCGCGAGGGCCTCGCACACCTCGCGGGCGCCGGTACGCGGCGGATCGAGCACCACCACGTCACCCTTCGCCTCGACGCAGGCCTCCGCGGGCTCGCGGCGCACCGTGACGTTCTCGATCCCGCGGCGCGCGAGGTTCTCGCGCATGGCCTCGACCGCACCGCCGTCGCTCTCCACCGCGGTCACGGCGCTCGCGACGCGCGCGAGGCCCACCGTGAAATTCCCCGCGCCCGCGTAGAGTTCGAGCACGCGTCGCCCCTTCGCCTCGGCGCGCGCCACGACGTGCTCGGCGAGCGCGTGGTTGAGCGTCGCGTGGGCCTGCGCAAAGCCGTCCACGCCGATGCGCAGCGGCACGCCGTCGGCACCCGGCACCACGGGCCGCGCGTCGCCCCACACCGCGGGCACCTCGACGCCGGACACGTGGAGCGCGAGGCCCGCGAAGCCCTTTGCACGAAGGGTCTCCGCCGCGCGATAGCCCTCCGGCCCCAGCGTTCCTTCGGGGTACACGCACACCACGGGACGACCCTCGTCACCGACTGCGAGCGAGACCTCGCCGCGTCGCGCGATGGCCCCGAGGCCGGCGGTCAACACCGCGAGCGCGCCGTCGAGCACGGGATCGAGCACCGCACACGACGTCGTGGCCACCACCTCGTGCGAGCCCCGCGCGCGATGCCCGAGGCGCACGACGCCCTGGTGCGTCTCCCATGCGAGGCGCGCCCGCGTACGCCACGCCCACGGCGACGGAGAGCCGTGCCACGCGATGTCGACCTCGCGGAGCTCACGGGGCAGCGCCCTCCGAAGCAGCGCGAGGCGCGCATCACGCTGGGCCTCGGGCGACGCGTGCTGCCACGCGCAACCGCCGCAGCGCGAGAACACCGGACACGGCGGCTCCACCCGCGACGGCGACCGTTCGACCACCTCGACGAGCGTCGCCGCATCGCGCGTCACCGCGAGCCGCACACGCTCTCCCGGAAGCACGCCCGGCACATGCGCGCTGCGACCGTTCACGCGCACCACACCATCGCCCGAGGCCGCGAGCGCCTCGACCGCCACCACCATCTCGACAGACTTCATTGGAACCGTTGCGCGGGACGTCCGCGGGAGAAATAGAACTCAAACGAGCCTTCGAGCTCGCCGCGACTCTGCGAGAGCACCGACGGCTCGCGCCCCTCGCCCACGCCGCGCTCGCCCGCGCTCTGCGTGTAGTCGCGCACCACGCGGGGGTCCGCGAGCTCCATCGAGAAGGCCGACACCGCGGTGCGCCGCGCCGCCGCGTCGCTGTTGGGATCGCCGCGGTAGATCGCTTCGAACACCACGTAGCCGCGCCACGCTTCGAGGGCGACGTTGGCCGCGCTCTGACGGATCTCGCGCCACCCGCAGCTCTTCGTGAGCCGCAGCACCGCATGCACGGGCGTGATGCCCGGCGCGCCCACGGGGATGCGCTCGTTGAGGTGCCGCGCCACGTACGCCGTGTCGTCGACGAGAATCTGCAACACGTCGGCGTACTCGCCCGTGTCGCCGCCGCTCGCGATCTGGATGGTGTACGTGCCCGCGTGCCAGTCTCCGCCGAAGAAGCCGGGCTGCATCGAGTAGGTCGGCACGTCGAGGGCGCACGCTTCGACCATGAGCCGACCGCGCACGTCGCCCGCGCCGTCGCCCACGCTGCACGACACGCTCAGCGCCGCGAACGCCATCGGGAGCCACCGCATCACGCGTCGCATCGAAGCACCACCTCTTCGCCCGCGACGAGCGCCGTCGCGCCGCGGTGCACCGACAGTTCGAGCCGCCCCGACGAGCCCACGAGGGCCACGCGCGCACCGATCGGAACGGCCCCGTAGTTCGTGCGCAGCGGCCCCGCGAAGGACTCGGGCTCCAGCACCTCCGCGGTCGCGCGGTCGACGTCGGCGGGCACGCGGATGTTCGTCACCGCGTTGCCGTAGCGGTCGCGACCGATCACCACGCCGCGCGCGTACCGATGCGGTCCCACGCGCTCGAAGGTCGCATCGGCGGGTACCCGCGACGGCACCGTGAGACGCACGCGCGGACCCACGAGGCGAAGGTCGAGCCCCGCGGCGAGGAGCGCGGCGGTGGGGGCGAAGACCTCGCGTCCATCGAAGGTCGTCACGCCCTCGCGCGGCATCCTGCACTCGATGCGATGCACGCGATCGTCGGCGGTGACCGGGAGCGTTCCGTTGTCGGGGCCCACGAGCCAACGGCCCTGGTGCGAGGCCGCGATGCGCGCACGCGCAGTGCCCACGCCGGGGTCGCACACCACCACCAGCGCCGCGCCTTCGGGGAGCTCACCGACCACACGTTCGGCCACGAGCGCCGCGCCGTCGAGGTCGTAGGGCGTGAGGTCGTGGGAGACGTCGAGCACCTGCGCCGAAGGCACCGTATGCAGCACCGCGCGGTGCATCTCGGCGACGTAGCTGTCGGCGCGTCCGAAGTCTGTGAGCAGCGCGACGAGGGGACGGGTCATGTGATCCACGCGCCTCCGACGACGCGGTCGCCATCGTACATGACCGCCGCCTGGCCCGGTGCGACGCCGCGTTGTGGCTCCAGCATTCGCAGCGTCGCGCGGTCGCCCTCGACGGCCTCGACGCGCGCGCGCACACCGGGGTGGCGATAGCGGATGCGCACGGTCACCTCGTCGGGTCGATGCGGCGAGAGCCATCGCACCCCCGTCACCGCGAGCCGTTCGGAGACGGCCTCCTCGGCGGTGCCCACGATGACCGCGGCGCGCTCCGGAACGATGCGAAGCACGTAGCGCGGAACGCCGCCCGCTCCGATGCCGCGGCGCTGTCCCACGGTGAACGCATGCACGCCGCGATGTTCGCCCACGACCGCGCCGTCGGGCGTCTCGATGGTGCCCGCGCGCGGCGCGTCGTGAAGGTGTCGCTCCACGAAGGACGCGTAGTTGTCTCCCTCGACGAAGCAGAGGTCGGTGGAGTCGGGCTTCGCGGCGTTGGTGAGCCCCGCGGCGGCGGCCTCGGCGCGCAGCTCGGGCTTCGTCGCATCGGCGAGCGGAAGCACCAGCGCGCGCAGCGCATCGAGCGGTGCGGCCCAGAGAAAGTACGACTGGTCGCGGTCCCGATCGCGCGCCACGCGGAGGTCCACACCGTCGCCGTCGTGCGCGATGCGTCCGTAGTGGCCCGTGGCGAGGTGCGCGGCGCCGAGACGTCGACCGATCTCGTGGAGCGGACCGAGCTTCACCGACTCGTTGCAGCGCACGCACGGACTCGGCGTCTGCCCCGCGGCGTAGTCGTGCACGAAGCGCTCGACGACCTTCTCGCGAAAGAGCGCGCGTCGGTCGAAGGTGTAGTGCGGAATGCCCAGCGTCGCGCACACCCGCGCGGCGTCGTACTGATCCTCGGGCGCGCAGCAGCGGCCGGCGTGGCCTTCCTTCTCGTAGTCCCAGAGGTGCAGCGTGACGCCGATGACGTCCCAGCCCTCACGCTGAAGGCGCAACGCGGCCACCGAAGAATCGACGCCGCCGCTCATACCGACCACGATGCGCCTGCTCATCTGGGGCTCCCGGAGGGGCGCGGTGATAGCCCGATTCTCGCCGCTGCGCGATGGGCCGTGCGACGCTCGGTGACACCGCGCGATTCCGTCGTGGGTCCGCGCGGTTGCCCCGCGGCCCTCGATGCGCGATTCAAGGCCCGCCCGCGCCCCACGCGACGATGAACGCACGCACCGTGCGATCGGCCGCTCGTTCGCTTCGAGCGATCGGCGCGCACATCCCACGGAATGCCCATTCCCAAAGGCATTTCGCGACGATGCGTGCACGGCATGATGCGCGGGATGAGATCGCGCAGATTTGTTCATCCATCCCATGAAGTGTGAGGGACGCGCTCGGCCATCGCGTCACACCTCGCGGCCACCTGCGCGAAGTCGCGGGTGATTTCACCGAGGCACCACCTCGCGCGACGCTTGACCTGCACACGCGCACCGTGGTGAGCACCGGCGTGAGGGACCGATGACCGACGACGCCCCGCCGCCTCCGCGTCCGCGACTCGCGTCGCATGTGCTGCCGCGCCTTCACCGGGTCGATGGACGCGAGCGGGTGGTGCTCTTCGATCAGTCGCGCGGGAGCTCCACGGTGATCGATCCGCGCGCGTGGTTCACGCTCTCCATGGCCGACGGCACCCGCGACCTCGAAGGGGTGCTCCTCGCCGCGAACCGGGAGGGCGCAGCGCTCACGCTCGACGCGGTGCGCGCGTTCTTCGCCCAACTTCACCGCGCGGGCATGCTCCACGTCGACGGCGCCGAGGAACCCGCGAGCGCTCCCGCAACGCCTGCATCGCGTCCCCTCGACGTGCTCCCGTTTCGTCTCCACTGCGACGGCCGCGGACGCTGCTGTCGTCAGTACTCCACTGTCGTGTTCAGCACGCTCGACGTGGCGCGCGCGCGCTCGCTCCTGCCCACCGTCGAGGGCGGCGGAGACCGCGCCGAGTGGGTGTTCACCCCGCGCGAAGGAACGGGTCCCCACGCAGCGTGCGCGGTGAAGCAGGTCGACGGCGCGTGTGCGTACCTCGACGACGGCGGCGGGTGCCGCATCCACGCGCTCGCGGGCGTCGAGGCCAAGCCCTTCGGGTGCTCGCTCTATCCCGCGCGCCTCGTCGACGACGGCGAGGCCGTGCGCGTCGGCCCGCTCGTGGAGTGTGCGTGTGTGCTCGCGAGCGTCGACGGTGACCGCGGTGACGCGCTGATTCCGCCTGCGATGCGCACGCGCGCAGACCTGCACCGCGAGGTCGTGGTCGATGTGCTCCCCGAAGAGATCGCCCTCTCGGCGTGGCACACGATTGCCCGCGCCGACTACGTGCGATGGACGCGCGCCGTGCTCGATTCCCCGCCCGACGACGCGGTGCCGTGGCTGTGGCGCAGCGCCGATGCGCTCGACGCGGGCGCGCTTCCTTCCCCGTCTCCCGCGGGCTCCGCAGACCCGTCGGAAATCTCCGACGCGATGTCTCCGTGGCTCCGCGCGTGGTCGTCGTGTGTGGCGCGGGTCACCGCCGAGCACGCGGCCTGGCGCGGGCCCGACGACGTGGTGCTCCAACGCATGCTGGTGCTGCACGAGGCGCTCGATGCGCTCACCGATGGGCCTCTGCGCATGGCGCTTCTCGCGAAGGGTCCCGTCGACGCGCGCGGTGAACGCTTCTACCTCCACGCAACGGCGCACGCGCACGGCTGGGTGACCGAGCGTCCCCTCGCGACGCAGCTCCGCAACCTCGCGATGCGTCTCACGCTGGCGCGGCTGCTCGAACGTTTTCTCCGTGCGCGCACGCTCGAAGGCGCGACCTTCGAGGCGCCCATCACGGTCGTCGAAGCGACCTGCCGCGGGTACGGCCTCCACGCCGACGGGCCCGCGTGAAGCGACACTTCGCGCTCACGAGCTTCGTCGGTTCGGCGCTGCTCTTCACCGTGCAGCCCATGGTGGCGCGCGCCCTCCTCCCCCACACCGGCGGCGTACCCGCGCTGTGGAACACGTGCTCCGTGTTCTTTCAGCTCGCGCTCCTCGCGGGCTACGCGCTCACGCACGGCCTCACGCGACGCGCGCCTCCTCGCGTTGCTGCGCCCGCCCACGTGGGCCTCGTGGCGCTGGCGGCGCTGACGCTGCCCTTCGTCTTCGACACGTCGTCGGTGCCCGAGGCCGACCCCACGGCGTGGATCCTCGCGGCCCTCACGCGCGTCGTGGCCCCCGCGTTCGTGCTGCTCTCGACGGGCGCGCCGATGGTGCAGCGGTGGTACGTGGGCGCCTCGCACGATCGTGATGCGTCGTCGCTCGCCGCGGCCAGCAACGCGGGCAGTCTCACGGCGCTCCTTGCGTACCCGCTCGCGATCGAACCGCTCCTCGCGCTCGACACCCAGCAGACGCTCTTTCGTGTGGGCTATGGCGTGTACGTGGTGCTCCTCGCGACGTGCGCGTGGCAGGCGCGCGCGGCGGTCCCCTCGCCCGTGGTGTCGCAGACGTCGCTGCCCTCGCGCGCGTGGTGGCGCTACGCGGCGCTGGCGGCGGTTCCATCGAGCATGATGCTCGGGCTCACCGCCCACATCGCGACCGACGTGGGATCGTTCCCGCTGCTCTGGGTGCTTCCCCTCGCCCTCTACCTCGCGAGCTTCGCGGTGACCTTCGCGCGACCGCCCGCGGCCCCCGGCGCGCGCGTCGTGGGTCCGTACGTGGCGCTCCTCGCGATGATGTTCCTCTTCACGGCGCCGCAGGTGGCCACGCGCCTCCCGCTCATCGTCGCGCACTTCGCGCTCTTCACCGCGACCGCGTGGATCCTCCACGGCGAGCTCGCCCGCGCGATGCCCACCGACGCCTCGGTCACCTCGTTTCAGCTCGCCATCGCGGTCGGCGGCGCCGCAGGTGGAGCCTTCAACGCGCTCGTCGCGCCCCACCTCTTCACGCGCGTCACCGAGTATCCCCTCGCCATGGTAGGCGCGGTGTTGCTCCTCCCCGATCCACCGCCGCCGCCCGATCCGCGCGCGCGTCAGGAGCAGCTCCTCCGCGACGCGGGCCTCGACCCGTTGACCGTGCTCGGCCCGCACACGCCGCCGCGTCCACGCCCGCGATGGACGCCCGCGGACCTCGTCGTGGTCGCCCTCGTAGGCGCCGTGGCCGCGCTGCTGTTTGCGCTTCCGCCCGCGACGCGCACGCCCTCGTTCCTGCGCTTCGGCGCGCCCCTCGCGCTGCTCGTTCCGCTCTCGGTGGGGCGTCGTGTGCGGCTCGCGTTGGGGCTCGCGGTGGTCCTCGTCGCGGCCCGTGTCGACCGCTCCGTGCTCGACGCGTCTCGCACCTTCTTCGGCGTGCAGCGCGTGGAGCAGTCGGGCGGCGTGCGGCGCTTTCTGCACGGCACGACGCTCCATGGGCTCCAGTACACCTCGGCGAAGATGCACGCGACACCGCTGGGCTACTACGAGCCGCAGAGCCCCATCGCGGAGGTGATGCGCGCGCTCGGTCCTTCGCTCGATGGGCGCCGCGTGGGCGTCGTGGGACTCGGCGTGGGCATGCTCCTCGCGCACGCGCGCCCCGCGCAACGGTGGACCTTCTACGAGCTCGACCCCGACGTGGTGCGCATCGCGCGACGCTGGTTCACCTGGCTCCGCGACGCCCGCGCTCCGTGGAACGTGGTCGTCGGTGACGCGCGCCGCACGCTCTCGCGCGACCGCGACGCACGCTTCGGACTGCTCGTGCTCGATGCGTTCAGCAGCGACGCCATTCCCACACACCTGCTCACGCGCGAGGCCCTCGCGATGTACCGCACGCGCCTCGATACGCGCGGCGTGCTGGCCTTTCACGTCACCAACCGCCACGTGCGACTCGCGCCCGTGCTCGCGGGACTCGCACACGAAGCGGGCCTCGTCGCCGTGACCCGCGCGGGCTGGTGTTACAGCCCCGACGGCCCAGTGAAGACCACGTGGGTGCTCCTCGCGCGGGAGCGCGCGCACCTCGAAGCGCTGTCGTCGTGGGAGACACTGCGAGACACGGGCGCGCCGCGGTGGAGCGACGCGCACACGAACGTGCTCGCGGCGATGGCCTGGCGGTAGGTCAGCGCTGCACGCGGCGGCGCAGGTCGACGGCGAGGTCGAGCGAACGCTGCGGGAGCAGTCGGCGCATGCGCCAGAACCAGCGCCCTTCGCTGTGCGGGAGGATGTGCAGATCGCCGCGCGCGCAGCCGTCGAGGGCGAGGCGCGCGATGTCTTCCGCGGAGTGCGGGCTGCGGCGCATCAGCTTCTCGGCGAAGGCCGACTCGGCGCTCTCGGCGCCCTTCGCGGCCTTGAGGATGTTCGTCGGAAAGAACGACGGACACAGCACGCTCACGCCGACGCCCGTGCGACGGAGCTCGCCGTGCATCGTCTCGCTGAGCGCGATGACCCCGGCCTTCGTGACGTTGTAGGGCCCCATGCGCGACGCGTTCGCGATGCCCGCGAGCGAGGCCACGTTGAGAATGTGACCGGTGCCCCGGCGCTTCATCGCCGGCACGAAGGCCTCGCAGCCGTAGATCACGCCCCAGAGGTTGATGCCGACGATCCACTGCCAGTCGGCGTCGGGAATCTCGCCGATGTTGCCCGACACGGCGACGCCCGCGTTGTTGGCCACAAAATCAACGTCGCCGAGCTTCTCCTGCGCGAAGGCCGCGAGCGCGTTCACCTCGTCGCGCTTCGAGACGTCGCAGCGGAACGTGTGGGCCTCGGCGCCCCCGAGCATCGCCACGGTCTCGCGCGCGGCCTCTTCGTTCACGTCGCTCACCACGAGGCGCGCGCCCCGCTTCGCGAGCTGCACACACAGCGCACGACCGAGCCCGCTGCCCGCGCCGGTCACCACACTCGACGGCCTGTTCGGAATGCCCATGAAAATCCTCGTGGGGCGCGAGTGTTGTGCGCGAGCGGCGCCATCGGCAAGGCCCCGTTGCGGCCACGGTTCCGATTGCGCGGAGCCCCCGCGTGGCGCGACCCTCGCGCGCCGTGAACACCACGCTCGCGGCGCTCCAGGCCCTCGCGATGATCGTCGGCCCGCTCGTGCTCATGGCCCGCTGGCGCGCACGCAGCGGGGCTCCGTGGCGCCTCGCGGGACTCGGCGCGCTCACCTTCGTCGCGAGCCAGGCGGTGCACATCCCGCTGCTCCTCGCGGTGCACCCCGAACGGTGGCGCCCCTTCGGCCTCGCGGCCCTCGGGCTCGGACTCGCCGCGGGCCTCTGCGAAGAGCTCGCGCGCTGGGTCCTCGCCCGCCGCCTCGGCGCGCAGATCGAAGGCCGCGACGCCGTGATGGCGGGCCTCGGACACGGCGGCATCGAGTGCATGCTCCTCGGGGTCTTCGCGCTGCTCGTGAGCTTCGTCGCCCCGGTGCCGCCCGGGATGCGCGCCCTCGCGGTCTTCGAACGGATCATGGCCCTCACGCTCCACGTCGCGGCCTCGTCGATGGTGTTCGCGTCGGTGCGCACGCGACGGCGCCGATGGCTCGTGGCGGCCATCGCCCTGCACACGCTCGTCGATGCCGTTGTGGTGTACGCCTCCGTTCGTTGGGGAGCCGTCGCTGCGGAGGTGTGGCTCCTCGCGCTCATGCCGCTCACCGTGGCGGGCTTCGTGGCGAGCGCGCGCGACACCGTGCTCACCCCCGCGGCGAGTCCGTGGAAGCGCCTGCCCGACGAGGGCGATGCGATCGTGTGCGAGGGGCTCACGCGACGCTTCGGCGACGCGCTCGCGGTCGATGAGGTGACGCTCGCGATCCGTCGCGGCGAGGTGTTCGCGCTGCTCGGTCCCAACGGCGCGGGCAAGACCACGATGGTGCGGATGCTCTGCGGCCTCCTCGCACCCACCGCGGGGCGCGTGCGCGTCGCGGGCGTCGACGTGCCCGACGGCGGTGACGTCTTCGCGCGCGTCGGACTGCTCACCGAATCACCGGGCCTCTACGAGCGCCTCACCCTGCGCGAGAACCTCGCCCTCTTCGCGTCGCTCCACGCGCTCGACGAGGCGACGGCCCGCGCCCGCATCGACGCGCTCCTCGCGCGACTCTCGCTCGCCGACCGCGCCGACGACCGCGTGGGCACCTTCTCGAAAGGAATGATGCAGAAGGTCGCCCTCGCCCGCGCGCTCCTCCACGAGCCCGCGGTGGTCTTTCTCGACGAGCCCACGGCGGGACTCGACCCCGAGTCGTGCGCCGGGGTGCGCGCGATGATCCGCGAGCTGCGCGACCGCGGATGCACGGTGTTTCTCACCACACACCGCCTCGACGAGGCCGACGAGCTCGCCGATCGTGTGGGCATCTACCGCACGCGGCTCCTCGCGGTCGACACGGTGGCCGGGCTCCGCGCGCGGGTCTTCGGCCGACAGCTCGCGATCACCCTCGCGCCGTGCACCGACGCACACGCGCAGCTCGCGGCCTCGCTCCCCGACGTGCGCGCCGTCACCCGCGACGGCGACACGCTCACGCTCACCGCCGACGACCCCGACGCGCTCGCCCCTGTCGCGATCGACGCGCTCGTGCACGCGGGCGCTCGCATCACGAAGGTCGCCGAGGTCGTGCACTCGCTCGAATCCGTTTATTTTCAGCTCCTCGGAGGTGCCCCGTGAGCGCCGCGGTCTCGACCCGTCGGGCCCTCGCCGTCGCCCGCAAGGAGTGGCGCGAGCTCGCTTCGAACCGCACCGTGCTGCTCTCCGCAGCGCTCGTTCCGCTGGTGTTCACGGGGCTCGCGGTGCTGTCGCTCGCCGCGCTCGTGCGCCTCGTGCCCGCGCTGATTCCGTCGGCCTCACCGCCGATGCGCGAGCTCGTCGAACGACTCGTGCACGAGATGACGACGATGTTCCTCGTGATCCCGTCGGCGGTCCCTTCGCTCGTGGCCGCGACGAGCATGGTGGGCGAGAAGCAGTCACGGAGCCTCGAAGCGCTCCTCGCGACGCCCCTTCGCACGACGGAGCTCGTGGCGGGCAAGCTCGTCGCGGCGACGCTGCTCGGGGTGATTCCGACGCTCGTCGCGTGGGGCACGTTCGTGGGCGCGGCCTACGCGATCGTCGACGCCGACCTGCGCGACCTTCTCGCGCCCACGCCGCTCGCCGCGCTGGTGCTCCTCGTGGGGCCCAACGTGGCGACGCTCTCGACCACGCTCACGCTCATGGTGTCGTCGCGCGCCGAGACCGTGCAGTCGGCGCAGACCGCGTCGGGGCTGATGGTGCTCCCGCTCGTGGGACTCGCCGTGGGTCAGGCCATGGGCGCGGTCACGCTCACCACGCCCTCCGTGATCGTGGCGGTGATCGCGCTCGCGGGGCTCAACGTCGGCGCGGTGCTCCTCTGCGCGTCGCTCTTCGAACGCGAGACCGTGCTCACGCGCTGGAAGTAGCCGTCAGTGCCGCGCCCACGGGTAGTGGTTGCGGTCGACGCGCAGGTGCGTCTCCAGCCACGGGAGCGCGCCGAGAAGTTCGCGCGCGAGGCCCTGCGCCACGCGGCGATAGCTCTCGTGCCCCTGACGCCCCGAGCGCAGCTCGATGAGGTGGAACATCTCGCGCAGGTTCGCCTGCATCACGTAGCGCACGCGGTAGGCGAGCGGCACGGCGTACTGCGCCTCCCACGGGTGCGTCGCGGCGATGCGTCGGTGCACCTCGCGGGCGTCTTCGAGCGCCACGCGGCACTCGTCGGCCACGCCGAGTTCGGTGAGCTCGGGCGAGAGCCACCAGCCCTCGTCGGTGCCGAGGCGCGGCGTCGTCGCCGAGACCATGCGGTGCCGTTGCAGATCGCGCCACGCGCCGTAGTCGCAGCGCACTTCGAAGCGGCATTGCACCTGTTCGAGCGCGCGCAACGGCTGGTCGTGGGGCCCACGCTCGCCGAGGTACGCGTCGACGATCTCGCGCGCGTGCGAGACGTGACCGACGCCGCTCCACGCCTCGCTCCACGAGGTGCCGTAGAGGTCGCACTGGATCGCCGCGGCGAGCGTGCGCAGCGCCTCGGGGCTCACGTCGAGGAGCTTCACGTCGGGCACGTCGCTCGTGTCGGCGAGGTGCAGCGCGCCGCGGGCCCGGGTCACACGCTGCGCGGCCTGGTCACGATGCGGGCGCGGTGCGGTGTACTTGAGCAGCGTGGGCGCGATGAGCGATCCCTCGTCACGGAGCGCGGCACCCATGCGACGCACCTCGGCGAGCGGTGATCCGAGGAGCCGTCCGATGTGCGCTTCGAGCGCGCGCGCATTGATCGTCACGCCCACGTTCGTCGGAACCCCCGCGGGAAGAAGCCCCCGCAGCAGATCGAGCGCATGCGCGCGAAGCACGTTGGCGTGGGCCTTCGGCGAGGTTCCCTCGGGTGCGGGGTGCCGTTCGAGCAGCGCCGCCTCGACGCGGTCGGTGATGCGCGCGTACGACCACAACAACGCCCGCGCGCCGCGTTCGTAGGCCGTCGCGAGCTCCTCGGGCAGGCCCACGTCGGTGACGAGCGTGTGCTCGTCGAAGCGCACGTAGCGGGTGCTCTTCTCGGTGTAGGCCGCGAGCCGCGCCTCTTCGAGCGCCTTGGCCGCCACGATGGAGCAGCGCTCCACCGCGAGGTGCACCACGGCGTGTTCGGCCACGGAGCCGTGTCCGTAGCCCACGACCCACTTCTCGTGAAACGACTTCGCCTTCTCGCGCGCGGTGGCGAGCGAAGGGACCGACGCGCCGCCTTCGAGCAGGTCGAGCTCGGCGTCGTCGAGCAGCTTGCGGAGGTTCGTGCGCAGGTCGTCGCGCGAGCGCGAGTAGTAGGCGAAGAGCACCGCCACGACCTCCTCGGGGAGGTTGCGCAGCGCGAACACGTCGCGGTCAAGGTTGGTGACGTAGGTCGCGAGGCGGTCGTCCATGGCGCGACTCGCATCGCACGCTGGAGCTCCGTTCGGAAGCTTGCTGCAAACTTGACCGGCGCTCAGCCGAGTGCGTCGTACGCCGCGATCACGTCGGGCGGCGCCTGCACCAGCTCGATGAGCACGCCCTCACCCGCCATCGGAAACTCGGCGTTCGCCTTCGGATGCACGAAGGCCACGTCGTAGCCGCTCGCCCCGCGACGGATGCCGCCCGGCGCGAACCGCACGCCCTGCGACGTGAGCCACGCGACGGCGGTGGCGAGGTCGTCGATCCAGAGGCCCACGTGGTTGAGCGCGGGCTCGTGCACCTTGGGACTCTTCGCGGGATCGAGGGGCTGCATGAGGTCGACCTCGACGGCCCACACGCCGCGACCGAGCGTGGTGATGTCCTCGTCGACGTTCTCGCGCTCGCTGCGGTACGTGGACTTCTCCCCGAGGCCCAGCGTGTCGACCCAGAGGCGGCGCAGCGGGCCCTTGTCGAGCGCGCCGATCGCGATCTGCTGGAGCCCCAGCACGCGGAACGGACGGGCCGCGGCGCTCACGTGAGCTCCGTGAAGAGGTCGCGCTCTTCGCTGTGCTTGAGGAGCTTCGCGCGCTTCGTGAGCACCTCGCAGCCCGTGCGGGTCACGAGCACCGTGTGTTCGAACTGGGCGGAGAGCTTCCGGTCCTTCGTGCGCACGGTCCACTTGTCCGAGGCGTCGAGCTCCACCTCCCAGCCCCCGAGGTTCACCATGGGCTCGATGGTGAAGATCATGCCCGCCTTCATGCGCGGGTTCGGCGCCGTGCGCGCGATCTTGTAGTGCGGCACCTGCGGGTCCGTATGGAACTTCCGCCCGATGCCGTGCCCCACGTAGTCGCGCACCACGCCGCATCCCTGCGCGTGCACGTACTCCTCGATGGCCGCGCCGATGTCTCCGATGCGGGCGCCCTCGCGCACCTGCTCGATGCCGATGTCGAGCGCGCGCCGCGCCACGTCGGTCACGTGCCGCGCCTCGGGCGACGGCGTGCCGATGAAGAAGGTCGCGCTCGTGTCGCCGTGAAAGCCGCCGTAGTACGTGGTCACGTCGACGTTGATGATGTCGCCGTTGACGAGCACGTAGGGCCCCGGAATCCCGTGGCACACGACCTCGTTCACGCTGGTGCACACGCTCTTCGGAAAGCCGTGGTAGTTCAGCGGCGACGGAGTGGCCCCGCGGCGGATCGTGTCCTCATGCACGATCGTGTTGATCTCTTCGGTGGTCATGCCCGCGCGGAGCTTCTCGCCCACGAGCACCAGCGTCTCCGCGGCCATCTGGCAGGAGGCGCGCATGGCGTCGATCTCGCGCGCCGACTTGATCTCGATTCCCGACACAGCCGATCCGTTCTCCGCGCGGTGTCTTGAAGGGTCCGCGCGATGTGGCGCGGCACCCTAGAGACACGCCCCGGCGCTGTCAACGCGAGGCGCCGGGGGCATGTCGCAGCCACGCGGGCCCGTGCGAAGCGCCTCCACGCGCGCGCCCTCGCGCACCATCGCGACGAAGTAGTCGGGCCGCTCCCACGCGAGCACGGGCTCCGTCGTCGGGAGCTCATCGCCCGTGTGCACCCGCATGGGCGACCCGATGCGCCGCCCCGTGCGATCGACGAGCGCCATGTACACGCGCGGATTGCCGCCGCCCACGGGCTCCCACCACACCGCGCCCCACGCGGCCCCGTCCCACGCGAGCGACGCGCGCGCTCCCTCGGCGAAGCGCGTCGAGAGCCGCTGCGGGTCCGCGAGCCGTCGTCCGTGAAGGTCCACCGAGGTCACCTGGAGCGCGAGGTCGCCGTTGCGCCGGTCGCTCCACGCCACCGCGAGCCGCGATGCGCCCCACGCGATCGTCGGCGCGCCCACCTCCCCCTCACCCTCGGGAACCACCATGAATGAAGCCGTTTCCAGCGATCCGTCGGCTCCGAACGTGCGCGCCTCGACGGCCCGTCGCGCACGGCGCCACGCGACCACCCAACGGCGCCCGGTCCACGTCACCGCGGGCTCGTCGCCGGCCTCCGTCGACACCGCGATCGCCTCGCCCACCGGTGCGCCCACGCGGTCGAGCCGTCGCGCCATCACGCGGCCCATGCCGGTGCTCCACACCACGAGCGCGCCCTGCGCAGCGCCCGCCATCGCAAGGCCCGTGACCCCGCGCGCGAGCAGGTCGCCCGTCGTCACCGAGCCCGCAGCGTCGAGCGTCGCCACGCGCACGTCACCCTCGCCGTCGCGCCACGCCACGAGGTAGCGCCCGTTCGTCGCCGCCATCGCGAAGTGTCCCGCGACGCCGCCCTCGACCACGCACACCGTGTCGCGTCCCTCGACCGCGACCGACACCGACGCGCCATCGCACCACGCCACCGCGCGCACGCCGCACCGGGCCGCCGTCTCCACCTGTCGCAGCGCGCCCGCGGTGACCGTCGCGACGACCGCCGAGGGCGCGGTCACGTAGCGCGGATCGACGCAGCCCGTGCCGTACTCCTGCCGCGGATCCCGCACGCGTGGCGAGGCGCTTCGTCGGCGATGGCACCCCGACGCGAGCGCGGCCACGACGGCGAGCGCGAGCGCGGCCTTCACGCGCGGTCTCCGGGCAGCGCCACCTGCCACCAGTCGCGGCGGCGGAACACGAACACATACGCGATGGCGTTCACCACGTTGGCGCCCACGATCGCGTACCAGAGCCCGTCGATCTGCGTGCGCAGCAGCGCCACCACGAGGAGCATGAGCGGGAGCTGCACCGCGCCCACGAGCACCGCATCGACGCGCAGCGCGAGCCGCGTGGCACCGGCGCCCATCACCGCGTTGCCGAGCACGATCGCGAGCCCATAGAACGCGTACGACGGACCCACCGTGCCGAGGTAGTTCGTGGCGAGCGCGAGCACGTTCGGGGCCTGCGTGAAGACGCGCAGCACGGCCTCGCCGCCGAAGCGATACGACACCGCGAGGAGCGCCATCGTCGCGACGTTGAAGAGGCCCGTGTACCAGCCCGCGCGGCTCGCACGGTCGGCCATGCCCGCGCCGAGGCACATGCCCACGAAGGTCTGCGCGCAACCACCCCAGCCCATGCTCACGAAGAGGGCCATGGTTTCGAGGCGAAGGCTCAGCGCGTAGGCGGTGCCCGCGTCGGAGTTCTGCGGCGTGGTGTAGGCGTGGTGCACGAGGGCGATCACGAGGAGCACCGACGCGATGCGCACCACGAACTGCGCGCTCGTGGGCCACGCGAGGTCTAAGAGCGCGCGGAGCACCGCACGCGGCGGGCGCAGCGTGGCGCCATGCTTCTTCACCCCGAGCATCGCGCGCAGCATGAAGAACGGAACCACCGTGGCGAGCACGCGGGCGATGATCGTGGCCCACGCGGCGCCGACGACCTCCATGCGCGGAATGCCGAGCGCGCGGGCGATGGGCGGTCCCCACGAGAAGACCGCGGGCGCATCGCCGGGGCCGTAGACCATGAGCACGGCGAGACCGAGGTTCAGCACGTTGCCCGCGACGATCATCGCGAGCGGCAGCCGCGAGTTGCCCAGCGCGCGAAACACCGCCGTCATCTGGAACATCAGGAACACCGACGCGCTCCCCCCGAGGATCACCCGGAGGTAGTCGCGCGCCAGCTCGCGCACCGCGCCCTTCGCGCCGAGGAGGTCGTGCACGATGACGTCGGCGCCGAAGACTCCGACGAGTCCGAACACCACACCGAGCAGCAGCACCACACCGATGGACGCCCACGCGACCTTCGCGACCTGCGCGTCGTCGCCCTCGCCCTTGTGCCGCGCGAGCAGCGTCGCCGTCGCCGTGCTCACGCCGTACGACACGATCGTTCCGAGCGCCGCCACCATGTCGCAGATGCCCAGCGCGTCGAGCGACGCGTCCGACACCGACGCGGGGAGCTTCGCGATGAGGTACTGGTCCACGAGGTTGAAGAGCACCTGGAGCACCATCGCGAGCGCGAGCGGCGCGCCGAAGCGAAACACCGACCAGGCCAGCGGCCCTTCGAGGATGCGTGCGCGCGTGGGATCGTCGTTCGTGGGCGTGTCGTTCGTGGCCATCGAGAGGGCGCCGCTCATACCACCGTGCGACCGCGCCCGTCAGCGTGTGTAGACTGCGACGCACCACACCCACGATGCGCCCACGGCCCCCGCTCCTCGCAGCCCTCGCGCTCGCACTCCTCTCCGCCTGCGCGACCACTCCGCGACCGCGCTCCACCGCGCGCGCGTCCGTCGCCGCACCGCCGCGCGCGCCCGCCACGGCAACGTCGCCCGCACCGCCGTCATCGCCGTCGTCACAGTCGCCGTCGCACACGCTCGCGCCCCTCGCCGTCACGGCGCCACCGCGCGATCCGCTCGCCTTCGACATCACCGCGACGAGCGACCTGCCCGCGGCGCCCGCCTCGTCGTCGCTGCCCTTCGCGCGCTCCGTGGAACGCGCACTTGCGCCGTTGAAGCCCGCCCTCGCCGAGTGCCTCCGCGCGCTCGGAGCCCCCGCGCGCCGTGTGGTGCGATTGACCGTCGACGAAGAGGGCGCGTTGCACGCACGCCCCCCGCAAGACTTCTCGCTGTCACCCGCCGACGCGCGATGCCTCGATGGCGTGTTGCGCGCGGGCGAAGTTCAGCCGCCGCCACCGCGCGCGATGCCCTTCGACCTCCGCGTCGACGTCGGCGAGTAGCCACCGCGCGCCGTCGTGTCGTAGCGTCCCGCGCGCGATGCTCGCCACGGTGATCCAGTTCCCCGGTTCGAACGCGGACTTCGACGCGTACCACGCCCTCGCGCACGTCGTCGGCGTACGCACCGAGTACGTCTTCCACAAGGAGTCTTCGCTGCCCGCGCACACCGACCTCGTGGTGTTGCCCGGCGGCTTCTCCTACGGCGACTACCTCCGTTGCGGCGCCGTCGCGCGCTTCGCCAACGTGATGGCCGCCGTGCGCGCCCACGCCGACCGCGGCGGTCTCGTGCTTGGCATCTGCAACGGCTTCCAGATCCTCACCGAGGCGGGGATGCTCCCCGGCGCCCTCACCCGCAACGCGGGCCTTCGCTTCGAGTGTCGCGACGTGAGCGTGCGCGTCGAGGTCGACGGCGCCTTCACCGAACAGCTCCGCGGACGCACGCTGCGCCTCCCCATCGCCCACGCCGAGGGCCGCTACCACGCCGACGCGGCGACGCTCGAACGCCTCGAACGCGAGCGCCTCGTGGCCTTCCGCTACGTCGACGCGGGCGACGGCGAGGCCGCCAATCCCAACGGCTCGCTCCACGACATCGCGGGCCTCTACGGCGGTCCGAAGCGCAACGTGCTCGGCCTCATGCCGCACCCCGAACGCGCCGCGGAGCCCATCCTCGGCAGCGCCGACGGACGCCTGCTCTTTCAGAGCGCCGTGCGCGCCGCCCTCGCGCGCTGACATATCCCGTCACACCTGTTTTCGCCCCTCGCACCAACCCACGGAGCACCCGCCCGCCATGGCCGCCGAACCCACCGTGACCCCCGAGCTCGCCCGCGCGCACGGGCTCACCGACGACGAGTACCGCCTCGCGTGTGACACCCTCGGACGCACGCCCTCGTGGCCCGAGCTCGGCGTGCTGTCGGTGATGTGGTCCGAGCACTGCTCGTACAAATCGTCGCGCGTGCACCTGAAGCGACTGCCCACGAAGGGGCCGCGCGTGATCCAGGGCCCCGGCGAGAACGCGGGCGTCGTCGACATCGGCGACGGATGGGCCGTGGTCTTCAAGATGGAGTCGCACAACCACCCCTCGTTCATCGAGCCCTACCAGGGCGCGGCGACGGGCGTGGGCGGCATCCTCCGCGACGTGTTCACCATGGGCGCGCGCCCGGTGGCGTTGATGAACTCGCTCCGCTTCGGCGCGGCGACGCACCCGCGCACGCCGTCGCTGCTTCGCGGCGTCGTCGCAGGCATCGCGGGCTACGGCAACGCCATCGGCGTGCCCACGGTCGCGGGCGAGGTGCAGTTCGACGCCGCCTACAACGGCAACATCCTCGTCAACGCCTTCGCGCTCGGCCTCGCGCGCTCGTCGAAGATCTTCTACGGGCGCGCTGCGGGTGTCGGAAACCCGATCCTCTACGTGGGCGCGCGCACGGGCCGCGACGGCATCCACGGCGCCACGATGGCGAGCGCCGAGTTCGACGAAGAGAAGGAAGCCGAACGGCCGACGGTGCAGGTGGGCGATCCCTTTCTGGAGAAGGTGCTCGTCGAGGCGTGCCTTGAGATCTTCGCGGCCGACGTGCTCGAAGGCATTCAAGACATGGGCGCCGCGGGCCTCACGTCGAGCACGGTGGAGATGGCCTCGCGCGCGGGCAACGGCGTCGAGCTCGACCTCGATCTCGTGCCCCGTCGGGCGAAGGCGCTCACGCCCTACGAGATCCTCCTCAGCGAGTCGCAGGAGCGCATGGTGATGGTCGCGCGCCGCGGCCTCGAACAGCGCGTGATCGACCTCTGCGCGAAGTGGGACCTCGACGCGGTGGTGATCGGCCGCGTGACCGACACGAAGCGCTGGGTCGTGCGCGCGACGCCGGGCTGGGACCCGATGAGCGGAACGCCCTGTCCCGAAGGCCAATCGCGCATCGTGGTGGATCTTCCCGTCGACCTGCTCACCGACGCGGCGCCCGTGTACCAGCGCCCCTGCGTCGACGATCCGCGCCCCGTGGAGCGCTACGAGGTCGACCACCGCGCGCTGCCCTTCGACGCGCGCGCCGACCTGCTCGACCTCGTGGGTTCGGTGAACGTCGGCAGCCGCGCGTGGATCTACCGCCAGTACGACCACCTCGTGCGCGACGGAACCGTGGTGCGCCCCGGCGCCGCCGACGCCGCCGTCGTGCGCCTCTTCTGCCACGACGAGACCTCGCACCACGAGAAGTTCATCGCGCTCGCCACCGACTGCAACGGACGCCTCTGCGAGCTCGACCCCCGCGCGGGCGCAGCGATGGCGGTCGCCGAAGCGTGTCGCAACCTCGCGTGCACCGGCGCCGAACCCATCGGGCTCACCGACTGCCTCAACTTCGGCAACCCCACGCGGCCGGAGATCATGGCGCAGTTCCGCGATGCGATCGACGGCATGGCCGACGCGTGCCGCGCGCTCGGCGTTCCCATCGTGTCGGGCAACGTGAGCCTCTACAACGAGACCCTCGAAGCCGCAGGACCGCGCGCGGTGCTCCCCACGCCGACCATCGGCGCGGTAGGGCTCTTTCAGTCGTCGAACGACGTGGTGACCGCGGGCTTCAAGCGTCGCGGAGATCGCGTGCTGCTCCTCGGTCCCTGGGGCGCGGGCGCGCTCGGCGGCAGCGAGTGGCTCACGCGCAAGGCGGGCTCGATCTGCGGGCGTCCGCCTTCCATCGACCTCGCGGCCGAGGCCGCGCTGCAGAAGCTCCTCGTGGGCGCCGCGCGCGAAGGTCTCCTCGCCTCGGCCCACGACTGCGCCGAGGGTGGCCTCGCCGTCGCGCTCGCCGAGAGCTGCATCCTCGGACGCCTCGGCGCAACGATCACGCTCCCCGACGGACGGAGCTCCGACGCGGCCACGCTCTTCGGCGAAGACCCCACGCGCGTCGTGGTGTCGTGTACGCCCTACGTCGAAGGCCTTCTGCGCGACAAGGCCCGCGCGCTCGGCGTGACGGTCACCGCGCTCGGCGTCGTCGATGGCGCGTCGCTGCGCATCGGAGACTCCCTCGACGTCGCCGTGAACGACCTTGCGGAAAGGCATTCGCGCGCGTTGAGTCCGGTCACGGGGTAGTCAAAGACACCCCGGTAATTGTCTCAAGTCGCCGTCGGGCTCCGCCGTTCCCATGGACGAGCGGACGATGACCTCCAACGCAGACGACACGCCCCCCGAAGGGCGCCCGAGCGACGGCACCGGGATCACCCCCGGCAGTCCCCATCTCATCGAAGGCCGCTACCGCGTCGACCGCGAGCTCGGTCGCGGCGCGATGGGCGTGGTCTACGAAGCCACCGACATGGGCCTCGGTCGCCGCGTGGCGCTCAAGGTCATCACCCGCGAGTACGCGAAGGACCCGCTCTTCGTGGAGCGCTTTCAGCGCGAGGCCAAGGCGCTCGCCGCGATCCGCCACCAGAACGTGGTGCAGGTGCACGCGCTCGGCGAACACGCAGGCGCGCCCTACTACGCCATGGAGTTCATCCAGGGACGCACCGTGGAGTCATGGCTCGGCGAGCGCTCCGCCCGTCACGCGCCGTGGCCCACGCGCGAAGCCCTCAACGTGCTGCGCCAGATCGCGAGCGGCCTCTCCGCGGTGCACGCCGCGCGGATCATCCACCGCGATGTGAAGCCCGCGAACATTCTCATCGAGCACGAGACCGGCAGACCGGTGCTCATCGATTTTGGCATCGCGCGCCCCGCGTTCGACGGCACCACGCGCTCCACGATGCTCGTGGGATCGCCCACGTACATGGCGCCCGAGCAGATCCAGGCGACGCGCGGCACCGAGCTCTCGCCCGCGGTGGATCTCTACGCGCTCGGGTGTGTGGCCTACGAGCTCCTCACGCTGCGCCCGCCCTTCGACTCCGACGACGTCTACGAGGTGCTGCGCGACCAGGTCTCGACGCCCGCGCGCCCGCTCTCGGAGCACAGACCCGACCTCGCGCGCCTCGATGCGTTGATCGCGCGGCTCCTCGCGAAGCGCCCCGAAGGACGCCCCGCCGGATGCCTCGCCGTGGTGCGCGAGCTCGATCGGCTCATTCTCGAACTCGATACCGACGAGCGCGTCTCGCGGGCCTCGATGCAGCTCCCGGTGCCCACGGGCGAGACCGCGCGGGTGATGCTCGCGAGCACCGACCGGGCCTTTCTCACACGGGCGCGCCTCGGGTGCAGCCTCGCGTTCCGCGGCGCGTGGGAAGAGGTCGCCGAGACGGTCTCCGCCGAGACGGGACTCGACGCGCTGCGGGCCGATCCTCCGCGCATCGTGGTGGTGCATTGTGACGGCTTCCACGACCGCGGCGCGGCCTTCATCACGCGCCTGCGAGAGCTCGTGAGCGCGCCCATGCGCGTGCTGGTCTTCGCGTCCGCCATCGACCCCCTCGACCGCTGGCGACTCGGCGCGCTCGGCGTCTCCGAGGTGCACCCCGCGTCGATGCAGGGAGACACCATGGCCGCCCTCCTCGGCGCCGCGTGGACCCGCGAACGCAGCTCGGGAATGCCCGGCGCGCGCCCCTCGGCGATCCTCATGCCCGAGGCCCTCGTCGAAGGCCCCGGCGTGCCCATCGAGCTCTTTCTGCTCGTGATCGCGTGCGGCTGGTCCGAGGGCACGCTCCCGCCCCTCGCCGCCGCGCAGATCGTCGACGCCGCGCGCGCCGAGGGACTCGGCCCCGAGGCCATGGCCTCCATCGAGCGCGCGTGTCTCTCGCCCATCGACCTCGTCGACGTCGACGCGTCCGAGCTCGCGATGAGCGCGCGCGCCTACGCCTACGCCTTCGCCTCGTGGATCGCCCTCTTCGACGGCGTGATCTCCGCCCGCGAAGAGTCCGCGCTCCACGTGCTCGCCTACGTGCTCGGACTCCCCATGCGCGAGCGCGTCGCGATCCAGGCCGCGGTCGAGCAGGTCTGCGAGCGCGAGGTGCTCTCGACGCGCGCGGGCTTCCGCTTCGCCGACTACGCGCGATGGATCATGCCGCGACTGCGCACCGAGCACTCGGGCAGCACCACCGTCGTCGGCGCGCCGCGCGCGCGCACCGCCGAGCGCGCATGAAGGCCCCCACCGCACACCGCACCGGAGCCGTGACCCCGCGATGACCGCCACCGCACGATCGACCCACGACCCCTTCGTCGGCAGCACGGTGCTCCAGCGCTACCGCATCGCCTCGCACCTTCGCAGCGACGCGCGCGGCGACACCTACGAGGCCGTGGGCAGCGACGACGAGCGCGCCCTCCTGCGCATGCTCCCGCGCGCGGTGTTCTCTCCCTCGCCGCGCAACACCTGGACGACCCTCTGGGCCTGGGCCGAGCGCCTCCAGCGCCTCGACCACCCCAACGTCGAGCGCGTGCTCGATTGTGGGGTCGCGCAGCTCGGTGACGAGGATCAGTTCTGCGTGGCCTCCGAGGCCATCACCGGCGACACGCTCCTCGCGCACGTGCGGGCCAACGGGCGTCTCGGCGTGGCCGACGCGCTCACCCTCGGGCGCCAGATCGCACAGGGAATGGCCGCGCTCCACAAGCTCGACATCCTGCACGGCGACCTTCGCGCGACGAACATCGTCCTCGCGCACTCGGCCTCCAACGACGGCGCCGACGCGCGCCCCATCGTGTGCGAGGCGGGACTCACCGCGCTCACCTTCCACGCCGACACGAGCGTCGCGACGCTGCGCGCGATGCGCCTCTCGCCCGAGTCCATCGCGCCCGAGCAGATCCGCGGCGAGCCCGCCACCGCGGCGACCGACATCTACGCCTTCGGCACCGTGCTCTACCGCATGCTCACGGGCGTCGCGGCCTTTCACGCCGACAACACGAGCCAGACGCTCCTCGCGCACCTCACCCGCACGGCGCCTCCCCTCGCCGACCACGCGGGCGACGTGCCCACGTCCGTCGAAGCCCTCGTGCGCCGGTGCCTCGCGCGCCGCCCCGAAGACCGCTTCCCCTCCTTCGACGTGCTCCTCGCGAGCCTCCAGGAGTGCGAGGCCACGGTGCTCTCCATCGCCTCGAACCGCAGCCCCTCGTGGGTCTCGCCGCTGCTCTACGCGAACGACCCCGGAACCGGCCCGCGCAGCCGCGCGCCCCGCGCACTCTCGAACCGCCCGCGCCTCTCGCCGCCGCCCGACACCGACGACCCCGGCGAGCGCGTCACGCACCCGAGCCTCGCGCGCCCCCGCTCGCTGCGTCCCGACGACCCTGCGCCCACGCTCAGCGTCGCGCCGCCCCGCGCCATCGCCCGCGTGGTGTCGATCACGCCCGCCGAGGCGCGCATCTCGGTCACCGCGCGCGAGGTCGCCGCCGTGCCCTCGCTACCCGCCCGCGCCTCGCTCGCACCCGAGCGTTCCGTGTCGCGCCACTGGGTCCACATCGCCGTCGCGTGCACGCTGCTGCTCGGCGTCTCGGTCGGCTTCGGAGTCTCGGCGCTCCGCCCGCAGCCGCGCGCGCCGCAGATCGCCGCCCCGATGATCCAGGCCACGGCGGTGCTCGCCGACACCGTGCGCGTCGAGATTCGCTCGGCCACGCGCAACGCCACCGTGGTGCTCCGCGGACGCAGCTACCCCGCACCCATCGAGCTCGAACTCTCCCGCGGAAGCGAGCCCGAGATGGTCGAAGTGTCGGCCCCCGCGCACGTCACCCGTCGCGTGTGGCTCGTGCTCGATCGCTCGCTCCGCACCGAGCTCAGCCTCGACCCCGAAGCACCCGCGCCCTCCGCATCGACCGGGCTCGCCGCGCCCACGCCCGATGCCACGCCGCGCGTCACCGCGCCCCTCCCGCACGCGCCCGCAGCGCCGTCGCGTGGAGCGCGCATTGCGCCTACACTCCGCGGCCGTGTCCGCGTCGCAGCTCCCGCCGCCCCGGCACGCCGGGCACCTGCTCGTCGTCGCTGACGAGCCCTCCGTCGTCGAGCTGTTTCGCCGTGCCGCCGAGGTGGCCTTCGACGGCGACTGCGTGACCACGAGCACCACCACACTCGATGCGACGCTCCGCGAAGGGCGCCCGGCCCTGGCCCTCGTCCACGTCGGCGCGCGTGACGACGCGGGGAGCGCGCTGGTCTCGCGCATCCGCACCCGGGCGGGCTTCGACCGCGTGCCCGTCGTGGTGGTGGGTGCGCTGCTCGGTGCCCTCAACCGATGGCGCCTCGCGGCCGCGGGAGCCTTCGCGTTGGCGCTCCCCTCGCCCGACGTCGACACGGTGGCGACGGTGCTCGAAGAGACTGCGACCTACGCACGACACGCGGTGGCACCCGCCGAACCGAGCCGCGGATCGTCGCACCTGCGCCTGCTCTGCACCCCCGAAGGGCACCTCCCCATCGAGGCCCTGCTGCTGCTCATCGCCGGCGCGTGGTCCGGCGGAACGCTCCCCGAAAACGCGCTCCCCGCGCTCCTCGACGCGGCCGTGGAGAGCGGCCTCGACCTCGACGCGCTCGACGCGCTCGAACACGCCTGCGCCGCGCCGATTCCACTCGTCGACGTCGACGCCTCCGACCTCTTCGACGACGCGCGCTGGTACCTCTACGCCTTCGCGCTGTGGATCTCCATGGGCGCCGGCGACGTGCTCCCGCGCTTCTCGCCAACGCTCATGGTGATGGCGCACACGCTCGGCGTCGCTCCCCGCATGCGCCCGGTGATCCAGTCTGCGCTCGAACGTCAACGCCGCGCGGGCGCATGGCACGCGATCACCTTCCGTCGCAGCGATTTCGACGCGATGCTCCTGCCTGAAATCCGGCGCGGTGCGGGCCTCACGCCCTCCACCTTCACCGGCGACGACGACGTGATCGAGATGCCCGACGACGCCATGCTCGACGACCTCACGCCGCGCCCCTGACGCACGGAACCGCTTGCGCAGACGCCGCGCGCCGACCTATCGCTCTCGCGGTCCCATGCGCAACGCACTCTTCGCAAGCCTCGCCCTCGTGGTCTCGCTCACCGCCTGCGACCACGCCCCCGCCGAACCCTCCTCGCACGCGAGCCCCGGCGCCGCGCCCGCGCCGCCGCCCACGTCGGCCCCTTCGCACATCGCCGCGCGCCACGTGCTGATCATGCACCGCGGCTCCGAGCGCGCGCCCGCGACGATCACGCGCACCCGCGACGAGGCCCTCGCCCGCGCCAACACGGTGCTCGCCCGCGCCCGTCGCGGAGACGACTTCACCGCCCTCGCCCGTGAGTTCTCCGACGAGCCCGGCGCGCGCACCTCGGGCGGCGACCTCGGCACCTTCGGCCACGGCCAGATGGTGCCCCAGTTCGAGCAGGCCGCCTTCGCGCTCGGCGTCGGTCAGACCTCCGAGGTGGTCGAGACCATCTTCGGCTTCCACATCATCCGACGCACGCAGTAGCGATCAGCGCAGCGCGCGAAGGCCCGCGAGCGCGCGTGCGAAATCCTCCGGCGGCGCCGACTCGAAGCGCAACGCACGCCCCGTGGTCGGATGCTCAAACCCGAGCACCTCCGCATGCAACGCCTGACGCCCCAGGGCCTCGGCGATCGCACGCACCCGCGGCTCCCGCGCGCGCCGCCCGTAGACCGCATCCCCCAGCAGCGGAAAGCCCGCCTCCGAGAGGTGCACGCGGATCTGGTGTGTACGCCCTGTCTCCAGGCGACAACGCACATACGAAGCAGCCCCGCCCGCATACGACTCCAGCAGGGTCACGTGCGTGCACGCGCGCTTGCCCTCGCGCACCTTCGAAGAGAAGCGCACGCGGTCTGTCGGATGTCGGTTGTAGAGCGTCTCGTAGGTGATCTGCGCGGGCGGTGTGAGCTCCGTGAGCGCCACGTAGCTGCGCTCGATGTCGTGCGCGCGAAAGCGTGCGATCAGCGCCTCGCGGGCCTCGGGCGTCTTGGCCACCACGAGCAGCCCCGAGGTGAACCGATCGATGCGGTGCACGATGCCGGGACGCAGCGGATCTTCGTCGTCGTCGACCTCGGCGTGATGGAGCACGGCATTCACGAGCGTGCCCGAGGCGTGTCCCTTCGCGGGATGCACCACGAGCCCCGCGGGCTTGTCGACCACGAGCAGGTCGCGGTCTTCGAACACCACCGTGAGGGGAATGTCTTCGGGCACCGCGGTCGACGGCGGCGGAGGCGGCACGTCGACGGTCACCACATCGCCCGCGCGAAGCTTGTAGCTGGCCTTCACAGCCACGCCGCGCACGGTCACGCGCCCCTCGTCGCAGAGCTTCGCGAGCGCCGAGCGCGAGAGGGTGACGTCCTCTGCGCGCGCGGCGAGCATGCGATCGACGCGCTCCCCCGCCTCGTGGGCGTGCACGTCGAACGAGAGGACGCGCGCCGTCACCAGGCCTTCGACTTGATGTGCTTCTTCGACTTCACGAGGATGTCCACGATGGCGCGCCCGTAGAAGTTCTTCGCATAGAGCTCCGGGGCCACACGCGACTTGAAGAGCGCCCTTCCCTCTTCGATCTCCTCGTTGAGCACGTCGAAGAGGTTGTCGTCCTGAAGGCCCCGCGTGATCTTCTCTTCGTTGTAGAGCGAAAGGTCGCTGGCGATCGCGCGCGCGAGACGGCGCGCAGCCTCTTCGGTCTCGATGAGCGGCATGGGAAGCAGCGTAACACCCGCGCTTCACGCGATTCAACGTTGCGACGAAGACCCACCGCACGGCGCCGTGCGAGTCGCGGACGTGTCGCCACCCCGACGCCCGCGCGGGAGTTTCAGACGAGATCGACGCCGGGGCTGTGGTATGCACGGCGTCTGCGCGCTCGCGCGTTCATCCCCCATCGGCAAAGAGGAAGCATCGACCGTGGACGAGAACAACGAGGCACCCCGCACCGAGGGCGGCAACGCGAAGTACGCCGTCGTGGGCCTGCTCCTGCTGCTTGGCGGCGGCGGCGCATACCTGGCCACGCGTCCGTCGGCCACGCCCCCTGCGCGTACGCCCCCGCCTGCAGTCGCCGACGCGGGCGCACCCGCTCCGCCCCCGACGACGCCCATGGTGGCCGCCCCCATCGAGCTCCCTGCGGAAGAGCCCGACGCCGGTCCTCCGCCGCCCACCAACAACGGCCCTCCCCGCGTTCGCTACGTCACCCGCTACGTCGACGCGTGCCCCGGTCAGCTCACCGACCCCGGCGCCGTCACGCGCACCGCGCAGGCGAACTTCGGCGCGCTCCGGGCGTGTTACGAGCGCGAACTCCGCGGCAACCCGCAGCTCCGAGGGCCCCTCACCGCCGAACTCAAGGTCGGCACCTCGGGCCGCATCGAAGACGTGCGCGTCTCGACCCCGATGAACAGCCGCGCCCTCGTCGACTGCGTGAAGGCCTCGCTGCGCCGCCTTCAGGTGCCCCCCGCCCGCGGCGGCTGCGCGCTCGCGCAGGTGCGTTTCAACTTCTCGCCCCGCGACTGACCTCGACGCTTCACCCGCGACCGCGCGCGTCGCGAGGGTGCGCGCGGATCCCGTGCGGTGGTCCCTCCGACGATCAGCTCCAGTGGATGTTGAGGCGCTTCATCTTGCGCCACAGCGTCGTCATCGAGAGCCCGAGCTGCTCCGCCGCGCGCTCTCGGTTGCCTTCACAGTCACGCAGCGCGTTCTCGATGGCGGCCCGCTCCGCCGCGTCGACCGACGAAGCCAGCGTGCGGTCATCGGGACGGTCCCGCGGAACTTCCGGCAGCCCCTGCGGCGCGATGTCTTCGATCTGGATGACCCCCGATTGCGAGGCCAGCGCCACGGCCTGTTCGACCATGTTCTCCAGCTCGCGGATGTTGCCGGGGTAGTCGTACGAGGTGAGGTAGTCGAGCACCGCGTCGCCGAGGCGCACGCGCACGCCCATCTTGCGGCAGAACTTGCTGAGAAAATGGTCGACGAGAAGCGGAATGTCCTCACGCCGATCGCGCAGCGCAGGCAGCACGAAGCGGGCTACGTTCAGTCGGTAATAGAGATCCTGCCGAAAGCGCTTCTCGGCGATCGCGCGGTGCAGGTCCTGGTTGGTCGCGGCGATGACCCGAATGTCGACCTTGAAAGAGCGATTGTCGCCAACGCGGCGAATTTCTCCTTCTTGCAACACCCGAAGGAGCTTCGCCTGAAATGCCGGGGTGGTCTCAGCGATCTCGTCAAAGAAGAACGTCCCCCCGTCCGCCTCTTCGAGCAGTCCCCGTCGGTTCGCCACGGCCCCCGAGAACGCCCCACGCACGTGGCCGAAGAGCTCGCTCTCCAGCAGGGTCTCGGTCACCGCTGCGCAATTCACGGGCACGAAGGGCTTGTCGGCGCGCTTCGAGTTCGCGTGAACGGCCTTCGCGATGAGCTCCTTGCCCGTGCCCGACTCGCCCGTGATGAGCACCGTCGCGTCGGTGGGCGCGAACTTGGCGATGCGCGTGAGCACCTCGCGCATGGGCTGCGAGCGCCCGATGATGTTCTCGAAGCGGTAGCGGTCGCGAAACTCCGCGGTGAGCAGGGCCACCTGCGCCGAGAGCGAGCGCTTCTCCAGCGCGCGCTGCACCTTCACCATGAGCTCGTCTTCGAGAAAGGGCTTCTGGATGTAGTCGTAGGCCCCGAGACGCATGGCCTCCACCGCGCTCTCGATGGAGCCGTACGCGGTCATCACGATGACCTCCGTGAGCGCGTGCGTGTCCTTGATGCGCCGTAGCACCTCGATCCCATCGCGCGCGCCCATCCGCAGGTCGGTGATCACCAGGTCGTAGCCGTTGGCCGTGGCCATCTCGACGCCCTGATCACCGTCCGCCGCCTCCTCGACCTCGTGGCCCCGCGCACGGAGCAAGAGACCAAGGGTCGAACGGATGTTCCGCTGGTCATCCACGACCAGGATCTTCGCCATCTACACCCTCACGTGACGGGAATGGAGCGTCCCGAGGGCCCCGCTGTCAACCCGATACATCGAGGCCGATCGGTCGATATCGCCCATCCCCGCGTGAGATGCGGAAAACGAACGGTTCAGAACGCACCGTGCCCGTGAACACCCCGTCCCGGTACCAGGGCTCCCCGTTCGCCGTGGTGCGGTAGACCGCGCGCACACGGTACAGCCCCGACTCCTGAAACGCCGTCACGGGACAATACTCAGCGGGAGAAATCCGAAGGGTCCGACGAGCACCGGCCGCCATGCGAGAGAAGAGTTCGCGGAAGGGCGCGGGCTCTCGCAACAGCGCGTTGCACATCACACGGGAGCCCGTCGGAGTTTCGAGTTCGAGAGAGAACTGAACCGTCCGGAAGAGGGTCCAGAGCGGGCGTGGCGAGAGGTTCTCCAGAGAGAGTGACGAGCGCAGCCCCGGGCCCTGGGCCGCCTGCGCCGGGGTGCCGCGCAGTCGGAGTCGCGGCGAGGGATCCGTCGGAGCCGCAGCGGGCGCAGCACGCTCGGGGCTCGGCGCAACGAGCGTGAGCGGCGCCGAGAGGTCGTTCACCGGGTAGGTGCGACGGTCCCTGAGCAGCGTGCGCGCCATCCATCGGGCGAGCGTGGGGCGCCCGCGCCCCGTCGCGGGGAGCGCTTCGAAGCCGTAGTGCGCGATGACCGTCGTGCCCGGCGCCATCGCGGTCGGAATGCGCAGCCGACACACGTCGAGCAGGTCGACCACCTCGGAGTACCGGCCCCCCGGCGCGAGCTCCGTGCGTGCGGCACCGTCCACAGAACGAGGGCGCGTCTCAAACACACACCGAACGGGCGCTACCCGACGACGACGCCAACGAGGAATCGACAGATCGACGGATGGCGCAGGCACTTCGAACCACACGAACCGACGATCGGAGGCGATCTCCACCGCGGCGTCGGAGACGTTCCGCAGCGTCCATCGGATGCGCGCGCCATCGGGCATTGCCTCGACGGAGAACGCCACGGGTGAAGGCCCCGACGGCAGCGGCGCAGCGACGCGACGCGGCCCCGCCTCGGCCGCCACGGGCACCAGCATCGATGCGGCCATGAGCCACGAAGAGAGCGCGACGGAGCGGAGTTCGGTGTGCACGGCCATCGGAGGGCCGCGGAGGATCTACCGTGCGACCGCGCGCGTCAACGCGCTCCTCGAACCCCGTCGAGCATGGCCTCCACGGCCTCGCGCGCTTCCGGCGGAAACACCAGACGACGACGCACGAAGGGAGCCCCCACCAGACGGCCGATCATGAACGACGCGGACTCCAACGGACGCTGCCCACGCCGCTGTGACACCACCCGCAACGCAGCCTCCGACGACGCGGGAACCTCGTAGGGAAAGACCTCCGCCTCGTCGAGCTCGCCGTGGTAGCGCGGATCGAACCCGAGCCCCCGCACGATGGTGCGCAGCCCGTCGAGGAGCTCGTCGTCGTGGGCGCTGTCGACGTCGTCGAGCGACACGGTCTTGAAGAGCGAACGCGCGTGCACACGCGCCGCAAGGCTTGAGAGCACCGGGTCGCGATCGTCTGCCCAGCTCTGGATGGTCGTCCAGAAGAGGTTGTCGTCGAGGGTGAGGTAGCCCTGCACCGAGACGGGCTCGCCGCGCGCGAAGGCGAGCATCGCCGGGGGCGTTCCCGCGGGCACACGACCGTCGGACACGAGGTCCGAGAAGCGTCGCACGATCGCGCGGAGCATGGTCTCGCCCGCCCGCGTGGCTTTGTGAAAATAGACCTGCTGATACATGAACAGCCGCGCGAGAAAGTACCCCTCCACCGCGGGGAGCCCCTTGGTCCCATCGACCGCGAGGCGCGGCCCGCCCGCATCGGGGTCGAGCACGAGGGAGCGCAGCAGCCAGTCGAGGTCGTAGAGCCCGTAGCGCGTCCCCGTCATGTACGAGTCGCGAAGCAGGTAATCGCAGCGGTCGACGTCGAAGGTCCCCGACACGGCGCGGGCCAGGTACGGCACCGGGTGATCGCCGTGCACAAGCCGGTCGACGCGCGCGGGCATCTCCCGATCGAGGGAGGCGAGCACACGGTGAACCTCGGTGTCGGGGTCGAGCACGATCGCGCTCGTCCACTCCTCGTGCGCGGGCATCGAGGGAAAGACCTCTTCGAAGAGGTGCGAGAGCGGTCCGTGACCGAGGTCGTGGAGCAGCGCAGCCGCGAGGGCGTCTCGCTCGTGCTCGATGGTGAGGGCCGCCGAAGGTCCCAGCGCCGCCGCCAGGGGCCCGACCCGCGCGAGAAAGCGCGACATCACATGGGCCGCACCGATCGCGTGCGCAAAGCGCGAATGCTCCGCACCGGGAAACGCCATCGACGCCATGCCCAGCGCGCGAATGCGCCGCAGCCGCTGGGTCTCCCGCGTGTCGATCAGCGCGGGCACCACCTGCTCCGCAGGCCTCTCGAAGGCCACGAGGCCATGCACAGGATCTCGCAGGATCATCGCCGTCCGACCGTGGCGCACACTGCCAGAACGCGCGTCGCCGACGCGAGCACAAACGTCGCCCGCGCCCGCGCGGTGTGCCGACAATCAAGTCCGCCGGGAGGCTGCCAACCGCGATACCGTGGCGCCGTGCGACCGAGAACTGAATGGGCGTTCATTGCCGCGGCCCTGGTCTCCGCCTGCCGTGAGGACCCATCGTCCGCGCCCCTCGCCCCCACGAGCCTCCGCGTCGACGACGCGGGCAGCGTGATCCGCCGCCCGACGGAGCGCGCCACCGGATGCCCCGCCACCGCCGCGCGCACCACGTGGACCCGCGGCACCGACCACGGCGGCACGGTGTCGGGCCACGAGCGGTGGTCTCGCGAGGGCTCTCCCCACCGATTGCCCAATGGCGTCCATCTCCTCGCGGGCTCCTCGGTGCGCATCGAGCCCTGCGCGGTCGTGGCCGTCGGCCCGGGAGCGGCAATCGTGGTGCAGGACGACGCGCGCCTCGTCGCCAGCGGCTCGCCCGAGGCGCCCGTTCGCTTCACGAGCACGGCGGCGACCCCGGCGCCCGGTGACTGGGTGGGCCTCGAGTTCCGCGCGCGCGCCCTGCCCGACACACACCTCACGCACACGTTCGTGGAGTTCGCCGGTGCCGAGGTCGTCGAGCGCGGGGAGGCCCCAGGGGCGATCCGATCGTCGTTGCGCGCAGGCCTCCACGTCGACCACGTGACCGTGCGTGACAGCGGCGCCTGGGGGGTGGTGCTGCGCGAAGAATCGGGATTCTCCGCGGACTCACGGCACCTCGTGGTCCACGGGGCGCGCGGTGAGGGAGCCGTTCGCTTCGACGACGTCGATGCGGTCGACACGCTCCCCGACGGTGATCTTACGGGCAATACGCGCAACGAGGTCTTTCTCGCAGCGCGCGGACGCACGGTGCACCACGACGCCACGTGGCGCGCGCTCGCCGGTGGGGTCCGATACCGCGTACGCCGCGCAGCCCGGATTCTCGTGGAGGGCACGGCCGCGCCGCGCCTCACGCTCGCCGCGGGCGTCGCCGTCGCGTTCGAGCCCGACGCGGAGCTCGACGTGGGGTGGAACCTCCCCGGAGCCCTACAAATCACGGGGGATCGCGCGAATGGCCCGGTGGTGCTCACCGCCGCCGACCACGACCGGGGCGGGCCCGCGCGCTGGGTGGGGGTGATCCTCGGTGCGCAGACCGACACGACGCGTTCGGCCCTTGTGGGCGCGGTGTTCGAGGGCGCCGGCGCCCCCGCGACGGGGCAGTTCACGGCCTGCCCGATCGCACCGGGAGAGACCGTCGAACCGCTCGGAATGCTGTTCCTTCAGGGCCTTCGCGCCGACGGAATGGTGCGCGAGTGCGAGTTCCGCGCGGGCCCACCGTCGGGCGTCGCGGTGTTCCTCTCGGGCGATTCCGTCGGTCTGGGCAGCGATTTCACAACGCCGTCACGCGGCAACCATTTCGCGAATGCGGGCGTGCGGTGCTCCGTGCGGATCGCCCCCGGCGCCGGTGGGTGTGCGCCAAGTCCGCGATGTGACGCACAAATCCCCGACCGTCCGCCGACGCACCGCCCCGTTGCCGCCCCATCGGGCCCGACGGGAACCTCCGCCGACGACCGTCAACACTGAACACCCGTCCATGGCTCAAACTTCTTTCAGAGCGCCGCCGCGGCCCGAAGAATTCCCGCCCGATTTCCATCAGTTACGCGCGGGACGTTCCCTGTCTGCACGGCGAATCCCCGGTCGCGATGGGCTTCGCGGATGCGTAGACCGCAACGCACCCCCGTCGCGCCCTTTGTTTTCAAGCAGTCGCGACTGGAGCTCTGAGCCTTCGATTGGGCACAAGTGACCACTGAACAGAAGATCCGCGCTTGTGTCGCCCGGCGCCTTGCGGCACTAACCGTTTCGTCGCCGCGAGAGACGGGATGACCGGTTTCTTGACAGGTCGATTCGATTCAAGCGAATGAACCATCCGTCGCCGGACGAAGCCCGCGACGAGGTGGTCAACCGAGATGGGAGCATGGTCGGAGGACGAGTTGGCGAAGATCGAAGCGGAGCACCCTGAGGGGCTCGCGGCCGCGGAGATCATCAGCCTCCTCGATGGGATGGGCGTGCGGTTCAGCGAGGCGTCGCTTCGCAAGTACGTCCAGCTTGAGCTCCTCCCCCGCAGCGTTCGCGTGGGTCATCGTGGTCGGCAGGGCGGCTCGCAGGGACAGTATCCGGTAGAAATTCTTCGTCAGATTCTTGAGATCAAGAAGCTCTTGAGCGAAGGGAAGGGCATCGAGGAGATCCGGTCGAAGGCGCTTCTGATCCAACATGAGATCGACAACCTCGAAGCGAACATCCGCAGGGTGTTCGAGGGTATCGAGAGGGCGCTGGAGAGCGGTTCCGACGAGGTCACCCGAGAGCAATGCCGCCGTGAAATGCGTGAGGCGAAAGCCGCCGCGGCGGATCTGGTGAGACGGTTGAGGGCAGTGGAAGGCCGACGGAACAGCGAGATTCGAGTGACGGCGGTCGAGACTGCGAAGCGACAGACAGGGTAGAACCTGTCACGAGACCACTGGGGAGGAGACGGGCCGGCCGGTTACGGATCGGGCGGCGCCGCCGGTGGTTTCATCTCCGGAGAGTTTTCCGCGCACGCCGCGGACGTCGGTGGCCAATAGGGGGCCACGCGACGGCCAGAGCGGGCGCAGCAGAGCAGGCGTTGTCTTGGAGCTGCTGCAGGGCGGCGTCGCGCGCAGGGGATAGCGCGCGGCGGCACACCCGCCGTGACGGCCTCTCAAGGCACAACAGGGAACATCCCCGCTGCGCGGGCACGCGGCGGGAACACTGACGTTTCTGGAGGACGACCGATGACGACGATGGGACCATTCGAGGTGAGCGGGCGCGATGTGGCGATCACGGACGAAGCGGCCGTGGGCCTCGCGCATGCGATCGACCTCACCCAGGTGGAGGACACTGACGACGAGGCGTCGCACCGCAAGCCTCGCGTGCGTGCCCGCACCATCTCGATCAAGCGCCTCAGCAAGCGCGAGCTCGAGCGCGGTCGGATGCTCTTTCCCGAGACCGAGTACGAGCGCCCGCGCACCCGTGGTGACTGCCAGCACGGCCCGCACTCGGAGCGGCCCTGCCCGTTCGTGAGCTGCAAGCACCACCTCTACCTCGACGTGAACGAGCGCACGGGGTCGATCAAGGTGAACTTCCCCGACCTCGAGGTCTGGGATCTTCCCGAGACCTGCGCGCTCGACATCGCCGACCGCGGCGGCATCACGCTCGAAGAGGTCGGTGAGATCATGAACCTCACGCGCGAGCGCATCCGTCAGCTCGAAACCCGCGGCCTCGCGAAGCTCAAGGCCCTCGGCGAGATGGCCTCGCTCTCGGACTACTGCGACGACTGAGCGAGGCGCGCGCCGCGTGGCGCACCGTTCCCGGCGCGCCGTCCGCTCTCCCACGACCCTCCCCCGGAGCCTCCGATGCCGATCCGTCGCGCGCTCGTGTCTGTGAGCGACAAGCGTGGCCTCGTGCCTTTTCTTCAGGCCCTGACGGCCCGCGGCGTCGAGGTGCTCTCGACAGGCGGCACGGCGCGCGCGCTGCGCGACGCGGGCCTCGCCGTGACCGACGTGAGCGCCTACACGGGCTCTCCCGAGATCATGGACGGCCGCGTGAAGACGCTGCATCCGAAGGTGCACGGCGCGATCCTGATGCGCGAGCGCGACGACGACCGCGAGGCGCTCGCCTCCATCGGCGGCGCGCCCATCGACCTCGTCGTGGTGAACCTCTACCCCTTCGAGGAGACGCTGCGTCGACCGGGCGCCTCGCATGACGAGCTGGTGGAGAAGATCGACATCGGCGGCCCTGCGATGGTGCGCGCCGCAGCGAAGAACCACGCGCGTGTCACCGTCGTCGTCGACCCCTCGGACTATCCCTCCGTACTCGCAGAGATCGAGCGCAGCGGCGATGTGGGCCACGACCTTCGCGTGGCGCTCGCGTCGAAGGCGTTCTCGCACACGGCCCGCTACGACGGCGCCATCGCGATGTACCTCTCGAGCCTCGACGCCGAGGGCGGACGCGAGCGCTACCCCCGCGCGCTCCACCTCGCGTACGAGCGCGCGTACCCGCTGCGCTACGGGGAGAATCCCCACCAGACGGGCGCGTTCTACCGCGAGATCGGCGCCGTCGAGGGCAGCCTCGGACGCGCGGCCTCCGTGGGCGCAGGCGGAAAAGAGCTCTCGTACAACAACCTCGTCGACGTCGACGCAGCGCTCGAAGCGGTGCGCGAGTTCGCCTCGCCCGCGGCGGTGGTGGTGAAGCACACGAACCCCTGCGGCGTGGCCACGGCCGACTCGCTCGAACAGGCCTACCGCGCGGCGCGCGCGGCCGACGAGCTCAGCGCGTTCGGCGGCATCGTGGCGCTCAACCGCGCGGTCGACGTCGAGACGGCGCACGCGCTCGTCGAGACCTTTCTCGAAGCCGTGGTGGCGCCGACCTTCGAGGCGGATGCGCTCAAGGTGCTGCACCAGAAGAAGAACCTCCGGCTTCTTGAGACGCGCGCGTGGCTCGCCTCCGACGAGGCTGCGCGCACCGTGAAGCACGTCTCCGGCGGCCTGCTCGTGCAGGAGCGCGACAACCGCGCGCGCGGCGAGGTCGAGGGCGCACGCGTGGTGACGAAGCGCGCCCCGACCGACGAAGAACTCCGCGCGCTCACCTTCGCGTGGGCCGTGGCGAAGCACGTGAAGTCGAACGCGATCGTGATGGCGCGGGCGAACGGTCCGCAATGCTACACGGTGGGCGTGGGGGCCGGGCAGATGTCGCGCGTGGTGTCCGTCGAGGTGGCCGCGTCGAAGAGCGGTGACCTGGCGCGCGGCGCGGTGCTGGCGTCCGACGCGTTCTTTCCCTTTCCCGATGGTGTGGAGCGCGCGGCCGAGGCCGGTGTGACGGCCATCGTGCAGCCTGGCGGGAGCATCAAAGATCCCGACGTCATCGCCGCGGCCGACGCGCACAACATCGCCATGGTGTTCACGGGCGCGCGTCACTTCCGCCACTGAGCGCGCCGCCGGGCGCGCGGGAGTCCTCGATGCGAGTGCTGGTCCTCGGTTCGGGCGCACGGGAGCACGCGCTCTGCGCGCACCTCGCCCGCTCACCGCGCGTGTCGTACGTCGCGGCTGCGCCGGGCAATCCCGGCATCGCGACCGTCGCCGAGGCGCACGCCGTCGCGGCCGACGACGTGCCCCGCATCGTTGCGCTGGCGCAAAGCTGCTTGATCGACCTGGTGGTCGTCGGACCCGAGGTTCCGCTCGTAGCGGGCGTGGCCGACGCGCTCCGCACCGCAGGCATCGCGTGCTTCGGACCGGGGGCCGACGGCGCGCGCCTCGAAGGTTCGAAGTCGTTCTCGAAGGACTTCATGGCGCGCCATGGAATCCCCACGGCACGCTACGCGACCTTCTCCGCGCTCGACGCGGCGGTCGCCTACGTGCGCGCTGCGGACCACCGCGTCGTGGTGAAGGCCGACGGACTCGCCGCGGGCAAGGGAGTGGTCGTCTGCGACGGGGTCGACGACGCCGTCGAGGCGGTGGAGCGCGCGCTCCGCGACGGCGCGTTCGGCGATGCAGGCCGCACCGTGGTCATCGAAGAACGCCTTGAAGGACAGGAGATTTCCTTCCATGCGGTGACCGACGGCGCGCGGGTCGAATTGTTCGGCGCCGCGCAGGATCACAAGCGCCTCGGCGACGGAGACACGGGCCCCAACACCGGCGGCATGGGCGCGTACAGCCCCGTGCCGGTGTGCACACCCGACCTCGAAGCCCGCGTGATGCGCGAGGTGATCGCCCCCACCCTCGACGGCCTGCGACGCGACGGCATCGCCTTCCGCGGCGTGCTCTTCGTGGGGCTCATGGTGGGCGCCGACGGAGCGCCTCGCGTGCTGGAGTACAACGTCCGCTTCGGCGACCCCGAGTGCGCGGTGTTGCTCGCGCGCCTCGACGATGCGACGCCGTGGCTCTGGGGCGCGGCGACGGGCGCGTGGCCGACGGAACCTTTGCGCCCACGCAACGATGCGTCCATCGGCGTGGTGATCGCGGCCGAGGGTTATCCCGATGCCCCGAGGCGGGGCGCGGTGATTCGAGGGCTCGATGCGGCAGCGGCCATCGAGGGCGTGAGGGTGTTCCACGCGGGCACGGGGCGTAGCGACGGGGCGTGGGTCACGGCGGGCGGACGCGTGCTCCTGGTGACGGCGACGGCGGCGACCCTTCGCGACGCAGCGGCGGTGGCGTACCGCGCGGTCGATGCGATCGAGCTCGCGGGCGCGCAGGTGCGACGTGACATCGGGTGGCGCGCGTTCGCGCAGGGGTGACCGCGTGCGCGAAACTCGATCTTGCAGGGCTGCGGAGAGATTGCGACACTGCGCGCGACCATGCGTTTGATCCATCCGGCGGAGCGGGTCGGCACGCGAATCGCCGGGAAGTACCAGATCGTTCGTGTCATCGGAGAAGGTGGCATGGGCGCCGTGTTCGAGGCGCGCCACGTCCAGATGGACCGTCGCGTCGCGATCAAGATGCTCCGCTCGGAGTTCGTGCGCGACCACGGCGCCGTGGAGCGCTTTCTCCGCGAGGCGCGCACCGCGGCGTCGGTGGTGCACAAGAGCATCGTGCAGATCCTCGACTTCGGAGAGGCCGAAGACGGCACGCCCTTCATCGTGATGGCCTACCTCGACGGGCAGACGCTCGCCGAGCAGTTCTACCGTCGCGGCCGCCTCTCCGAACTCGAGGCCGTGCACATCGTCGCGCCGATCGCCAACGCGCTGGAGCGCGCGCACCAGCGCGGGATCATCCACCGCGACCTGAAGCCCGAGAACATCTTCATGGCCCGCGACACCGACGGCCGCGAGCGCCCGGTGCTCGTCGACTTCGGCGTGTCGAAGCTCCGCGGCGAGAGTGAGGCCGTGGCGTCGAACGCGGGCGGGCCCATCACCATGCTCGGTACGCCCGCCTACATGGCGCCGGAGCAGATCATGGGCAGCGGCGTGGTCGATGCGCGCACGGACATCTACGCGATGGGCGTGACGCTCTACGAGCTGCTCACGGGGCTCTCGCCGTTCCAGCGCGAGAGCGCGCAGGCCACGATGAGCGCGATCATGAACGAGGGCGTGCGGTCTCCGTCGCGCATCGTTCCGACGATCTCGCCCGCGATGGAGGCCGTGGTGCTCTGCGCGATGGCGCGCGATCCGGCGCACCGTTTCCCGACGATGGAGGCGCTGCAGCATGCGCTGCAAGACGTTCTGCTCGAACCGAACGGCTCGCAGTTTCTGCTCCAGTATCCGCTCGCCCGTGCGGTGATCCATGCGCGGTCGACGCAGCCCGCGGGGCCCGACGCGCCGGTGACCGCGGGTGCCGAGATCGCCGACAACCGTCAGCGCACGGTGATGATCGTGGTGGGCGCCGACGGAACGGCCACGGTGCCCGCGGAGGCGCCGCGCGCGAAGGGAACTTCGTCACGCCACATCGGCGTCGCCGTGGCGGTGCTGCTCTTTCTCGGCGGCATGGCGATGCTCGCCTTCGCGGTGCTCAGCGAGCGGAGCTGAGCGCGTCGCGCCGCCTCGCGACCTCAAGGAACACGTTGTCGGCCAACGCGCGCGCCTCGGTCACGCGACCTGCGACGCCGTTCGCCACCACGCTCACCACCCACGCGCGCGACGGGTCGGCGCCCATCACGTACCCCGACAGCGCGATGACATCGCGGAGCGTCCCGGTCTTCGCGCGCACGATGCGAGGCGCCCCGGGCACACGGAGGCGCCCGCGCAACGTTCCGTCGTCGCCCCCCACCGCGAGCATCGCAAGGTATTCGGGCGCGATCGAAGCGTCGCGCCACACCGCGCGAAGCACGCCCGCGAGCTGCCGCGCCGACACACGGTTCGCATCGAACAGGCCCGAGCCGTTGCGCAGCACCATGCCCTGCGTGTCGACACCGAGGGAGCGCACCCAGTCGAGCACACGCACCGCGCCCCGCGCGAAGCGATCGCCCTCGGCGGCTCCATCGGGCTCTGATCCCAGCGCGAGCAGCAGCATCTCCGCGTAGAAGTTGTTCGAGTCCTTGCCGACCTCATAGAGCAACGACGAGAGCGGCTGCGATCGGTGGAGCGCCACGCGCGGAACGCCCTCCGACGCACGCGCCTGCACACGTACGCCGCCCGCGACGGAGATCCCGGCGGCGCGAAGTGCGGTCCGCAATGCGTGGCCCGTCGCCAGCGAGGGCGTCTCGACGCGCCGCCACACGTCGGCAGGGGATGCGCCGATCGGGATCGTGCCGCGCACCACGAAGCGCTCGCGCCCGTCGTCGAGGCGCGCGCTGCGAACCTCCAGGGCGGGTCGCCCGGTGGGAGCGGTCGTCACCTGCGCATCGAGGTCGGCGTAGCCCTCCAGCGTGGCCACGACGTCGGCGCGTGCGCCCGCCGAAGGGCCTGGGCGAACCACGATCCGGATCGCGTTCTCATCACACGAAGCCGCGCTCACCGACGCGCGAAACGGCGCAGACTCCTGTGGCTGTTGCTCGAACGCGGGTGGGAGGTGCGCGTCGCCGAAGAGCGCATCGTCCACAACGATCTCGCCGTCGACGCGTGTGATCCCCGACGCGGCGACGTCGCGCGCGAGTGCGAAGAGGTCGGCACTCCGCAGCGATGGATCACCGCCTCCGCGAAGCACGAGCGACGGCACCGCGCCGCCGACGACACGACGCGCGTGGAGCGATGTGGCGAACCTGTGGGCTGGTCCGAGGCGCGCGAGCGCGGCGCCGGCTGTCAGCAGCTTTGCGTTGCTGGCAGGGTTCAGCGATACATCCGCGTCGTGCTCGTAGACCACGCGGCCCGAAGCGGCGTCGACCGCCATGATCCCGACCCGTGCGGCGCCGAGACGTGCGGCCGAGAGCATGGCGGGGAGCGGGGCCAGCGGGGCCTCCGTTGCGCCGATCTGCGCGCGGGCACCTCGGGAGGCGAGGAGCAGAGGGGCCAGCAGCATCGCGCGTCGCGTCGTTCGCATCGCGTGCGGAGCTATCACGTTCTCTTCGCGCTGTGGTGTGCCCTGCTTGCCACCGGCTGCCGCCGCGCTGCGAGGCGCGACGACACGCTCACGTTGCTCGCGCTGACGGAGCCTGTGCACCTCGATCCGCGTCATCCCGAGGATGCGCTTGGCGCCGCCCTGGGTCGGCTCGTGTATCGCGGCCTCGTCGACAGCGACCCACGGACCTTTCTTCCGCGACCGGCGCTCGCGCGCTCGATCGACCGCGTCGACGACACGCACCTCGTCGCGGTGTTGCGCGAGGACGCGCGCTTTCACGATGGCTCACCGGTGACCGCCGACGACGTGGTCGCGACGTACCGCGCGATCCTCGATCCGGCCCGGCACAGTCGGCTGCGCGGCACCTACAAGCGGGTCATCGCATCGGTCGAGGCCCGCGACGCGCGCACCGTGCTCTTCACGCTCGTGCGGCGCGACGGGACGATCGAGAGCCTGTTGCAGCAGCCCATCATGCCGCGCGCGGAGGCAGACGGCGACGAGCGCATGCCGAGCGCACACCCGACGTTCAACGGGTCAGGCTTCGTGCGCACCGAGCACCTCGGTCGCGACGGGTGGTCGTTCACGCGCACCACTCCAACCCTGGGGGCTCCATCGCGGCTCCGCGTGGTGTCGCTCCACGACCCGAACACGCTCGCGCAACGACTTCTCCATGGCGACGGAGACATCGCGGAGATCAAACCCGAGCTCTTCGAAGTGTTCACCGCGCACCGCGATTTCGAGGTCGTCTCGGCCCCCTCCGCGGGGTTTACCTTCCTCGGGGTTCGATGCACCGCACCGGGGCTCGGGGATGCGCGCGTTCGTCAGGCGCTCGCGCTCGCCCTCGATCGCAACGGCCTCCGCGTCGGCAAGTTTGGCGCGCGTGCGGTCGCTGCGACGGGTCCGTTGCCTCCCTCGCACTGGGCCTACACGGGCGACGTCGAACGGTACCCGTACGACCCGGCACGCGCGCGCGCGCTGCTCGATGCCGCCGGTCTGCCCGACCCGCCGGGCGATGCGCCACGCGCGCGATGGACGCTTCGCGTGTCGTCGCAACGTTTCGCGATCACCACGGCCCAGGCGATGGCCGCGATGCTCGCCGACGTGGGCATCGAGGTGACGGTGCGACCCAGCGAACTCGCGACGCTGCTGTCAGACCTCCGCGGCGGCGCGTTCGACCTCACGTTTCTCACAATCCCCGACCTGAGCGATCCGTGGGGGCTCACGTTCTGGTTCGGGGGCGCCTCGATTCCGACGCGCAGCAACCCCGGCGCGGGCGGCAACCGCTGGCGCTACGCCAATTCCGCGTTGGACGCGACGCTCGATGCGGGCGCCACCGCGATCGGCCCGACACAACGCGCACCCCATTACCGCGAGGCGCAACGCATCCTGGCGCGCGACCTCCCGGTGATTCCGCTGTGGCACGCCGACGTGGTGTTTGCGATGTCGCGTCGATTCGAACGGCTGACGCCGCGCGGGGACGGGCAGCTTGATTTTCTGCTCGGCCTCACGCGGCGTCAGGGGTGGCGGTAGGCGTGACGAGTGCCCGAGTTGCTACTCGCGCACCTGGCGACGGATCTTCGCGAGGGCCTGCTCCTGCAGCTGGCGGATGCGCTCACGGGACAGGTTGTACTTGTCGCCGATCTCCTTGAGCGTGAGCTCCTCTTCGTCGTCGAGGCCGAAACGCCAGCGGATGATCCTCGCCTCGATGGGCGTCAGGGTATCGAGCAGACGCTTCACCTCGCTCGACCACGCGCTCGTCGCGACCTGCTCGAAGGGCGACGCCACCTTGTCGTCTTCGAGGCAGTCGATGAGTCGCTTGCCATCCTCCTCGTTCACCGGACGATCGAGGGAGAAGGGCGTCTCCGCCCAGTCACGCTTCATTCGATCGAGCTTCTCGAGCGAGATGCCCGACTCCGCGGCGAGCTCTTCCATCGTGGGCTCGCGACCCGTGCGCAGCGTGAGGGCCTGCGCCATGCGCTGCACGCGGTTGTACGTGTCGAGCATGTGTACCGGGATGCGAACCGCACGCGCCTTGTCGGCGAGGCCGCGCGAGATCGCATGACGAATCCACCAGCTCGCGTACGTGCTGAAACGATAGCCGCGCGTGTGGTCGAAGCGCTCCACAGCCTTGATGAGGCCCATGTTGCCCTCCTGGATGATGTCGATCAGCGGCATGCGCCCGCGGTTGTAGCGACGCGCGATCGAAACCACGAGGCGGAGGTTCGCTGCAACGAAGCGGTTCTTCACCGCATAGACCGCATCGCGCGCCGCCTCGACGGAGGTCAGGTAGCGCTTGAATCCAGCGGAGAGCACGGTGCCCGGATCGTCGGTCGCGCCGTTCTCCGAGAGGTCCTCGACGTCGCCCGCAACGCGCGCGAGCTCCTCGTCGACGGACTCGATGAACACGCGATCGGCGTCGAGCGCGCGCAGGGTGACGGCCATCTCGTCGATGAGTTCATCCCAGCGCGTCTGCGCCTTGCGATCGAACTTCGAGCGGTTCTTCCGGTACTCGCGCAGCAGCTTCTCGGCCTTCTCGAAGTGCGGAAGCGTCACCGGCTCGGCGAGCTCCGCGAGGCATCCCTCCACCACCCGCTGCACGAGCGGAAACGCCGGCGGATACGCCAGCGCAGTACGCCAGCGACCGATCTCTGCCGCGAGGAAGTCCTGCGCAGCGCGGGTCTCCGTCGCCGGGTCCATCACGGTGTACGCCGACATGTCGCGGAAGTACCGCGAGAGGCTGCCACCGGAGAGTTCGTCGTCCTTGAGGCTCGCGAGATCCGACGCCACCTCGGCGAGGTCGGCCTCGGTCGGCTCGACGTCGCGGAACTCGCGCTGCGACTCGGGGCTGACAGGCGCCTCGACCGTCGCAGTCGACGCATTCGCATCCACCGCTTCCGTCGACGTCTGCAGGGCCTTCGCTTCGTTCCACTTTGCCATGGCTTCCGTTACCTCCCCCGCACGCAATGAGAGGCCCTCCGCGACGACAGATGCCGTGCGTGGGTGTACCTCGCGGGTCGCTGCACTTCTGGAACGGCGGGGCGATTCCAGAACTGTTGCTCGCAGCGCGTTTCGACTCGGATCGGGTGAGTGTGTTGGAGAATTCGACGCGGACGTTCAAACCGAAGGGCCGCGGCGCCCCACGGACAACGCCCGGACTGCCGGGAATCTTGGCATTCCGCGGGAGGGCCTGTTTCGAGACGCCGGGTGATGAACGTCTATTCCGCCGTCGAGGTTACAGTTGCCGCTGACAGATCCTCCGCGCCGTGGTTCACTGTGGGGTTCGGGCGGCCGGGTGGAAAGTGCTGCACGCCCTACGCCACTGCGTCGGATGCCGCAGTCTCTCGGGCATCGCGCGGGACCCCACGGCCGATGGCAGTCAGGCGCATGACATTGCCGTCACGCCGCACGGGCGTTGGTTCACACCCACGCGCCGCAAGCGGCGTTGGCAATTGCCCCCTCGAACGGATACATCGCCCGGGTGGATGTCGCACTTACCGTCGCCGCCCGACACCTGCGGGCCCGACGTCGAACGTTCGTGTCGGTGATCGGGGCCATCGCCATCGTTGGCATCGCGCTGGGCGTGTGGGCGCTCTCTGCGGTGCTCGCGATCACGTCGGGCTTCCAGAGTTCATTTCGAGACAAGGTGCTTGGCGTAAACGCGCACGTGCTCGTGCTGAAATACGGTTGGGACTTCACCGAGTACCGCGACGTGATGGCGACGGTGCGCGCGACGCCCGGGGTCACTGGCGCTGCGCCCTTTCTCATCAACCCGATGATGATCACGCGCGGGGAACGCATCGCTGGCGTGCTTGTGAAGGGCGTCGATCCTGATCGATTGGGCGAGGTGCTCGACCTCCCCAGCTACCTTCAGCGCGGTTCGATTCGTGGGCTTCGCGCGCCTGGCACCACGGCGCCCACGTCGAATCGTGACGACCCTTCGGCGACGTCGGACGCCACGCTCGACGACTACCTCGCCCGCGCCGCCAACGAGCTTGCCGGCGTGCACCCGACGAGGCCCCGCCTCGAAGGTCCCCGCGTGCCGCCTCCTGCGCCGATGGATCCGACGCCGACTCCCACCGTGGTCGTGCCCCACGATCTGCTCCCCGCCGGCGCCACGCCCGACTACGCGCCTCCTCCCGATCCGACCCAGGGCCGAGACCCGCTCGACACGCTCGCCGACGAAGTGGCCCGCGAATCGTCAACGGGAGATGCGCCGCAAGCGCAGGCGATCCCAGGTGTGATCGTCGGCAAGACGCTGGCGCGCACGCTGAGCCTCAACGTGGGTGACCAGGTGCGGATCATCTCTCCGCTTACGGGCGCGGACGTCGCGCTCGTGCGCCATGGTGCGACGCCGCGGGCGCGAGACTTCCGCGTGGTGGGCGTGTTCGACGCGGGCTTCGACGAGTACGACTCGCGGCTCGTGTACGTCGACATCTGGCAGGCGCAGCGCTTCTTCGATCAGGGTGACGCGGTCACCGGGGTCGAGGTGAAGGTGCGGAACATCGACCGTGCGCGCGCGATTGGTCGGCGCATCGAGCGGAGCCTCGGCGGTGGGCCGTACCACACGCTCGATTGGGAGGCGCTGAACCACAACCTCTTCACGGCCCTCGCGCTGCAGAAGCTCGCGCTCTCGTTCGTCATCACGATCATCATCGTGATCGCGGCCTTCAACGTCATCGCGACGCTCGTGATGGTGGTGCTCGACAAGAAGCGCGAGATCGCGATCTTGAAGGCGATGGGCGCGAGCGAGGGGCTCATCCTGCGCGTGTTCCTGCTGCAGGGCGTCGCGATCGGCGGCGTGGGCACGGGCCTGGGGCTCACCCTCGGCGGGCTCACGTGCTGGCTGCTCACGCGCTACCACTTCCCCCTCGATCCGCAGGTCTACCTGATCCGCTATGTGCCCGTGCAACCGAGCCTCGCGGAGTTCGCCTTCACCGCCGTCGTCGCGATGCTCGTCGCGCTTGCAGCGTCGTTCGTGCCTGCGGTCTGGGCCGCGCGACTCGCGCCGGTGGAGGGACTTCGATACGAGTAGTGATTTTTTTCTTGCCGTCGCGGTGAGGCGAGGATAGAAGCCCTCTCACTTCGACGCGGGTGTAACTCAGTGGTAGAGTGCAACCTTGCCAAGGTTGACGTCGAGGGTTC
>CAMFHP010000013.1 GCA_945952225.1 uncultured Myxococcaceae bacterium
CCTCGACGACGGTGGGCTGCGCGGGCGTCTCGACGACGGTGGGCTGCGCGGGCGCCTCGACGACGGTGGGCTGCGCGGGCGTCTCGACGACGGTGGGCTGCGCGGGCGCAGGCGTGACCGTCGGCGCAGCGTTCACAACGGGGGAGGGCGAGGGGCGGAGGCGGAGCGCGAGGGCCGCGACGGCGGCGAGGGCGAGCACGGCGAGGAGCACCGCGGGGAGCGCGCGACGCGGAGCCGGTGCGGGCAGCGGCGCGGTCTCCGTGGCGTTCGGAGCGGCCGCGCGCACGCCCGACTGCGACGGCGCGGAGGGCGTGAGCGACACTTCGGGCGCGGTGGTGGGCTGCGGGATCTGGGACGGAGGCGGCGTAGGGAGCGACGCGACCTCGCTCGCGAGACGTGCGGCGAAGGGGTTCTCGCGCGGAGGCTCCGGGGCGGCCACGGGGGTGAAGGTCCACGTGGCGACGGGTTCGGCGTCGAGGGGCGCGCGCACCTCGGGCAGCGCGAGGAGCGCGGTGAGTTGAGCGCGGAGCTCGCCGGCGTCGGCGGGGCGCTCGACGGCGTCTTTCGAGAGGCAGCGGTCGATGAGCGCCGCGAGGCGCGGGTCGACGTGGGGCGCGAGGTCGACCACGGGCAGGTGGGGCTCGCGGCACGCGCGCAGCAGCACCGCCGCGATGGTGTCTCCGTCGAAGGGAAAGCGCCCCACCACCACCTGGTAGAGCATCGCGCCGAGCGACCACACATCGGAGACCGGGCGCGAGAAGCGCGCGTCGATCGACTGCTCCGGGGCCATGTAATACACGGTGCCGAGGCACTGGCCTTCGAGCGTGGCCTTCGTCGCCTCGTTGCTGTCGCGCGCGATGCCCAGGTCGAGGAGCCGCACGCGCTCACCCCCATCGGCCGTGCGTTCGAGAAAGAGGTTCTCGGGCTTGAGGTCGCGGTGCACCACGTCCTTCGCGTGGGCCGCGGCGAGCGGGTCGAGCGCGCTCACGATCCAGTCGACGCACTGCCCCTGCGTGACGCCGCCTGCGTACACGCGCTCGGCCATGTTCGCGCCCTGCAGAAGCTCCATCGCGAGGTACGGCACGGGCCCGTCAGGCGTCGCGTGGAGGCCCGCGTCGTACACCTGCACGATGCCCGGGTGCCCGATGCGCGCGCCCAGTCGCACCTCGCGCAGAAAGCGCTCCAGCGTGGCCTCGCTGCGCGCGAGCCGCCGGTCGAGCACCTTGAGCGCCACCCGCTGCGTCGTGAGCAGGTGCCGCGCGACGTAGAGCTCTCCCATGCCGCCCGTCGCCAGGTGCCGCTCGATCTCGTACTTGTCTCCCACGACGCGCGAGGGGTCCGGCGATCCCGCCATGTGCACCACGCCGCGTGCGGCGCCTCCACTGCTTCGATGCCACGACTCGGCAAGGGGTGTCGACACGTTCTGCGCCTCTCGGTCACCCTACGGCGCACCTCGCTACGACGGATTTTCTTCGTCGGTAACCGCCACGCCCGTTGCCCGAAGGGCCGCGCACATTCGCGCGTCGCTCAGATTGGCAGCCCCTGCTCGCGACGGGCGCGGAGGCAGCCCTCGGAGCCCGCCTCCACCCGCCTGCACGGCGCCGGGCGCAGCGCGTAGATCTCGCAGCGCACCTTGCGCCCGAGGCCTCCCTTGAGCGCCGCGCATCGGTGACCCGCATCGAGCTTGAGGTGCGCGTGGCCGTCGTCGTTGAACACCACGTAGCGCTCGACGATCTTGGGGTGCTTGAGCAGCGCGTCGCGCGGGGTGACGGTCACGTACTCGGTGTAGCCCTCGGCCCTGTTTTCAAGGGGGTTCACGCAACATGCGCCGCAGCGGGTGCAGTCGTAGTCGGCCATCGTTCGACGCTCAGGCGAGGGGGCTCTGCCCGGCCTCGGCGGCGAGCAGATAGAGCACCGCCATGCGAACCGCCACCCCCGCCTCGACCTGATCGAGGATCGCCGAGCGCGGACCATCGGCGATGTCGCTGTCGATCTCGACGCCGCGGTTCATGGGTCCCGGGTGCATCACGATGGCGTCGGGCTTCGCCCGCGAGAGGATGCGCGCGTTGAGCCCGAAGGTGCGCGCGTACTCGCGCGTCGACGGAATGAGCGCCTCCGTGAGCCGCTCGCGCTGGATGCGCAGCATCATCACCACGTCGGCCCCCTCGACCGCGCGCCCGAGGTCGTCGAACACCTCGACGCCGTACGCTTCGAAGCCCACGGGGAGCAGCGTTCGCGGCGCGCACACGCGCACCTTCGCGCCGAGGCGCGTGAGCAGCAGCGCGTTGCTGCGGGCCACGCGCGAGTGGGCGATGTCGCCGGCGATGGTGACCACGAGGTCGGCGAGGCGTCCCTTCGCGCGGCGGATGGTGAACGCGTCGAGGAGCGCCTGCGTGGGGTGCTCGTGCGTGCCGTCGCCGGCGTTCACGACGGCGGCGCGGGTGTGGCGCGCGATGAAGTGCGGCGCGCCCGACGAGGCGTGACGGACCACGAGCACGTCGGGGTGCATGGCTTCGAGGTTCTTCACCGTGTCGAGGAGCGACTCGCCCTTCGACACGCTCGACGCGCTGACGGAGATGTTCACCACGTCGCCCGAGAGGCGCTTGCCCGCGATCTCGAAGCTGGTGCGCGTGCGCGTGCTGGCCTCGTAGAAGAGGTTGATCACGGTCTTGCCGCGCAGCGTGGGCACCTTGCGAACGCGCCGCTTCGACACGTCGAAGAAGACCTCGGCGGTGTCGAGAAACTGCACGATGTCGCGCACGGAGAGGTCTTCGATGCCCAGGAGGTGTCGCAGCGGCGCCGTCATCGCGGGCGCGACCCTACGGCCATCGCGGCCGGGTGGGAAGCTTCGCGCGGGACCGTCACCGAAGCGACGCGCGCACCTGCACGCGGTCTGCGCACCCCTCGGCGTCGACCACCACGTCGACGCGCTCGTCGCGCGCGGTCTCGATCGTGCGGCCCACGTAGTCGGGGTGGATGGGGAGCTCCCGATGACCGCGGTCGATGAGGGCCGCGAGCTGGATCGCGCGGGGGCGGCCGTAGTCCATGATGGCGTCGATGGCGGCGCGCGTCGTGCGGCCCGTGAAGAGCACGTCGTCGACGAGCACGATCACGTAGTCCTCGACGGGAAAGTGAATCTCGCTGCGGCCGATGTGGGGCGTCGGGAGCGCCGTCGCCGCATCGTCGCGGTAGAGGGTGATGTCCACCGCGCCCACGGGCACCTCGCGGCGCTCGATCTCGTGGAGCAGCGCGCGCAGCCGTGCGGCGAGGGGCACACCTCCGCGGCGCACCCCCACGAGGGCCACGCCCGCGGTGCCGCGGTTCCGTTCGGCGATCTCACCGGCCATGCGCCGCAGGGCGCGGGCGATCTCCTGGTCGTCGAGCACGAGCCGCGCACCGGCGGCCGGAGGAATGGACGTCATCGCAGGTCCCATGGACCCCGTCATCGCGAGAGTGCGCCGGGGGTTCTCGCCACGGAGCATATCCGAAGCGCACGGAGGTCCGACGCGTCCGATGCCCCGCGGAGATTTGTAGGGGACCGCGCGGCGCGCGCCTTGACCCGCGTGCGAGCGTCGCGATACCCCCATTGCCGTCTATGGGCCGACGCGTCCTGGTCGTTGATGACAGCGCGACCCTGCGTCGGATCATGCGTTCGGCGTTGGAGGGCGCGGGCTACACCGTCGACCACGCGGTTGATGGGGCCGACGCGCTCGAGCGCATCCAGCGCGACCGCTACGACCTCGTGGTGCTCGACTTCGTGATGCCTCGCCTCAACGGCTATCAGGTGGCCCAGGCGATGCGCGCGACGCCCGCGTTTCAACGCACGCCGCTGGTGCTCGTGTCGGCGAAGGCCGAGCAGATCGGCGAGCGCTTCGTGGCCCAGATGGGCGCGGTGGGCGTGATCCAGAAGCCCTTTGCGCCGCGGTCGCTCGTCGAGGTCGTGGGTCGCGCGCTCGGCTCCCCGGAGCCCGCGCACGAAGACCCCTTCGCGGGCCTGCTCGACGAGGTCGAGACGGGCTCGCACGCCAACCCCGATCAGCGCTTTCACGACGCGCGCACGGTGGCGCTCCGTGACTTCGGTCCGTCGGTGAAGGCCGCCGCGGCCGCGCAGCTCGCCGCCGCCCGCGAGACCGCGAAGCCGCCGCCTCCGCCGCCCGCTACGCCCTCGGTGATCGCCCGCGCGCCGGCCGCGTCGGGCACCCATCCCACGCAGGCTGTTGCACCGCAGACGGCGCCCTCGAAGGCCCTCATCGAAGCGGCCCACGCGCGCTTCACCGAGCTCCTCGCGAAGGACCTCGTGCCCGCGTTTCAAGACGTCGCCGGGCCGCGCATGGAGGTCCACGAAGAGGCCGTCGTGCAGCTCCTGCGGTTCTACCTCACGGCCTCGCGCGTCGCGCAGCTCCACCGGGAGCTCCGACCGTTGGAGGCCGGGCTCCGCGGCAACGTCGTGCTCGACGGGCTCATCGAGTCGGTGCCGCTGGGCGAGGTGTTTCAGCTCCTCGCGTTCCAGTCGCAGACGGGGCTGCTCGTCGTCGACCGCGGGGGAGAGTCGCCCATGTCGGTGACCTTCGCGCTGCGCAACGGGCGCATCGATCTCGCGGCCGGGCGCTCGATGCCCACGGAGTTTCGCCTCGGGCGCTACCTCGTCGAGATGGGGGTGGTGACCCGCGCGCACATCGACGCGGTGATCGACTCGCTCACGGGCCAGCGCGTGCTGCTCGGACAGGCCCTCGTGAACGGTGGCTTCATTCGCGAGGCCGACCTCGAACGCGCCCTCGAACGCCAGTCGTGCGAGCTGCTCTACGAGGTGGTGCGATGGAACGGCGGGCGCTTCCGTTTCGAAGCGGGATCGACGCTGCCCGAGGCCCAGTTCGCGCGTCTCGGTCTGCCGAGCGAGGGCTTCGTGCTCGAAGGCTACCGACGCCTCGACGAGTGGAAGCTCATCGGCGACTACCTCCCCGACGAGCGCGCGGTGCTGGTGCGCGATGAGTCCGTGGTGTCGGCGCTGCCGCGCGGGGAGCTCCCGCTCCACGACCAGCGCGTGCTCGATGCGATCGACGGGCGACGCTCGCTGCGCGACCTCGTCGACCACGTGAACATGAGCTCCTTCGACGCGTGCAAGATCGTCTACCGGTTGCTCCAGGCGCGGCTCGTCGCACCCTCGGCGGCGTAGCGGCGGTCACGAAGTTGCGCGGTGCCGTGACGGGTGCTTGACGCCGCGCAAGACCTTCCGTAGCTTCCGCCCCCCCTTCCGTCGGCGTCGTTGGGAATTGCCTCAACGGGCCGGGACAACCTGGAGGAATCTCATGTACGCCGTCATCCAGACGGGTGGAAAGCAGTACCGCGTGGCCCCGGGCGATCGACTCCGCGTCGAGAAGCTCGCGGGTGACCGTGGCGCCACCGTCACCTTCGACAACGTTCTCATGGTCGGTGGCGAGGGCTCGTTCCGCGTGGGCAAGCCCACGGTCGCGGGCGTCAAGGTCACCGCGCAGATCACCGCGCAGGACCGCGCGAAGAAGATCATCGTCTTCAAGTTCAAGCGCCGGAAGAACTACCGCCGCAAGCACGGTCACCGGCAGTACTACACCGAACTCCAGATCACCGGCATCGAGGGCTGAAGCGCCATGGCACACAAAAAGGGTCAAGGATCGTCTCGCAACGGCCGTGACAGCAGCGCCCAGTTTCGCGGCATCAAGGCCTTCGGCGGCGAAGAAGTCCGCGCCGGCAACATCATCGTTCGCCAGGTGGGCAGCCTCTTCCACGCGGGTCGCAACGTCGGCACCGGCAAGGACTACACGCTCTTCGCCCTCGTCGACGGCGTCGTGAAGTTCGAGCGCAAGGGCCGCGACCGTCAGAAGGTCACCGTGGTGCCCTTCGTCGACGCGACCGCCACCGCCGCCTCCTGATCGCACGGGCGGCGCACCTCGCGCTGCCCCCGCATCCTCCGCCTACGCGCCGTGTCCTGCGGCGCGCACCTTCGACAGCCTCCCCACTTCGATCGCCTTCGCGCCCACGATCACCGTGACCGTGACCTCGCGCGCATCGGCGAGGCGCAGGAGTTCTTCGCTGTGATCGTCGCGACGGAGGTCTCCTCCGCGCGCGAGGGGCGCCAGCGCGGGCAGGCAGAGCAGCCCCGGCGCCTCGGCGAAGGCGGGAACGCGCGCGCGGGCGCCGGCACGGTCGTCGAGCGAGAGCGCGGGGTGCAGATGCCCGAGCACGAGCCGTCCGCCGCGGGCGAGGGCCCGGTCGCGCTCGTCGCGGAGCACCTCCAACGGTTCATCGCCGTGGAGCACCGTGTGGGCGCCCACGCGCCATCGTTCGGCCACGGTGACCCCGCGCTTCGCGAGCAGGTCGTCGCTCCCGCGGTCGTGGTTGCCGGGCACCACCACGAGCGCGCGCGTTCCCATCGCGTGAAGGAGCCGGTCGAGGGGCGAGCGCACGCCATCGCGCGCCGCGAACGCAGGACGCCCGTGCACGAGGTCACCCGCGACGATCACCGTGTCGACCTCCACCGCCGCGAGCAGCGCACCCACCCGCGCGAGGAGCGCGTCGTCGCCCTGCGAGGGCAGCGTGTAGCCCCGCTTCTGGAGCGTCTGCACGTAGCCCGCGTGGAGGTCGGCCACCACGAGCGCGCGCGCCGACGGAACGTACGCACCGCCCGGCGCGAGGAGCGTCACGTCGTCGTGGCGAACGATCACGGCGCGTCGTCGAGCAGGGCCGAGGCGCGTTGAAAGAGCGCGTGCGCGGCGGCTTCGAGCGCGGCCTCGGGGTCGTCGGGCGCGACCGCATCGCGCATCGCCCACGCGAACACGGGAATGGCCAGCGGAGACGGTCCATCGAGCACGGCGCGTCGCAGCGGACGGCGCGCGAGGGCGGCGAGGCGACGCTCGGCGCGGGCGCCGTCGAGGGCCGTCCACACGGTGAAGCGCAGCGCGCGCAGGAGCACGTGCTCGGGGTCGTACTTGCGCAGCACGTCGTAGAGCAGTCCGGGCGTGACCGTGCCCCGTTGACGCTCGGGCGCCCAGAGCTGTGCGACGCGCGCCACCTCGCGAAAATAGGCCGCCGCGAGCACGCTGCCGTCGAGCGCGTCGAGCACGTCTTCGAAGAGTTCGTGCGGCGAGAACCACGCGCGAAGGGTCTCGTCGTCGGGCGCGCGATCGAGCCCCGCGAAGGTCACGCACGCGCACTCGTCGCTCACGGCCACCTCAGCGCCGAGACCCGTGGCCCGACGCGCGCGCACCGCCACCGCCCGCGCGATCACCTCGTTGGCCAGCGCGCCCGCGAGGGTGAGCGCCACGACGTGCGTGCGTCCGCGCTCGCGCACCACCTCGACCACGAAGCGCGCCACCGTGGGGAGCGCCGACGCGCGCTGTTGCGCCCGCACGAGACGCAGCACGGCCCGCGCGTTGTCGTCGCCCGTCGAGAGCTTCGCGCGCACCGCGGCCACGGCCGTTCCGTCGTCGTCGCCGAGCGCATCGAGCGCGCTCCAGAGGGCCTCGCACGCCGTCGCCACACGCTCGCTCTGCGCAGGCCGCGAGCCCGCCCACGACGGCAGCACGTTCTTGCCGCCCTTCGCGGGACGCACCTGCACCTCACCCGCGGAGAGCGAGGCCACGCGCCAGGTCTTCGCGCCGAGCACGAAGCAGTCGCCCACGTCGAGCATGCCCGCGAAGCGTCCGTCGATCTGACCCACGGAGAACTCACCGTGACGCACGGGCACCACCACGTCGCCGACGATGGTTCCGACGGCCTGGAGGTAGCGACGCTCGGAGCGCTTGCCCGCGAGGGTCCACAGCGCGCCGTCGCTCACGATGCGCGCGAGCTCGGGATACGCCGCGAGGCCGTCGCCGCCCGTGCGGAGGTACGTGAGCACGTCGTCGAGGTCGTCGTCGTCGAGGTCGCGAAAGCTCCACGCGCGGCGCAGCGTGCGGGCGATCTCGTCGCGCGTGCACGGGCCGAGGGCGACGCGTGCGAGCACGGCCTGGGCGGCCACGTCGAGGTCGTAGGCGCGGAGGTCGACGTCTTCGAGGTCCCGCGCGCGAGAGGCCGTGAGCACCGCGGAGCAGCGCACGAGATCGAGTGCGCTCGTGGGCACGAGGGTCGCGCGCGGCGCGCATCCGGGTCGGTGATCGGCGCGACCTGCGGCCTGAAGCAATCGGGTCACCGAGGGCGGCGAGGCGAGCACCATCACGCGCGACACCGCGGGCAGGTCGACGCCCGCTTCGAGTCCGCTCGTGGCGACCGCGGCGCGCAGGGAGCCATCGCCGAGACCCGCGGCCACCGCGGCGCGCTCCTCGGCAGAGAGCGATCCGTGAAAGCACGCGATGGCCATGCGCGCGGGGAGCACATCGCGGAGCGCGAGGGTCCACTGCTCGGCGCGCGCACGCGATCCCACGAAGATCAGCGACGTGCCCTCGTGGCCCGCGAGCGAGCGCGCGACCGTCGCGAGCGCCTGACGCCAGAGCCATCCGCCCGACGGAAAGGCCGCGTCGAGCGGCGGGTCTGCGAGCGCGAGTTCGGCGTCGGCGCCTCCGCCCGCGGCGACCACCTCGGTGCCCTCGTCGACCCACGCGGCGAGCACCTCGACGGGGCGCACCGTGGCGCTCATCGCAATGCGTCGCGGAGCCCTTCGCCCGAGCCCTTCGAGGTACGCGTCGAGCACCGCGAGCGTGGTCGAGAAGAGGGCGCCGCGCTTGCCCGCCGCGAGCTGGTGCACCTCGTCGAGCACCACACACTCCACCGCGGAGAGCGTCTCGCGCGTGGGCGTCGCGAGCATCACCGCGAGGGTCTCGGGCGTGGTGATGAGCACCTCGGGCGGCGACCGTCGGAGCTTCGCGCGCTGCGTGCTCGTCGTGTCGCCCGTGCGCGCCGCGACGCGGAGCTTCGTGCCGAGCCCCTGCGCCATCTCGTCGAGGCGCGCGACGTGGCCGTCGACCAGCGCGCGCACCGGCGCCACGTAGAGGATTCGCACACTCGCAGGAGACGACGCCTCGGCCCGCACGCGCTCGTCGAGCTGCGCGAGGAGCGGGAGCATCACGGCGGCGGTCTTGCCACTGCCCGTGGGCGCAAGGACAAGCCGCGGACCGTCGTGGGCGAGCGAGTCGAACACCGCGCGCTGCACCGGCGTCGGCGCGTGACCGCGCGCGTCGAGCCATGCGAGGGAGCGGGTGATGAAAGTGGGCGCGGTCACGTCACTCGCACGCACCCGAACCTTGCGTCGCGGAGCGACACGTTCAGAATGCGGGGCCTGCATCGGGCGTCGCGCCATGACGGGGCCGACGTGTGTATCATCGCCGACGTGACGGATGAACAGCGGTCACGTCACGCGCTCAAGGTGTTAGGCTCCGACGCCGTTTCATGAACTCGACGGGACGCGAGAAAAGGGACCGAGGGGAATATGGCCATGCCGAGCGTTCATGGTAGTGTCGCGCCCGTGGAGGTCGTGCTCCGCAAGCTCGGCCCGAAGCCAGGGCGACCAGTGATCGGGAGGCTCGTTCGCGCCCCACGTCGCGGCGCGGTCGTGGTCATCGAGTTCCCCGACGGACTGCACGAATACGTGACCACGCCGGTGCGCCGCATCCTTCGCGTCGCAGGCCAGGAGGTCTACTACCTCCAGACCACGAACAGCCGGTACCGCCTCGAAGTGCGCCGCTCGGCGCCCTCCACCTCCGAGAGCTCGCAGGTCCGCTGAAGGTCGCGCTCCCCTCGCGCGCCACGGCCCGTCGCTCCTCCGCTCCCGCAGTCCACCGCACATCGCAGCACCGCGCAGACGCTCACCCGAGACGTTGCGCGACGACGTCGCCGAGGCGCTCCACGAGCTGCGCGCAGAGCCGCGTGAGAAAGGCCATGCCCTCGGGCTTCGGATCGCCCGTGTGCTCGTGCAGGTAGAGCCCGCGGTTGAGCTCCACCTGGATCGCGTGGAGCCCCTCGCGCGGCCTCCCCCAGCGGCCCGTCGTGGCCCCGCCGCGGTACGGATCGTCGTGTCGCACGCTGAGCCCCGCGGCGCGAAAGTGCTGCTCCACGGCGTCGATGAGCGCGCGGTCGGCGGTGGTCTTTCCGCGCGTGCCCGGCACCACGTCGGCGCGTCGCACGCGAGGCTCTCCGCGCGGTCCGCGACCCCAGCCGGGCATCGAGTGGGCCGAGAGAATGAGCACATGGCGATGGCGCGCGCGCAGGGCGAGCACCTCGTCGTGGAGGGCCTGGTGATAGGGCTGGTAGTAGCGCGCGATGCGTGACGCCCAGGCCTCGCGCGTGAGCGGACTGCGAAGCGCGGGGCGTCCGTCGCCGGTCTCGCGCCAGATCACGCCGCGGGGAAACTCTCCGCCGCGCCCGCGGACGCCGCGCACCGACCACTCGTCGACGTCGTCGTCGTGGCGGTTGAGGTCGACGACGTAGCGCGAGAGGTTCGCCGCGAGCACCGTCGCGCCCATCGTCGAGGCGTCGCGAAAGAGTCGGTCGACGTAGAGGTCCGCGTCGCGTCGCAGCGCGCCCGCGTCGACGGAGAGCGTCGCGCGCACGTCGTCGGGCAGGCCCAGCCCCGCGTGCGGAACCTCCACGAGCACCGCCGTCTCGCGCCCCGGCGGACGCTCCAGCCGGAACACCTCCACCGCCTCGCTCATGCGCGCATCGCCGTGGCCGCGCGGTCGATCCACGCCGCGAGGTTCGCGTCCGTCGCCTCGCCGTCGCCCTCGTCGCAGGGCGCGATCCACCGCGGCCCCACCTCGTCACCGCCGCGCACGCGCAGGCTCACGCGCTCCAGCACACCGAAGCGCGCGTCGCGCAGCAGCAGCGGCAGCAGATCCGGGCCCGTCGCGCGTCGCGGGGCCGCGTTCCAGCCCATCCCCGCGCCGTCGGTCGTGCGTCCGCGCCAGCCCGCCACCGCGTGCTCCACCGGGTCCGCGTGCGTGCCCCGTTGTGCGACGAGCCACGCGCGCACCGTGCCCTCGAAGGTGCCGTCGTCGAGCGTGAACCCCTCACGCGCGAGGGCGTCGCGCACCGTCGCCATTGACGCCTCGACGGGCACCTCCGCGAGCCGCGAGACCGCATCGACCACCACGCCGTCACGCGCCGCAGGGCCCGCGCCCACCGCCTCCTCCGCATCGGGAATCAGCGCGCCGCGCACCATCACCCCGTGCGGATCCGCCGCGCTCCGAAGCGCTTCGAGCACCCGCACGCCGGCGCCCCATTCGAGCCCCATGGCCCCGCGCTTCGAACGCCCCACGCCGTGGTGATGGGCGACCGTTCCGCCCGCTGCGTGCGCCGCTGCGAGGGCGCGACGCCAGGTCGCTTCGTAGGTGCGCGCCGCGTCGTCGTCGGTCTTCGAAGCGCCCGCGAAGGTGAAGTAGATCGAGCACCCGTCGGGGTACGCGTGGCTCATGTGGGCCATCACAAATCCGCCGCCGCCGAGGGCCTCGCGCACGCCGTCGTAGAGCGCTTCGAGGCGCGACCACGGGGCGGCCACCTCCATCGTGTCGACCCACACGCCGCGCGAGAACGTCGGCGGCTGCCGGTAGCTCACCGCGTGACGGCGCACGAGCCAGCGCTTCCACGGCGCGTCGCCCGCATCGCGTCCACCCTGCGAGCGGCACAGCGCGCGGGCCTTCTCCACGGCCTCGCGGGGGTCTTCGCCCTCCGCGTGTTCGAACACCACGAGCAGCAGCGAGCGCCCGTACACACGGTCGGCGAGCGTGTGCGCGACGCCGTTCACCACCCGCGGATGATCGAGCACGAAGCGCGCGAGCGCCTCGACCCGCGGCTGCGCGCGACCCGGAGAGGGCGCGTCGTCGGGGCGCGCTCCGTGGTTGGTGGAGCCCTGCAGAAAGAGCCACGTGTCGAAGGGGTCGTAGAGCCGCGTCACCGCAGGACGGAGCCCCGCCTGGTACATCGCGCGAATCGCCGTCCACGCGTCGCGCATCGCGCCGAAGGTGAAGGCCACGCCCTCCCACCCCGCGGGCGCCGGCCACACGCGCAGCGTCGCCCGCGTGAGAAAGCCGAAGGTGCCTTCGCTGCCCACGAGCAGCGGCCGCAGGTCGACCTCACCCGCACGCGGCGCCGCAGCGCGAAAGGCGCTCCCGTCGGCGAGCACGCCCTCGACGGCGAGCACCATGTCTTCGATCTTGCCGTAGCGCCCCGAGCACTGGCCCGCCGAGCGCGTCGCCACCCAGCCGCCCACCGTCGAACAGTAGATCGACGAGGGGAAGTGCCCGAGCGTCGCGCCGCGCCGTCGAAGCCGCGCTTCGAAGTGCTCGCCGAGCCATCCCGCGTCGACCTCGCAGCGTCCGCGCGCCACGTCGAGAGAGCGCATCGCGCGCATGCGCTTCATGTCGACCGCGAGCGCGTCACCGCCCGGCTGGATCGCACCCACCACGCCGCTCCCCGCACCGTACGGAATGAGCTGCACGCCCTTCGAAACCGCGTAGCGCACCACGGCCTGGAGCTGCGCGTCGGTCTCGGGCCACACCACCGCGCGAGGTCCCGCGGGCCTCGGCATCGACGCGCGCGCCGCGATGAGCTGACGGGGCCAGAGGTCGTGGGCGTAGGCCGCGCGGTCCGCGGCGTCGTGCGAGACGGCGCGGTCGGAGAGCAGCGCGGCGAGGTCGCGGACGAGGGGATCCATGGCGGTCGCCGAGTGTCGCTTGCGGCCCCGCGCGCACACAACACGAACCCTCACGCGCATCGCCGTTGTGCGCACGCAGACTGCGTGTACCGTGCGCGCAGCCATGCACCCGAACGAAGCCCTGATCCGACGGTTCTACGAAGCGTTCGCGCGCCGCGACGCCGACGCGATGGTGGCCTGCTACGCCCCCGACGTGCACTTCACCGACCCCGCCTTCGGCGACCTCCACGGGCCCCGCGCGGGCGCCATGTGGAAGATGCTCTGCGGTCGCGCCCCCGAGCTCCGCGTCGAGGCCTCGGGCTTCTCCGCCGACGACCGCGCGGGCGCCGCGCACTGGGAGGCCTGGTATCCCTTCAGCGCCACGAAGCGCCGCGTGCACAACGTCATCGACGCGCGCTTCGAGTTCCGCGACGGGCTCATCGTGCGGCACGTCGACAGCTTCGATTTCTGGCGCTGGTCGCGGCAGGCGCTCGGCGCGCCGGGACTGCTCCTCGGGTGGACCCCGATGCTTCAGAACAAGGTCCGCGGTCAGGCCGTGAAGGGCCTCGACGCGTTCATGGCCGCCGCGAAGTAGCGCGCGCTCGCCCTACGTCTCCACCACCTCGTCGCCCTCGTCGCTCGCGTCTGCGAGGAGCATCGCCACGTCGTCGGCGGTGAGTCCCGCGAGGCCGTCCATCGTTCCGCGGTCGGCGGAGATCACCGCGTCGGCGAGGGTGCGCTTCTTGTGCTTGAGCCCCTCGACACGATCTTCGACGGTGCCCCGCGCCACGAGTCGGTACACGGTCACCGCGCGCGACTGCCCGAGGCGATGCGCGCGCGCCGTGGCCTGCTCTTCGACCGCGGGGTTCCACCACGGATCACAGTGGATCACCGTGTCTGCCGCCGTGAGGTTGAGCCCCGCGCCGCCCGCCTTGAGCGAGAGCAGAAAGAGCGGCGCCGCGCCCTTCTGAAAGCGCTCGATCACCGCGTCGCGCTGCACGGTCTCGCCGTCGAGGTACTCGTACGCGATGCCCTCGCGCGCGAGGTCGTCGCCCCACAGCTTCAACAGCTCGGTGAACTGCGAGAACACCAGCGCGCGCCGCCCCTCGGCCACGAGCTGTCGCACCGTCGCGAGAAACACCCCGCGCTTCGAGCCCACGATCTCTGTGCTCCGCTCGATGAGCCGCGGGTCGCACGCCATCTGTCGCAGACGCAGCAGCGCCGTGAACATCGCCACGCCACGACCCGCCGCGGGATCGCGCCGCATGAACTCCTGCACCTCGTTGCGGAGCACCACCGCGAGCGCGTCGTAGAGGTGACGGTGCGCCTTCGTGAGCGGGCACAGGAGATCCATCTCCTGCCGCGGCGGAAGATCGTCGAGCACCTCGGCCCGCGTGCGACGCAGCACGAAGGGACGGATCAGCGCCCGCAGCCGTGATGCGACCACCCCGGCCTCGATGTTCTTCGGCGAGTTCGACCCCGCGAGGGCCGCGGCCGCGATGGGCTTTTCGAAGCGCGTTTCGAAGCGCTTCTGCGTGCCGAGCATGCCGGGGTTGGCGAAGTCCATGATCGACCAGAGCTCGGCGAGGCGGTTCTCGATGGGCGTTCCCGTGAGCGCGAGTCGCACGTGCGCGCGCAGGGCCCGCGCGGCCTTCGTCGTCGTGGCGTCGATGTTCTTGATGTTCTGCGCCTCGTCGAGCACCACGTAGCGAAAGCGCACGCCCCGCAGCGTCTCGACGTCGCGACGGAGCATCGCGTACGTGGTCACCACGAGGTCGCACTGCGAGAGGTCCATCGCGGCGCGGTCGCCCGCGGTCACGCCCACGAGCGAGCGCACGGTCAGCGAAGGGGCGAAGCGCGCGGCCTCCGACACCCAGTTGCCCGCCACCGACGTGGGGCACACCACGAGCGAGGGCGCGGCGCCCGCGGTCTCGCGCTTCCAGGTCAGCAGCGCGAGGGTCATCACGGTCTTGCCGAGGCCCATGTCGTCGGCCAGCACGCCGCCCGCGCCCAGCGCGTCGAGAAACTGGAGCCACGCGAGTCCCTGCCGCTGGTACGGCCGCAGCGCGCCCGCGAAGCGCTGCGGGAGCTCGGGCGAGGGCGCCACCGTCACCGACCGCAGCCGCGATTGCAGCGCCCGCACGGCCTCGTCGCGCGTGCTCTCCACCGCGTCGAGCCACTGCTCCACACGACCGAGCTGGTGCAGCGCGAGCTGGAGCGTCGCCCCGTCGGCCGTGGGCTTCCACGCGTCGCCCGCGTCGTCGAGGAGCTCGGCCACCGTGCCGTGGATCTCCGCCAGCGAGCGGTCGTCGAGCATCACCCAGCGCCGCTTCTTCGCGAGCGCGTCGCGCATGGCCGCGAGGTCGACGCTGCGCCCGTTCGAATCGAGCGCCAGCGCCAGGTCGAGGAGGTCGCCCGTGTACGAGAGCTGAAGCCGCGCCCGCACCGGCGCGCGCACGGTCACACTCCCGAGCGACGCGGGGATCATCAGCGCGATGGGCGGCTCGTCGCGGGAGCGAAGCCCGTCGACGCCCTCGACCCAGAAGCGCGCCGCGTCGTCGTCGCGGGCGAGAAAGAGCGTGCGTGCGGGTTCCCAGCGAAGCCCCGCGGCGGTGACGGCCCCGAGCGCGGCGGCTTCGAAGTCTTCGTCACGGCGCTCGTCGGAGGCCGCGTCGGCGAGCCCCTCGGGCGTCACGGGGACCTCTCCAAACGGATAGGCGGCGGCGAGACGCGCGGTGAGGTCGAGGGGCGTGCCGTCGACGCGGAGCGTGAAGGTCGGGAGCCGGTCGGCGAAGCCCAGCGTCGAGGGCGAGGGGAGCGCCACGGCGCGTCCGCGGAGGCGCTTGCGGAGCCCGCGCCAGAGCGTTTCCGCGTGCTCGATGAAGAATTCGACGGCGGGTGAGACCTGGAGCATCCACGCGGTCTCGGGGTCGACGGCGGGGTCGACGGGGTGCACCGCCCCCCGCGCAGGCACCCACAGGAACGAGTACGGTCCGCGGTAGAGCACGGTCTCGCGGGCGGGCACATCGACCTCTCCATCTGGAGAGCGCCACCGCGCTTCGAGGGCGTCGACCGCGGTCTCGTCGGCCACCACGAGCTCGCCCCAGCGGTGCCCTGCGCCCGCGCCCTGGAGCGTGCGCACGTTGGGATCTTCGGCCGCGAGCGAGATCGTGAGCAGCCTGCGAGGGAGCCGCGCGCGCACCACCGCGAGGCCCAGCGCCGCCGTGCCGAAGCGCAGCGGAGACCCGTCGCCGAGCATCACCCGCGCGGCCGGACGCTCCCGCAAGAGATGCAGCGCCAGCGCCGCGTCGGTGCCCGTCGCGCGAAACGATTTCTTGTTACCCGAGCGCGCTTCGAGGAGCCGCAGGATGCGCCGGTCTTCGGGCGCGAACGCGATGGCGCGCGCCGCCGTCACGTCGAGGGCGCCGCGTTGGGAAGGGAGGCGCACGCGCACGTCGAGGGCGGCCGTTCCGTCGAAGCCCGCGACGTGCGATTGGAGCGAGCGCCCCGCTGCTTCGACCGACGGAAGCATCAGCAGGTACTCGGGCGGCGCCGCGGGCGCAGCGGACTCCACGGGCACCCACGCGCTCGCCACGCGCTCGGCCACGAGGGCGCGATGGATCACCTCACGCCACCGCGGCAACGCCTCGACGGCCGCGCGCACGTCACCCTCTTCGAGCAGCGCGTCGCGCAGGGGCTCGGAGAGCGCGAGGTCGGTGAGCAGCGCGGCGACGTGCTCGCACACGCCCCATCCGCGGCAGGTGCAGGTGTGTTCGAACTGCGGGCCGCCGCCGCGCGAGGGGCGCAGTTCGACGGTGGCCTCGGGCCGCGCGGGATGGCGCAGCAGCGCGTGGATCGCGCCGTCGGATTCCATGCGCGGAGACACCGCGCCGTAGAGGTATCCGTGGTGCACGAGGCGGTCGGCGGGAACGCGCGCGAGCGTCGAGACGCCACGCAGCGAGAGCGAGTCGAACCACGGCGGTCGGCGGTGCATCGCGGGGCGCGCGATGGTGCGGGCGAGGGTGCCGCGCGGTCAACGAGACGCGACGGGGCCCATCGAGGTGCGCGTGTTTCACGGTGTTTCAAACGGCGGTGAAACGCGGTGCCGCGCGTCGTTGGCACCCGCGTTGCGAAGGGGCCGCGCGGAGTCGACGACATGGCCAGGCATCTGCCGATTGTTGAAATGCGTAGTTCGATCCGCGGCGACGGCACGCGCGTCACGGTGCACCCCGCGGACCTCACGGGGCGCTTCCACAACCTGCGGCGCGTGCTCTTCGCGGTGCTGATGCTGGTCTACGTGGCGGTGCCGTGGGTGAACATCGGGGGCCATCCCGCGGTGCTGCTCGACCTCGTGGCGCGGCGCTTCTACCTGTTCGGCGCGGTGTTCAACGCGCAGGACGTGTGGATGCTGTTCTTTCTGCTCTCGGGCATCGGCTTCGGGCTCGTGGCGCTCACCACGATCGCAGGCCGCGTGTGGTGCGGCTACGCGTGCCCGCAGACGGTGTACCTCGAAGGCGTGTTTCGCCCGATCCAGCGGCTCATCGAGGGGCCGCGCGAGAAGCGCATGCGACGCGAGGCCAACGGGTGGAGCTTCGATCGCATCTGGCGCCGCGTGCTCCTCTGGGCCGTGTACCTCGTGATCGCGGCGGGCATCGCGCATGTGTTTCTCGGGTACTTCACGCCCATCCGCGCGCTCGGCGAGCTTATCAAGGCCGGGCCCTCGGCGAGCCCGCAGGCCTTCGCGTGGACCACGGCGATGACCGCGGTGATGTTCTTCAACTTCGCGTGGTTCCGTGAGCAGACCTGCGTGGCGATCTGTCCGTACGGGCGCCTTCAGTCCGTGCTCACCGACCCCGACACGCTGGTCATCGGCTACGACGAGAAGCGCGGCGAACCCCGTGGAAAGAGCAAGAAGGGCCCCGCCCCCGAGGGCACCGGCGACTGCGTCGATTGCAACCGCTGCGTGGTCGTGTGCCCCACGGGCATCGACATTCGCAACGGCCTCCAGCTCGATTGCATCGGCTGCGCACGCTGCATCGACGCCTGCGACGAGGTGATGGACAAGCTCGAACGCCCCCGCGGCCTCGTGCGCTACGACTCGCTCATGGGCTTGAGCCACGAGCCCCGGCGCTTCCTCCGCCCGCGCCTCGGGCTCTACGCGGTGCTCGGGCTCATGGGCATTCTCGCGAGCTCGCTCGCCTACTCGCGGCACAAGCCCTTCGAGGCCAACCTCCTGCGCATCACCGGCGCGCCCTACGCGCTCGACAACGGCACCGTGCGCAACGCCTACAACATCCACGTGGTGAACAAGCAGAACCGCCGCGTGGTGTTCCACATCGAGCCCGTGACCCAGCAGGGCGCGAGCTATGTGATCCCGCTCCCGGTGGTGACCCTCGACTCGCTCGCGGGCACCAACTCGCCGGTGTTCGTGACCGTGCCCGAAGCGCAGTTTCACGGCGACTTCACCGTGCGCCTCCGCGTGCGCGCCGAGGGCCTCGCCGACACCGAGATCCGCACCGTCGAAGCGCCCTTTCTCGGCCCCTCGCGGTGAACGAAGCGACGTAGCCTCCGCACCCTTCGCACCGATGCCCGAACCCGCCGGTCCCGACCTCCGATTCCTCCAGGCCAACGAGCGCACATTGCTCGCATGGGCGCGCACCGCGCTCGGATTGCTCGGTCTGGGCCTCGCCATCGCCCGCGCCCGCGCGCTCCTGCACGGCGATGAAACACCGTCGCCCACCGCCGCGTGGACAGGCGCCGCCGTCGCCTCGCTGGCCCCCGTCGCGCTGCTCGTCGGCCTCGCGCGCTACCGCACCGCGCACCGCGCCCTGCTCGAAGGACGCGCGACGCCCACCTCGTCGTGGGGACCGACGGTCTTCGCGCTGCTGCTCGCGACGCTCGCGGCGGCCATCGCGGGGCACCTCGCGCTCGCGCGCTGAACCTCCGCGGACGCACGCGGGCTCCCACGCGCCATGACCCTGCATTCGATCGTTCCGGTGCTCCTCGGCGCGGGCGCGGGCTACGCGTATCACCGCGTGGTGGGCTGCTCGACGGGCGCGTGCCCCATCACCGCGAACCCCTACATTTCAACCCTCTACGGAGCCCTCATGGGCGCTCTCTTCGCACGCTGAGCGGCGGCGCCCTTGAGCCCGCGCGAGGCCCGTAGTTGACTCGCGCCCCATGCGACGCGGAACGCTCTTCGTCTCGGCGGTGGCCCTCGCCCTCGGCGCCTGTTCGACCACGCCCTCGTCGTCGGGAACCGACGTTCCCCTCGTGAGCCCCGACGGCGCACCGACCGACACCGCGGTGCTCGATGGCGCGCCCGATGCGCCGCCCGCAGGCGATGCGTCGGTGGGCGATCTGGGCGCGTCCGATGCGTCCGACGCGACGGTCGACGCGGGCGATGGAACGGTCGCGCCGGGGATGTGTGTGACCGCGCGCGGTGCGGGCACGGCGGCCACCGATCGCTTCGTCGACGGCCTCGGCACGGCGTCGGTGACCGTGCTCGATCCGGGGAGCTGTCAGCGCACGTACCTCATGACCTCGACGGCGGCGCTGCGTGACGGACAGCCCTCGAACCCGCGGCGCGTGACCGAGCGCGCGGGCTTCTCGACGGTGCGCACGCGGAGCGATCTCTTCGATGCGCTCTATGCGCTCGCGCAGGACGAGGCGCGCGAGAACAGCGTGAGCGACATTCGCGACGGGAGCTTCAACGACGGCAACGCCATCGCGTGTCCGCCCGGCGGCTGCTTCGAAACGGGCCGTCTGTGGAAGTACGTCTGGACCCGCGACACGTCGTACTCCGTGGACCTCGCCCTCGCGGCGCTCGACCCGACGCGGGCGCGCAACTCGATGGAGTTCAAGCTCTCCGAACGGAGAGGCGGCGGCGGCGTTCAGGTGGTGCAGGACACGGGCACCGGCGGCTCGTACCCCGTGTCGACGGACCGCGTGGTGTGGGCGCTCGGTGCGAACGCGCTCCTCGATGCGCTCGATGGCGAGGCGCGCACGGCGTTTCTGGCGCGCGCCTACGAGGCCCTGCGCAACACGGTGGACCACGACCGCGCGGTGATCTTCGACGAGACCGACGGGCTCTACCGCGGCGAGCACTCGTTCCTCGACTGGCGCGAGCAGAGCTATCCCGCGTGGACGGCCACGGACACCGCGCACATCGGCATGTCGAAGTCGCTCTCGACGAACGTGCTCCACTACGCCGCCCTCGGGGCCGTCGCGCGCATGGCCACGGAGCGCGGAGACGCCGCGGCCGCGACGCGCTACCAGGGCTTCGCCGATGCGCTTCGCACGGCCATCCGCACGCGCTTCTGGGACGCCGACGCGGGGCAGTTTCGGGCCTTCGTGACCACGGGCCTCGACCCTGCGCCCGTGCGCCGGTGGGACCTCCTCGGCAGCGCGCTCGCGGTGCTCCACGGCGTCGCCGACGACACGCAGGCGCGCGCGGTGGTGGCGAGCTATCCGCACGCGGGCCGCGGTGGCGCGCCGGTGCTCTGGCCCCAGCAGCAGTTCACGGCGATCTATCACAACCGCGCGATGTGGCCCTTCGTGTCGGCGTACTTCCTCCGCGCGGCGCGGCGCGTGCGCAACGACGCGGCGGTCGATCGCAACGTGACCGCGATGATGCGCGCGGCGGCGCTCAACCTCTCGAACATGGAGAACCTCGAGTTCACGACGGGCTCGCCCCGCGTCGAAGAGGGCGCCACGTCGGGGCCGGTGGTGAACTCGCAGCGCCAGCTCTGGAGCGTCGCGGGCTACCTCTCGATGGTGCACGACGTGGTGTTCGGGCTGGAGACCTCGCGCGAGGGGCTGCGCGTGCGTCCGTACGTGACCCGCACGATGCGCAACACCACCTTCGCGAACACCGACTCGCTGGTGCTCAACGACTACGCGTTCCGCGGGCGCCAGGTGACCGTGGTGGTGAACCTTCCGCCGACGGGCGCGTCGCGCGCGGGGGCCTACGCCGTGGGCGCCGTGCGTCTCAACGGACGCGACGTGGGCGACGGGGTGCTCACGCCCGCGATGCTCTCGGCGCGCAACACCGTCGAGGTCACGCTCACCGACACGCCCGAAGAGGCCGCGCGCATTCGCGACGTGACCGACCTCTCCGATTGGAGAGCCCTCTTCGGCCCGCGCACGCCCTCGATCCGCAGCGTCGACGTCGACCCCTCGACGGGCCGCCTGCGCCTCATGCTCGACGCGGGCGGCGAGGAGCAGGGCGACGTGCGCTTCAACGTCTACCGCATGGGCACGCGCATCGCGCAGGACCTCCCCGGGGCGACGCAGATGTTCCTCGACCCGACGCTGCGCGACGGCGACGCGGCCAACGCCTGCTACACGGTGGAGACCTACTTCGCGAACTCGGGCTCCACCTCGCAGCGCGCGCAGCCCGTGTGCTGGTGGGGACGCGACGCGCACCTCATCCGCTCGGTCTTCGCGTACGACTTCGAGCGCGTGGGCGGCGCGCCCGCGAGCGACCACGGCCGCTACCACATCGAGAACTGGGGCGACGCGGGCCACTCGCTCACCGTGCCGTACCTGCGCCCCGACGCGGCGGGTGATCACCTCATCCAGGTCGTGGCGGGCAACGGCAGCGGCGGCTTCACGACGGGCGTCACCTGCGCGGTCAAGCGCGTGCGCGTGCAGGAGCTTCCCGCGGGCACCGACGTGGCGACGGGCTACGTGATGATTCCGCAGGCGGGCGACTGGGACACGTGGCGCGGGTCGTCGTTCGTGCGCGCGCGCCTCGACCCCGCGCGGAGCTACCGCATCGTGATCGACGGCGACGAGCGCGCGGTGAACATGTCGTCGTTCGCCCACTTCGCGCAGTACACCGGCGGCACCGGCGGCCGCGCGGGGGCCTTCAACCGCGTGAACATCTCCGAGGTGCGCGTGCTGCCGCTCCACGGCGGCGTGGCCCGCGTGGCGCCGCTCGCGCTCAACGGGTCGAGCGACTGGGAGACGCTCGGCGCCGACGCGCGGGTGACCGTGGGCGCGCCTTCGGGCGACGGCGACGGTCTCGCGGTGCGCGTCGACGGAGGCTACGTCTACGCCGCGGTGCGCTCGGTCTCGATGGGCGCGAACGACGCGCGACCCTTCGTGATGTACTTCCAGTCGCGGAGTGCGAGCGAGCGCTTCGCGGCGCCGACGGCGCGCGCGGGTGTGACGTATTTCGACCAGACGGCCACGGTGCCCTTCGAGGCCCAGTGGGCGCTGCTGCTGCGTCGTCGGAGCGATGGCGGCGACGGCGCGGGGCCGTACAACGGGCTGTTCCGATGGGACGGGACGCGGTGGGTGCGCGCGCTTCGCTTCGTCGAGGGACGTGACTTCTGGGTGGGCACCGACGCGGCGCGCACGGTGTCGGTGCGGCTCCCGCTGGCGCAGCTCGGCGTGCCTGCGGGGCTGCGCATCGCGGGCCATGTGGTGCAGGGCGGAGGCTTCTACAACGGCACCGCGCCCGCCACGCATCAGCCGTGGACCGCGGGGCGTACGACGGGCTTCTGGGAGGTCGACCTCGCGACGCCCGGCGCGGCGAGCACGTGGACCGCGCGTTGAGACTCAGCGCTTGAGAAAGGCTTCGATCAGCGAGCGCGCGATGGAGAAGCGCGGCGGCAGGATCGGCAGCGCGTCGCGGGTGAACCACCGCGCGTCTTCGAGCTCGCCGTCGCGCGGAGCGGGCTCGCCCGAGACCCAGCGCGCGGTGAATCCCACCATGAGCTGATGGGGAAAGGGCCAGGCCTGGCTCCCTGCGTACTCGACGGTGTCGAGCTCGATGCCGGTCTCTTCGCGGGCCTCGCGGCGCACGCAGTCTTCGAGGGTCTCACCGGGCTCGACGAAGCCCGCCACGAGGCCGTAGCGGTTCGCGGGCCACGTGGGTTGCCGCGTGAGCAGCATGCGTCCGAGGTCGTCGTAGACGAGCGTGATCGTGCAGGGCGACACGCGCGGGAACCACTCGTGTCCGCAGCCCCCGCAGCGACGTGCGCGACGCGACGGATCGGACGAGGGCTCCGTGGCCGTGCCGCACTCGCCGCAGAAGCGCGTGGTGCGCGCCCAGTGGGCGATCTGCGCGCCGTACGCGGCCATCGACTGCGACGCGGGCGCGAGGAGCGTGAGGGCCGTGCGGAGGTGATCGGCGGAGAGCCCTTCGGGCAGCGGCGCGTCGGGCGCGAGCGTGCCCACGAAGGCCGCGGCGCCGTCGAGGCGACCGAGCGCGTGCACGTTCGCGGGCGTGAGCGACGCGAGCTGCGAAGTGACGGGCAATGTCACGGTGGTCGAGCGGGCGAGCACCACGTCGGCGCCGCGCAGGAGCACCCACGCGGCGTCGTCGGGGAGGGCGTCGGGCACGGCCCCGCAGGCGGGCTCGAACCCGACGGGCGGCGGGGCGGTGACGTGGATCACGTGGCGGCCGCGCGGGCGTGCTTCTCGATGAGGCGTCCGACGCCGGGCACGGCGGCCTCGACGTGCTTCTTGCCCTCGGGGCGGAGCTTCTCGTAGGCGCTCTTGAGCGCGCTGTGACGGGTCACGCGGGCGCGCTGGTCGGTGATCGCGAGGAGCGCGTCGGCGACCTCGCCCTTGCGCGACGTGAGGTAGTCGGCGAAGGGGCGTCCCGCGCCCTTGGTGGCGTGGTCCTGGTAGAAGGGGTCGAGGCGCGTCGCGAAATCGTCGAGGAGCCCGTCGATCACGTCGGGGATGATGCCCGGGCGGAACGACTTCACGACCTTGAAGGCGCCCTTGATGGCGAGGCCCGAGAGCCCGCCCTTCGAATCCACCTCGGCGTCGAGGAGGGCCTCGGCGTCGCGCACGACCTGCTTGCGCCGCGAGGCGTCGGTCAACACAGACTTGAGATCAGCCATCGGGTTGCTTTCCTGTGGGAGGGAGACGCGCGCGTCGCGATCGGGGGGAATGATCCGCGGCGCGGTCAGTGATGCCAGGGCACGTCGAGGCCGGTGACGGTGCCGTCTTCCCAGCGCCGCACGCCGCCGCTCGTGGCGATGTAGAGGTCGGTGCACGAGAGCACGCCCGCGCCGAACTCCACGTTCGCCGCCGCGCTGAGCCCCGACATGAGCTCCTCGGGCTCGGTGGCGCCGGGGGCCACGCGCAGGAGCCGTCCGCCCGCGTTGTCGGTCACGTACGCGGCGCCCGCGCTGTCGAAGGCGAGTCCGTCGGGGCTGCCGAGTCCCGTGGCGGCCATCTCGCGGCTCGCCTCGGTGCCGTTGCTGAGCGTGAGGCGCCAGAGCACGCCGCGGCCGTAGCTGTCGACGTAGAGGTTGCCGTTGTAGAACGCCACGCCGTTGGCCTGCGCGATGGTGCTGCTCGTGACGCGCGTGCGCGTGCCGTCGGGCGTGAGGCTGTACACGTGCCCGCCGCCGAAGTCGGAGTAGTAGAGCGTGCCGTCGGCTGCGATGGTGAGCCCGTTGGGCTGGCCCGCGTTCGCGTAGAACATCGACACCGTGGGCGTGCCCGACGAGAAGTCGACGAGGTGGATCGCGCGCGTCACCGGCGAGCCCACGTAGAGGCGCTGCCGCGCGGTGTCGAGCGCGATGCCCCAGATGGTCGAGGCGCCCGCGATCGCGGCCCACGCGTTGTCGCGCATGCCGTCGGGCGTGATGCGTCCGATGGCCGAGGGCTGGCTGTAGTAGATCGTGCCGTCGGGGCCGATGGTGAGTCCCTCGGCGGTGCGCGTTCCCGTGACCGTGGGCCGCGCGGTGCCACAGCGGGTGGTGGAGCCCGCGTCGGCGTTCGCGTCGGTGGCGCCATCGCCCGTGGCGTCGGCCGCGGCATCGGTGGACGCGTCGGTTGCGGTGTCGGTGGCGGCGTCGGCGATCGCGGCGTCGGAGGTCGGGGTCGACGACGTGTTGTCGCCGCACGCAACGAGCGACGCACACAGCACAAAGAAGGGAATGAAACGCTTCACGAGGTCGGCGGTTGTCGCCTCAATCGCAGGGGATTGCAAGGGACTGCGCCATTGCCCCGCCGCGTGAGAACCCGGTAGCCTCCCGCGCCGTCGTGGGCTCGTGGAGACCGAGGTTGTTGGGCGCGATGTGGGCGCTCGTGGCGTGCGCCGAGCGCGTCGAGGGGGAGGCGCCGCGCGCGGCGTCTGCGGAGGTGGCCGTGCGTCGCACGCGTGTGCCGATGCCCGCGTCCGTCGATGCGTACACGCGCGACGCCGCGGGGCTCGCGGCGAGGGTGCGCGACGTGATCGCGATGAACGACGTCTCCCGACGAGAGGCCGTGCGCACGATGGCGGGTGACCTCACGCGTCGCGCGCTCGCGGTGGACTTCGAAGCGGCGCGCGCGCTCCCCGACGCGGAGATCCGGCGCGGGGAGGCGGTGCTCTCCCATGCGCTCGATGGCATGGCCGGGGCCGCGGTGACGGTGGACGAGGCGCCTGCGTGGGTGCGTGCGGCGTTGCGTGTGCGGCCCACGGTGCCGTTGTTTCGTGTGACGTTGCGCGCGGGAGATCGCGCCCGAACGCTCGACGCCTTCGCGTGGCTCGGGGGCCGATGGACGTGGCTCGCGCTTCCCCCCGACGCCCAGGGAGAGACCCGATGAATCCGCCGACCGGCCCTTCGCTGATGACCCTGCGCGTTCTCTGGGGCGCGCTGACGATGACCGTGGTGATGCTCGCGGGCGTGCTCGTCGTCACGGGCCACCTCGATGCGACGCCCGACCGGCAGCCCGATGCGGTGCTCGGCGTGGCCCTGCTCGTCACGTCGTTCGTGACGCCCGCCATCGGCGAGTTCATCGCGCGCATGGGCTACGCGCGCGCCGCCGCCGCCGCAAACCTCGCCACCCGTCAGGGCGACGCGACCGAGCGCGCGGGCGCCTCCGTGGGCTTTCGCGACGCCGCCGTCGAGACGCACACCGTCTTCGCCGACCCCGCGGCCGCCGACCGCGCGGCCCTGCGATGCGCGATGACGCCGATGATCCTGCGGCTCGCGACGAGCGAGGCCGTGGCGCAGTTCGGCTTCGTGTACGGCTTTCTCGGCGCGGGATTGCTCAAGGCCGCGCCCTTCTTCGCGCTGAGCTTCGTGCTGATGCTCGCGCGCGTCCCCACGCACGCACGGATCCGCGCGGACCTCGAACGGGCCACGGGCGCGCGCTTTCCCGCTGCGCAGCCTGCGTGATGCGACGCGCGCTGCTCGCGCTGACCCTGTGCCTCGCACCGGCGATGGCGCGCGCGCAGCCGACCCCCGACACGACCGCCGACGAGCGCGCGGTGTGTGACGTGGCCACGGACCTCGTCGTCGCACACCGCTACGCCGAAGCCCGCGCGCGCCTCGACCGCGCCCTCGACGCGCGCGCCATCGATCGCACCTCGACGCATCCGTGGGCTGTGCTCCGTCGCCTCGTCGACGCGCTCGATCCGCCGCGCACGCTGCCGCCGCCGCCACCGCCCGCGCCGACCGATCGTCGGGCGCGCACGGGCCTCGAAGCGGTCTCGCTCTACGCGACGGCCGCAGGGTGGGGCCTCGCGACGGGGGCCTGGCTCGACGTGCAGCTCGACATCCGCACGCTCCAGGCGATGCCGTGGATTCCCCTCGTGGGGGCCGGTGCGGGCGTCGCGGTGGCCTACCTCGTCGACAACCCCGAGTCGGTGCCGCGAGGGCTTCCGACGGCCCTCGGCGCGGGCCTCGCGCTCGGTCTGCTGGGCGGCGCGGCGCTCGGTGCGCAGGGCTGGCGCGCGGGGCAGTGGGGCGTTCCCACGATGACCACGGCGGCGTGGCTCGGGGCCACGGGCGGGCTCGCGGGGGGGCTTGGAATTGCGCTGCTCACACGTCCCGAACCGGGCACCGGGGCCTTCGTGTTGTCGGGCGGATTCTGGGGCTCGGTGCTCGGCGCGATGACGGCCTACGCGGTCGCCGACGACGCGCACCTCGGGAGCTTCGCGCTCGCGGGCGAGGCGATCGGCGTGGCGGCCGCCGCGGCGACGGCCGGGATGCTCCAGCCCACGCACGATCAGGTGCACTGGATGGACCTCGGCGTGCTCACGGGCGGCCTCGTGGGACTCGGCGTGGGGCTGTTGCTTCTGCGCGAAGAGCGCGCGCCCTTCGCGGCGTCGATCGAGCTGGGCATGGTGGGCGGCGGCGTCGCGGGCTACCTCGTGGGCACGGCGCGTCGCGGTCGCGCGGGGAGCGGCGGCGTGGTGTGGCACCCCTCGGTGCAGCCCGTGGCGGGGGGCGCGGTGCTCTCGCTCACGGCGATGTGAGCGGCGTGCACGGCTCAGGCGGTGACGGGGTGCACGGTCGCGACGTGGCGGCCCACGCGGGCCTCGCGGCGCGCGGTGTCGGCGGCCTCGCGGGCGGTGCCCACGTAGGGCTCGCGCGTGCCCATGATCTGGTCGAACCAGGGCCAGGTCACGCACCAGTTCGCGTGCTGGTTGGGGCCCATGTGGTGGTCGTAGTGCCAGGGGACGTGCGTGCGCGCCCACGCGGGGTCGAGGTGCGAGCGGCGGTGCACGCGGTAGTAGTTCGCGGCGCAGGTCACCACGGTCGCGCAGAACCACGGCGCGCGGCGCGCGAAGGGAATCACCGAGAGCGCCACGCCCAGGAGCGCAGCGGCCTCCTTGGTCTGCGCGTGCCAGCCGCGGAGGTCGCGCTGGTAGTCGGCGTCGACCATGCCCGCGCGGCGCGAGTTCCGGTGGTGCTCGTGCCAGTGGAAGCTCCAGAACGACGCGCGGTGGCGACCGAGGCCGTGGAGGATGTGCTTGTGCACGAGCCATTCGCCGACGTTCCAGCCGAGGAGTGCGAGCGGCACACCGATCATGGGCGTGGGTCCCTTCGTGGGGGTCTGAATATGCTGACCGAGTGGTCAGAGTTTTTGTGGAGGCGTCACCGATGTCAAGGTCTGCGGGCACACGTCGCAAGGTGAGGGTCGAACCCCGGGCGGTTCCCCCGGAGCGGCCGGGACCCGAAGGGGGTGTGCGCGATGCGACCCGTCGCGCGCGGGCCGCGGCGATCGCGACGGCGGGGCTCCAGCTCATGCTGTCGCAGGGGGTCGAGGCCGTGTCGATCGACGAGATCGCCGCGAAGTCGGGGCTCTCGAAGGGCTCGTTCTACAACTACTTTCGCGACAAAGAAGACCTCGTCGACGCGCTCCTCGCCCCCGCGGTGGCGGCCCTTCGCGAGGCCTTCGAGGTGTGCGAAGCGGCGGTGCGTGAGGCCCGCGACGGCGCGGCCCTCGTGTCGGCCTACGAGACCCTCGCGGTTGCGGTGACGGTCGCCCTGCGCGCGCACCCCGGCGTGACGCTGCTCTACCTCCAGGAGTCGCGCGCCCCCGCGGTGGGCGCCCGTCGCACGCTCGTTCGCTTCGCCCGCGAGATGCGCGAGCGCGCGGTGGGGCTCACCGAGGCCGCACGCGAGCATCGACTGCTGCGCGACGTCGACGCGCGGGTGACAGCGCACACCGTCGTCGGGGCGGTCGAGGCGCTGGTGTTCGAAACGCTCACCGACCGCGCGCTCGCCGAAGACCCGGGAGCGCCCGCGGCCCTGCTCGACCTGGTGCTCCACGGCATCGTGCGGCGGCGGTGATCGGCGGTTGCCGTCGGGGGCGCACTCCAGCGTGGACCCGGGGCGCGCGCTCGTGATGGTTTCGAGCGCGATGATCTTCGGTCGCAGCGTTCCCGAGGTGTGCGCGTCGCGCGGGTGTCTGTTGGGGTGGGGAGGTGCGTTCGTGGCACTGGCCGTGGCGTGTTCGCCCGTGAGCACTCCATCGGTGCGCGACGATGCCGCAACCACCGCGGATGGCAACGACGCAGACCTCGTCGACGCGGTGGACGAAGCTCGCGCGGATGCAGCGATCGACGCGCCCGCCGTCGACGCGGCCCGCGAGGACGGCGCGGCGCCCGATGTCGTGGCGGTCGATGGGACGGCCGACGTCGCAGCGGACACAGGCGTCGATGGGGCGCGGGATGGGTCGGTGGATGCGTCGGGGGCGACGTGTCCTGCGGGCGCGTGGTGTGACGACTTCGAACGCGCGGCCCTCGACGACGGCAGCGGACGCTGGCGTGTGACCTCGCCGAACTGCTCGGGCCTCGGGCGCCTCGCGCTCGACACGATGGTCGCGCACGGAGGCACACGCTCCATTCGCATCGACGGTGGCGGCGGGTACTGCGACCACGTGTTTCTCGCGAACGACACGGCGGTTCCCATGGCGGGCGCGACGGTGTTCGGGCGCGTCTTCGTGCGCTTCGCGAGCGCCTTTGGCGAAGGGCACGTGACCTTTCTCTCGATGCGCGACGCGGCCGACAACAACCGCGACCTGCGCATGGGCGGCCAGAGCCGGATCTTCATGTGGAACCGCGAGAGCGACGACGCGACGCTCCCCGAGCTGAGCCCCGCGGGCATCGCGCGCAGCACGGCGCCGACGCCGGGCGCGTGGCACTGCGTGGAGTTTCAGGTCGAGCGCGCAGGCACCCTCCGCACATGGATCGACGGCGCCGCCGTGGAGGGCCTCGCGGTCGACGGCACCTCGACGCCCGACATCGACGCGCGGTGGCGCTCGCGCAGCGCGTGGGCCCCGATGCTCACCGACCTCAAGCTCGGATGGGAGAGCTACGCGGGCCAGACCATGACCGTGTGGTTCGACGACGTCGCCGTGGCGACCTCACGCATCGGCTGCGGTCGCTGATCAGAGGGCTTGCGAGAGCGTCCACGGCGGCGCGTCGTCGCCCGCGAGCCACGCGCGGATCGCGGCGAGCGCACGGGCGCGCAGCCCTCCGTCGGGGCCGCAGAGTGCGTGCGCGTCGACGGTGCGCGCGAGCCGCTCGCCCTTCGCAGTGAGGGCCACGCCCTGCGCGTGGACGCGCGTGCCCGACCAGAGCGCGTGCGCGTCGTCGAGTGCGAGCGCCACCACCTCGGAGACCTCCGCAGCGTTCGGTCGAAACGTGTCGAGCGGGCGATCGACGACGAGCGCGTAGACCCCGACGATCTCGCGGTCGATCACGCCGCCGTCGAGGTGTCGCTCGGTGCGCACGTGTCCCAACAGGTGTGGCGCGTCGCGTTCGACCGTGAGTCCGATCTCTTCGTCGGCCTCGCGGAGCGCGTCGCGCTCGTCTTCGCCCATGCCCAGATGGCCCGCCACGGAGACGTCGTAGCGGTCGGGCCAGGTGTCTTTGCGCGCGCTGCGACGCTGCAACAGCACCCACGGCGTCGGGGCCGTGACGTTCACCACCCAGAGGTGGATCGCGCGGTGCCAGTCGCCGTCGCGGTGCACGTCGGCGCGGCGCTTTGTGAGGCCCCGCGGAGCGCCGTCGCGGTCGACGAGATCGAAGCGCTCGTCGGGGTCCTGCGCGGCCGCCGTGCTCATCGCGGAACGCAGCCGTACACCGCGCTCGTGACGCCCACGGGGAGGCAGCGCTCCTGGAGGTTGCAGTCCGCGTCGCTGCGGCATCCCATGCGCTGAACCTCCTGCGCCCACTGGCCGATGTGGTTGCCCGAGTTGAGGTCTTGAAAGGGCAGCCAGAACGCGGCCGCGCTCGGATCGCCGGTGCGGTTGGGGCGCAGCGCGGCCATCCAGAGCTGCGCGGTGCGGCTCTCGACGGCGCGCGACTGCTGCTGGAGCCGCAGGCCGTAATCACGGCGCGACGAGAAGGTCACCCAGAGCAGCGGCTCGCCCTGCCAGGTGTGGATGAACGGCGCGAACTTGGGCCACGAGTTGCCCACGTCGCCCGTCGCGTCGGCCGCGGCGAGGCGCACCGGAGAACCTCCCGATGCGCGCACGGCCCAGAGGTGCGCGTCGATCGCGTTGTAGGAGCTGCCGCCGCTGCGGTTGAACACGATCCACTGATCGTCGGGCGCGAAGCTCGGGTAGTAGTTGTTCTCGTTGCTCGCGGCGTTGACGAGCGTGGTGGGCGTGGTGAAGGCCGAGCCGTTCCACTGCATGAGCAGCAGGTCGCCGGGCGCGTTGTGACCGGGCTGCCCGAGGAGCGCGATGCCGTTGCGCTGCCGCGAGAACACCACCATGCGCCCGTTGCGCGACCAGTCGGGCATCGACCCGCGGTTGTCGGCGGGGAGGCCCGTCGTCGTCGCGAAGGTCGCGCCGTTGAGCAGCGCCATGCGCGCGCCGTCGGAGGTCAGCAGCCGCGTGTTGTCGGGTGAGAACGTGCCGAAGTTCGCGCCGTACTCCGCCGAGAGGGGCGTGCGCGTGGGCACGTCGAACACGCGTGAGATCGCCGGGCCCGGAATGAAGCGTCCCACCATCGTGCGCGAGCCGTCGCGCGAGAGCACGTGGCACCCGAGGCAGTTGATCGGATCACCGCGGAGAAAGTTCTCCGGCCGCGCGCCCGCGCGTCCGAACTCGAAGCGCAGGATCGATCCGCCCGCGTTCCAGTAGTAGAGCCCGCCGCGCACGTCGGTGCCCGTGATCGAGATCGTGCGCGAGGCCGAGCGTCCGAAGCGTCCCGCTGCGCTCGCCGACGTTCCGCGGATCGTGAGCACCACGCGCCCCGAGGGCTGCGCCACGCGCGCGAGCTCGCCGTACGCGCGCTCGTCGAGGCTCAGCGCGCAGCCGCCGCCGACCGCGTTGCAGGCCGTGTACATCCGCAGCGTTCCGCGGTCGCCCGCGAAGCCCACTTCGAAGAGGTCGTTGCCCGTGCCCGCGAGAAAGTGCACCTCGAAGCCCGTGAGGTTCGGGGGCATGACCACGCCCTCGGCGGGGTACACGATCGACGGCGCGCGGGTGCTGTCTTCGGTGCCGCCGAAGCGTCCCGCGGGGTTCGTCGGCGTGGTGCCCACGGTGAGGTCGGTGTCGCGCACGGTCGTGTCGAAGCCGTCGCGCGGAGGCTCGTACGCGTCGCCGAGCATCACCGGCGGAACGTCGCGCGCGCCGGTGTCTGCGGGGCCCGTGTCGGTCACGCCCGCGTCGAAGATCCACACGTCGGGGCGGTCGGGCGAGGGGCCCGTGTCGGTCACGCCTGCGTCGATGGGCGCGGCCGTGTCGACGGGCGCGTCGGCGGGAACATCGTCGGAGGCGACGTCCATCGGTGCGGCGCGGTCGACGGCGGCATCGACCACGTCGCGCGTGCCCGTGTCGCGCACGCCGGTGTCGCGCGGGCCCGTGTCGACCTGGGCGTCGCGGGCGGGCGTCGGCGCGAGCGGCGTCTCGGCAGCGGCGCAGGCGGTGAGCGTGGCGAGGAGCGGAAGGAACGACGCGCGGCGCATGGGGCGCGGACCATATCAAACACCCGGCGCGCTGGCCCTCACTCGACGATCCCCATCACGTTGCCCGAGCGGCGCGACGCGTCGACCGCGGCCTTCACGTCGTCGAAGACCTTGCGCGCGTCGCCGAGGCCGCGGAGCACCACCTCGGGCTTGTCGGCGCTGCTCGTGAACACGCGGATCGTGGCGAGTCCGAGCATGCGTTCGGCGAGGCGCTGTTCGAACTGCACGTCGCGCACGCGCCACAGTTGCAGCGTGTCGATGGTGCGCGAGAGCAGGCCCGTCTCGACGTCGATGGTGCGCGTGGTGATGCGGTAGCGCGTGAGCCGTCGGCGCAGCTCGGTGTGGGCCAGCAGCGCGATCGCCGCGAGGCCCAGCACCGCGAGGGGAATCGCCGCCAGGCTCCATTCCCACGCCGCCGCGAGGTGCAGCGCGAGGGGCGCGCCGAGGGCCAGCGAGGCGAGGAGCGCGACGCCTGCGTAGCGGGAGAACCAGGCCTTCCACGACGGGGCGCCCTCGTAGAGCGTGACGGCCGCCTCGGGGGCCGGCGCGTGGGCCGCGGAGGGTTGCGGCGCGCCGTTGAGCATCGAGCCGCAGTGGCGGCACTTGATGGCGGCGTCTTGAATCTCTTCGGCGCAGAAGGGGCAGCGCTTCATGGGCGCGACGATACCCGCGCGCGACGCGAGACCCAACGGCCGTGTGCGCGCGGCGCGCCGAAGTTCAGCGGCGTTTCAGCAGGCGGGTGTGTGTGCGGGAGGGAGAGGAGCCGCGCGTGGTGGCGGCTCCGTGCGAGGGCGGGGGCGGGCGGTTCAGCGACGCGTGCGGCGCATGCGGCGGAGCACCACCGCGAGGCCGAAGCCGAGGGCCGCGAGGGCGTGTCCGCGCGGGGCCGCGGCGCCCGTCGTCGAGCACTGGCACCCGACGGGGCGCGAGCTCACGAACACGGGCTCCTCGCCGTCGTCGGACGCAGCGCCGTCACCGGCCGTGGCGTCGCGCGAGGTGGCGCTGTCGGCAGGACGCGAGGCGTCGGTGCCCGTCGATCCATCGGTGCGTGCGGCGTCGGCGCCGGCGTCACGGGGCGCGGCCACGCTCACGCACTCGCCGAGCTGGCACATCTCACCGCTCGGGCAGAGGCGCGTGTCGGGGCCGGTCTCGCAGGCGTCGCGGCACGTTCCACCGCGGCAGTACTGGCCCGTGGGGCAGGTGACGCCCACGCAGTCGTCGGCCACGCAGTAGCCGTCAGGCTGGCAGCTCTGACCCGCCGCGCAGGGGTTGCACTGGCAGCCGGGCACGCAGAGTCCGGTGCCGCGGTCGCAGACCTCCATCGGGTTGCAGGTCACGCCCTCGCAGGGGTTGGCGCAGCGGCCCGCGCGGCAGATCTGGTTCGCGGGGCACGTGACGCCCGAGCACGGATCGATGCAGTTGCCCGCGGAGCAGCGCTGACCCGAGGGGCACGAGCGGTCGAGGCACGAGGTTTCGACGCAGAGGCCCGCGTCGGTGCAGGTGCGTCCCGTGAGGCATCCGAGCTCGCCGGAGCACTGCTCGACGCACGACCCGCGGTCGCACACGAAGCCGCGGCCGCAGAGGTTGGTGCCGTTGTCGGCCACGCCGTCGCAGTCGTCGTCGAAGCCGTTGCAGCGCTCCTCGCGGGGCATGTTCACCTGGCGGCAGGTGACGCCCATGCCCGAGCAGATGTTGATGCCGTTGGCGCAGGCGCCGCGCTGACCCGCGACGGTGCAGGCCGTGCCGCCGCCCGAGCATCCGCCCGCGATGGAGCCGCCGCGGATCTGGAAGCGCCAGAGGCCCGGCGCGCCACCCGCGACGTTCGAGGTGCGGCACACGTCGAGGATCGCCATCGTGCGCGACATGGGGAGCGACACGAAGTTGGTGCGATTGCCCGCGTCGAAGCCCACCTGCGCGGGCGTGCCGCCGTAGCCGCCGGTGCCGCCCGAGGCGTCGCCGGTGGTCCACTGGCAGCGGTTGTAACGGAACTCGACGTCGAAGTCGCCCGTGGTCGCGCAGGTGTTGCTGGTGGTGAGTACGAGCTGAAAGTCGTTCTGGAGGTTGTCGTGCGAGCTGAAGTAGCCGACGTTGTTCCAGGTCACGACGACGCGGTTGCGCTCGACGTGGAAGCAGATGTTGTTGCGCGCGGGCTGGCCGCCGCCGCGCGTGTCGACGTCGCCCCACCAGGGCGCGATCATCGGCTGCATCGAGACCGGGAACGCCTGCGGGGTGTACGTCGGGAGCGCCGCACGGAACGTGATGTTGCCGTTCGTGTTCACGTACATCGAGCGGTAGACGCTGCCGAAGAAGTTGATGCCCGAGGGGAACGCCGCGCTGATGTCGATCGGCACCGGCGACGCGGCCGTCGCGGTGGGGCCGCCTGCGTACGAGCCGTCGTCATTGGGGTGCACGCAGTTCTGCGGGAGGCCGTACCCCGTGGGACCGCCGAAGCCCGTGAGGAGCGGGACCGCTTCGGCCGTCGGCGCTGCGAGGGTCGACGCCAGCGCAACCGACGCAGCGAACGCGGTCAGCGCAACCTTGAACGACTTCATGATGAAATGACCTCGTGACCTTTCGAGGGGCCGCGCCTCCGGTCGACGACGGCGCGCGTGCGCTCGCCAGACCACCGCCTGCGGCCCGTACAGGGAAGATTGTCCGAAGGAGTCACCTTTCGTTCAGAAAACTGCAACAGGCTCGGGGCCCCGATTTTTCGTGAAGCCCGCGGTACTTCTGTGACCACCTATCCCCCGACGTCACCGTGCGCCGCGCCCTCCCGATCCTGAGTGCCCTGCTCGTCGCGACCCCCGCGGCGCGCGCGCAGTCGGTCACCGCGCCGTGCACACCCCGCGTCGAGGCCACGCCGCGCGTTCCTCCCGCGACGCTCGCGGCCCTGACCGCTGCGCTCTCGTCCGATGGGCCCGCCGACCGCTCGTGCCCGGTGGTGCGCTTCGACGTCGCGAACAACCGCCTCGTGCTCACCGCGGTGCTCGACGACGGACGGCAGATCGCCCGCGTGCTGCGCCACTCGCGCGACGCGCTCCCCACGCTCGTCGCGCTCCTCGCGGTGCCCGCGCTCCCCATCGAGGGACTCGCCGAGCCCGAAGCGCCTGCGACGCCCGTCGCGCCCGTGACGGCGCCCGTGGTTCCGTCGCCCGCGCAGCCGTCGGCCGTGTCGCCCGCGGTGCCTTCGCGCGCCCTCTCGCCCGCGCTCGCGACGGGGCCGTTGCCCTCGAACGGCGCGGCGTTGCGCGTGGGCGTCTGGGGTGGCTTCGGCGCGTCGGAGCACGTCTCGCTCGTGCGCCTCGGTGTCGACCTCGAACACGTGCGTCGCGATTGGACCTTCGGCCTCCGCGGCGACTACAACCGCGAGGGCATCCGTTGGACCCGCGGCGAGGGCTTCATGGTGGCCGCGTCGGCGCGCGCGTTGGACGACCTCGCGGTGGGAGTTCGACGCGGGCCCCGCTCTCGGCGTGCGCGCGTTGTGGTCCCGGCAGGGCGACTCGGTGGTGCTTCGCATGGGGGGCGAGGCCTCGGCGGCCTTCGCGGTGACGCGCTCGCTCTCGGTGTTCGCGCGCGGCGACCTCGGGATTGATTTCCTCATGGCGGGTGTGCCGAGCGGGTGGCGCCCGCAGCCCGGCGTCGAGCGCGACGACGAAGACGGCTCGGACCTCGACCCCGTGCCCGACGCCGACGACATGGTCGCATGGTCGTTCTCCGTGGGCCTGCGATGGGTGGTGTGGCGATGACACGCACGAAGCTCCAGGCCGTCGAGGGAGACGTCGCGGGCGACGACCTCCTGCTGCGCATCGCGGCGGGTGACAACGCGGCCCTCGGGCTCGCGTTCGATCGGTACCACCGCGACGTCTACAACGTGCTCGCGCGGCTCCGCGGGTCGCGCGACGACCTCGACGACCTCGTGCAGACGACCTTTCTCACGCTGCCCGTCGCGGCCGCGCGCTACGACGCGCGGGGAACACCGCGGGCCTTCGTGCTCGGCGTCGCGGTGCAGGTCGCGCGTCAGTCACGGCGACGGCTCTTTCGTCGCTTCACGCTCTGGCTCGCGCGCGAGCACGACGTCGACCTCCCCGAATCGACGCCCGACCCCGAGGAGCACCTGCTCGAACGCGAGCGTCTCGCGCGCCTCGAAGGAGCCATCGCGAAGCTCCCCGAGGCACAGCGCGAGACCTTCGTGCTCGTCGAGGTCGAGGGACTCAAGGGCGAAGAGGCCGCGCGCATCCTCGACGTGCCGGTGAACACCGTGTGGACGCGCCTCCATCACGCGCGCCTCTCGCTGCGTACCGCGCTGCGCCCGCGGGGGGAGTCATGAACCGCTGCGTGCGCGAGGCCGAGCTCGAAGCGGCCCTCGACGGTCGCCTCGACGCTGACACCACGCGCGGTGTGTTCACCCACGCGAAGGGCTGTCTGCGATGCCGCGAGGCGAAGGCCGAACTCGAACTGCTCCGCGCGTCGGTGCGGCAGCTCGATGCGACGCCCAACGACACGATGCGACTGCGGCGCGTGCGGGCCTCGATCATGACCCGCGCGCTCGTGGGCGGTGACGCTTCGCCGCGCCGCTCCACCAGGTCGATGCTCGCGGTGGCCGCGACCCTCGCGGTGGTGCTCGGTGGCGCATGGAGCGTGCGACGGTTCACCGCCCGCACCGCCCCGTCGACGGTGTCCGCAGCGTCGGAAGATCCGCGGCGCATCGACCTGCGCGGCGTGGGGAGCCTCTGGCCCGCCGACGACGCGCGCGTGCTCGTGCGCTCCGTGGGCGTCGACACGCGCATCGAGCTGTCGCAGGGCGAGGTGACCTTTCAGGTGAACCATCGCGGTCCGGGCGAGCGCTTCGTGGTGCACCTCGACGACGCCGAGGTCGAGGTGCATGGCACGCGCTTCACCGTGGTGGCCGACCGCGGACACCTCCGTCGTGTGCAGGTGCTCGAAGGCATCGTCGCCGTGCGGCACACGCGCGATGCGGAACGCATGCTCGCGGCGGGGGCACATCTCATCCTGCCGCTGCGCGTCGCCGCGGCGCCCGATGCGTCGCCCGTTGAAACGAACCCCGTCGACGGGGATGTGCCCGCGGCCGTGGCGGCGCGTCCGTCGGCGCCGGACCCGGGCGTGTGGTTCCGCGCGGGGTCGCTGGCCTATGCGCGCGGTGACCACGGCACCGTCGACCGCGAGCTCGCGCGCTTTCTCGCGGCCTCGTCGCGCGGTGATGCGCGCCGTGAAGACGCGCGCTACCTCCGCGGGTTGTCGCTGCGCGCGCTCGGGCGCACCGAGGGTGTGCAGCGCGAGGCCGAGGCGTACGCGAGGGAGTTTCCCCAGGGCGCGCGTCGACCCGAGGTGGTGCTCACCGTGGTGACGGCGCTGGCCGCGGCGGGCCGTTGTGACGAGGCCCGCGCGGCGGTTCGCACGATGCCCGCCGACGCGCCCGCGCGGCTCCAGCGCGCGTTGGAGCGGGCCGCGCAGTGCACCGTCCCGACGCCCTGATCAGCGCGGGTCGGCGAGACGAAGGCCCTCGGCATCGAGCTGCGCGCGCACCTCGGCCTCGGCCTGGATCCAGTCTTCGAAGGGGCTCCCGTTGCGGAACCCGCGCGCGTTCGCGCGACGCCACGCGGCACGGCGCACACGCAGTTCGAAGGCCTCGCGGGTGATTTCGGGCGCGCGCGCTGCGACCTCTTCGACCGCAGGCACGGTCTCGACGGCGACGCTCTCGACGGCGACGGTCTCGACGGCGATGGTCTCGACGACGGCGGGCGGGGTGAGGGCGACGACCTCGGCGACGGTCTCCATCGCGGGCACCTCGCTCGCGGGGAGCTTCGTCTTCGTGCTGGTGGTCTTGCGGGCGCGCGGCGTCTTCGCGGGCGCGGCCTTGGTCTTCGTGGCGGTGGTCTTGCGGGTCATGGCGGTGGTTGCCCGTGGCACGGGACTGCCGCGAGGGGAACGCGCGTGTTGGCGCGCGACCCGAGTGTCGACGCGCCGTTGTCGCTGCGCCCTCTCGCGCGATGCGTCACGAAGAACCACAGACGAGAGCTCCAGTCAAAGGCGTTCGCGTGACGCCACGGGGTTCGCGGCCGTTGACGCGCGCCGTTCGGCTGCGCTCCGATGCGCCGATGGCGCCGATCAAAGACCGCTTCTGCTCGTTCTGCGGCACGGCCTACGCCGAGCCGCTCGTGTACCCGCGCGTGTGCGTGAACCCCGCGTGCGGCATCACCGCGTGGTCGAACCCGATCCCCGTGTGCGTGGTGCTCCTGCCCGTGCGTGACGGCGCGCGCAGGGGCCTCCTCGCGCTACGTCGCGGCATCGAGCCGGGCCGCGGACGCCTCGGGCTCCCCGGCGGATTTCTCGAAGACCACGAGCGCTGGCAGCAGGGTGGCGCCCGCGAGGTGCGCGAAGAGGTCGGCATCGAGCTCGACCCCGACACGCTCGAACCCTTCGGATACGCGAGCAGCGCGCCGCGCCCCAACCGCGTGCTGCTCTTCATGACGGCGCCGCCCGTCGACCTCGCGTCACTCCCGCCCTTCGAGGCCAACCACGAGACCCTCGAACGCGGGGTGATCTGGGGCCCCGAAGGGCTCGATGCGGCCTTCGCGTTCTCGCTCCACGTCGAGGCCGCGCGCCGCTGGTTCGCCGCGCACTCCATCACCGGAGACCACGCGTTCTCCGTCGGCTGAATCGCCGTTCAGTCGGCGGTGATCGCCGCCCAGTCGACCGTCGCGGGGAGGCGCCCTTCGGCCCGATCCGCGCGTCCGCCACCGCGTCCGCCGTGCGACGCCGTCGCGGCCTTGAGCCACGCGCCGCAATCGAACGCGCTCCCGGCGCCGCGCGCGAGCATCACCTGGAGCCCCTCGGCCGAGCGTGACGCGAGCATCGCCACCGTGCCGGGCTGCGCGGTGATCTCGACCGCGAGCGCGCGCAGCGTGTCGACCGTCGCGTCGTCGAGCACACACGCCACGCGCTGCGATCCCGCGCGCTTCGCGTCGTCGAGGAGCGCACGCGCGTAGAGCGTCGCCCACTGCGCGCGGGCCACACCGAGGGCGTCGCGGGTCGCGGTGAGCTCGGCACGGAGCCGCTCGACGCCATGGTGCACGTCGAGGGGACCGCACGAGAATCCGCGCGCCAGATCGACGAGCGACTTCGACCGCGCCCCGAGCTCGCGCTGCGCCACGCGCCCGGCGAGAAAGGTCACGCGCATCTTGCCCTTGTAGCGTTCGAGGCCGGTGATGGTGACGAGCCCCACCTGCGACGAGCGCGTGCAGTGCGTGCCGCCGCACGGAGACACGTCGAAGCCGCCCACGTCGACCACGCGGATGTTCTCCGTCACCTTCGGCGCCCTGCGCAGCGGCAGCGTCGCGAGCTCGTCGGGCGTCGGAAAATATTGGCGCACCGTCACGTCGTCTTCGATCACGCGGTTCACGAGGTCTTCGGCGCGCGCGACGGCGGCCTCGTCGAGCGACGCGAGGTGCACGTCGATGGTGCACGCCGTGGCGCCGAGGCGCGACGACACGGTCTCGGCGCGGGCCTCGTCGAGCAGCGCGCGAGAGAGCATGTGCTGCCCCGTGTGCAGCGCCATGTGGAGCCGTCGGCGCGTGCGTTCGATGGCGCCGTGCACCGTCGCGCCCACGGGTGGCGCCTCGCCGTCGACGAGGTGGTGCACCACGCCCGCGTCGTCGACCTGCACGTCGAGCACGGGGCGTCCGTCGAGGGTGCCCTCGTCGCCGAGCTGTCCGCCCGATTCGGGATAGAACGCCGTGCGGTCGAGCACCACCGAGGGGCGGTCGCCGAAGCGCGCGTGCGCCACCACCGCGGCGTCGAAGGTCAGGAGCAGCGGGTCGTCGTAGTGGAGGCGCGCGGTGCTCATCGCGAGCGGTCTACACCACCCGACGCGCGACATGAAGATGTATAGTCCGCGGCCCTTATGGAAAGGCCGTTGCGAGTTCTGTTCGTCGCGTCGGAGTGCGCCCCCTTCGCCCGCGAGGGCGCGCTCGGAGACGTCGTCGGCGCGCTCCCCGCTGCGCTGCGCGCGCAGGGCGTCGACGCGCGTGTGGTGATCCCGCGCTACGGGTGGATCTCGCCCGTCGCCACCGACGGAATGTCGAAGCACCTCGCGCCCCTCGCGGTTCCCCTCGGCGACGCCGAGGCGTGGTGCGCGGTGTACGAAGCCACGGTGCCGGGCTCCGACGTGCCCGTGTACATGCTCGACCACGAGGTGCTCTTCGACCGTCCGTACCTCTACGATCCGCCCGGCGGCACGGCGCACGACAACCTCGCGCGCTTCGCGTTTCTTTCGCGCGGGGCCATGCAGCTCGCGAAGCACCTCGGGTGGGTGCCCGACGTGATGCACGCCCACGACTGGCCCACGGCGCTCGTGCCCGTGTATCTCGCCACGCTCGAAGGCGGCGCGATGTTCCGTCGTACCGCGAGCGTGCTGTCGGTCTACGACGTGCGGGCGCAGGGGCGCTTCTCGCGCGAGGAGTTCCGCGTCACGCAGCTCGGCGACGAGCTTCTGCACCCCGACGTGATGGAAGACTACGGCCTCGCCAACGTGCTGAAGGGCGGCCTCGTGCACGCGAACCGCATCGTGACGCGCACCCTCGACGAGGCCGAGGCGCTGCGCGACGACGACGGCGGCGGCGGTCTCGAAGGCGTCGTGCGCGCGCGTGGTGATCACCTCGTGGGGGTGTTGAGCGGACACGAGAACCCGTCGCAGTGGTCGCTCCTCGCCGAGCGCCTCGTGGGCATCTACCGCGCGGCGATGCGCGATCGACGCGGGGGCGAGCGGTGAGCGAACGCGACGAGTCGTGGCGGCTCATCGCGGTGCTCCAGAGCACGGTGTTTCTGCCGCCGGGGCTCGGCGTGCGGCTCTATCACGCCGCGGTGAATCTTCTCCGCACCGATGCCGACGTGGAGAACCTCACGGACCCCGAGCTCGCCTACGGGCAGGTGCGGAGCCTTCGCCGTGAGCTGCTCCTCGGCACCTTCGGTGGACCGGGCTTCGAAGCGGACATCGACACGCCCCGCGGCCGCGGCACGGTGAGGTTCATCGTCACGCGCGAGGGCGTCGAGCTCGCCGAGCAGCAGCGCGAACGGCGCGCCGCGCACGAACGAAAACACTGGAACTGAAGGCGTTTCAGCGCGCGCAGGGCGAGGGGAGCGCGCGGGCGAGGGCCGCGGCCCAGGCGTCGTGCGCGGCGGCGTTCGGGTGCAGTCCGTCGCGCGCCAGGAGCCCGTCGTGGGCCTGCTGCTCCATGAGCGGAAAGAGGTCGACGTAGCGCGCGCCGCGGGCCTCGGCTTCGGCGCGCAGCGCGGCGTTGTAGTTCACGATCTGCGTGTGGATCTCGTCGGGCGATCCGAACGCGCTCGCTGCGGGCGACTTCGACCAGTCGGGCTGCGGAATCGCCACGACCTTCGAAGCGGCCACGCCCGCGCGTGCGAGCGCGTCGAAGATGGCCGCGACCTGCGCGCGGTACTCGTCGGCGAAGCGTCCGCGCACGAGGTCGTTGGCGCCGATCGCGAGGGTCACGTGCGTCGGTGCGAAGGGCCGCGCGTGGGCGAGCTCGCGGTCGAGAAGGTCCTGCGTGGTGAAGCCGTTGACCGCGGGGTTGCGCAGCGCGACCTCGCAGCGCCCCTCGCGCCATCGGGCCGCGAGCCGTGCGGGAAAGGCCGCGTCGGGCGCGCTCCCGGTGCCGATCGTGAACGAGTCGCCGAGGGCGAGCAGGCGCACGGGCGCCGCGCGTTCTGCTGCGGTCTGCGCGGTGCTGTTCGAAGCGCCCGCGGGCGTCGAGGGCGCGGTGGTTTCGTACGTGGTGGCGGTCTCGGGCGCGGGGGCTGCGGTTGCGGGCGGAGCCGACGTGGTGGTGCCGCAGTGGGCGCCGAGGGCGGCGAGGAGCGTGACAGCGAGGAGGTGCGCGCGGAGCATCGTAGCGTCGGGGTACGTTGCGTGGGCCCGCGCGGATGTTCGGTCAACGCGTACGAGTGTTCCGTCGACCGTGCGGACGGAGCTCCGCGAATCGCCGTCGGACACGGCCCGCGCGCTTCACAGACCGCCAACCCGCGGTGATACCGTGACCCTCAAGGAGTACCGTCGGGCCGCCGTTCTCGCGTCTCGATGAAAGCCCACGCGATGGAGCTCAAGGCCAGCCGCCACGCCCTCTCGACCGCCATCGGGATGGGCCTCGTTCTCGGGGCGATCACCGCCGTGGCGCAGACCCGCGCGCCGGCCATCCAGGCCGCCGTGGCGCACACCCCGCCCGAACAGATGGCCGCCCAGGCCTCGCACCCCACCGCGACCGATGCGTCGACCGCGGCGCTCACGGTTGCAGCGCCCACGGTCGCAGCGCCCACCCCTGCACCTGCGCAGCCCGACCCTGCACCGGTGCAGCCCGATGCGGCGGCCGTGCAGCCCGCGTCCGACGCGGCGGCCGATGGCGTGCGGCGCTTTCGTGGACGCGACGAAGACGACCTCCTGCGCGCGATGGCGACGCGGCCCGTGGTGCGGGTGATCGAGCGCTTCAACAGCAGCACGCTGGTGTTCCACTGCGACCTCGGCGACGGGTACGAGATGGCGTTCAAGCCCGCGCGGCAGGGCGAGCGCGACTGGTGGGTGCACGAGCTCGCGGGCTACGAGCTCGCGCGGGCGCTGGGCTTCGACGGAAGGGTCCCGCCGGCCGTGTACCGACGCGTGCCGCTGCGTGCGCTCGACGGGTTTCTCCGCGACGCGAACCTCGAAGTGGAGCGCGACGGATCCGTGGAGGGCGCCGCCATCGTGTGGATGCCCGTACTGCGCCGCACGAACCTCCACACCGCGGAGTCGCGCGCCGAGTGGAACCCCTGGCTCGACCCGCGCACCGAGATTCCCGCGCAGCACCGCACGCGCGCGCTGCAGATCGCGTCGCTCATCACCTTCGACTACCTGCAGGCCAACTTCGACCGCTGGAACTCTGCGAACGTCCCGCAGGACGAGCACGACGACCTGATCTTTCGCGACAACAACCGCGGCTGGTACATGCAGAACCTCCGGCTCACCGAGCGCGGCGGCATCGACGGCATCCGACGCATTCCCGCGAGCGTGCTGGCCGCGGTGCAGCGCACGACCGCCGACGTGCTCGCGCGACGCACGCTCCACGCGCCCTTTCGCGTGCTGAAGTCGAACCAGCTCCGCGAGTACGAGGTGCGCCGTCGCGCGCTCCTCGCCCGCGTCGACGAGGCCGTGCGCGAGTACGGTCGCGAGCGCGTGGTGCTCGACGACAGCGACCGCCCCATCGCGCGCGTCTTCGCCGACAGTGCGGCCCCCGTCACGCCCGTCGAATCCTCTCCCGCTGCGCCCGCGAGCGAGCGACGCCACCGCCGCCATCACCGCCACGACGACGCCGCCGAACCCTCGGGCGAGCGTCATCACCGTCGTCACCGCCGCCATCACCACGACGACGACGCGCGCTGATTGATCGCACGCGCAGCGCCCGTGTAGCGTCGCGCGCGATGCGACTCTCGGGGCTCGACTGGGCGATCATGCTGGGCTTCTTCGCGGTGAACATCGCCCTCGGCATCGCGGGCGGACGCCGCGCGAAGCAGAGCCTCAGCGAGTTCTTCGTCTCGGGCCGCGACGTGCCCTGGTGGCTCGCGGGCACCTCGATGGTGGCCACGACCTTCTCGGCCGACACGCCGCTCGTCGTCTCGGGCCTCGTCGTCTCCCACGGCGTCGCGGGCAACTGGCTGTGGTGGAACGCCGTCGCCAGCGGAATGCTCACGGTCTTCTTCTTCGCCTCGCTCTGGCGTCGCGCGGGCGTGCTCACCGACGTGGAGCTCATCGAGCTCCGCTACGCCGGTCGCGCGGCCGCGGCGCTGCGGGGCTTTCGCGCGGCCTACCTCGCGCTGCCCATCAACCTGGTGATCCTGGGCTGGGTGAACCTCGCGATGGCGAAGATCCTCGGCCTCACGCTCGGCCTCCCGAAGGGGCCCGCGGTGGGCGTGTGCCTGCTGCTCACGGGCGTGTACGTGTCGATCTCGGGCCTGTGGGGCGTGCTCTGGGCCGACGTGCTGCAGTTCATCGTGATGCTCGGCTGCGCCATCGCGCTCGCGGTGTACGCGGTGATGGCCGCGGGAGGCATCGACGGCGTGATGCGCGCCGTGCCCGCGGAACGGCTCTCGGTGCTCCCGCCCGCCGACGCCACGTGGATGCCCGGCGTCGCCCTCGCGGTGTACCTCGGCGTGCAGTGGTGGGCCGCGTGGTATCCGGGCGCGGAGCCTGGCGGCGGCGGCTACGTGGCGCAGCGCATCTTCTCGGCCCGCACCGAGCGCGACGGCGTGCTCGCGACGCTGTGGTTCAACGTCGCGCACTACTGCGTGCGGAGCTGGCCGTGGATCCTCACGGCGCTCGCGGCCTACGCGCTCTATCCCGGTCTGCGCGACGGCACCGACCGCGACGGCGAGGGCGCGTACGTGCGCGTGATGATCGACCACCTGCCGCCGAGCCTGCGCGGGCTCATGATGGCGGGCTTCGTCGCGGCGTACATGTCGACGGTGGCCACGCACCTCAACTGGGGCGCGTCGTATCTGGTGAGAGACCTCTACGCGCGCTTTCTCAAGCCCGAGGCGAGCGAGGCCCACTACGTCACGGTCTCGCGCCTCGCGACGGCGCTCACGATGGTGCTCTCGGGCGTCGTGACGCTCTTTCTCGGGTCCATCGAGGGCGCGTGGAAGATCCTGCTCTCGATGGGCGCGGGCACGGGGCTGGTGCTGATCCTCCGGTGGTACTGGTGGCGCATCAACGCGTGGAGCGAGATCAGCGCGATGGCCGCCTCGCTCGTGGGATCGCTCGCGCTCCAGCACCTCGCGGGCATGAACCCCGACGACCCGCGCGGCTTCGCGCACCTCATGGTGGGCACGCTCGCGATCACCACGGTCACCTGGGTGTCGGTCACCTTCGCGACGAAGCCCGAGCCCATGGAGACCCTCGTGGCCTTCTACCGCCGCGTGCGTCCGTCGGGCGGCGGATGGGCGCCGGTGGCGCGCGAGGCGGGCGACGTGGGGCCTTCGGGGCCGACGGTGGGCGTGCGTCTGCGCGACTGGGCCCTCGGGTGTGGGCTCATCTACCTGTCGCTCTTCGGTGTCGGAAAGGTGCTGCTCCGCGAGGCCATGCTCGGGAGCGCATTGCTGGTGGGCGCGGCGGTCTGCGCGGCGTTGCTCTGGCGCGACCTGCGGCGCGACGCGATCACCTGACCGCGCCGCGCGGAGAGGGACTCAGACCAGCGCCTTGCGGAGCTGACCCTTCACCTCTTCTTCGATCTTGCCCTTGATGGCGCGCATCATGAAGCCGAGGGTGATCTCGACGCGCACGGCCGTGTCGGTCACGGTGAACTTCCCCTCGACGGGCTTGTTGATGTTGAACACATCGCCCGACCACGTGCCCTTGATGCCGTACTGGCTCCCGAGGTTCGTGAGCACCTGCTCGGCCTTCTGCTTCGCGGTGTCCTTGCCGAGGGTGTGGTTGTGCGTGATGTCGATGTCGGCCATTGGGGTGTTCGCTCCTCTCTGACGGGTCTTCGCCAGGGCGCACGAGGCTCTAACACCCGCTCTCGGGTCGTCAATCTCTTCGCAGCGTCTCGGGCCTCGCCACGCCGTCGCCGCGCAGTTCGAGCCGGTGCCGATGGAGTCCATCCGCCGCGGTCTCGACGCACTCCAGCACCGCGTTGCCCACGGGCTGCGCGCGACCGCTGTCATCGACGGTGACCGTGTCGTAGCCCGTGACCCGCACCGTCGCCTCGACGCCGTCGACGAGGTCGGCGCCGGGCTCCACACGCACCGCCGCGACCGCGTTCTGTGAGCCGCGCGCGAGGGTCTGCCAGGTGACCGCGAGCGAGCCGCTGCCCTGACTCAACGGCCACGCGAAATGCCGTTCTGACACGGGCGCGCCGCGCAACGACGGAGGCGCCGCGAAGGTCACGTCGAGGTGCCGACCGGAGAAGAAATCCGCGCCGTGCACGGCCCGGTGTCGTGTGGCCACCGCCGACGCGAGTCCGAGCACGAGGGCCACGAAGAGCGCGAAGCGGAGCGGGGCCATCCACGGGCGCTGCGCGGGGTCTGCCACGGCGCGCGACGATACCCCACGCGGGGCTGCGTGATAGAACCTCCGTCCGCGTGCGCTCGACGTCTCTTGTGCTGCTGTGCCTCTCTGCGCTGTCGCCCGCGTGCGTCGACGACGCGCGTCCGCCCGCGAACACCTCGGGCCTCGACGCGAGCGGGCACTTCGACCTCGGCCCGCTCCCCGACCGCTACGTGGTGCCCGACGTGCCGCCCGTGGACCCGTGCAGCGCGGCCCCGTGCGGTCCCGTCGAGCGGTGTGGCGCGCCCGCGGCCGATGGGGGTGTGGGCTCGGGCAACGGCCTCGACGACAACTGCAACGGACAGGTCGACGAGGGATGCCCCTGCGCGCCCGGCGAGATGCGCACGTGCTTTCCCGGTGCGAGCGACCGCCGCGGTCGCGGCGCGTGTCGCGACGGATCGATGCGCTGCACCGAGCTCGGCGCGTGGGTGGGCAACGAGTGCATGGGCGCGACGCCTGCGCGCGACGAGGTCTGCAACGGCGCCGACGACGACTGCAATGGCTCCATCGACGACGGGCTGCCGACGTGTCGCGGGGCGCTCCAGTGTCCGCCGAGCGCGGGCGTGGCGCCGCTTCAGCAGTTCACCCTCGACGCGCGCACCATCGACCCGACGGCCACCGCGTACCGATGGGAACTCACCTGTCCCGACGGTGTTTCGCCGTGTCCCGCGCCCGCCTCGGTCACCGACCCCGTGCTCCGCGTGATGCCCGTGCGCGCAGGGCTCTACACCGTCACGCTGACCCTCACGCGCGCGGGCGGACGCACCGAGGCGTGCCGCATTCCCCTCTACGTGCAGGGCCGCGGATTGCGCGTCGAGCTCGACTGGGATCAGAAGGGCGGCGAGCGCTCGTCGGGCGTCGACCTCGACCTCCACGTCGCGCCGATGGATCGCCGCGCCACGAGCTCGTACCGCTGGTTCACGCGCAACGACTGCTACTTCGCGACCTGCAAGGCGCCGGGCGGCACGGTGAACTGGGCGCTCTCGCCGACCGACACACGCTTCGCCCCCGCGGCCACCGCCGAGGCCTGCCAGAACGCGCCGCCGCCCTTCGGCGACCTCTGGCGCGCGAGCGGACGCTGCTGGAACCCCCGCCTCGACACCGACGACATCACCTGCGACCCGACGGTGCGCGACCCCGGCGATCCGCTCTTCTGCTTCAGCGAGAACGCGGCCGTCGACGATCCGCCCGACGACGTGACCTTCCGGCTGATGGTCAACTTCTACCGCGACCACGGGACGTGCACCGACACCGACGCGCGCAACGACGTGGTGCACCCGGTGTTGACCGTGCACTGCGGCGGCATCGCGCGCGCGACGATCGGCAGCGTCGACGACGGCATCGTCTCGATGCGCTGCCGCGACAACCCCGCCATCGGGAGCGTGAACTGGTCGTGGCTCGCCGCCGACGTGCGCGTGGTCACCAACGCGTGCGGCGTGCGCGACTGCCGCGTGACGCCGCTGCGCGACGACCGGTGGTTCCCGCCCTGTGCGACGGTGGGTGACGGCGACGTGTGCCGCGACGAGCGCGGTCGCGTGTTCGTGCGGCGCACCGTCGAGCGCGCCGTCGAGAGCGACATCGCCGAGACGCCCTGAAAACAGGGCGTTCGCGGGGCTACTTGCGCTTGCGCTTCACGCGGTCGGCGCCGAGCTGGAGGCGGTCTCGCACGGCGGTGCGCTGGCGCTCTTTGTAGCGTGCGTGCGAGGCCTCGCCCGACTCGTTGGCGAGCTCGGTGTCGTGGTCGACGAGCTGAAACTCCACGAGCACGAAGACCACGGGCCCGAGGTTCGCGGCCGCGGGAGGCGCCTTGTCGAGCACCTTCTGGGGCACGCGCACGGGCATGTCGACGACGAAGTGGATCACCCGGTACGAGCGCGCGCTGAACTTGTTGTCGACGGGACCCGTGAGCGGGTCTTCGTGCACGTTGGTCTGCGGCGAGTTGAGCAGGTCGACGATGTGCGGGTGGTGCCGCGCGTAGTCGCGCGGGTCGAGCAGGGTGTTGTAGCTCTCACCCGGGATCGCATACGTGAACGGAAAGAGCCTGCGCGTGAGGTAGTTGAGCACCGGCAGCAGGTCTTCGGTGGTGCGCGTCACGATGCGGAAGCGCACCTTGTCGTAGATCTGCGCGGCGATGGTCTCGCTCTTCGAAAGCAGCTTCGTGTAGAGCGAGTCGCGGCTCTTGCGACCTCCGAGAAACTCGGTGATGGGCAGGCCCTCTTCGAGCATCCCGCCGATGACCCGATAGATCTTCTGCTCGACGAGCTGAAAGATCTCGGCGTCGGAGAGCGGGAGCACGTAGAGGAGCTCGCGTCCCTGGAGGTGATGGATGATGTGCATCACCTTCAAGATCACGCAGGCGCAGACCTGCTTGTGCCCCTTGCCCGCGGCCATGAGCATGAGGTCTTCGACCGGGAGCTCGGCGACCGCGCGGGGGATGGGGTACTCGAAATTGCGGCGCAGATAGGCGATCGCTTCGTTCTTGATCGCGTCGAGGCGCGCGCGGTCTGCCGCACGGTCGACGTAGAACTCCTGCACGCGGAGGAACTCCTCGGCGTCGTCGCGTGTGAGGTAGTTCAGGCGCTTCCAGTCGATGACCGAGTCGCCGCGGAGGATGTTCCAGATCGATTCGAGGTCGCTGAGCGAGAACTGATCGATGGTGCGAAAGCCCGTCGCGGGCGCCGTGGTCGGCGGCCGGATCGTGAGCAGGTCGTTCTGCGGCGGGCGGGCGGCGAGGGGACCGCGGGGGGCCATCGACGGAGACCGTCAGCCCGCGTTCTTCGTGGACGAGGCCGGGTGCTTCGAAGCGTCTGGCGCAGGGGCCGGGCGGCGCCCGAGCTGCAGGGTGCCGAAGAAGAGGCAGCAGGTCATGCCGAGGGCCATCACGTTGCCCACCATCGCGTGCTCGCATCCCATGAGCGCCATCGGGAGGGTGGCCAGGAGTGCAGCGCGGAACCGTGCTCGATCCATCTCGATCCTCGTCGTCCGGGTAACGAGATCCCCTTTGGTTTCAGGGGTTCTCACGTCGCGTCCTACATGTAAGGCTAAGGGACTACATCAAGCCGAAGCGGTCCACTTCTAGTCAAAGCGGCCCTCGCGACACAAGACAGAATCCTCCCCGCACCAGTCCCCGTTGTCGGATTGTTGACTTGACATCGTCGCGCATGCGTACGACGCCGCCCCGCAGTCATGCCTGAACCGATCATTCTCGTGGTGGCGAACCAGAAGGGCGGCGTGGGCAAGACCACGACGGCCGTGAACCTCGCGGCGGGCCTCGCGCGCCGCGGCCTTCGAACCCTGCTCGTCGACCTCGACATCCAGGGCAGCGCGAGCGCCACGCTCGGGGCCACGCCCGCCGACGACGCGACCGACGTGGCGAAGGTGCTCCTCGACGAGGGAACCCTCGACGCCGCCGTGGTCGAGACGCGATTGCCGAACCTCTGGCTCGCGCCCGCGGGCGAGCGCATGGCGGTCGTCGACCTGCACCTCGCCACCGCGTACGGCCGCGAGCGCGTCTTCGAACGCTCGCTCCGCGGGCCGCTCACGCAGTCGATGGACGTGCTCGTCGTCGACACCGCGCCCTACCTCGGGCTCCTCACGGTGAACGCGCTCGTGGCCGCGCAGCGCGTGCTGATCCCCGTGTCGTGCGAGTACCTCCCGATGCTGGGGCTGAAGCTCCTCGGCGAGACGCTCACGAAGCTCCGCGACCGGGCGGGCGCGAAGGCCGAGGTGCTGGGCTATCTGCTCACGATCGTCGACCGCCGCGAGCGCATCACCACCGAGGTCGAAGACCTGCTGCGCGCGCGCTTCGGGGCGCAGGTGTTCGAGACGGTGATCCGCGCGAACACGCAGCACAAGGCTGCGCCCTCGCACAAGAAGACCATCTTCGAACACGAGCCCGAGGGCGGCCGCGGGCGCGAAGACTACGAGGCCCTCACCCGCGAGGTGTGCGCGCGCCTCGGCCTCGCGCCCGCCCCGAAGAAGAAGGCCCCGCGCAAGCGCGCTTGACGCCCCGACGCGCGCGGTGGTGCCCTCCGCAGCGCATGAACACCGACACGCCCTTCACGCTCAGCGACGCCCTCGTCGACGCGCTCGCCGCGCTCCGCCCGGTGCAGGCGACCTTCATGGGCATCGCAGGCCACGACCACCGCTGGGACGACTTCTCGCCCGCGGGCGTCGCCCACACCGCCGAGACCCTGCGCGCGTGGCGCGACCGCGTGCGCGCGCTGCCGCCGCAGACCGACCGCTGGGCAGCGCTCGCCACGCACGTCGCCCTCGACTGGCTCGACCTGGAGCTCTCGGCCATCGAGCACGGCGACCCCGAGGTCGACGTGAACAACATCGCGTCGACCTTCCAGTCGGTGCGCATGGCCTTCGACTCGATGGACACGTCGACGGTCGAGGGGTGGCGCAACGTGGCCGCGCGGCTCGAAGCCCTCGACGCGGCGCTCGACGGCTATCGACGCACGCTCGCGCAGGGCCTCGCGAAGGGGCACGTGGTGTCGAAGCGCCAGGTGCGCGCGGTGGTCGCGCAGGCCGCGCAGATCACGGCGGAGAACGGCTACTTCGCGGGGCTCGCGGCGCGCTTCGCCGAGGCGAAGGTCGACGATGCGGCCCTCGGCGCGCGCATCGCGGCGGGGGCGGAGAAGGCCCGCGAGGCGTACCGCGCGCTCGGCGTGTGGTTCGAGGGCGAGTACCTGCCGCACGCGCGCGATGAAGATGGCGTGGGGCGCGCGCGGTACCTGCGCGAGATGCGTCGCTTTCTCGGGTCGACGCCGGACCCCGAGGAGACCTACGCGTGGGGGTGGACCGAGGTGCGGCGCATCCGCGCGGAGATGGAGCGACTGGCGGGCGAGATCGCGCCGGGTAGTTCCGTCGACGAGGTGCTGGCGCTCTTGAAGACCGATCCCACGCGGGCCGCGCCGGACCGCGCGCGCTTTCTCGACGCGATGCGCGCGCGGCAGGCGAAGGCCCTCGCCGACCTCGATGGGACGCACTTCGATGTGCCCGAAGAGATCCGTCGCATCGACGTGAAGGAGGCCCCGCCCGGCGGCGCGCTCGGCGCGTACTACATGGCCCCGTCGGAGGATTTCTCGCGCCCCGGATCGGTCTGGTACTCGATGCACGGCGACGGTCCCTTCGCGCTGTGGGACGAGGTCAGCACGGCGTACCACGAGGGCTTTCCGGGCCATCACCTCCAGGTGGGCCTGCAGGTGTCGCTCACGAAGAACCTCTCGCGGCTCCATCGCGTGGCCTACGGCTACTCGGGCTACGCCGAGGGATGGGCCCTCTACGCCGAGCAGCTCATGGCGGAACTCGGTTACTACGAGAAGCCCGAGTACGCGTTCGGCATGCTCGCGAACCAGATGATGCGCGCGTGCCGCGTGGTCATCGACATCGGGTCGCACCTCGGGCTGCGCATTCCCGACGACGCGCCGCTGCACCCCGGCGAGGCGTGGGGCTTCGACACCGCCGTCGAGATGATGGAGCGCTTCGGCGGCATGACCCACGAGCACGCCGTGAGCGAGATCACGCGCTACCTCGGGTGGCCCGCGCAGGCCATCTCGTACAAAGTCGGTCAGCGCGCGGTGCTCGCGCTGCGCGAGGAGTTTCTTCGCGACGGTCGCGGCTCGCTCAAGGACTTTCACGACCGCGTGCTCGGCTGCGGCAACGTGGGCCTCGACCTGCTCCGCGCGCAGGTCATGGCCTGACCTTCACCCGCCCTTCGTCGCGCGCGCCACGTCGGCGGGCACGGCGGTTCCCTCTCGAAGACACCGTCGCACGGCCCGCGTCACGGCCTCGTCGTGGAGCTTCTGCGCGTCGCTGCGCTTCGCCTGCGCGGCGAGCGGGAGCTTCATGCGCTCCAGCGTGGCGAGGCGCGCGCGGTTGCGCCCGAGCGTGTCCCAGTACATCGGCGTGAGCGGACACGGCCGCTGCGCGTTGCGCCCCGACGGATCGAAGCGGCAGCCGTCGCAGAAATCACTCATGCGGTCGACGTACGCGCCGCCGGAGACGTACGGCTTCGTGGTCATGAGCCCGCCGTCGGCGAAGGTGCCCATGCCCAGCACGTTGGGCTCGACCACCCAGTCGTACGCGTCGATGAAGCCCGCCCAGAACCAGTCGGTGAGCGCGCGCGGAGACACCCCCACGAGCGTCGCGATGTTCGCGAGCACCATCAGCCGCTCGATGTGGTGCGCGTAGCCGGTCTTCCACACGCGGTCGACCACGGTGTCGAGACAGCGCAGGCCGCTCGGCGCCGTTCCCCACCACGCGGCGGGCAGCGGTTCGGCGGCATCGAGCGCGGCGGGCGAGGCCGTGGGCGAGAGCGTGCGAAAGCCGTCGGTGCGCGCGTGAACGTGACGTACAAACTCGCGCCAGCCGAGCACCTGACGGATGAATCCCTCGGCGCTCGCGAGCGAGAGGCGGCCCGCGTCGAGGTCGGCGAGCGCGTCGTCGACGAGCTGCCGCGGCGTGAGGCGCGAGAGGTTGAGCAGCGGGCTCGCGAGCGTGTGAAAGAGCGTCGCCTCGCGGGCGCTCATCGCGTCTTCGAAGGGACCGAAGTGCGGCAGCGCGTGGTCGCGCGCGTGGCGCCACGCAGCGAGAGCATCGTCGCGCGAGGCCGGGAGGTCGTAGCCGTCGAGCGTTCCCCACGCGTGCGGAAAGGCCGTGGCGACGAGGTCGAGCACCTCGCGGGTGATGGCGTCGGGCGCGACGGAGAAGCGCGGCGGCGCAGGAGGTTGGCCGTGCCACGGGAGTCGGTTCTCGCCGTCGAAGCTGAAGCGTCCGCCCACGGGTTTCGCCTTCGCCATGAGCACGCCCGTGCGTCGGCGCACCTCGCGGTAGAAGGCGTCCATGCGGTACGGGGCCGCGGGGCACGCGCGGTCGAAATCGTCGTCGGTGCTGAGCCACGTCTCGTCGGGCGACTCGGTGAGCGTGAGCCCACGGGCGCGCGCGTCGTCGAGGTCGGCGCGGAGTTCGCGCTCGGCGGGGCGCGTGAGTGCGAAGCCCGGGAGCGCGTGGCGCGCGGCGGTCTCGCGGAGGATCTCGCCGAAGGTTCCGTCGCCGCGGGCGTAGAGGATGCGGTAGCCCTTCGCGGCCATTTCGAGCGCGAAATGACGCTCATTCGCGAGGAGCAATGCGAGCTTGCGGCGGTGGTAGGGGCGCCGTCGGGCCTTGTCGCGCGACTCGACGAAGACGAGCCCCACCTCGCGCGGAGACTCGCGGGCGAGGGGGCCCACGGCGTCGGTCAGACGGTCGTAGGGAACGAAGCGCCAGCGGCGCGTGCGGAGCTCATCGTCCGTGGGGTGCGCGGCGCGCAGTGCGTCTCGAAAGGTCACCGGACCCGTGCGATGCGCGAGGCCCGCGCGGGGCTTCGCACACGGGCGCGCAGGGCGCGATCACGTAGGGCGCAGGCGGTAGATGAGCGTGAGCACGAGGGCAGTCCACGCGACGAGCGTGAGCACGAAGGGCACGTCGCGGAGCATCGCGTCGGTGGGCGACTCGCCGCTCTCGGAGTCGAGGAGCTTCACGAAGCGCGCGATGGCCAGGAGCACGAACACCGTGGTCATCCAGAGGTAGTCGCGCGCGAAGGCGAGCTGCGGCGGGGGATCGAGCGTCCACGCGAGGTAGGTCACGACCGTCGCGAGGGCCGTGCCCCAGAGGGTCATCTTGAGCGACCCGAGGGTGTACGACTTCAGCGAGTCGCGGGCCTTCGAAGCGTTGACCCGGAGCTCGTGGTAGCGCTTCCCAAAGCCCTGAAAGAGTGCCAGAAAGGCCGTGCTTCCCAAGAGGTAGAGCGACGGGCTCACGGGGTGCGACGGGGTCGAGACGGCGTAGCAGCCCGCGACGACGCGCAGCACGAAGCCCGCGGCGATGAGCACCACGTCGAGGTAGGCGACTTGCTTGAATCGAAACGGCTTGAGCGAGTACGCGAGGTCTTTGAGCAGGTAGACCAGCGCCGCGGCCGCCACGCGCAGATCGAGCCACGCCGTCGCCGCCAGCGAGGTCACCACGAGCACCACCGCGGTGGCCTTCGCCACGCCCTCGGGAACCTCGCCCGACGCGATCGGTCGGAAGCGCTTCGTCGGGTGGTTGCGATCGTCGTCGACGTCGACGAGGTCGTTGATCGTGTAGATCGCGCCCGCCAGCATCGAGAAGCCCGCGAAGGCCACCATCGCGCGGAGAAGAACCTGCTCCTGAAAGAGGTTCTTCGCGAACACCACCGGTGCGAGCACGAAGAGGTTCTTCACCCACTGCTTCGGCCGCATCGTCTTGAGAATTCCTGAGAGCGCCACGGAGCGTCGGAGACTATCCATCGATGAACGTGATGTCCAAGGCTTCGCTCGCCCGCGCGGGCGCGCTGTTCGCGGCGGTGAGCGTGATCATTCCGACCGCAGCGCACGCGCAGCACTCGCCCGACGAGTGGCTCGTGATCCACGCGCAGGACGCCTTCACGCAGCGCGCACAACCTCGCGGCGCGATCCCGCTGCTGCGCCTCCGACAGCTCCGTGAGTACCTCGACCCCGCGTCGCTCCTTCCGCGCGTGCACGCCCTCGCGGTGAGCCCCGCGGTGCCTCCGATGCGACGCGCGCTCGCCACGCAGATCGAGTCCGACCTCCGCCGCGACCTCGGTCAGCTCGCCGAGTCCGAAGCCCTCGCGCGCTCGCTCGGATACCTCACGGACTGGTGGGTCGTGGGCCCCTTCGACAACGAGGGACGCGCGGGCTTCGCGCGCATCGAAGACCCCGAGGAGCGCCCCGGCGCGGCGCTCGACAGCGCGCAGGCCTTCGAGGGCAAGGAGCGTCCCGTGCGATGGCGTCGCATGCCCGCGCTGCCCACGCGCGGCTACGTGGCGCTCGACGCGGCGGTGCGTCCGGGCGTGAACGTGTGCGCCTTCGTGGCCACCACGGTGCGCGCGCCGAGGGCCGAACCCGCGGTGCTCTGGCTCGGTGCGGGCGGTGCGGTGCGCGCGATGGTGAACGGTCAGGAGGTGTTCCGTGACGCCTCGGTGCGCCGCGCCGCGCCCGATCGCGCGGGGGTCTCCGTGCGTCTTCGCGCGGGCGCCAACCGCGTGCTGCTGAAGCTCTGCACCGACGATCGTTCGCTGGGCTTCTACGCGCGCTTCACGCGTCCCGATGGCACCGCGCGCACCGACCTCACCGTGCTCGACGACACGGGCCCGGTGCCCGTCGCGCAGCCCTCGCCCGCGCCGCAGGATCAGGGCGTGCTCGCGGCCCTCACGCGCGCCGCGGATGCGCCCAACGCGCCCGTGCAGACCGCCGACGACCTCGCGCGCTACCTCTCGCTCACGGGCTCCGACGACCCCGCCGCGCCGCAGGCCGCAGACCTCGCCGAGCGGGCCGCGCGCGCGCAGCAGAGCGCCGTCGCGTGGCTCCTCCTCGCGGACCTCACCACCGACCGAAACCGCCGTCTCGAAGCGCTGCGGAGGGCCTACGCGCTCGCGCCGCACGACGCCCACGTGCTCACCGCGGTGGCCCACGACCGACGTACAGGGGTGCATCCCGACGAGTGCGCGCCGCTCCTCGACGAGGCCATTCGGCTGGACCCGGGCTATGCGCTCCCGCGGCTCGAACGGGCGGCGTGGCTCGACAGCGCGGGGCTTCCGCTCGCGGCGCTGCGCGAGGTCGAGGCGGCGTACGCGCTCACGCCGCGCGCGTCGTCGGTGCTTCGGGTGCGGCTCCAGATCGCCGAGCACGCGCAGCAGACGGCCCTCGCGCAGGAGACCCGCGCCGCGCTCCTCCGCGTGCGCTACGGCGATGTCGATGCGCATGAGGGCATCGGACGCGATGCGCGTCAGCGGGGAGACCGTGAGGCCGTGCGCCGTGAGGCCGAGCGCATCCTCGCGCTGCGTCCCGAGTCGCTCACCACGTACACGCAGGCCGCGGAGTTCTTCGAAGCGATCGGCGACGGCGATGCGGCGGTGGGCACGCTCGCCCGCGCGGTGTCCGTCGCCCCCGACGAGCCCACGCTGTGGAAGGCGAAGGGAGAGCTCGAAGAGCGCCTCGCGCGCCGTGACGAGGCTCGCGCGTCGATGCGTCAGGCCCTCGCGCTCCGCCCGCAAGACGCCGCGCTGCGACGGCACCTCGAAGCGCTGGAGCCCGCGGTGACGCGCGCCGATGAGGCGATGGCCGAGTCCGCGGAGACGATCCTCGCGCGTCGCGGAGCCCCCGACGCGCGCAGCGACTACCACGTGCGCTCGCTCGCCGAGCTCACGGTGCGAACGGTCTATGCGAACGGGCTCTCGGGCAACTTCCGTCAGGCGGCCTACGAGGTGCGTGACCCGCAGGGGGCGACGGACGGGCGCTCGTACTCGATGCAGTACGACCCGCTCTCGCAGCGCTTCGAACTGCGCGGCGCGTGGGTGCACCACCGCGACGGCACGCGCGACGAAGGAACGCAGGTCGAGGAGTTCGAGGTGAACGCCGACCCCGCGTCGCGGATGTACTTCTCGAACCGCGTGGTGCAGGTGACCTTTCCGCGCCTCGCGCCGGGCGACGTGGTCGAGGTGCGGTGGCGCGTCGATGATGTGTCGACCCGCAACGCCTTCGCGGACTACTTCGGCGATCTCGAAGTGGTGCAGGCCGCGGTGCCGCGCGTGCGATGGCGCTACGTGCTGCGCGCGCCGTCGACGCGGGAGTTCTTCCTCCACGTGGCGCCGCTCTCCGACGGGCGCGCGGTCGAGCGCGAGGATCGCGCCGAGGGCGACACGCGGGTGTTGACCCTGACCGCCGACAACGCGCCGCCCGTCCCCCCCGAAGAGAACAGCCCGGGCTACACCGAGCGCGCCGCGTACGTGCACCTCAGCACCTACCGCACGTGGGAAGACGTCGGCCGCTGGTACTGGGGCCTCGTGCGCGACCAGCTCACCCTCGACGACCACCTGCGCGGCGTCGTGCGTGAGATCACCCGCGGCCTCACCGAGCCCCGCGACCGCGTGCGCGCCGTGTACGACTGGGTGCTCGCCCACACGCGCTACGTGGCGCTGGAGTTCGGCATCCACGGCTTCAAGCCGTACCCCGTGACGCAGGTGTGCACGCGCGGCTTCGGCGACTGCAAAGACAAGGCGTCGACCATCGTCGCGATGCTCCGCGAGGCCGGCGTCGACGCGTCGCTCACGCTCGTGCGAACGCGGCGCAACGGCGACCTCGAGACGCTGCCCGCGTCGCTCGCGATCTTCGACCACGCCATCGCGTACGTGCCCTCGCTCGACCTCTTTCTCGACGGCACCGCGCAGCACAGCGGCATGAACGAGCTCCCCGGCGGAGACCAGGGCGTGACCGTGCTCGTCGTCGATCAGCGGGGCAACGCGCAGCTCCGTCGCACGCCCGTGTACACGGCCGATCGCAACACCAACACCGTCACCGGCGACATCACCCTGCGCGCCGACGGCAGCGCCACGCTGCGCGTCTCGCAGCGGCTCACGGGACCCGACGCGGGCGGCGTTCGCAGCACGCTCGAAGCGCAGGCCACGCGGGCCGAGCGCGTCGAAGACCAGCTCCGCGACCACCTTCCGGGGCTTCGCGTGACGGCCGTGCGCACGGGCGATCTCTCCGACGTCGAGCGCCCCGCGGAGTTCAGCTACGAGGCCACCGCGCCCTCGTTCGGCACGCGCCAGGGCACCACGCTCCTCCTCGCGCCCGTCGCACCCGTGGATCTCACGCGCCGCTTCGGGTCGCGCTCGACGCGCACCTACGACCTCGTGCTCGGCGTGCCCCGCACGCTCGACGAGACCCGCACGATCCACCTGCCCGCGGGGGCCACCGTCTCCGACTCGCCCGCGCCGGTGCACTTCGAAACGCCCTTCGGCGCCCTCGATCTTGCGTACGAGCGCAGGCCCGGCGCCCTCGTGGTGCGCCGCCACCTCGTGCTCGCGCGCGACCGCGTCACCGCGCAGGAGTACGCCGCGTGGCGCGCCTTCGCCCAGTCCGTCGACGACGCGCACGCGCGCCGCGTGACGATCTCGCTCGCCGCCACGGAGTCCGCCCGATGAAGCGCCCCCTCGTCACCCTCGCGCTCGCCCTCTCGCTCGCCGCGTGCGCGACGCACTCCGCGCCGACGCGTCGCACCACCACCTCGCTCGCCACGCTGCGCGCACGCGCACGGCAGCGTCCCGACGATGCCCTCGCCCTCCGCGACCGCGCGCTCGCCGAGCTCGTGGCGCCCGGTGGAGACTTCGCCTTTGCGGTCACCCAGCTCGACACGATGGCCGACGCGCGCCCCACGGATCCGCGCGTGCGCTTCGCCCGCGGCGTCGTGCGCGCCCAACGCGGCGACTTCGAGGGAGCCCTCACCGACTACGTGGCCGCGGTGCGTGGGGCGCGCTCGGGCGACGATCCCCTCGGCCCTGCGATCGCCGAGGCCCTCGCGCCTCGCATCGTGTCGTTGCGCGGTGACGTGCGCGACCTCGCGACCCCGCTGCGCGCGCTCATCGACGAGGTGGCGGGCGATCCCGGCAGGCTCGGCGCGGCGGCCTCGGTGGCGCTGCTCGAAGGCGCCGTGCGGTGGGCCCGCGAGCGCGGCGACCGCGAGGCTGCGACGCGCTGGACGGGCGCCGCGGGATGCGTGACGACGTGGCGCGTGGCGGGTCCCTTCGGGCCGCATCCGATGCTGCGCTTCGACGAGCGCCTTCCGCCCGATGGAGCCGGCGCGCTCGCGGCGGCCTACGACCTCGGCGCAGGACGCGGCGTGCAGCGCACCTACGACGTGCGCGCGCGCGGCTGCGCGGCCAACCTCGGTCGCGGTGTGACGTGGACGGGCGTGCTCTACGCGTCGACCGATCTCCGCGTGGCCGAGGATGTCGACGCCGTGGTGCACGTCGAGTCGCCCAACGCGTTCACCGTGCTCGTCGACGGCGTGCGCATCGGCACCGTCGACCCGCGGCGTCGCGCGGTGGGCACCTCGGTGAACGTGCCCGTGCGGCTCACGGCGGGCGCCCACACGCTGCGCGTCAAGCTCGCGAGCAGCTACCACTCGCCCCTCGTGATCGCGACGGTGACCGACCGCGCGGGTCGCGCGTTGGCGACCTTCACGCCGCCTGCGAACGCCGCGAACCCGCTTCCGCCCGAGGTGCTCGACGCGCCCCGCAGCGCGGCCGACGACGCGTACGACACCGACGCGCTCGCGCCCGCCGATCCCTTCGCGCGCTACGTGACCGCGGAGCTCGCCTTCGCGCGCAAGCATCCCGTCGCGGCGCGCGAGCTGTTGCGTCCCCTCGCGCTCGGCGCCAACACCACGCCCGTGACGATGGTGGCGTGGGGCAACGTCGCGCTGGCCGATCCGTTCCTGCCACCGGCGCAGGGCAGGGATCGCGCGCGCCACGCCTTCGAGGCCGCCGCGCAGGGCGATGACCGCGCGTACCTCCCGCCCCTTCAGCTCGCGCGGCTGCTCTGGGACGAGGAGCGTCCCGACGAGGCGCTCACGATGCTCCGCGAGACGGGGCGTCGCTTCGAGGGCAACGCCGAGGTCGAGAGCGAGCTCGCCGATCGGCTCATGCAGCGCAACTGGGATGGCGAAGCGCGGGCTGTGTTGCAGCGCGCGAGAGAGCGTCTCCCCGAGGCGTGCTGGCCGTCGCGCATGTTGCTCTCGCTCGCGCAGCGCCGCGACGATGGCGCGGTCGAAGCCCAGCTCGCGCAGGAGGTCTCGCGCTGCGATGCGCTCTCCGACGCGAGCGCGGCGACCTTCACGCGGCTCCGTCGATGGAACGACGCCGAGACCGCCTACCGACGCCTCGTCGACGACGACCCCGAGGGCCGCGGCCTGCGCCGTTCGCTCGTCGAGCTCGCGCGCACGCGGGGAGACCACGCCGAGGCCGTGCGACGTGCGATGGCCCTCCTCGCAGAGATGCCCGAAGACGACGCGCTGCGCGCCGACCTCGTCGACCTGCTCGTGTCGCTCGGATCCGACGACGAAGCGCGCCGCGTGCTCGACGCCGAGCTGGCCCGCGCGCCCGCGGAACTCTCGACGCTCTACCGCATGCGTGAGCTGCTCGCGCGCCGTGACGACCTCGAACCGTGGCGCCTCGACGGCCGCCGTGTGCTCGCGGATTTCGCCGCGTCGGGCAGGAGCTACGACGGCGCTGCCGTGCTGGTGCTCGACTACACCGTGCGTCGCGTCTACGGCGACGGATCGGCGCTGGAGCTCACGCACAACGTCATCCGCGTGCAGTCGCAGGAGGGCGTCGAAGCGTACGGAGAGTTCACGCCGCCGCAGGGCGCGACGGTGTACCGCGTGCGAACGTTGAAGGCCGACGGGCGCGTGCTCGAACCCGAGCAGGTGGCGGGCAAGGATTCACTCTCGCTCCCCGAGCTTCGTCCCGGTGACGCGGTGGAGTTCGAGTACGTGCGACCCGTGGCGTCGGGCGATCTCGCGCCCGGTGGATTTCTCGGCGACCGCTTCTTCTTCCGCGGCTTCGACGTTCCCTACGACCGCTCGGAGTACACCGTGGTGACGCCCGCGGGCATGGCGCTCACCGTCGATCCGCGCGGCCCCGCGCCGACGCTCGAACGCACGGAGCGCAACGGCCTCGTCGAGCACCGCTGGGTGGCGCGCGAGAGCCATCGCATGACGCCGGAGCCGCGGTCGGTGTCGGCGCGAGAGTTCATCCCCAGCGTGGCCGTGGGCGCGGGCGCGACGTGGCGCACGTTCATCGACGCGCTCCGCGAGCGCATCGTCGACATGGACGTCGCCGACCCCGAGTCGCTCCGTGTGGTGGCCGAGGTGACGCGCGGCGCGCGCAGCGACGACGAGAAGCTCGAACGGATCCACACCTGGGTGCTCGACCACATCGAGCAGCAGGGCGGGGGCACGCCCTTCGACCAGGCCGCGCGCATGGTGGCCTCGCGGCAGGGCCATCGTACGCGCGTGCTGCGCTACCTCCTGGGCCTCGCGGGCATCGCGTGCGACGTGGCCCTCGTGCGCCAGGGGTCTGCCGACGCGACGCCCTCGGAGCTCGCCGACGACGACACGTTCCAGTCGATCATGCTGCGCGTGCACACGGCCTCGGGCGCGCGCTGGATCACCGCCGCGGACCACAACGCGCCGGTGGACTACATCCCCCCTGCGCTGGCCGGTGCCGAGGCGCTGATGCTTCTGGAGGGCGCACCGCGCGAGCGGCTTCCTGCCCTCGACCTCGCCGCACACGGTCGCACGCTCACGGTCCGCCTCGCGCTGGCCTCCGACGGTTCGGGGCGCGCGGTGGTCGAGGAGCGCCTGCGGGGCTTCGCGGCGACGGGCGCGCGCGAGGCCGTGCGCTCCATGGATGTCGCCAATCGCGAGCGGCAGTTCGAAGCGTACGTGGGTCGCATGGTGAACGGCGCGTCGCTCGAATCGTTGGAGATCGAAGGAACCGACGACCGCGCGCGCGACATGGTGTTCCGCTACGTGTTCACGGCACCGAACCTCGCGACGCCCACGGGTTCGCAGCTCGTGTTCGAGGGCATGTTCGCCGCCGACGCCGCGCGCATCTACGCCGAGACCGACGAGCGCTCCGTGCCCATGTGGAACGGCGATCCCGTGCGCGCGACGCTCGACCTCACGGTCACGCTCCCGCAGGGGGCGCGCATCGAAGAGCTCCCGCCCGACGTCGAAGGCAGGGCGCCGGGCATCGCGTGGTCGATCCGCAGCGAGCGCACGCGCGAGGGCTTCCATCTCGTGCGGCGCGCGGAGGTTCCGACGGGGCGCGTGACGGCGGCGCAGTATGGTGATTTCGCGGCGCAGGCGCGGGCCTTCGACGCGGCGGATCACCGTCGCATCACGCTCTCGGTGCCTTAGATGTTCTGAGGGGATGGAGTCGGACGATCGGGGGCGCGAGCTCGGCGCCCCTGACGCTTCGAGGCGCGCTTCGATCAGCGGTACGTGAAGACGATCTCGTGGTCGCAGATGCGAAACACGTCGCCCTCGCCGATGGGGCGGCGGTCGACGCGCGTGCCCTGAAACTCGATGCCGTTCGTGCTGCCCATGTCGACCATCCAGAACTGACCCTGGTGGCGCACGATGCGGGCGTGCTGACGGGAGACGTTCGGGTCCTTCACGATCAGGTCGCAGCTCTTGTTGCTGCGGCCGATGTAGAACTCGTCCTTCACGATCGGGTACTTCTGCCCTTCGAACACGGCATAGAGCACGTTGCCCGCGGGGGCGCCGGGATAGGCCGGCGGCTGGGGAACGCGCTGCGCCTGCGGCGGCTGCGGGTACGCGGGCGCCTGCGGGGGCTGCGGAGGTGGCGCACCCATGGGCATCGGACGCGCGTTCGGCGGGGGATATCCCGCGGGCGCACCGGGCATGGGGCGCACGCCGTTGGGACCGCCCATCGGAGGCGGGCCGGGCGCGCGCTGCATCGGGGCGCCCATGGGGTTGGGGTTGAGCATCGGCGCGGGGGCGGCGCTGGGCGCGCCGGGCGGACGCGGCATGGCCCCGTTGGGGTTGCTCATGCGCGGATCGGCCCCGCGGTTCACCACACCGGGCGCCATGGTCTGCCGGAGCTTTCCCTGGCTCCGCGCGTAGTGACGCATGGCCTCGTTGATGAGGTAGTCGGGCGAACACTCCAGGTCCTGGGCCATCTGCTCGAAGGTGTCCCAGAGGTAGTCTCGGCACTGAAACTGGCGGAGTGATTTGCGATTCGGATCGTCGGTCATGGGCTCAACAACCGGCCGCTCGGATCGATCGGGCGCGGCGTCCGTCACGGTGGAGGTCCAGCCCGGAGACGGAACGGACACGGTCCGCGGTGCGCGCGCCGACAATCCGATCCCCTCCCGGGCAGCTCACAGAGAGGTCCGAGGCCACGTTAACACCAGCCGCGCGCGGAGTGGTACATCCGTCCGTAGCGGCGGGCGTAGGGGCGAGCGCGTCGCGCAGCGAGGTGCGCACGCGAAGGCCTTGTTTGGTAGGGGATTTCGTCAGCGGTAGACGAACTGAATCTCGTGGTCGCAGATGCGATACGAGTCGCCGTGCTCGATGACCTTCTTGTCGACCTTGGTGCCGTTGAACTCGACGCCGTTGGTGCTCTGCTGATCCACGATCCAGTACTGACCGTTGTAGAGCACCACGCAGGCGTGACGGCGCGAGACGTTCGAGTCGCGGATGGTCAGGTCGCTGGTCTTCTGCCCGCGTCCGATGACAAATTCCTCCTTCGTCACCGGGTATTGCTGGCCTTCGTAGATCGCGACGAGGGTGCCGCCCTGACGGCCCGGCGGGGGACGTTGCGGAGCGCCACCCATCGGCTGCGGCGCACCCATCGGCTGCGGTGCACCCATGGGCGGACGCGGCGCGCCCATCGGCTGCGGTGCGCCCATCGGCGTCGGAGCTCCGGGCATCGGCGGCTGCGGCGGGCGGTTCATCGGCGCGCCCATCATGGGCGGCGCGCCGGGGAGTCCACCCTGCTGCGGCGGACGCGGTCCACCGGGCGCCATGGGCGGAAGGCCACCGGGCTGCGGACCCATGGGCGGAAGGCGCTGACCGGGCATCCCCTGGGGCTGTCCCATGCCCTGCGGCGGCATTCCGGGCATCCCCTGCGACTGCGGTCCGCCCATGCCCTGCGGGGGCATTCCGGGCATCCCCTGGGGCTGTCCCATGCCGGGCATTCCGGGCATGCCGGGACGCTGCTGTCCGGGCATCTGCGGGGGCATTCCGGGCATGCCGGGACGCTGCTGTCCGGGCATCTGCGGGGGCATTCCGGGCATCCCCGGTCGCTGTCCCATGCCGGGCATCCCCTGCTGTCCCATGCCGGGCATTCCGGGCATTCCCTGCGAGCCACCGGGCGCGCGGAATCCGCCGCCCGCGCGAGGCTCCAGCGGCTCGGGAATGTCGGCCATGGGGCCCCCGCGGCCCTTCGACTGGAGGTACACCCGCAGCGCCTCGTTCAGCAGCGAGTCGGCCGTGCAGTCCATCTCCTGCGCGAGGGACTCGAAGGCCTCCCAGAGGTAGTCACGGCACTGAAACGTCCGGGGATTCTTGTTCTGGGGATCAGGCATCATGGGCGGTCTCTCCCTGAGACGGGGAGTGGCGGGGTGGAGGGGAATCGGTACGGTACAGAGGCTCTCAGGGCGTGGGCGCGGCGGCGTTCTGGTTGCGTCGCAGGGCCTGTTCGAGGCTGCCACGCATGCGCGTCGCCACGGCGCCCACGGTGGTGAGCTGCGCGTCGGTCCAGCCTTCGCCCGTCACGGGCGTCGCCTCGGAGGCGTACTGCTGGAGCAGCGCGAGGTCCGACTGCTCGCCCTTGATGCCGAGGTACATCATCGCGAGCACGCGGGCGGGCACCGGATGCGAGGCCACGAGGTAACCGCGGATCGCGTCGCGCGGCGGCGGCGTGAGGTCGCCGAGGGCCTGCGCCTCGCCGTTGAGCTCCGCGAAGGTGTAGCCCGCGAAGGGCGGGGGCCGCGCCGTCGAGAAGTGCTGCATGAACTCCGCGAGCACCTGCGCGCCGCCGAGCTTCAGGATGGCCTCGCCGAGCTTCCACCGCAGCGTGAAACTCTGGTCCGCGGCGCCGCCGTTCGAAGCGTCGTAGACCGCGAAGAGCTGCGGGAGGATCGTGCGATCGCGCGCCTCGCCGAGTCGGTCGACGGCCAGGCCCCGGAGGTCGCCGTCGCAGGCCGGGCCGGGCGTGCAGTTGAGCACCGTGATGAGCCGCGCCGCGTGCGAGGGGCTCACGTTGTTGGCCATGGCCGTGAGCGCGAGCTTCTTGCGGTCGAGGGGCGCCGTCGCGCTGTTCGCCACGCCGAGGAGGTAGTCGGTTCCGTTGGGCTGGCCGAGCGTGCGGATCGCTTCGTAGATGACCGTGAGGTACTGCGTGCGAAGCTGCGTGACCGCGCGGGCGACGGCCGCTGCGTCGGTGGGACGCTGGACGCGCGTGAGGAGCGCACGGCCGATCTCGCCGAGGCGCTGGTCCGCGGCGGGCGCTTCGATCTCCGTGGCGACGGCGACGATGCGCGCGGTGGCGGCCTGCTTGCCCTGCGGGGTGCCGATGCCGTTCACGAGCTTGGCGATCTCGACCACCACGGGGATCGAGGTCTCGCTGAACGCGATCGACTGCGTGAGGCGGTCGACCGCCGTGGGGCCGATGGCCTGCACCACCTGCTCGGCGGTGTACGAGCCTGCGAGGGCGCGGGTGTTGAAGTCCGAGAGGATCCAGTCGAGCACGAGGGTCGTGAGCGCGGCCCGGTCTTCGCCGCTCGCGAAGGAGCTGCGACCGTCGCCGCGGAGGATCACGTACGCAGCGTCTTTGGCCTTGATCTGCTGCTCGGTGGGGGCCTGCGCCGACGCACCCTGCGTCGGGCCGAGCATCGTGCGCAGCTCGCCCACGAGCGCGTGGATGATGGGCTCGCGGTCCGCCGGGGCCATCGACTGGAACGCGCTCTGGAGGAGCTCGAGCCCGTTGGCGTTCGGGTGCTTCATCTCGATCAGCGCCCGCGCCGCGTGGACGCGCATGGCCTGGTCGTAGCGGTTCTCGACGAGCACCGTGGTGATCTTGCGGGGCCCGCGCTGCGTGTGCTTCCAGTGCTCGATGTCGCCGTCGGAGACGTTGCAGCCCGAGATTGCCAGCGTGATGACCGCCGCGATGGCGGTCTTGTGAACGATCGAACGCATCAATGCTCCTCGACGGGACGCGGACGGAAGCGTGGAAGACCCGGGCAAGCGGCGGCCGGACACCGGTCGAGTCGTCGCACGATGAGACGGCTTCCCAGCGTTCGGGCGATCCTAACGGCTCCCCCGCGAGGGTCAACAGTCGAGCGCCGACCCCCTTGCGCTTCGTCGGGTTTCGTGGGGCGGACTTCGGACTTGCCGTTATCTGGCCCGCCGAGCGCGCTTGTGTCTACCAGTGCGCCGTGCCGTCTCCGCCTGCCAACGTCCGCCGCGACCCGCTCGCCGTCACGGAGCCCAAGCGCCACGAGGTCTCGGGCCTCGTTCTGCTCTCCACCGGCGTGCTGCACGCCCTCTCTCTCGCGAGCTGGAACGTCTCCGGCGGCGACGACTGGGTGGGACCCATCGGCGCGCGCGTCGCCGAGGTGAGCATCGCGTTTCTGGGTACCGCGTCGGTGCTCGTTCCGTGGTGCGCCGTGGTGGTCTCTGTGCGTCTCTTTCGCCGCACGGTGCGCCCGGTACGACCGCTTCGCGCGCTCGGCACCGCAGGCATCGTGGTGACCGTGGCCACGGGGCTCCACCTCGGATGGGGCGACCAGCCGGCGCTCGGCGGCCTCCCCGCGGGCGGTCTCGTGGGCGACACGCTCGGCGAGTTTCTCCGCGCGACCGTGGGCACCGCGGGCTCGTTCACCGTGGTGATCACCGTGCTGCTCGTGGCCCTCGTGGTGCGCACGCGGCTCAGCGTGGTGACCGTCGCTTCGAACGCCCGCGACGCGAGCGTGAAGGGCGGCGTGCTGGCCCGCGACGGCTTCGTGATGCTCGCCCGCGCGTGGCGTCAGGCGCGCAACCTCGACACCCGCGACGCGCCGAAGCGCACCGCCACCGCCTCGCGCGGACCGCGTCCCGAAGAGCTCACCGCGAAGGCCCTGCGCCCCGTGCTCGACGCGCCGCCTCCGCCCGACAGCGACCATGGCCGCGAGAGTGATCCGGGCCGCGAGGTGTCGCCCTCCGACGCGAACGTCGCCGACGCGAACACCTCCGACGTGGGCCACGATGCGCTCGCGGCCGCGCTCACCCGCTCGGCCACCGACTCGGAGCCGCGTCCCGCACCGCGCCGCGCGCGCCGTCGCGCCGCCGACAGCGCCCCCGAGATGCCCGCCGCGCTCGTGACGCCGCCCTCGGTGGTCGCCCCCGCGCCAGAGCCCGTGATCGTCGCCCCCGAGGCCGCCGCGCCCGTGCTCCGCGTTCCCGAGCGCCCGGCGCCCGCCACGGTGAAGGCCCCTGCGTCTGCGCCCGTCGCGAAGGCGCCCGCGGTCACGTCGGAGCCCGACCTGCACACGTCTGCAACCCGCACCGCGCCCGACGCTGCGCCCCCTGTGGTGCCGCGCGCGAAGGCCCCGGTGAGCGTGCCTCCGTCGGAGGTCTCCGTCGACGACGAGCCGCCCTTCGAACTCGACGTCGCGCCGGCGCCGCAACCTCCCACGCGCGCGCCGAAGCCTGCGCCGGTGGTTCGTGAGTCTGCGCCGGTGGTGCGTGAGTCTGTGCCGGCGCGGCCCGTCGCTACGCCGTCGGCTGCGTTCATCGACGACGAGGACGACGAGGACGACGAGGCGCCCGTGTCGCGTCCGCCGCCGCGCGCTTCGAAGCCCGCGGCGCGCCGTGAGGTCGAGGCCCCGGCGGTCGAGAGCGGACCGTTGAACATCGTCTCGCACCACCACGAGATCGAGGCGGCGAAGAAGCGCACGGACCACATCGCGGCGGACCCGATTCCGCCCGTGGTGCCCAACGGCGCGGACATGGAGATGCCCTCCATCGACCTGCTCGCGGCGCCGCCGCCTTCGGGCGTGCAGTTCGACGAGGCCCACCTGCGCGCGACCGCCGAGCGCCTCGTGCAGACCCTCGCGGACTACACCATCGAGGGACGCGTGATGGAGGTGCACCCCGGTCCCGTGGTGACGACCTTCGAGGTGGTTCCTGCGGCGGGTACGAAGCTCTCGAAGATCGCGCGGCTCAGCGACGACATCGCGATGAGCCTCGAGGCCTCGAAGGTGCGCATCGTGGCGCCCATTCCGGGCAAGGGCCGCGTGGGCTTCGAGGTGCCCAACGCGAAGCGCCAGATGGTGTACCTCCGCGAGCTCATCGAGACCGAGGCGTTTCAGAAGCTCGGAGGGGCGCTGCCCGTGGCCATCGGCAAAGACGTCGTGGGCGCGCCCTACTTCGCCGACCTCGCGACCATGCCGCACCTCATCGTCGCGGGCGCGACGGGCCAGGGCAAGAGCGTGGGCCTCAACGTCATGCTGGCCTCGCTGCTCTACAAGCGCGGGCCCGAAGACGTGCGGATGCTCATGGTCGACCCGAAGATGGTCGAGCTCGCGGTCTACGACAACATTCCGCACATGCTCCTGCCGGTCGTCACCGACATGAAGAAGGCTGCCCTCGCGCTGCGCTGGGTGGTCGACGAGATGGAGCGTCGCTACTCGCTCTTCGCCCAGACCGGCTCGCGCAACATCACCACGTACAACGAGCGCGTGGCGAAGGCCGTCTCCGAGGGGCGGAGCCTCCGCGGGCTCGATGGTCCCGTGCGCACGAAGGAGACGGGAACCACCGTCGAGATCAAGGCCGGCGAGGGAGAGTCCGCCGACGTGGCGCTCGCGAAGGCGGGCAGCGCGCAGCCCCGCAAGCTCCCGTACATCGTGGTCGTGGTCGACGAGTTCGCCGACCTCATCATGGTCGCGGGCAAGGACATCGAAGCCGCCGTCGCGCGCCTCGCGCAGAAGGCTCGCGCCGCGGGCATCCACGTCATTCTCGCGACGCAGCGCCCGTCGGTCGACGTCATCACGGGCATGATCAAGGCGAACTTTCCCGCGCGCATCGCCTTCAAGGTGAGCCAGAAGCTCGACTCGCGCGTGATCCTCGATCAGCAGGGCGCGGAGCACCTGCTCGGCAAGGGCGACATGCTCATCCTGCCGCCGGGCTCCAGCGACCTGCGCCGTGTACACTGCGCGTTCGTGAACGAAGACGAAGTGCAGCGCATCACCGATCACTGGCGCGAGCAGGGCAAGCCCGTCTACGACGAGGAGATTCTCAAACCCCGCGACGAAGAGGAGTCGGGCGGCGACGACGGGCCCGCGGAGATCAAGGTCCCGCAGGAGAAGTACGAGAAGGCCGTCGCGCTGGTGCTCTCGCAGCGCAAGTGCTCCGTCTCGTTCGTGCAGCGCTACCTGGGCATCGGGTACAACGTCGCCGCGCGCATCGTCGACAAGATGGAGCGCGAGGGCATCGTCGGCGCCCCCAAGGGCCCCGGCAAGGACCGCGAGGTGCTCGGTTGATGCGCCCGCTTCGCGCGCTCACCGCGGTCCTCGCGCTCGCGCTCGTCCCCACGGCGGCCTTCGCGCAGCCCGCGCCCTCGCAGCCTCCGCCCGCGTCGCAACCCTCGCAGCAGCTTGTCGTCGTGGTGCTCCCCTTCGAGGGCAACGCCACGCAGGACCTCATCGACGATGCCGAGGCCGCCGTGCGCAACGCCCTTCTTTCACGGGGTGCGCGCGTGCCCGAGCGCAGCGCCGTCATGGGGAGCATGGGCGTCGACGCGCCTCGCGATCCGCGGAGCGCCGCGGGCTTCGGGCGCGTGATGAGCGCGACGCATGTGCTCATGGGGCGCGTGCGTCCGCTGTCGGGGCAGTACTCGCTCGCGCTCACGCTCGTCGAGGTTCCCGGTGCGCGCAACGCGCAGCGCGAGGCGAACGTGGGCGGCGACGATGCCGACGTCGAGGTGCGCGGGCTGCTTACGGCCCTCTTCGATCCGACGGCGATGGGGCCTGCGCCCCTCGACCCCGACGAGGAGCGCCGCCGTCAGGAGGCCGAGACCCGTCGACAGGCCGAGGAGCGCGCCCGCGCCGAACAGGCCCGCCGTGACGAAGCCGCCCGACGCGCGCGCGCCGAGGAGGCCGCCCATCCGCTCCGCAGCTTTCGCGAGGGAGGACCGCTGTCGTTCTCCGCGGGGCTCCAGCTCGGCGGGTTGCTCTCGGGTACGCGCGCGGCGCCGAGCAACGTGATCTCGGGCGCGGCGCCGTCGGATCCGTCGTCGTTCGCGCTCATGCTCCGCGGCGAAGGCGCGTGGGCGATCGCCGCGGTGCCGGGGCTCGAAGTGCACGGCGCGCTGCTGCTCATGACCACGCCCACGAGCGCGTTCGGACTCGGCGGCGGCGCGCAGTTCACCTTTCCGGCGACGAGCCGCGGTCGCCTTCGCGCGACGGCGGGTGCGACGGTGGGGCTCTTTCAGGGGCTCTCGGGGGCGCGCATCACGACGCTGTGGTTCGAGCCGTGGGTGCGCGCGCAGTATGAGTTCACGCCCACGCTCGCGGCCGTCGCGGGGCTCTCGCTCGACGTCGCCCCGGGGGACAACGGCGGCATCACGGCGCTCTCGTTCGCGGCGGGTGTCCGCTTTCGCGTCGACCCCTGAGTGCGACCCACGCTGTGCGGGCCCTGCACCCCCACGCTGGAGCTTTGCCCGCGACCCGCCGATGAGCAGGGCATGGAGTCGGAACAGGACCGCATCGCGCGCCGGGTGGCGGACTTCACCGAGGCGCATCGACGCTCGCTCACCGTGCTCGCCACAGCCATTCAACGCGCCACGGGCGACCTCGAAGAGGCGTGCCTCGCGCGCGCCTGGTTGCTCTTCCGGTGGGCGCGCTCGCAGCCTGATCCACGGGCCGCTGCGGCGTCGGCGGTGCGGCGCATGAACGCCGAGCGCGCGATGATCGCGGCGCAGACCTCGAACGCCGCGCGGGGATGGCAGACCTTTCCGCCGCCGCGCATGGCGTCGTAGTTCCGACCGCCCGTCGCGCCGCGGCTCCCTCGCTCGCGCTTGCCTTCGCCGCCCGATCCCTGACACAACCGACGCCTCCGAGGACGATGACCCGCACGTCACCGACGCTGCTCTCGTTCGCGTGCGTCGTGGCGCTCGCATCGCCCGCGCTCGCCGACCCGCCGGGCGCCTCGGACCCCTGCCGCGGACGCTCCCCCGGCGACGCCTGCGAGGCCGACGACTTCGAAGGCACCTGCCGTCGCCGACGCTGCACCCGCGAGACCGACGACGGCACGCAGCGCATGCACTGCCTCGTGTGCGAGACCCGTCAGCACGGCCATCACGGCCACCGCGCGCACCGTCGCGACGCGGCCGTCGATGTGCCCGACGATGGGTCCGACGACGTGCCTGGAGACGCATCGAATGACGTGCCGGGCGATGCCTCGGGCGACGCCGCGCGCGATGTCTCGGTGAACGCGCCGACGGTTGCCGTGGCACCGCACGCGCCTGCGCCCGCGGACCGTGGCGGAGGGCTCTGCGCGGTGCGTTCGGGGGTGACGGGCGACGGTCGGTGGACGGGGCTCGTCGTGGCGCTGTGGTGTGTGCTCAGGCGCCGACGGGCATCGTCGGGGGCATGACCGAGAGCGTGGTGAGCACCATGTGCTCGGCCTCGGCTGACGAGCCCGCCTGACAGTCGCGCGGAACCTCCACGCGGTAGCCGCGCTGGAGCGCGTCGGTCGCCGTCGCGAAGAGCTGCATCTCGGTGATGCACCCCGTGAGCACCACGGTGTTCGCGTCGAGGCCGCGGAGCACGTCGTGGAGGCGCGACTCGAAAAAACCGCTGTACGAGCGGTGCGTGACCACCGGGTCGTGCGGCTCCGGCGCGAGCGCGGGCCAGATGTCGTCGACGGGCGCGCCGGTGTTGTGCGCGGGCCACACGTCGAGCTCGGGGTCGCCAGGCTCGTGATGGTCGACCACGTAGACCACAGACTCGCCACGGGCCCGCGTCTCGTCGATGCGTTGGCGCAGCGCGGGCACGATGGCCCTCGCGCGGGGCACTTCGAGGGGCCGACCTTCGGTGAGGTGATCGCGCTGCATGTCGAGCACGACGAGCACCGCGCGGCGCGTGGGCGTCGGGGCGGCGGCGAGGTCGGCGGCGATGCGGTCGCGGAGGCCCTTCGAGGGGCGTACGGGGTCGAGCGTGAGGGCCAGCGCGGCGAGCGCTTCGGCGTCGGCGTCGATGAGCGCGCACGCCTCGGGCGCGAGGCCCACGAGGCCCGAGAGCACGCGCGTGGGCGTTCCCGCGAGGAGCTTTTCGGCGATGGGATCGTGGTCTTCGGGAGCCGTCATGGCGCGACCTGGGGGGACGAGACGATTGCACAGAACCCGGCGTTCGTGAGCATGGATGTGTACGCCGCCCGTGGCCCTTCGGATTGACTGCGTCGACCACCCTGCGACCGACGTGCGCGGAACCGTGACCGCATGAGGAACGTGCCTTGAGTGCTGTGCAGATCTCGCTCCGTTTTGACAGCGGCACGCTGCTCGTCGACGGCCTCGATGAGTCGCTCTGCGAGGGCCTCGCCGCGCCCCCCGCGGGCTGTGTGTGGGACGCCCGCGTGAAGCGCTTTCGCGCGCCGGCCTGGCGCTACCGCGACGTGGTGACCGCGCTCACCCGCTGGAGCCGCGCAGGCCACGGAACCTTCACCGACGGCGCGCGCCGCTACAACGTCCTCACCCTCGCGCAACGCGCGGAACGGCAGGCCTACGACCATCAGCGCGAGGCCATCGCGGCGTGGCAGGCGAAGGGCTCGCGCGGCGTGGTGGTGCTGCCCACGGGCGCGGGCAAGAGCTACGTGGCCGAGATGGCGATCGCGAGCGTGCAGCGCGGCGCCCTCGTGGTGGCCCCGACGCTCGACCTCATGAACCAGTGGTACGAGGTGCTGGTCACGGCCTTCGGCGTGAAGGTGGGCCTCCTCGGCGGCGGCTACCACGAGATCGAAGACCTCACGGTGAGCACCTACGACAGCGCGTACATCCACATGGAGCGCCTCGGGGATCGCTGGGGGCTCGTGGTCTTCGACGAGTGCCATCACCTCCCGAGCCCGACGTACCTCCACGCGGCGGAGATGTCGCTCGCGCCGTACCGACTCGGGCTCACGGCGACGCTGGAGCGCAGCGACGGACGTGAGGCGCTCCTCGACGACCGCGTGGGGCCCGTGGTGTACGCGAAGGGGATCAAAGACCTCGCGGGCGAGTACCTCGCCGACTACGACGTCGAGACCGTGTTCGTCGACCTCACGCCCGAGGAGGCCGCGGCCTACACAGACACGCGCGCGACGTACAAGAACTTCCTCTGGGACAAGGGCATCAGCATGGCCGGTCCCGACGGCTGGGGGCGCTTCGTGATGATGTCGTCGCGCTCGCCCGAGGGCCGCCGCGCGTTTCTCGCCTACCGCGAGCAGAAGCAGATCTCGCTGGCCTCGAAGGGCAAGCTCGCCGTGCTCGAAGGGCTCTTTCGTCAACATGCGAAGGATCGCACGCTGGTCTTCACCAACGACAACGACACGGTCTACACGATCTCGCGCACCTTCCTCATCCCCGCGGTCACGCACCAGACCGACATCAAGGAGCGCAAGGAGATCCTCGACCGCTTCAACAGCGGCGCGTACCCCGCCATCGTCACGTCGCGCGTGCTCAACGAGGGCGTGAACATCCCCGAGGCCAGCGTGGCGATCATCCTCTCGGGCACGGCCTCGGTGCGCGAGCACGTGCAGCGCCTCGGGCGCATTCTTCGCCGCCGCGAGGGCAAGCGCGCGGTGCTCTACGAGGTCATCACCCGCGGCACCGTCGAGGAGCACCAGAGCGGCCGTCGGAGGGAGCACGATGCTTACCGCTGACCTGATCGCCGCCCGCGTGGTGAAGGGCGAGGTGCGTCCCCGCTACGTGCGCGCCGACGACCCCGAGGTGGTGACCCTCGCGGCGCAGATGGTCGACGTGTTCGCGGCCCACGTGGGACGCACGCGCGACGCCCTCGATGGCGCCCTCGCGGCCCTGCTCGGCGAGGGCACGGAGTACCTGCTCCACCGCGGGCTCGCGAAGCTCATGCTCGACCGCGCGGAGTTCGAAGTGCGCGCGCCGTGTGAGCCCGCCACGCTGCGCCGACGGCTCTTCGAAGAGGCCGCGAGGAACCACCCCGCCGTGCAGACCGCCGACGCGATGCATCCCGTCTCGCGCGACGACGTGATCGCGCGCGTGGCCGCGGCGCTCGACGTCGACGCCGCGCAGATCACCGGCGCGATGTACGCCGACCTCGAAGGTGAACTGGTGATGGCGCGCGGTCCCGACCTCACGGCCGACGCGCTCGTGCAGCGGTACAACCTCGGGCTCGCGCAGGCCGCCCTGCTGCGCGCGACCTCGATGACCGTCGAGATCGCCGCGAGCACGCCCGCGCGATACCGACAGCTCTTTCGCTACATCAAGTTCTACCGGCTCATGCACACGGTCGAGGGCACGGCGAAGCGCGGGTACACGATCCGCCTCGACGGGCCCATGTCGCTGTTCTCGCTGTCGCAGAAGTATGGGCTCCAGCTCGCGGAGTTTCTGCCCGCGCTGTGCCTCTGCGCCGACTGGCGCGCGAGCGCCGAGGTGATGTGGGGCAAGGAGAAGCGGCCGCTCACGCTCAAGCTCACGTCGGAGCAGGGGCTCGTCTCGCACTACCCCGACAAGGGCGTGTACGTGACCCGCGAGGAGCAGCACCTCCTCGATCGCTTCGCCGACCTCGACACGCCGTGGGAGCTCGATCACAAGAGCCAGGTGATCGACCTCGGAGGGCGCGGGGTGCTGATTCCCGAGTTCGTGCTGCGGCACCGCGGCGATGGGCGCGTGGCCTACGTCGAGGTGATGGGCTTCTGGAAGCGCGAGTACCTCGAAGCGAGGCTCGATCTGCTGCGCGACGAGGGGCCGAAGAACCTCGTGCTGCTCGTGCCCTGGCGCCTCCGCGGGAGCGACGAGGAGCTCAAGCGCGCGGCCGACGAGGTGGTGTTCTTCAAAGACGTGATCCCCGCGAAGGAGCTCCTCGAGCGGGCCTCGCGGGTGGCCCTCGCGCCGCGCTGAGCGCGGGCGGCTACATCATCGTGCGGGCGGCGGCGAAGTCGACGTCGACGATGGTGAGCTCGTTGGAGTTCACCTCCGCGGTGGACTTCACGAGCACCCACGGGCGGCGGTCGCCGGTGTTGAACACCAGCTCGCCGGTGAGCCCCACGGGCCCCACCTGCACGTTGCCGAGGGTCATGGTGCCCGCGGTGCAGTTGCGGGCCATCGGCGACGCGCGCTGCACGCGGAACTGCGTCGCGCGGGCGTTCACGAGACCGCACTCCGCCGAGGGGGCCATGCCGTTGATCGTCCAGCGGATCTGGAGGCGCCCCGGGGGCTCGAAGCGGATCGCGGCGTTGGTGGTCTGCCGCGCGCGCACCGTGGTCTCGGTCACGAATGTGTAGATCGGGTTGTTCGACGCATCGAGGAGTTCGGCGGTCACCGCGGCCAGCGTCGCGGCCGTGTCGGGGATGCGGTACTCGCCCTGCGTGCAGGGCACGGTGGTGTCCTGCATGAACTGCACGAAGTTGGCGGGGAAGCGCACGCTCACGCCGCCCGCCGCCGCGCAGCCCTGGGCCGCGGGCATGCCGTTGACCGTCCACGTGAGCACCAGGCTCCCGGTGCCGATGAAGACGTCTTCGGGCTCGGGCATCGTGTCGACGGCGGCGTCGGCGACGGGCTGCGGCGCCGGATCGGACGAGCAGCCCGTGGAGGCGACGGCGGTGAGCAGGGAGAGGCACAGCGCCGAGACGCGGCGAACGAGGGGGCTGCAGATGCGCATGGGGAGCGACGATTCAATCGCGGCACCGACGGTCGGTGTCAACGCCTCTCGGTGAATCGTCGCAGGAAACTTCTCACCGCGCGCCGCGACGTGCGAACGGCTGTGACGGAGGGAGCGCATGGACCACTGGAGGCACGAAGTTCCAGCCGACGAGACGGGAGAGGGCACGCTGCGTGTGCTGCTCGTGGGCGACGACGAGGTGTTTCTGCACCGCCTCGCGGAGATGTTCGACACGTTGGGACACCGCGTGCGGTCGGTCTTCGATCCGCGCTCGGCCATCGCCGCCGTGGGCCACGGATACGCCGACGTGGTGGTGTGCGACCTCGGGGCGACGAAGCTCCAGTCGATCGAGACCATCCTCGCGCTGCGCTCGCTCGGCGACGACGCGCCGCCGCTGGTGGCCATCTCGGCGATGCCCAACGTGGCCCAGCACTGCGCGGCCCTGCGCGTCGAGCACTACCTCGCGCAGCCCTTCCGTTTCGGGCGGCTCATGGAGCTGTGCGAGCGCCTCGTCGACGACCGTCGCAACGTCACGGAGCGCTCGGGGGTGTTTCTTCGCGAGCAGACCGAGGGGCTCCTCGACACGCTCTCGCAGGGCGACGCGCTCAGCTTCGGGTGAGCGTCTCTTCGAGCCGCGCGCGGGCCATCGACTCGGCCGCCGCGCGCGCAGACTCCTCCAACGATCCCATCGCCACGCGGAGAAACTCCGCGGATCGCAGCGCGTGCACGATGCGGTAGTACGCGAGGCGCTCTCCGTCGGCGAGCACGGGCGCGAGGCGCGCGGTGTACCCGCGGGTGAACGCTTCCATGAAGCGTCCGCGCACGGCGGGTGAGGGGTGCGACCACGGGGAGCGTTCGAAGAACCTCCCGACGAAGGCCAGTTCGAAGAGCGGATCGCCCGCGCTCGCGTACTCCAGGTCGAACCACGCGGTGATGTGATCGCCCACGACCTGCACGTTGCCGGGCTGCGCGTCGCCGTGGCAGAGCCGCGCGGCGTTCACCCGATCGAGGCTCGGCGCGAGGGCTTCGAGGCGCAGGGCCGCGCGGTCGCAGAGGTCGATGAGCGAGGTCGCGCGCGCGTCGGTGAGGGCGCTCTCGGCCTGGTGTTCCATCGCGGCGCGCCAGGTGGTGAAGGCCCCGCGGCCCGTGCCGTCGAGGAGCCCGAAGCCCTGCACCGACACCGCGTGGAACGACGAGAGCTGCTCGCCGAACGCGTACCAGAGCCGCTCGGCGGAGGCCTCGGTGCAGCCCGCGAGCGTGGCGGCCATGGTGCGGCCGGGGAGTTCGTCCATGAGCACCACGTCGGCCGCGGTGACGAGCGGCGAGCGCGTGACCACCACCGCGGGCGGGAGGTGCACCGACGAGCCCGCCATGCGCGCGCGCACCCATCCCTCGCGCGCGATGCGTCCGGTGTTCTTCGGTGTGAGGCGCACCACGCGGGTCGCGCCGTCGGCGAAGGTCACGCGGTACACCCGCGAGCGCGTGCCCTGACCGAGGGGCTCCACCGCGTCGACGGGCTCGCCGAAGAGGCCCCACGCGGCGCCCACATCGAGGGTCGGGATCGCAGCGGCGGCGGGGTGGGGAAGGGCCATCGGCGAAACGCGCGCGACCCTACCACGCGCAGACGGGTGTAAGCCTTCGCGCCGTCGGAGCGTTTCCGCGCGCCGTCCGATGAACCTACGGAGAGGTCGTGATCCGATGTCTCGAGCAACCCGATCGCTGCGCCTCGCGGCCCTGACCGCGACGCTCTCGATGGCCTGCGCCGCAGGCTCCACCCACTACGCCGTGTCTGCGGCCTCGCCCTCCATGGCCGCGCCCATGGCCGCCCCCGCGTCGATGAGCGAGAGCGCGCCCGCCGACAGCGACGGCGTCGACGAGGCGCCCGCGATGGCGCGGCCCGCACCTCCGTCCGCACCGCCGCCGCCGCCCGCTGCGCCCGGTCGCGCGATGCCCGCGATCAACCGCGCGACGACGAACACGGGCCCCGCGGGCAACACCGGCAACGGCAACGCGAACCCCGCGCAGCCTGCGAACACGACCGCCGCGTCGCCCGCGCCGATGCTGATCTACACCGCGGACCTCGATCTCCAGACGGCGCGCGAAGACGTGGTGCCCACGATCGACCGCATCGTCGACGCGGCCACGGAGCTCGGCGGCTACCTCGTGCGGCGCACCGACACGAGCGTGCAGGTGCGCATCCCCTCGGCGACCTTTCGCGACGGGGTGCGGAGGGTCGAGACCTTCGGCGAGGTGCTGCATCGCGCGGTGTCGGCGCAGGATGTGTCCGAGGAGTTTCGCGACCTGGAGGTGCGGCTGCAGAACCTCCGCGCGGTGCGCCGTCGGCTCGAAGAGTTTCTCGCGCGGGCGGGCTCCATGGCCGACGCGCTGCAGGTGGAGCGCGAGCTCGAACGGGTCACCCGCGAGATCGACACGATCGAGGGACGCATGCGCTTCTTCGCGGCGCGCGTGGCCTTCTCGCTCGTGACCGTGAACGTGCACGCGCGCACGGAGCAGGCCGTGATCGTCGGTCCGCCCATTCCGCCGCGACGGGCGGTGGAGCTCCCCGTCGAGTGGTTCCGTCGCCTCGGTCTCGAACGTCTTCTCAACACCCGCGAGTGATGCGCGCCATGAACCTCCGAACCCTCACGCTCTCCGCCGTGCTGTGCCTCGGCGCGCTCTCGCAGGGCTGCGCCTCGTTCCACATGAACACCCCGTCGGGCTTCGCCGAGCTCGATGGGAACGACGACTTCGACTACCGCGCCACCAACGCCGAGGGCGTCGTCGTGGCCGTGCGCAGCGAGCGCAACGCGCTCCACGGCAACCTGGAGTTCTGGTCGCGCGCCATCGACGAACGCCTCCGCGGGCAGGGCTACGTGCCCGACGGCGACGCGCGTCCGGTGACCAACGCGAGCGGCCTCGAAGGCCTCCAGCGCCGCTACGTGCGCGACCTGGGCGGACGCCCGCTGCGCTACTGGATCACCGTGTTTCGCAGGCCCTCGGGCTTTCTGCGACGCGACCGCGTGTTCGTGGTCGAAGCGGGCGGCGACCGCGAGGTGTTCGACCGCGCGATGCCCGCCGTCGAGCGCGCGATCGCCGAGCTCTCCACCTGATCGTCAGTCTCGCGCCGCGTCGCCCGTCACGGCCCCCGCGGTCGCGTCGGGCGTCGCGTCGGCGCCGGTGCCCGCATCGCCTTCCATCGCGACGGGTGTGCCTTCGAAGGCCCTTCGCACGGGCCTTCCCGTGACGTCGCCGGGCACGGAGAGACCGAGCGCGGCCATCGCGGTGATGCCCGTGTCGGTGGTGCGCACGGGGTCTTCGAAGTCGCCGCGCACGACCCGCGAGCCCCACGCGATCCACGGAATGTGAAGGTCGAGCGGGTTGTGCGTGCCGTGCCGTCGCCCGTGGCCGCCGTGGTCGGCGCTCACGAGCACGAGCACGCGGTCGCGGTCGGCGCGCGACTCGATGGCGGCCATCACGCTCGCGAAGCAGCGGTCCGAGCGGCCGATGGCGGCGAGGTACTGCGGGCCCATCCAGCGGTAGCGGTGGCCCGCGTCGTCGGGCTCTTCGAAGTGGATGAACGTGATGCCCGGCGGCGCCGTGGGGAGGTACGCGACGGCCGCGCGCGCCACGCGCTCACACGACCAGTGGGGAAGCGACCAGAGGTCGACGGAGCCCGGCAGCGCGATGTGTCGGAGCTTCTGCTTCGCCACGAACATCGCCGTCGCGAGTCCCTCGTCGTGCGCGCGGTAGAGCACCGTCGGAAAGCGCGTGAACCCGCGCTCGGGGCGGAAGTCGTCGAACTCCATGCCGTGCACCTCGACCTCGACGCCCGAGAGCATCGACGTGTGCGACGGGAGGGTCGACGAGTCGCCCACGGTCTCGGCCCGCAGCGCGTAGGCCCCCTCGGCGCGCACGCGGTGGAGCGTCGGCGCGTCGGCCTGCTCCATGCCATCGGGGCGCATGCCGTCGAAGCTCACGATCACCACGTGGTCGTAGGGGCGCGTGGCCGTCGGCGCGGGTGCGGTCGCCGCGTCGGGCGCGTCGGCGGCGAGGGCGTCGGAGGCGTCGGGCGATGCGTCGGAAATCTCCGACGCGTCGGAGACTTCGGGCGCGGCGGTCTGCGAGTGGAGCACCTGCGGGAGCGCGACGGTCACGGCGAGCGCGACGGCCACGGCGGCGAGGGCGCGCGGCTTCACGGATTCGGGTCTCCTCCGCGGAGGGCTTCGGGCGTGGGGCGCACGGCGCTGCGGAACAGCACGGCGGCGACGAGCCACGGCGAGGCCCATCCCACGAAGGTCGAGAGCAGGTGCGACGAGAGGCACCCCATGGGCACGAGCCACATCGCGGTGAGCACCTGCGCGACGTGCACCAGCGCCATGATGGCGGCCCAGGTGCCGTGCTCGTCTTCGAGCACCGCGCGGCGTCGGTGCCAGCTCGCGAAGAGCACGCCGCCGCACGCGAGCGCGCAGCCCCACATCGAGAGCGTGTCGGCCCGCGAGACGCCGCCGCACGCGAGGTCCATCGCGTCGTGGAGCGGGAGGTTCGTCTGGGCCAGCAGCGCGAGCACGGCGCGACCGTACCAGACCGCCCGCGCGATGCCCAACTAGGCAGCGTTGCGCTACCGTCGCGCGCCCCATGAGAACCCACGCTGCGATCGCGTGCGCCGCGCTCCTCGGATGCGCCGCTGCACCGGAGCACACCGTCGTCGACGTGAACGTGGCCGTGCGACGAACGCCCGCGACGATCACCGTCGTCGAGCCCGCCGCGCGCACGCCCTCATCACCAACGAACGCCGCGACGGTGGCCGCCGACGATCCGCGCGCGACCCGCGACGACGGACTGCTCCCCTGCGACACGCGGGCGCCGGTGCGTGGGCTCGCGACCGGTCCGGGCCACACGTGCACGGTGCACGACGACGGCGCGCTCTGCTGCTGGGGAGAACTCCATGGCGTGGTGCACACGACCGACGCGGTGCGCGCCGTCGACCGCCCGATGCGCGTGCAGGGGATCCCTCCGGTGCGCTCCGTGGTGCTCGGCGCGCGGCACACGTGCGCGCTCACCGACGCGGGCGCCGTGTGGTGCTGGGGCGAGAACCAGAGCGGGCAGCTCGGGGATGGGAGCGATCGCGCGCGCGCCACGCCCTCGCTCGTCGCGGGCCTCGCGAACGTGGACCTTCTCGCAGCGGGCGCGTGGCACACCTGCGCGCGGGTGCGCGGGGATGGCGTGCGCTGCTGGGGAGGCTCCATGGGCGAGCACGTGGCGGTGCCGGTGCTGCGCGTGCCGACGCGCGTCGAGGGCTTCGACGACGTGGCCTCGTGGGCCCTCGGCGTCGACACGTGTGCGCTCACCGCGGCGGGCGAGATGCACTGCTTCGGCAACGCGCTGATGTACACGTACCGCCGCGCAGACCCGTGGCGCGCGATGCGTCGGCACTACACCCTGCGCGCGCTGCGCGACCTCCGCGAGCTCGCGCTCGGATGGGGCGAGGGGAGCGCCGGCGACCGCGCGGCGTGTGCCATCACCCGCGAGGGCGGACTGCGCTGCTGGGGCGATGGATACGATGCGGGTGACACGTCGCGCATGGTGCCCGCGGAGCTCGGGCGCCTCGGGGTCGTGCACGGGCTCGCGATGGCCGACGACCACGGGTGTGTGATTCGCGCCAACGACAAGGTCGCGTGCTGGGGCGCGAACGGCAGCGGGCAGGTGGGAGACGGGAGCCGTGTGACGCGCGCGGTGCCCGTCGACGTGGCGCTCTCGCGCGATGTGCGACGCGTGGCGGTGAGCGAGGGGCACTCGTGCGCGCTCGACGCGCAGGGAGACGTGTGGTGCTGGGGAGACAACCGACAGGGGCAGCTCGGCGACGGAACGCGCGAGGCGCGCACGCGTCCCGTGGCGGTGCGGTGGAGCCCATGAGGCGCGCGCTGGTGGGCGCGGTGCTCATGACCGCGTGTGGCGGCGCGCAGGAGCCCTCGACGACGGTGCGCGTGCGCGTCTCGGTGACCGACTCGCCCGACACCGTGACCGTGGTGCAGGCCGCGGAACCCCGTGTGCGAAGGCCCCGCGCGCCGACACCTCCTCCGCGCGTGGTGACCCCCGACGCGCCGCACGGATGCGGCTTCGCGCGCCCCGCCGACGCGCCGCCATTGCCCGACTGGGACGGCGTCGCGCTGGGCTACGGGCACTCGTGCGCGCGGATGTCGGACGGCACGGTGCGCTGCTGGGGCGCGAACCTCAACGGCGAGGCGGGCACGGGCACCACGGGCTCGGAGCGTGGTCCGTCGGCGCCCTCGCAGGTGCGCGCGATCGAGGGGGCCACACAGGTGTGCACGGGGGCCTCGTACTCCTGCGCCCTGCTGCGCGATGGAACCGCGCGCTGCTGGGGCAACAACAGCGACAACCAGGTGCGCTTCGAACTTCGCGCGTCGTGCACGGCCACGCCGCTCGCGCCCTCCGTCGACCACATCGCGTCGCTCGCGTGCGGCGCGCGCCACGTGTGTGCGCTGCGCCGTGACGGACACGTCTGGTGCTGGGGCGAGCACGCGCCGAACTACCGTCCGTGGCAGGTGCGTGTGCCCGGTCGCGTCGTCGAGGTGGCCGCGGGCACGCAGCGATCGTGTGCGCGCACCGAGTCCAACGCCGTGTGGTGCTGGACGACCACCGAGCGCACACCCGTCGAGGTGCAGGGCTTCACCGACGCGCCCGCGCAGCTCGCGGTGGCCGAACACTTCGCCTGCGCGGTGCTCACTTCGAAGCGCGTGGCGTGCTGGGGCGAGGGCTACCACGGCGAGCTCGGCGGCGGCGTCGCGGCGGAGTCACGCACGCCCGTGGTGGTCGCGGGCCTCGACGACGTGCGCGAGGTGGCGGTGGCCCATCAGCGCGCGTGCGCGGTGCTCCACGACGGCGCGCTGTGGTGCTGGGGAACGATCGCACGGCGTCGCGGGTATCGCCGCGAAGAGACCCTCGAAGCGCCGCAGCGCATGGGCGATCTGGGCGAGGTCGACCACGTGTTTCTCGGAGAGCGCCACGGATGCGCGCGGGCCCGCACGGGTGATCTCTGTTGCTGGGGCGCGAACTACACGGGCCAGCTCGGTCGCAACGAGGTGAGCTCGCCGGACCTCGTGCTCGACCCCGCGCCGGTCACCTGGTGAGCGGGTGACGACGGCCGCGCGACGTGGTCACGCGACGGCGCGAGGACCGTGGTACGGGCGCGGCAGCACGGGTCCGCGCGCGCGATGGACGGAGGGCGCAGGCATCGCGCTCTGCGAGACGGGACCGAGGTCACCGAGCTCGGCTTCGAGGGCCGCGCGCACCTCGTCGAAGCTCGCGAAGGTGCGGTGGGCGAAGAGGCTCCAGGCCGTCCACATGAGGTCGGCGCAGACGGCGAAGGGCACGCGTCCGGTGCCCGTGCCGAGGCCCGTCATGGCGAGGGAGCGCACGCTGCCGGGCGCCCGCGCGTTCTGCATCGCCACGGCCTGAAACGCGGCCGCGCACGCGAGCGCGACGTTCATCGTGGCCGACACGTCTTCGGCGCTCTCGAGCATCGTGGGCGTCGAGATGAGAAAGCGCGGCGTGGCCCGTCCCGTCTCGACACACACCGCGCCGCCCACGGGCATGAAGTCTCCCCACGTCGCGTTCACCGCGCGGCGCACGCGCGCCTGCACGCCCGCGCCGAGCCTCGTGCGAATGGCCCCGTCGAGCCCGCCGTTCATGAGGGCGCGCGCGTTGGTCGGCGTGACCCACGCGTCGGTGCGCTCGTCGAGGAGCGAGCCGCACACGAGCTCGATGCCCGGCTCACCGTCGAACACGGCGAGCCACGCGTCGATCATCTTCGGGTTGAGGTCCACCAGGGTCAGGGTCACGTCGTTCATCGCGCATCACCTCGTGAGGGAGGTCGCGAAGCTGCGTCGACGTGCGGTCGGTGGCAACGGGCCGTGTGACGTAGTCTGTCACACGCGCGGAGGGGCGCTCAGTGCGGCGCGGGGAGGTACGCGATGGCCCGCACGAGGGCCACGAGGCGCTCGCGCATGTCGGCGGTGAGCTCGATGAAGCGCACGCCGAAGCCCGGGTTGAGGTTCTCGCCGACGGGGCGCACGGGGTTGATCCACGTGACCTCGCCGCGGAGCTCGAAGGCGACCTCGCCGGGCGGGGTGAAGTGCAGGTTCACGGTGGCGCCGACGGGCGGCGGCGTGCGCGTGGCGATGAAGATTCCGAGCGCCGAGATGTTGCTGATCGAGGCGTAGAGAAAGGTCTCTCCGTCGGTGCAGTCGACCGCCCAGGCCACGTCGACGCGCGGTCCCACGCGCCGGTCGAGGGCGGACTGTGAGGGGCGTCCCGGGTCGGGGGCTGGGCGGGTGCTGTCGCTCATGCGCGGTCTTCTCTCACCGATCGCGGCTCACTGCACGCGGACGCGGGCCGCCACGACGCGGTTCTCGTGGTCGTGGTCGCCGCCCTCGGTGCGCATGCGGTCGCCGCCGTCGAAGAACCCGAGGTACACGGTGTAGATGCCCGGGCGGTACGTGACGGGAATCGCCACGTTGATGCGGTCGCGCACGTAGTCACCGGGCTGCCAGAAGCGCACGGGGTACTTGCCGCCCTCGACGGGGTCGTGGTCGCGGTTGATGCGCGGTCCGCCGGGGCCGTCGACGTGCACGAAGATTTGCCAGTTGCGCTGGCTCTCCGCGAGCACGTGGAACACGAAGGTGATGTCGAACGATCCGCCGATGGGCACGTAGCTCATGCCGTGCGAGTCGAGGTCGTAGCCCACGTACTCGATGAGGTCGTCGAGGCGCGTGGGCTCGCCGTTCGCGTTGCGGCGCGGGTCGCGGCGGGGATGGCCCATGCGGGGCTCGGTGCTCGACACCCAGGGCTCCAGCGGGTTGCGGTTGGGGCGGCCTTCGAGGTCGCTCACCGCGAGCAGGAGGTTCGAGTTGCTGGAGTCGGCGACGGGGATGTTCGTGTGCCGCGCGCGGCGGTACGAGCGGTTCAACTGACCGAACACGTCGGCGCCCACGACCACGAAGCGGCGGTCGCTCGCCGTGAGCCAGTTGACGGCCTCGTCTTCGCTCGCGAGCGACTCGGGCTGCACGTCGGTGTAGTACCGCGACGCGGGGTCATCCGCGGGGCCGCCGTAGCGACCCACGCGCTCGGCGCCGTGGCGCATCGCGCGAACCACGGCCCACACGCCGCGCGGAGACATGTGCTCCGAGAGCGCGGGCACGAAGCCCTGCGTGATCACCACGGCGACAGCGAGGGCCGAGAGGGGCACCCACGCGACGCGCGAGCCCAGGAGCTTCGCGGGCGGGGCGTCGGCGCGACCGAGCCAGCCGTAGGCGTTCCACACGGCGATGAAGGCGTAGACGCCCGCGAGGGCGACGACGGGGAGCAGCGCGAGGTAGCGGAACGCGGCGCGCTGCGGGGTGGTCAGCGTGCGGGCGAGGGCGGGCAGCGAGGGCAGCGCGAAGCCCAGCACCACGAGCGCCGCCGCGACCGCGAGGAGCGTGTAGCGAAGGTTCGCGAGGAGGAACGCGCCCACCGACGGACGACCGAGCTCGGCGCGGTCACGCTCCACCGACGCGCGGCCCTCGAACTCCATCTCCTGGAGCCACTGCTGCGGGCGGGTGAAGGCCACGGAGGCCACGTCGCCCGCACCCTGAAAGAGCACCACGGCGCCGAGCGCGAGGAAGATCACCGTCTCGACGAGGAAGTACGCCTCGCCGGGCATCGGAGGAATCTCACCGTGCGCTTCACGGGCGGCCTTCACGTCCTGGAGCCACTGCGAGAACTTCGTCGCGAAGCCCGCGGGAAAGGTCGGTCCGCCGTCGGCCAGACCGAGCGCCGCGTACGAGGTCTTCGGGAACTGCAGAAAGTCACGGAGCATGAGCGCCGTGAGCAGCATCGCGGCCACGGAGATCGTGCGCCACGGCTTGAGCTCGCGCTCGCAGTCACGGAGCAGCGCGCCGAGCCCGAGGGCCACGGGCGCGGCCACCACGAACGCGCTCATGCCGTAGATCTGCATGTGAAAGGTCTGGAGCGCGAAGCCCAGCGCGATGGCCACGAAGCCCACGGTGCGGAGCCCCGCCTCGCGCCACGGGTCGAGCGCCGCGACCTCGTCGTCGTCGAGGAGTGTGCGCGCGCGGTCGGCGAAGTTCGACGGCGGCGACACGAGCCGCACGAGGCCGAAGGGCACGAGGCCCGTCCACGGGAACGACGCGTGCGCGAGGTTCTCCAGGTAGACCTCGAAGGTCTGCCACTGCCCCGCGGGCTGCGAGAGGTTGCTCGCGCCCACCCACGACGAGTACTCCGTGAGCTCGCGCGACGCGACCATGAGCGACTTCACCGCGAGGGCCGCGGCCACCGCGAAGAGCCCGAGGCCCGCCATGCGCGTGGTCTTCGATTCGCGCGCGTAGCGCAGCAGCACCGCGATGCCCGCCGCGCCCAGCACGGGCACCACGCCGAGCATCACGCCCGCGCCGCGCAGGGCCAGCAGCACGCCGCCCGCGCCGATCGCCGCGCCGATGCCGCGCCACTTCGAATCGCGACCCCAGAGGGCCAGCGACACACCCGCGAGCCCGAGGGTCACCGCGCTCTGCGCGATGCCGCCGCCGAACATCTGCCGCGCGTTCATGAAGATCAGCGGCAGCGTGGCGTAGGCGACGCCCGTGTAGGCCGCGAGGCGACGGTCGCCGAGGTGGCGCGCGGCGGCCATGAGCGAGCCGAGGGCCGCGAGGGCGAGCATCGCGCCGGGGAGGCGTCCCCACAGCTCCGACACCGCGTGGCGAAAGCCCAGCGCGACGGCGGCGACCTGGCCCGGCGGGCGGTCGTAGTTCACCGGGTTGCCCGCGAGGAGGTCGCGCGCGAGGTCGGCGACGTGCACTTCCGACGGTTGCCAGATGCCGAAGCGCTGAAGCCCAAGAAGGAGCACCACCACGCCGGCCGTCGCCGCGACGAGGTAGGAGACCCAACGGTCGCTCGAAGAATTCTTCATGTTCGTACTCGGTAGACCCGCGATTCCTGCGCGAAGCGCGCGGACACTAGAACAACCCCGCGCGGGAACACAACCGCCGCGCCCGCTACTGCGCCTGCTCGCCCTCGTCGAGCGGATCGTCGCCTTCGCCCTCGGGCGTCTCGGTCTCCGAATCGACGCCGCGCGGTCCCACTTCGAGGGGCGGCAGCGTCGGGGGAGGCGGCGCGGTGGCGCTTCCTGCATCGGGTGTGGCGCCCGGCGCGTCGGGGTGTTCGAGCAGCGTGGCGCCGTCGATCGCGATGCGGTCGAGCGCGCGGGCGAGCTGCGCCGACTGCCCGTCGAACATCACCCGCGCCTCCTGCGCGATGGCGCGGCGGATTCCCATAAGCGCGAGCGGATCGAGAAAGGCGCCGTTGCGCTTCGTCGAGAAGTGCAGGTGCGGCCCCGTGCTGCGCCCCGTGGTGCCCACGTAGCCCACGAGCTGTCCCGCGCGCACGCGCATCCCCACGCGGAGCCCCGGCGCGAAGCGGGCCATGTGCGCGTAGCCCGTGGTCACGTTGAGCCGCGGATGGTTCACCGTCACCAGGTTGCCCGACGGACCCGCGGGGCCGACGGAAGCCACCGTTCCTTCGGCGGCGGCGTAGATGGCCGTGCCTTCGGGGGCCGCGAAATCGATGCCGTTGTGCGGCTTGATGATGTGCAGCACGGGATGCATGCGACGCGGGTTGAACAGCGACGACACGCGCGCGCCGGGCACGGGCGCGTGGAGCGGTCCGCGTTCGAAGGTGCGCCCCTGGGCGTCGAAGAAATCTCCGCGCGCGGTACCTGCGCCGACCCAGAACGCGCGGCGGTGTCCGTAGCCCCCGCGGTAGTCGATCGCGAGCACGCGGGTGTAGCGAAAGAACTGTCCGTTGAGGCGTTCCTCTTCGACCACGAGGCGCACGAGGTCGCCTTCGAGCACCTGCGCGGGGAGCCCGATCGCGGGGAACACCTCGGCGAGCCGCGCGGCCATGTCGGCTTCGAGGTGGGCCATCGCGAGCGAGGCGTTGAGCGAGGCCTCGACGCGAAAGCCCGCGACGAGCGTTCGAAGGGTCGAGCGCACCTCGATGTGCTCGCCGTGCCATCCCTCGGGCTCGCGCACGGCGGCCCACACGTTGGTGGGATCGCGACGAAACTCCACGCGACGGAGCTCGCGGGTGACGGGGTCGCGCAGCACGGCCACGCGGTCGTTCACCTGGAGCGCGCGCATGTTCACGTAGGGCTGGAGCGCGCGTACGACCGACTGCGCATCGGCGGGTGTGAGATGCATCGCGCGGAGGGCGAGGGCGAGGGGGCGCGCGCCGAGTCGCTGCTGCGTGACCTCGAAGCGCGGACCGGCCGCGGGCGGAGGATCACCGGGCGCCGAGGCGTCGAGGTCGAGCGCGTACGCCGACGGCGCACCGGCATCGGAGGGCGACGCTCGCTGCACCACCACAGGCCGCACGCGCACGGGCACGGGAACGCGCGGGAGCGTCGTCCACACGATGGCGAGGCCGAGGGCGCCGAGCGTCGCGCCGAGGAGCGCACCGCCGCCCGCGATGGCGAGCATCATGCGCGCGCCGGCGGACTCCTTCGGGTCGGGCTCCGGCGGCGGCACGTACATCCGCTTGGGCATGCGGACCACCGGGTCGTACGCCGGGGCGTCGTCGTCGGGGTCGTCGTGCGGTGCGGCCATCGCGGGGCAACGCCTAGCAGCAGCGGGGGCGCCGTCGCAACGAGCGCGTGGTGTTGCGGCGCGCGGGGCGCCTGTGGTGTCGTCGCGAGCGCGTGATGCGCGGTGTGCGATGCGAGGGTGCGCGGGCCTGCGAGGGCGCCGCGCGGGAGCCGCGGAAATGAGCGTGCGGCGCGCGATGATCGAGCTCCCGCGGGCGCGGTGGGATCGACTGCTCCAGGCCGACGAGGGGCGCTGGTGCGAGTTCGTGTGCGAGGCGCTCGAAGAGGCCCATCCCCACTCGCCGCTGTTCGCGCGCGACGAAGAAGACCCCGCGCGCCGTGTGCTCGATTGGACCGATCGCGCACGCGCCAACGGGATGCGCACCGACGACGAGGTCTACGGCTTCATCGCGGTGATGCACTCCGCGGCGCCGAACTTCGACCAGCACCCGGTGCTGCGCGCGCGTCTCGACGATGCGCGTCTCGATCCGTCGGCGCGGTGGGAGTCCCTCTTCGACGTGAGCGATCACGGGCTCGACGTGGCGTGGCGCGAGGTCGAGGCGCCGCGCTACGGGAGCCTCCGCGACTGGCGCGTGGAGCGCTGCGCGAGCGCGCGGGAGGCCTTCGCGACGAGCGGCGACGACCCGCGGTTCGTGGCGCTGTGGGAGACGATCACCCGACGCTGGAGGCGCTGAGCGACGATGGGCACGACGGGGCAGAAATCTGCGAAGGACGGCGCGAAGGGGCAGGTCGACGAGAAGAAGTGCGAGGACTGCGAGAAGAAGAAGAAGTGCGACGCGAAGCTCCCCGAGGATGAGACGACGAAGAAGGTCGCGCTCACGACCTTCGCGGAGGCGGCACCGAAGTCGAGCCAGGCGGAGTTCGACGCGGTGGTGAGCGTGATGCACAACCGCGTGGGCAACGCGGGCTTCGGCAACCCGAAGGACCTCGACGCCGTTCTCTCGCACACCTACTACGACCGGCGCCGCGGCAAGCGGATGTACGAGTTCCACGGGTATCAGAACGGGCGGTACAAGAAGGGCGAGTCGGGCGACCTCGACCCCGCGGAGTGCGAGGCGCTCAAGAAGGCCATCGCCGCCGCGGAGAACATCGCGAAGAACGGCGTGCCCGCCGAATACAAGGACTACACCTTCTTCGCCGCCGCGAGCGCCGTGGGCGAGAACGCGAAGGGCACGGTCATCGGCGGAACGATCTTCGGTTCGAAGCAGTTCTGACCGCCGCCGCGTCGCGCGCGCCGCTGCCAGAAAGTTGCGGGCACCGCGGGGCGCTGCCTACACCCGCGGGCATGATCCGTCGCGCGCTCTTCGCCGTTGCTCTCATGGTGCTCGGGTGTGAGGTCGACAACCGCGTGGCGCTCGGGCGCTTTCGCGTGGCCGCCTCGCGCATGACGAACACGTGCGGCCCGCAGGCGTCGGAGTTCGCGCCGCAGTTCCGCTTCGACGTGGTGGTGAAGGTCGGCGACGGCTTGATCCACTGGGCGCCCATCAACGCGAGCGAGGGCACGGGCTCGTGGAACCCCACGCAGCACAGCTTTCGCGTCGTGCAGGAGGCCGACTTCGTGGTCACGCCCACCGACACGCGCCGCGGCATCCTCGGCTGCACGCTGCATCGCACCGACGTGATCGAGGGCACCGTGGCCTTCGACGACGTCGACGCGGGGCAGCCCGTCGAGCGCGGCGTCGACGCGGGCGCCACCGTGCGCGCGCGGAGCTTCACCGCCACCGAGAGCATCGTGTACGGCACCACGCAGGGCTACGACTGCTCGCTGCTCATCGGCGCGCAGACCGGGCAGTTCAGCGCGATGCCCTGCCAGGCCACCTACGAGATGGCCGCGACGCGCGTGGCCGACGACGGCGACGCGGGCGCCGACGCCTCGGTCGACGCGACTACTCGTTGAGCGCGCGGGTGACGGCGAGGCCGTCGCCGAGATCCACGAAGTCGAGGGTCACGAAGTTCGCGCGGCGCATCCGTTCGCGCTGACAGCGGTCGGCGTGGTCGCGGAGCACGGGGTTGAAGTTCACCGTGCGCGCGAGCTCGGGCGAGGCCAGCGGGTTCGTCAGAAAGTGGTTGAGAATGAACAGCGGGTTCGTCGCGCGCCCGCGGTTCATTGCGCACGAGAGGTCGGCGGGCGTGCGGGCCTCGTAGGGGTTCTCCTGCGCGTGGTCCCACACGGGCATGTACCAGGGCGCGGCGCCGCCCTCGCGGTCGGTGAGCACCACGAGCCGTCGGTTCGCGTCGACCATCGCGTTCACCGTGGGCCACGGGTCGCCCGCGCGTTGTGTGTGCGCGTCGGCGTCGAGGCCCACGGCGCGCAGGTCGGCCACCACCGAAGCGCCCGGCACGTAGCTCTCGTAGATGATCGTCACGACCTCGGTGGGGTTCGCGTCGAGAAACTGCGCGACCTCGCAGAGCCCCTCGACGTGACGCTGCGCGCCCGCGAGGCAGGTGCCGTGACAGAGCCACACGTCGTCGTGCCACGGATGCACGTCGAGCATGAGCCCGCGCACCCCGCGCTGAAGCTGTGCGGTGATCGTCTCGTGCTGGTTGGGCGACGCGAAGCTCCGCGCCTCGCTCGACATCGCGTTGTGCGACGTGAGCCACGAGACCTCGTCGAAGCGCCGCGCGCACACGGCCGCGGAGCCGTTGCACACGCGCGTCGCGGGCGGTGTCGCGGGTCGCACGCGAGGGCACGAGAACGCGGGCGCATCGGGCTTCACCGGCGCGTCGGCGGAGGCATCGACCGCCGCGTCGAGGGTCGCATCGGAGGCCCCGGGCGCGGGGTCGGAGCAGGCCGTGGAGAGGGCCGCGAGGAGGGCGAGGGCGCGCTTCATTCGGTCTCACCGTCCATGGGTTCGAGCTTCATCTGCGTGAGGATGTCGGCCACGTGGCGCTTGAACTGCTCGTGGTCGAAGCGCCCCTCGCAGATGAGGTCGGCGGAGTCGCGGAGGGTGTAGAGCGTGGGCATGAGGCCGTTGCGCACGAGGTCGGCGTTGCGCGAGAGGGCCTCGCCGGCCTTCGCCGCGGAGTCACCCCAGGTGATCGCGCGGTACGCCCACTTCGCCACCGCGCGGTAGAGCTTGTTCGGAATGGCGTTGAGCGCGAAGCCCGCCACGTTGATCGGAATGGCCACGGAGCCATCGACCTGGAGCGTCCACTGCGTCTCGCGCTTGCACTGCTCCTTGTCGGGGCAGCGGCACTCGATCTTGCCGTAGAACTCGATGGTCATGCTCACGGGCACGTGCGCGTTGACCCCGATGGGAACGCCGCTGCTGAGGTACTTGATGCTCGCGCCGTTGGGCAGCCCCATGCTCGCGCCCTTCACGCGAAAGCCCGGGCCGTCGGTCCATCTGCCCTTCGACTTCTTGCAGTCGCACTCGCAGTCGTGACACGGCTCCTCGGCGCCGGTGTTCTGCGCGTGGTCGCGCTCGATCGCGGTGAACTGCGCCTCGTTGATCTGTACGCCCATGGTGCGCCGTGCTGCTCCCGGGCCGCGACGCTACCGCCACGCGCGCGTCGTTCACAACGGCGCGCGGCGGCACCTCGTCGCATCACCGCGCGACGCTCACGGACATCCCGCGCCGCTGCACACGCCGTTCACGTAGCAGTACTGCCGCGAGGTGCGCCCCGACGTGCGTCCGGGACAGTCGCTGAGGCACGAGGCCGTTCCGCTGCGCCCGTCGCAGCTCTCGCCCACGCTGCACACGCCGTCACCGCAGCGCAACGTGGGGCACGCCGCGTTGCCGGTGCAGTCGCTGTCGGCGCAGTCGAGGCGCCCGTCGCGGTCGTCGTCGACGCCGTTGTTGCACGACGTCTCCGTGGTGGGCACCGCCGCGCAGTCGGGGTCGGTGTTCGCCGCGCAGGCCGTGTTGCAGACGCCGTTCGCCGAGCAGTCCTGCGCGACGGGCACGAGGGCGGCGAAGCGCGAGGTGCGGGTGACGTCTTCCCATCCGCCCGTGGCGCAGCCCGTGTCGGGGCACACGTTCGAGACGTAGCAGCCCGCGCTGCTGTTGAAGACGTAGTCCGTGTTGCCCCGCACGAGGATGCCCTCGACCTCGCCCGTGTTGAGGTTGAACACCGGCGAGCCGCTGTTGCCGCCGTACGTGTCGAGGTTCGCTTCGAAGTAGGTCGCCGCGCTGTTGCCGCGCACCGTCGCGCCGCCCGCGACCTTCAGCGGGAGCCCCGAGGGATGGCCCATCACCACGAGCGGATCGCCGAGCGCCACCGTGCCCGTACGACGGATCGGCAGCGGCGTGCGTCCCGTGACCGCGCGGTCGAGGCGCACGACGGCCCAGTCGTCGGTGGTGGTCTGCGTGCGTCCCACGATGGCCGCGCAGCGGTACACCTCCGACGCGTCGAGCACGCTGCGAACCGTGGTGCTCGCGTCCATGCGGAAGCCGAACGCGATCGTGGTGCCCGCGCACTGCGTCGCGCTGGTGATGCAGTGGCCCGCCGTCGCGAGCAGGTCGGGGCCCACGAGAAAGCCCGTGCAGAACGCGGGCGTCGGCTGCGTGCGGTAGGGCTCCGTGGTGCACACGCCCTGCGAGGTCGCGAGCGTCGTGCCCGTCGCCACCTGGTAGCGCCCGTCGCTGCGCAGCGCGACCGCGCTGTTCGTGAAGAGGCCCGCCGTCGAGGCGGCGCGCGCCAGCGTCGCCGTGTCGTTCACCTGGTACCAGTCGAGGCGGTTGTCGGCGCCGTACACCAGCGGATCGAAGCCGCGCCCCGTGTCGTCGACACCGGCACAGCCCGCCGCGAGCGCCATCAGCCACAGCACAGAACCCGTCACGCGCGTCGTCATCGCGATGCTCCTCGTGAGCGCGCGGCGTCGGGGAATCCGTCGCCATCACTGCGCTCACGTTCAGCCATTTCACGCCGCGTCGACGGGACACAACGGCGAAGTGCGTCCGACACGCGCGCCCCACCGCGCTGTGAAATGCGCTGCGCGCGGGGGAGAGGCTTCGTTCAAAACGCGTCGCGCACGATGGCGAGCCAGCTCACCACCGACACCGCGAGGTACACCGCGCCCACGAGCAATCCGCTCCCGAGCGCGTCGGTCTCGCGCACGCGGATCGAGCGCGCGCGGGTCAGGTCGATGCGTCGCTCCGCGCGCCGTGTCTCGTCCCACCCCTCGACCACGGTGCCCTCGACGCGGTCGACGCGCAGCGTGGCCTCGTCGGTCGTCGACGCGAGGTGCACCGTGCGGGTGTGAAGGTCGACGTCGCCGCGCTGCACCGCCGCGAGAGGAACGCGCTCCCATCGCAGACACCCGGAGACGCAGAGCGTGACGAGCGCCAGCGCCACGAGCCGTCGGAGGCGCGCGCTCACGGCGACCACCCCACGAAGAAGCTCCCGCCGCCGAGGCCCGCGTCGTTGGTGCCGAGCGCGTGCACGAGGAGCCGCAGCCCCACCTCCCACGCCTCGTTCGCGCCGAAGCGGTAGCCCGTGTCGAGCGAGGCGCCCACGTCGAAGACCAGCGCGCTCACGTCGGCGCTCCCTGTGTTCGAGGGACGCGCGGCGCCCGAGGCGTCGATGCAGCGCACGCTCCACGCGCCGCCGCCCCACACGGGCTGCGCCGACACGCGCAGCGAGGCCCCGAGGTAGAAGGGCGAGAGCGCCTGAAAGACTCTTCCGCGGATGCCCACGTCGAGCGTCGCGAGGGCGCCGGTCACCGACACGAGGGAGAAGTCGCGCTGTCCGTCGCAGGGCGTCGCGGCCACCGCCGTGAAGTCGGCGTTTCGCATCGCGCGCACCGGCAACGGACCGGCGAACTCGGCACGCGCGTGCACCTCGACGAGCGCCGTGACCCCGTAGCGAAGGCCCGCGGCGACGAAGGGCGCGAGCGCGTCTTCGCGGCGGAGCGTGAGGTCGTCGGTCACGTGTTCGCGGTAGCGGAACGCGGACACACCCGCCTCGGTGAAGAAGCGCCAGGTGTGTCGCAGCGCGAAGCGGCGGGCGGTCTCTCGCGCGCGCCAGGCCTGCTCGATCGCGTCGAGTTCGGCGGCGTCGGGGGGCGGCGCCGTGGCGTCACCGAGGCCCTGCGCGCCCGCCGAAAGGGGCGCGAGCGCGAGGGCCAGCGCGACGCGAGACGCAGCGCGCATCACCGCGAGGGGAGCTGGATCGGCAGCGGGATCGGCAGGCCCAGGGGGTTGTTGTTGGTCTGACCGTTGTTGGTCTGACCGTTGTTGGTCTGGCCGTTGTTGTTGGCGCCGTTGTTGTTCGTTCCGCCGAGGCCCGGAATGGGAATGGGCAGCGGGATCGGGAGCTGCGTCGTGCCGCCGTTGTTCGTGCCGTTGTTGCTCCCGTTGCCCAGCGCGGGAATGGGAATGGGCAGCGGAATTCCCCCCTGGCCGACGGTGGTCGGGCGCTCGCCGCGGCGCCACTTCTCCGCCCACATCTGGATGATGGGACGACGGAGGATCGCGGGCGGGTGCGACCGCACGAAGAGCAGAATGGGAGACGTGCCGCGCTCGCCTTCGAGGCGCTGAAAGAAGTCCATCGAGAGCGTGGCGCCCTCTTCGGTCCAGTGGCCGCCCACGCGGCGCGCGCCGGCGTCGAGCACGTCGACCACGCCCCACGCGTCGGCCTCCATCTCCACGGGTTGATTGAAGAGCGGCGCGGCGTTCGAGGCCATGCGCACGATCTCTTCGGCCTGCGCCTCCTGACCCACGGCGTTGCCACCGTTCGCGCAGCCCGTGTGCCCCCGGTAGTGGTGCCCGAGCTCGTGGCCGAGAATGAACCCGATCTGCTCGTCGAAGAGAAACCGCTGCCGCGCGAGCTTGCGCGCGTCGAGCGCGAACTGCGGCGGCACGCTCCCCGGCGCGAGCGGCGCCACGGGACGGTTCGCCCGCACGGCCCGCGCGGTCTGGTCGAAGTACGCATCGAGGAGGCGCGTGTTCGCGAGCTCATCGACGGCCTTCGCCTCCGAGGTGGCCGACACGAGCGCGAGCATGCCGCCGGTGACCACCATCATCGCGCCGCCTGCGCCGCGACACCCGGCCGCCGCGTTCACCTCCGCGAGGTCGGCGGTGTAGTGCAGGGGAATGTTCTCGACGCGCACGCGGTGTTCCGGCGAGAGCGCGCCGATGAGCTCCGAGAGCACCACGCGGGTCTCCATCTGGAGAAAGGCCTGCGTGAACGCGCCGCTGCCGTCGTAGGAGCCCTGCGGCGCGGGCGCGAGCGATTCGTTGGCGGGTTGCGTGCCGGGCTGCGCGGGCTGCCCGATGGGCGGCTGCGTGGGCACCGTGGTGGGCACCGTGTTGGGCTGCACCGTGGGGGCGCTCGTGTCGGTGCCTTCGAGGCGCGAGCGCACGCGGTCGACGAGGTCGCAGGAGCACAGCCCGAGGAGCAGGGGCGCGAGGCGGAGGGCGCGGTTCACGGGGCGCGACGATACTCCATCGCGAGCGCGTCGATCACCGCGTCGTGCACGGCCGGTCGCAGCGCGCGGATGCCGTGGTTCTCGCGGGTGGGATGCACGCGGTTGGTCACCAGCGCGACGGCCACGCCCGCGTCGGGATCGCACCACAGCGACGTGCCCGTGAAGCCCAGGTGCCCGAAGGTGCGCGGCCCCATGCGCGTGCCCGACGAGGGAGTTCCCTCGGAGCGCGCGTCCCAGCCCACCCGGTGCGCGCCGCCGGGGCGCGGGGCGATCATCCAGCGCATTCGTTCGGGGGCGAACCATCGGTCGTCGCCGTCGAGGCAACGGAGCGCCGCATCGCCCAGCGCGCACACCGCGTCGGCGGTGCCGAAGAGGCCCGCGTGGCCACAGATTCCCCCGAGCGCATGGGCGTTCTCGTCGTGAACGGTTCCGCGCACGACGCGTCCGCGCCAGGGGCAGTCTTCGGTGGGCGCGAGATCGTTCGGTACCGAACCATCGCCCGGTGCGCGGTAGCCCACGGCGAGTCCGAGGGGCGCGATCACCTCGCGGTCGATGACCCGGTCGAGGGCCTCGGCGGCCAGTGCGGTGAGCGCCTCGCCCGCGAGGATGTACCCCAGGTCGCTGTAGCGCACGGTGCCCTCGGGGCCGCGTGCGGTGCGGGCCACGGCGTCGAGCACCGCCGCGCGCGCTTCGCGGGTGCCCGCGCGGTCGGCGCGCACCGACTGGTAGAACGGCGCCCAGTGGAGCAGGCCCGCGCGGTGCGTGAGCAGGTCGAGCACCGCGGCCTCACCCGCGGGCGTGTCACGGGTGAGCGGGAGCAGGTCGTGGAGCGGGCGCGCGAGGTCGAAGCGCGCGCGGTCGGCGACGCGCACGAAGGCCAGCGCGGTGAACACCTTGGTGAGCGACGCGAGGTCGTAGACCGTGCCGCGGTGAACGGGCGCGCCGTGCGTGTAGTCGAGCGAGCCCACGGCGAGGGCGTGCACCGCGCCCGAGGGATCGCGCACGGAGAGCTGCGCGCCGGGGGTCACACCGCGGGCCACGGCGTCGGCGAGGAGCGCGCGCGCGGCGTCGAGGGAGGTCACGGGCGGAGCGCAGCGAGCCAGCGGTCGAGGGCGTCGAGGGAGTCGAGGCGGTGGAGCGCGTCGCGCACGTTGTCGGGCACGAAGCGGCGGTCGACGGCGCGCTCGACCCAGTCGTAGAGGGGCGACCAGAAGCCGTCGGTGTCGAGGAGCGCGATGGGCTTCGCGTGCTCGCCGATCTGCCGCAGCGTGACCGCTTCGAAGACCTCGTCGAGCGTGCCGAAGCCGCCGGGCAGCGCGAGGAACGCGTCGGACTCGGCGAACATCCGCTCCTTGCGCACGGCCATCGAGTCGACGATGTGGAGCTCCGTGAGGCCTCCGTGGGCGAGCTCGCGGTTGCGCAGCGACGACGGCATCACGCCCACCACCGCGCCGCCCGCGCCGAGCGCCGCGTCGGCGAGCGCACCCATGAGCCCCGTGTGCGCGCCGCCGTAGACCAGCCGCACGCCGCGCGCTGCGAGGGCCGCACCCACGGCACGCGCGAGATCGAGGTACGCGGGGCCCACGAGGGGAGAGCCGCCGCAGAACACACACACCGAGGGGATCGTTCGCTCCACGGCGCGCAGCATACCGACGCTTCGCATTGCGGGGCGCGCGAAGTATGGTCCGCGCCCCCTGCGAGAGACCCCATGAGCGCATCCACCGCCGAACTCCCGTACCTCACCGCGTCGCTGCCCGGCACCGGCGGCGTGCTGCGCGCCACGCACGACGACTTCTGCGTCGACGAGATCCCCGCGTACGAGCCCTCGGGCGAGGGCGACCACGTGTACGCGCGCATCGAGAAGCGCGACATGACCACGCCCTTCGCCGTGCAGAAGCTCGCGCGCGCGCTCGGCGTCGATCCGCGCGACGTGGGCTACGCGGGACTCAAAGACCGTCACGCGGTGACCACGCAGTGGGTGAGCCTCCCGAAGGTCGACCCCGCGGCGGTGGAGTCTCTCGCGATCGAGAACCTCCGCGTGCTCGCGGTCTCGCGGCACCGCAACAAGCTCCGCACGGGGCACCTGCGCGGCAACCGTTTTTCGCTGCGCATCACGGGCCTCGACGACGTCGACGGCGCCCTCGCGCGGGCCGAGCGCATCGTCGACGTGCTGCGCTCCGCGGGCGTTCCGAACTACTACGGCGAGCAGCGCTTCGGGCGCGCGGGCGACAACGCCGACCGCGGCTTCGCGTGGCTCAAGGGAGGCCCGTCGCCGAGGCAGCCCTTCGAGAAGAAGCTCTTCGTCAGCGCCGCCCAGTCGGAGCTCTTCAACCGCTACCTCTCGGCGCGCGTGCGCGACGGGCTCCTCGCCACGTACCTCGATGGAGAGCTCGCGATGCGCTGGCCCGTGGGCGGTCCGTGGCACGTCGATCCCTCGGAGGCGCAGGGCCTCTACGACGCGCGCGGCGCCTCGGCCGCAGGTCCGATCTTCGGCACGAAGATGCTGCGCGCAAAGGGCGACGCGCAGGCGCGCGAGGAGCGAGAACTCTCCGCCGAAGGACTCACGTACGAGAGCTTCGCGCGGGCTCGCGACCTCGGGGAGGGGAGCCGACGCCCGGTGCGGATGATCGTCGACGACCTGCGCGTTGCGCGCGACGGGGCCGCGCTGCGGCTCACCTTCACCCTGCCCGCCGGTGGCTACGCGACGACGCTCGCGCGCGAGGTGATGAAGGGTGCGGAGAACGTTGAAACCACTTTCGAGTGATGGCATCCAACCGGCCGGGCGGCGTTCGTCGCGAGCGCCCGGACGCCCTCCTCCACGCAGCGCCGCGGCCGCGGTGCATGACTGACAAAGCAGGTGACCAGTGCACGGTGGCTTCTCGTTGATTCAGCTCTTCACGCGCTTCGCCATGCTGGGCGCGGAATGGGTGATGTGGGTGCTCGTGGGGCTCTCCGTGGCCTCGGTGGCGGTGATGCTCGAGCGCGTGCGGTACTACCGCTCCCTCGACGACGACCTCGACGCGCTCTCGTCGGCGGTGCGCGATCTGCTCCGCAAGGGCGACCTCTCGGGGGCCCGCGCGCGGCTTGAGAAGTCTCCGTCGCCCGCGGCCCGCATCGCGCTCGCGGGTCTCGACGAGCACGACGCCGGCGTGCACAGCGCCGAAGAGGCGATGGCCGGCGCCACGGCCCGCGTGCGCATCACGCTGGAGCGCTACCTGGCCTTCCTCGGCACCATCGGAAACAACGCGCCCTTCGTCGGTCTCTTCGGCACGGTCATCGGCATCATCCAGGCGTTCGACAAGCTGCGGGCCAGCGAGCAGGCGGTGCGCGAAGCGGCGCGTCGCGCGGCGGCTGCGGGCGGCGGTGCGGCGGCGCCGACCTTCGACACGGGCGCGGTCATGGGCACGCTCGCCGAGGCCCTCGTGGCGACGGCGATCGGGCTCTTCGTGGCCATCCCCGCGGTGGCGGCGTTCAACTTCTTTCAGCGCCGCGTGAAGGAGATCCTCGCTTCGAACGAGACCCTCACGCGCGTGGTGACGGCGAGCATGGCCGCGAAGAACGCGCCCACGCCGTACCGCGGCGACGTCGAGACGAAGACCGCCAAGGCCGACAAGGCCGAGAAGTCTGAGAAGACCTCGGAGAAGCACTGACCATGGGCGGCGGAGCATCGCAGGACGACGAAGGCGCGATCACGGGGATCAACGTCACGCCCTTCGTCGACATCGCGCTCGTGCTGCTGATCATCTTCATGGTGACGGCGAAGTACATCGTGACGCCGCAGGCCATTCCCGTAGACCTGCCGCACGCGTCGACGGGCGGAGGGGTGACCGTGGCCGTGGCGATCAGCGTCGACCAGACCGGCGCCATCTTCGCCGACACGCGCCCCGTCACCGAGCAGGAGCTCGTCGGCGTGATGCGCCAGCGCAAGGCCGAGAATCCCGAGGTCCGCGCGATCATCGCCGCAGACCAGCGCGTGCCCCACGGGCGCGTGATCCGCGTGATCGACCTCGTGCGCCAGGCCGGGGTCACCAAGTTCGCGATCCAGACGCAGCCCGACGAGCAGGCGGCCGCCGCCGCGCCCCGCTGAACCCGACGTTCGAGCCACACGATGAGCACCCCGGCCCCGCACGACGAACTGATGACCCCGCGCTCGATGTCGCCCCTCGCGATCGCGTCGATCGCCGGGCACATCACGATGTACCTGGTGCTGTCGCTCATTCCGCAGCCGCACGCCGACGCGTCGCGCGTGAACCAGTCGTCGCAGGTCGAGTTCGAAGCGCCTCCGCCTCCTCCGCCGCCCCCTCCGCCTCCGCCTCCTCCGCCGCCCCCTCCGCCCGCCGCAGAGGTGCCTCCGCCGCCTGCGCCCACGGCCCGCGCGCCCACGCCCCGCGCCGC
>CAMFHP010000014.1 GCA_945952225.1 uncultured Myxococcaceae bacterium
GGCTCGGGCGCGGGCGTCGGGGCGGCGGGCTTCTCGGGCTGCGCGAGCGCGTCGGGCGGGAGCTGGAGCGTGCTGCGCGGGTCGTCGGCGAAGGGCGACGGGGCCTTCGCGGGCGAAGGTGCGCGCGGGCCGGGACGCTCCGACGTGGGCTTCGAGGTGTCGATCGTGTCGTGGCGCAGGGGCGAGGGCTTCGCCTCCATGCCCGGGTTGGTGACCTCGTCGGCGGCGGGGCGCTCGGGCTTCTGCGTGTCGAGCGTGGCGGCCTCGGGCGCGGGCTTCTCGGGACGCGTCGGGGGCTTCAGCAGCGGCTTCGGCGCCGTGCGCGGCGCGGGCGACGAGGGCTTCGGCGCGATGCCCGCGAGGGGCTTCGCGGGCGCGGGCTTCGCGGGCGCTTCGGGGGCCGCGGCGGGGCTCGCGGGCGGCGTGTTCACCGTGCCCACGGGCATCGCGCGCGACGAGACCTCGGTGGTCTCGACGTGGTCGAGAAAGCTCCGTCGATCGAGCTCGGGCGGGCGCTCGGTCTCGACGGTGGGCCCGAGGAGCGCGCTCCGTCGTCGCACCACGCGCAGCGGCGCGTTGAGCGTGCCCGTGGGCTCGTCGGGCACCGCGGGAACCTCACCCGTGTCGACGACGCCCATCGCCGCGCAGAGCTCGCGCGCGGCCTCGCCCACGGTCGCGGGCCTGCGCTCGGGCGAGAGCGCCCAGCACCGCTGCAACACCCCGTCGACGGCCGCGGGAACCTCGGCGCGCACGCCCGTCACCGAGGGTCGCGCGCCCGACTGGAGCGCGCTCATCACCTCGTCGGCGGTGCCTGAAAAAGCGGTGCGTCCCGTGAGCGCTTCGTAGGCCAGCGTGGCGAAGGAGAACACCTCGGCGCGCGGCGTGAGCGAGCCCACGTCGGCGAGCGATTCGGGCGAGCGGTAGCCCGCGCGCACGGCCTCGAAGGTGGGGTTGTCGGCCTCGCCCACACCGAGCAGCTTCACGAGCCCGTCGGGCGCGGTGAGCAGCACGTTGTCGGGCGTGAGCGCGCGGTGCAGCAGCGGCGGCGTGCGGGCGTGGAGCGCGTCGAGCGCGTTCGCCAGCTCGCGGAGGATGCGCGCCACGACGGGGAGCGGAAGCGCCACGCTGCGGTTGGTGAGCGCCTCGCGGAGGCTCTCGCCTTCGAGGAGCTCGGCGACCTCGTAGGGGCTGCCGTCGTCGAGGGTGCCCGTCTCCCAGGTGCGGGGCATGTGCGGGTGCTCGATCGACGCGCGCAGCTTCGCCGACGCGAGGAACCACTCGCCGAGCTCGTTCACCTGGTCGCGGTGGAGCACGCTCGCCACGCGGCGCTCGCCGTCGTCGCGCGAGAGGATCCATGCGGCGCCGGTGCGTCCGCGGGCGAGCTCCTCGACGACGCGGTACGCGCCGGGGAACGCGTCGCCGGGAGAGAACGTGCGCGGGCTGTCGGGGTCGGCCGTGGTCACGATGGGCGACGCTACACAGAAGCGGTCGCGCGAGACCAGATGTCGGCGGTGGCGGGCGAAGACGGCGCGGTCAGACCGCCGGGGCGGGCTCCTCGCGCACGAGGGCGAAGTAGTCGTCGGTGGCCTTGCCGTGGCGGTAGGCGCGGCCGATGGTGACGTTGCCCGTCACGCGACGGAGGCGGTCGACCATGCCGCCCCACACGAAGCGTCCGAGCTTCGCCTCGTTGGGGATGATCTCGGGCCACGAACCCACCTTGCGCGGCGGCTGGCGGGTGTAGTCGATCACGATCTCGCCGGTGCCCTCGTCGGCGGTGGCGACGAAGTAGCCCGGGCCCGTGAAGCCGCTCATCGACTGGTGGTTGTAGCCCCAGAGCTCGGGCTTCGCGTCGTCGCCGTCGGGGCGGCAGAAGCGCTTCTCGAAGCGGTTGAACATCGGGAGGCTGTTCTTGCCACTGTGGATCACCTCCACGAGGGGATCGGTCACGGGCACGATGTCGTCGAGGGAGAGCGCGTCGGCGCCCTGCGAGGCCTCGTAGAGCGCGGCCATCATGCGCTTGTCGAGCCCGCGCACGGCGTTGCGGCGCGACCACGTTCCGCACGTGTCGAGCATCGTACGCAGGCGTTCGAGGTCGGGGGACGGGTCGAAGTAGAGCGCGAGGTACATGGCGCGAACTCACGCCACGGAGCGAGGCCCCGCGTCAAGTGCCGATGGGGTCAGCCCGTGATCCGCGCGCGCAGCACGGCGTCGATCGCGGCGCGGTGGTGCGCGAGGTCGTCGAGGTCCTTCACGGGAATGAACCGCGACGACGCCCCGGCGCGGGGCACGTGGAGCCAGTTCGTGGGGTGCCACCAGGTGAGCTCGCCCACGAGCCGCTCCCACTGGATCGCCTCGCGGCCGTCGACCTTCTTGCGCGCGACGCACCACGTCCACGGGGGATCGCCGTCGAGGGCCTCCAGGTCGATCCAGAGCGTGTTCGTGTTGAACAGCGGAAACGCATCGACGGGAAACGCCTTCGGCAATCGGAACGCCTCGGCCAGCACCAGCCTCCCGTCGAGCTGCACGGGCAGCCCTCCGCGATCGCCCGCGACCTTCTCCACCAGCTCCACCGAGATGCGCTGGCCCGACGCGCGGTGCATCGCGAAGAGCACCGGATCGACCGTCGCGCCCACGTTGTCGACGTTCGACACCAGCACCGTGCGCACGCCCTTCGAGCGCAGCCGCGCGAGCGCGCCCGACGTGGCCATCGCCGCCGGGAGATCACCGTGGCCCGAGGCGTACGGCGACGGTCGCCCCGCGTCGTCGCGAAAGAGCGATCCGTCGGCCGCGAGGCGCAGCGACACGAACTGCGCGGCGGCGTGCACCCGCGAGAGCCCCTCGTCGGCGAGCACGCCACGGATCTTCGCGTCGGTGGCGAAGCTGGTCATCAGCGTGGCGTCGACCGCGGGCCAGCGCGCGAGGTCTGCGAGCTTCGCGTCGAGAAAGCGCAGCGGGCGGTCTTCGAAGATCTCCGCGAGGGCCTTCACCACCGAGCCGAAGCGCGTCGCCATTCCCCCCGCGAGCACCACCACCGCGAGCTCGCCGCGTTCGAGCATCGCCGCGCCCTCGCGACGGAGCGCCTCGTACGCCTCGCTCCCCTCGGCCGGCGGCGCGTGGGCGCATCCCGCGGGGGGCGCGCCGAGCGTCTGCGTGATGCGATGGGCCGCTTCGAGGTCACCGCCCGCCCGCGTGCGCGCCTGCAGGGCCTCGAAGGGCACGCGGTCGAAGTGAAACCGTTCGAGCAGCGCGCGGAGGTCGTCGGGCAGGTCGTTCATGCGGCCGATGGAGCTTCTAACCCCGAACCCGTTCGGTCGTCACCGTGCAACGCGATACCGTCGCCGCACGATGCCCCGCTTCGTCGTCGCGCTCTCGCTCGAAGGTCGCCCGTGTCTCGTGGTCGGGGGCGACGCCGACGCCCTGCGCCGTGCGCAACGGCTCCACGCCTGCGGAGGTCGCGTGCGCTCGATCTCCGAAGCGTACGAGCCCGACACCGCGCGCGGCCTCGACGAGGCGGGCATCGAGCGCGTCGTGCGAAGGCCCACGCGCGACGATGTGCTGGCGATGCGTCCCTTCGTGGCGGTCTCGACCCCGCGCGACGAGGGCCTCTCGCGCGACCTCGCGGCGTGGTGCGCCGAGACGGGCGCGCTGCTCTGCTGCGTGGATCAACCCGCCCACTCGAACTGGGCGCACACGGCCATCGTCGACGCGGGCGAGCTCACCGTGGGCATCTCGTCGGGAGGCACGGCGCCGTCGCTCCTCGTGCGGCTCCGCGATGCGCTCACCGCGGGCTTCGACGACGAGTTCGCGGACTTCACCCGCCACCTCGCGGCGCTGCGCGCGCGCACCGAACCCGCGCGACGACGGGCCGTGCTCGATGCGGCGCTCGAAGGGCTGCGCGTCGAGCTCCGTGTGACGCTGCCGAAGTGGCGATGAGCGCGCGGATCAGTTCGCGGGCGAGGCCGTGAGCTGCGCCGCCACGTCGAGCGTGTGACCCGAGAGCGTGCCGTCGCCCGCGGCCTGGAGGCGGTAGGCGTTCACCGGGAGCAGCGACGGGTTCGACGACGCGATGCCGTGGAGCTCGTACGCGCCGGTGCCCGCTTCGAAGGTGCCCTCGACGTTCTCGCGCACCTGCTCGCCCACGCGGGCGCCGGGGACGCGCACGGCGCTCCACGCGATCCAGCCCGTCGCGCGGCCGTCGCGGGTGCGGAGCGAGAGCACGAAGGTCCACTCGCCGTCTTCGCCGGAGAGGGATCCGCGCCAGCGTCGCGCGTCGGGCACCGGCGCGGGCTCGCGCGACGGGGGCTGCGCGGGCGTGAGCGAGGCGGCCTCGGAGGTCACCGGCTGCGGTCGATCGCGCCACACCACGACCAGCGCCACGAGCACCGCCATGAAGGCCGCACCGGCGCCCACGCCCGCCGCGAGGTAGCGCATCGGCGAGGTCACCGCGGGCCGTGAGGGACGCGCGTCGGGCGCCTTCGGTTCGAAGGGCGTCGGAAGCGAGAGTCGACGCGCGGAGGGCGTGACGAGCGGGATCGCACCGGCGGGCGTGGTCTCACGCAGCGCGATCTGCGCGGAGGCCTGCGTGAGCGCGTGCTGCGACCCCGTGGCGCTCGCCGCGCGATGTTGCCCCGTGAGCGTGGCGGCGCCGTGCGGACCCGTCGAACCCGCAGCGCGATGCTGCCCCGTGCGCGTCGCCGCAGACTGCGGGCCGGTGATCGGCGCGGCGCGAAACTGCCCCGTGGGCGAGGCCGCGGCGGGGTGCTGCCCCGTGGGGTTCGCGGCGCGAAACTGCCCCGTGGGCGAGAGCGGCGGCGGCGCCGACGAGCGCGTGCCCGGCGAGCGCCACGGGTCGCGCGAGGGGTCGTACGACGGCGGCGGGGTGGAGCTGCGGAGCGCGGAGGTTCCCTGCGGGGGAGAGCTACGGAACGCGGCGGTTCCCTGCGGCGGTGAGCTGCGGAACGCGGGCGATCCGTGCGGCGGCGACGTGTGGAGGATCGGTCCCGGTGGCGGAGAGCTGCGTGTGGCGAGGGGCGCGGGCGACGCGGTCGCGCGGGGTGGTGGCGCGGCGGCGAAGGATCCCGTGCGGTGCGACGGCGGCACGGGGAACGACGGCCGCGACGGTGCAGGCGCGGGCATCGAGGGCGTGCGCGCGGCGTAGTCGATCACGGGCACGTCGTCGGTCGCGGGGCGCAGCGCGGCGAGCGTCTGGCCCATGAGCATCGCCGTGGGAAAGCGCAGCGTCGGATCGGCCGCCGTGCACCGCGCGAAGAAGGCGTCGAAGCCCAGGGGAATGAGCTCCGCGCGCGACACCGCCGCGGCGCGCACCGAGGCCGGCGCGGGCACGCGCACGTCGTCGAGGGGATAGCGCCGCCCCGTGAACGCGAGGAACGCGAGCATCCCGAAGCTCCACACGTCGCCGCCCGCGGTGCGCTCGTGGAGCGTCTGTTCGGGCGCGCGCCACGCGCGGCGGTCGAGGTCGTCGGCGTCGCGTCCGAAGAGGGTGTCGACGTGCCACGTTCCGACGTCGAGGAGCTTCACTTCGAAGCCTCCGGGGCCGGGAAGGAGCATCACGTTCGAGGGGCGCAGGTCGCCGTGCGCGACGCGGTGCGCGTGGCAGCGCGCGAGGGCGTGGGCCACGCCGAGCAGCACGCGCCACGCATCGCCCGAAGGGAGCGGCGCGCCGTCGGTGCGGGCGAGGTAGTTGGCCAGCGTCTCGCCGTCGAGGAGCTCGGAGGCCGTCCACGCGCACTCGTGGGTGGCGTCGTAGCCCGCGCGGTGCACCACGGCGAGGTGGCGGCTCTCGGCGCGCGCGCCCACGCGGGTGTCGTGCACGAAGCGGTGGATCTCCTCCTCGCCGATCGCGGGCGTGCGGTGGAACACCTTGAGCGCCACGGGGCGGAGGTGACCGTCGAGGGTGGCTTCGTAGACCGTGCTGCGACGGCCCTCGGCCACGCGACGCACGATGTGAAAGGTGCGCGCGAACATGTCGCCCGCGGAGAGCTCCACGGCCTCGCCACGGCGCGTCTCCTGCGGCTCGATGGTCGGGAGCACCGGGCCCGGACCGAGCACCGTGCGACCCAGCGTGGGCGCGCGCAGCGGAGCCTCGGGACGCATCGGCGCGAGCGCCGCGAGGGGATCGGGCGCCATGCCCATCAACGTGCGCTTCGACGGCGACGCAGACTCGTCTGCGCCGAACGCCGACACGGCGCCGGTGGGAATGTCGCTCCGCTCCTTCGACACGATGAGCGCAACATTCCAACGCTTCTGCGGGGTGTCGCAAGACCTTGCTGCGCAATGGTCGTCGATCGACGCACGGTCGGCAGGCGACGGCCGCACGAGGCGCACAGCCGTTGCCCGTTTCTTCCGACCTCGAACGGTGGGGGGGAGCTCTACGCCGGGCTCAGCCCGGGATCACCACGCAGCGACCCATCCAGCACTGGAGGGGCGCGCAGCAATCGCTGTCGGCGCGGCAGGCGCCGCAGGTTCCGCCGTTGCACGCCTGGTTCGCGCAGTCGCGGCAGCTCGTGCACATCGGGGTGGTGCCGCCGTCGGTGCGTCCCGCGTCGGAGGTGCTTCCGCCGTCGGTGGTGGTGCTTCCGTCGGTGCGTCCCGCGTCGGTGCTCACGCCGCCGTCGACGGGCGTCGTGGGCGTGTCGGAGCGGCACGCGTCGCCCACGCGCAGCACCGCGCGGTCGTAGTGCACCGTGAGGTTGTTCGAGGCCGAGAGCTCACCCACGAAGAGGGCGCCGAAGACTTCGAGCGCGCCCGAGGTGCCGAAGCGTCCGTCGGGCACGTACACGTTGCAGCCGAGGGTGGTGCTGTTCGTGAGGCTCAGCCCGTCGGGCGAGGCCACGTAGAGCCGCGTGAGCGCGGGGTACGCCGTCGAGCCGATGGTGAGCGGCGCGCTGATGCCGAGGCGTCCGCCGAGCACGACGTCGAGCTCCGCGGTCGGGTCGAGGGTGATCGTGAGCGCCTGCGACTGCGAGATGTCGCCGTCGATGAAGAGCACCACGCGGCCGTGGGCCACGATGGTCACCGGCGCCGACGAGGCGATGCCGCGGAGGTAGAAGCGACCGCAGGGCAGGTCGAGGCGCTGTGCCGTGTTGATGCCCATGAGCGCGCTCGCGCTGAGACCCAGGCGCGCGTTGTCGTTGCGCGTGCGGGCCTCGGCGATCCAGCGCTCCATGGGCACGCGCGCGGCGGCGTTGCAGTCGCACGGCGGGGTGACCGTGACGGGCTCGCGCACGAAGCGGGTGGTGGTGATGTCGCCGAGCGTGCCCGCGCCCTCGGGCATGTGGATGGCCCCGGACACGTTGATCGTCGCCGAGGTGCGCACCGCGCCGTTCACGTACGCATCGTCGCGTACGGTGAGGGCCGACGAGCCCGTGAAGTCGCCGTTCACGCGGAGCACCTGCGAGACCGTGTGCGGGCTGGAGATTCCCCACGGGCCCGCGTTGCCGATCCAGAGGGCGCCGCCGATCTGCGTGACGTTCGAGCTGCTGAAGGTGCCGTTGGCGCCGACGCCCGCACCCGTTCCACCGGGCGCGTAGGGGCCGCGCGTGCTGTCGAAGCCGTCGGTGCGCAGCGGCGCGCTGAGCCCCACGTTGCGGCATGCGCAGAGCGCCCAGCGGAAGGTGGTCTCGGCCACCGTGCCCGCGCAGCGTCCTTCGCCGAGGTCGACGAGCGGACCCACGCCGCCCGCGCAGGTCACCGCGCTCGTGTCGAGCACCATGAGCCGCTCGCAGCGCCCCGCGACACATCCCTGACCCGACGGACACGCGCTCGCACACGCGCCGCAGTTCGCGTTGTCGCTCTGCACGTTCACGCAGCGACCGCCGCAGGCGGTGAGACCCGACGGACACGTCGTGCCGCACACGCCGCCGTTGCAGACCTCGCCCGTGGCGCAGCGCATTCCGCACGCGCCACAGTTCGCGGGGTCGACGCTCGTGGGGATGCACACGCCGTCGCAGCGCGTCTGGTAGATCGGGCACGGCGGCGGTCCGGTGTCGACGGGGGCCGTGTCGATGGGGGCGGTGTCGACGAGGGCGCCGTCGGTCGATGCGTCGAGCGAGGCGTCGAGGCCTCCGTCCGTGGACGCGTCGAGGTTCGAAGCGCCGTCGGCGGTCGCACCGTCGCCGGAACTCCCGTCGGAGGCGGTGCTTCCGTCGGTGCTTCCGTCGGTGTTCGTGGTGCCGTCGTTCGTCGTTCCGTCGGTGTTCGCGTCGCCGAGGGTGGCGTCGGTGCAGGCGGATCCGGTGCAGGCGTCGGGGGTCGAGGCGGTCTCGCTCTCGCTGCACGCAGCGAGCATCAGGAGCGAGAGCGCGAGGGCGATTCGCGGGCGGGGCATCACGTGGGCGGTGACCTCCGTGGCCCGTGAATTCGTGGGCCACCAGAAGGTCATACCGGAGATCCGCCGACCGACGCGACGGACGAAACGTAACTTCGTGCGCAGGGACTACCCGTGGGCGCCCTGTCACGGGCCTCCCACGGGTCGCGAAGGGGATCGTTCAGCGACGGGTGAAGCGCGCGCCGGGACCGAAGTTCGCGGGGCCGCGGTTCGTACGGTCGTCACGGCGGTCGTCGCGGCGGTCGTCACGGCGGTCGAAGCGGTTGTCACGGCGGTCGTCGCGGCGGTCGAAGCGGGCCTCGCGGCGGTCGTCGCGACGGTCGAAGCGGTTGTCACGGCGGTCGTCGCGGCGATCCATGCGGCCCTCGCGGCGGTCGTCGCGGCGGTCGTGGTCGCAGGCCACGTTCGGCGCGTGCTGCACGAAGGCCGGGGTCTGCGCGGGGGCCACGACGCGGGGCGCCTGGAAGGTCGTCACCGGCGCGGTGTTCACCGCCGTGCGCGGGTGCGCGCTGGCGACGGCGGGGACGGCGAGCGAGGCGACGACGGCGGCGAGCGAGGCGAAGGTGCGGAGGTTCATGACGTGGCTCCCGGTGTTGAGGTGCGGCGCGGTCTGCGTCGCACGGGAGGTCTCATTGCGGGCGTCGTGCCGGGCGCGTCGATGCGCGAAATGGCCTGGAATCACAGCGCTTTCGCGAAGGAGATACCCGGGGTGTCGTCACGCGCGGCGACGGGTGTCGCGGCCGACGACGAAGGCGCCTCGCGCGTCGCCGTCTGTTCGCAACAGAGGGTGGCTGCGAGGGCCCGCGGGTGGGGTCTGTGCGGCGCAGGGGGTGGCTGCGGGTGTCTGCACGGCCGTCTGCGCGGCGCAGGGGGTGGGTGCGGGTGTCTGCGGGCGGCTTCTGTTTCGGGCAGGGGGTGCCTGCAGGTGTCTGCAACCGGGTTCTGCGCCGAGCAGGAGGCGCCTGCGGATGCCTGCGGGCGGGGTCTGTTCCGAACAGGGGCCGATCGGGGCGTCTGCGGGCGGGTTCTGCACAAAACAGACGGCTACCGCGCGGCGGGGGAGGCCTCGCCGGTGCCTTCGATTCCGCGCACGTCGGCGGCGTCGCCGAGGGGGCCGAGCGCCCGTCGCGGTACGCGCACGCGGAGCTCGGGGGTGCCCGCGCCGTCGATCACGGTGCCACCCTGCGCGCGCACGAGCGCTTCGACCGCGCGCGACGGTCGGAACAGCGTGAGCGAGAGCGACAGCGCGTCCTCGGGGGCGGTGGCGATCCAGCGGGCGAGGGCGCGGAGGCGATCGTCGGGCGGAGGCGCGCAGGGCCCCGTGGCGTCGAGGTCGGGAGGCCATGCAACGAGGCGCTCCCACGGCCCCCACGGGGTCACGAAGGTGACGACGGGGACGCGGCCGCGGAGGGCGTTCGCGGCGGCGGGAGCGGCTTCGACGAGCACCGTGGCGGGCTCCACCGTGTCAAGGAGGGTGATGCCTGCGGTGGCGAACTGCTCCATCAGGTCGGGGAGCGCCTGCGTGCTCGCGGCGAGCTGCACGAGCCACGCGCGGCCTGTGTTCGTCGGCGCGTGCCACGGCGGCGGAGGCACGCGGGGCACACGGCGCGTCGCGCGTCGTACGTCGACACAACGGAGCCGGTCGGTGCCATCGCGCACGGCCACGTCGAAGCCCTGCTCGCGGAGCGCGTCGAGCTGCGCGTCGCGGGCGCGCACCCAGAGCTCGGAGGGAACGTCGGCGAGCACGCGGGTCACGAGCGAGGCGGCGCGCGTGTGGGCGACCTCGTCGTGCGAGGTGCCGAAGCGCACCACGGCGGTGTGTTCGGGCCCGTCGTGGCGCAGCGCGAGGGGATCGTCGTCGGCGGGCGCGGTGGTGGATGTGATCGTCGGTGCGGCCGCGGGGGCGAGGGGATGCGCCTCGGCGGGTTGCGACGGCGACGGACACGCGGGGAGCGCGCGCGCCATCACCATGCCGCCCGTGTAGTCCGCGAGGTAGAGGCGGTCGTTCCAGACGGCGAGTCCCAACACGGCGGACTGCGCGTGGAGGGGAACGCGCACGCCGCGGTCACGCTCCAGCGCGACGAGGCCTTCGGCGAAGCCCACGTACACAAAACACCCGTGCACGAGCAACGCGGTGACGGCGCCGCCGACACGTCCGAGCACGATGGTTTCGCCGTTGCGACGGTCGACACGGAGCACGGTGCCGTCGTCGCTTCCGATGAACACCATGTCGCCATCGAGCGCGAGTCGTGTGGGACGCGCAGGCAGCGGTGTGAGCCGTCGCGCGGTGCGTCCGTCGAGGCGCACGAGCGCGGTGCGCGTGGCCACGACGAGGCCCGCATCGTCGGCGGCGAGGTCCACGGCGTCGGCAACGTGCGCGAGTTCCTCGGCCTGCGTGCGCGCGTCGTCGGGGGCGAGCGGTCGACCGTCGGCGGTGGTGCGAGGAACGCGTCGCAGGTTGGGCGCGTTGCCCGTGAGCACGTAGAGCCAGCGCGCATCGCGGGCCATCGCGTACGCGGCCACGCCCGACGTGAGCGGCGTGTGCATCCCCGCGTCGGTGAGGTGGTAGGCGCCGTCGTCGCCGGTGCCGGGGTAGATCCACGCGTGCGCGCCGTCGGGCACGATGCGCGGCGGGTAGTGGCCCGCACCGGGAACCTCCCGCGTGCTGCCATCGGGCGCGAGGAGCACGAAGCCGTGGAGGCGCATGTCGGTGGTGACCAGCGCGTCGCCCACGACCGCGAGCGCCGTGGGCTGCGACACGGTGAGCACGCGCGTGAACGCGGGCGCCGTGACGACGGGTGTGATGGGTGTGACGGGTGCGACCGGTGCGGCGGGTGCGGGCGCCGTGACGACGGGCGCGACGGGCGACTGCGCGTGGCACGCGGCGAGGAGGCAGAGCGCGAATAGGTGGCGTGGGTGCATCTCGGAGGTGATCCCGGGGTGCGCTGTTGTACCGTGACCGCCTCATGGCGAAGCGCGCGACGATCACGCTGTCGGTTCCTGCGGGCGTTGAAACGATCTGGGAGGCGGTGACCGATCGCACCGCCCGGCAGCTCTTTCATGCGAGCGAGTCGAAGCGCCTCGCGGCCGTCACGGCCCTGGCGCGCAAACATCCGGGACGTGGTCCGCGCGCGGAGCTTCTCCTTGCGGCGGCACCGCGGGAGCCCGCGTCGGCGGTGCGTGCGGCGATGCTCTCGCTGGTCGCGACGGCGGGCTACTACGTCGCGTGGCGCGCGTGTGTGCGGCTCCGCGCCGACGTGCCGATCTACGTCGCCGACCCCGACCCCGCCGTGCGCGCGGCCCTCGCGCAGTGCATCGCGGTGATGGCCGTGCCCATGGTGGCCGACGACGTCGGGTGGATCGCCGCCATGGTCGCATCGCCCGACGAGGCCACGGACGCGGTGTTCGCCTCGGCCGCGGTGATGCTCGTGCGGATGGTTCGTCAGGGGGTGGCCGTCAACGAGGCGTCGGCGGTGCTCGCGCGCATGGCCCTGCACCCGCAGTTCGGGTACCACGCGCGGATGGTGGCCCTCGCGCCCGGTCCCCTGCGGGCCGTGCTCGCGCCTGCGCTCGTGGCGTGGATCGAGGCGGCCCCCGCCGATGCGTTCGAAGTCGCGAGCATCCTCGCGCGCTGCGGTCCCGGTCCCCACGGGGCGCGCGCCGTCGCCGTGCTGGAGGCCCTGCGCGCGCGGCAGGGAGACAACGCGTGGGTGGTCGATCTCTTCGCGGGCATGGTCGACCGCGCGTCGCTCGCCGAGCGCCTCGCGCGCCACGTCGAGACCCTCGACGGTGTGCTCACCGAAGGGTCGTCGCATCCCGTCGCCCTCGAAGCGATGTCGTGGGAGCCCACATGGATCGCGCGCTACGCCTCCCGCTGCGCGTTCGCCGTGATGACCGTGCACATGACCGATGGCGACGCGGTGCGCGCGCGCTGGATCGCCGCCGCTGCCGCACCCATGGCCGTTGCGTTGCGCCCGCACCTCGACGACCGCCTCACGGCCCCGCGGCTGCTCCCGTGGTGGGAGCGGTTGAGCCCCGACACCGCCGTCGCCGACGCCCTCGCGTGGATCGAGCGCGTGCTCGCCTCGGGCGCTCCGCATGAGGTGCTCCACTACGAGTTCCAGCACGTCGCCGATGCGTGTTGCGCGCTGCTGGTGCGGGTCGGTGCGGTGCCCCCGGGTGCGCTCGCGCGCCTCGCTGCGCTGGCCTCGCGGCAGGCGGTGTACATCCTCGCGACGACGCTCCCCACCGTGCGCGCGATGCACGCGCTCGGCGCAAGCGCAGACGACTTCGCGCCGCTCGTCACGGCGTATCTCGAACGCGCGGAGGCGAGCGATGCGCGGGCCGCGCGCGAGCCGCAATGGGATCCGGAGCGCGTGGGGAGTGCGAACCTCCGTCGCCTCGCGGCGGTGCTCCCGGCGCTCGGCGCGCGGTCGTCGCTGTGCGCGGTGCGGTCGCAGGTCGAAGCGCTCTTCGCGTCGTCGCTCGTGTTCGAGCGCACCGATCTCCTCACGGTGCTCACGCCGCATCTCGACGAGCCGTGGGTGCGCGCGCTCTTCGAGGGAGCGCTCGCGAGCGCGGAGGGCGACTCGCTCGTGGCGGCGCACGCGCTCGGCCTCGCGCCGACGTGGCCGTGACCGATCGCGCGCACGGTCGATCGACCGCGGGGTGAACGCGCCTCTTGCGTCGCCTCGCGGAGGGCGCCATACCGCGGCGCGATGAACGGCGGACGTGCGTTCCAGCGCCTCGGAGTCACGGCCCTCACCCTCACGCTCGCTGCGTCGCAGACGGCCCTCGCGCAGCCCGCGGTGCCCGTCGCGCCCACGGCGGTGACGGCCCCCGCGAACGCCCGCGAGGCGCACGCCACGGAGACCTCGCCGCGCATCGCGCCGGACTCCCCGCGCGCGTCGGTGCAGCGCTTTCACGAGCTCGCGTTGCAGGGACGCTGGGTCGACGCCGCGCGGTACCTCGACGCGCCCGCGACCGCGCCCGCCGAGGCCGCCACGCTGGCGCGCGAGCTCTCCGAGGTGATCGACCTGCACGTCGGGTGGGACCTCGACGCGCTCTCGGTGGAGTCGACGGGCAACGTCGAAGATGGTCTCCCGCCGCGCGTCGACGAGGTGGGCGAGGTGGCCGTGGGGCGGGGCACGTACAGCGCGATCCGCGTGCAGCGGAGGGAGTTTCCCGAGGGCGCGCGGTGGATGTTCACGCGCGCGACGGTGGCCCACGTCGACGAGTGGTACGAGCACCTCGAAGGCCGCTGGGCGCGCGAGCACCTGCCGCCCTCGCTCAACGCGCGCGGTCCCCACGATCTGCGGCGCTGGCAGTGGATCGCGCTGCCGCTCCTCGCGCTCGCGACGTGGCTCCTCGGGCGACTCGTAGGCGGCGCCGTGCGCGCGATGGTGAACCGCGTCGTGGGGCGCGTGGCGGTGGTGCGCGACGCGACCGTGGGCGATCGCGCGGTGGGCCCGGTGACCCTGGTGACGGCCGCGCTGCTGTTCGGTCCGGCGCTCGATGTGTTGAGCCTCTCGCGCGACGGCGAAGACTTCGTGATGGCCGGGCAGCGCGCGGTGCTCTCCGCGGCCCTCTTCTGGTCGCTCTGGCGCGCGGTGGAACTCTTCGGCCGCGCCGCCTCGGACACCCAGTGGGCGAGGGAGCATCCCGCGAGCGTCACGCTCGTTCCGCTCGGGGTGAAGGTCGCGCGTGTGGTGGTGGGTGCGGTGTCGATCGTCGCGGTGCTCTCGGCGCTGGGCTACCCCGTGGCCTCGCTGCTCGCGGGCCTCGGCATCGGCGGCCTCGCGCTGGCCCTCGCGGCGCAGAAGACCGGCGAGCACCTCTTCGGCACCGTGGCCATCGGCTTCGACCAGCCCTTTCGCGTCGGCGACTGGATCAAGGTCGACGACCAGGAGGGCACCGTCGAGGCCGTGGGACTGCGCTCCACGCGCATCCGCACGCTCGACCGCACGGTGATCTCGATTCCCAACGGCAAGCTCGCCGACATGCGCACCGAGACCGTCTCCGCGCGCGACCGCTACCGCGTGCACGCCATGTTGGCCCTCGAACAGACCACCGCCCCCGAGGCCGTGCGCGCGGTGCTCGACGCGATCCGTGACGAGCTCTCGAAGCACCCCCGCGCGGCGGGCCCGGCGCCGTGGGTCTTTCTGCGCCGCATCGGGGAGTCGAGCCTCGACGTCGAGGTGTCGGCCTGGTTCGAAGCGCAGGGCTACGAAGACTTCATCGCGCTGCGCAGCGAGGTGCTGCTGCGGCTCCTTGACCTCGTGGCGGGCGCCGGTGCGCGGCTGGCGTTTCCGACCCGCACGGTGCACCTCGCGAGGCCGCCCGGGGGCGCGTAGACGCACGATTGCCGCGGCGGGGTACGGGTGTTAGAGCACCGCTGCGATGCCGCGCCAACGTCGATCCCTGCACATGCTCGCATGGGTCGGCATCTCGGCGCTGCTGCACTCGGGGACCATGGGCAGCGTGAGCACCCTCGCGGCCCGCCTGGTGCGCGCGCGTCCGCCCGCCGTCGTGCGCGGCCCGGCCATCGCGGGACCGGGCACCGTCGAACTGGAGTTCGAACCCATCACCAACGCCACGGACCCTTCGCTCGCCGTCGCGCAGACCGCGCCCGATCCTTCCGCGGCGGCAGTTCCGACGCCCTCGACGGCCCCGCGCACCACGCCCGCACACGACCGCGTACACGCCCCGCCGCCACCGCGCGAGGTCGCACCGCCGCCGCCGCCACCACCGCCGCCTCCGCCGCCTCCGCCACCCGTTGCGCGGCCCACGCCCGCGGTGCCCGTGATGCCCACACCGCCGATGCCCGAGCGGCAACAGCAGTGGGCCAACCAACAACGGGGCAACGACCAGACGCCCAGCGACGGCATGCTCGCGCAGGTCAACAACGACGTCGCGCAGGAGACCGTGCACCACGCCCGCGAACGATCGCCGGAGCGCAGCCTCGCGGGCCGCGAAGACCTCACGTCACCCGGGGTCGAGCGCGAGACGCAGGCCTCGTCGCCCACGCCCCTCCCGCCGCAGGAACACGCGCAGCGAGGACGCCGTGACGTGCGTGTGGCGATGGGCACCGCGCGACCGAACCGCACGGCCACGCCCACACCGCCGACGCCGCCCGCGGGTGCGGCCGCAGCGGGCTCTGCGCGCGGTGAACGTGGCGCGCGGGGAGAGCGCGGCGACGGGCGCGCGGCGGGTGCGGCGGGCACGGCGGGTCCCCTCGCGGCGGCGGGTGCGCGACCGGGGGAGGGGTCGGTTCCCGTGCCCGGTGTGGGCGAACACGGAACCACGGGGACGGGCCGCGCGAACGGCGGAGGCGGCGCCAACGGACAGGGCGGAACGGGCGGCGCGCAGGGCGCCAACGGGCAGGGCGGACAGGGCGGTCAGGGCAGCGAGCGCGGCGACGGACGCGGTGGCGGAACGGCCGCGCGCCAGGTCGGCATCGAGGGCATGGGCGCGACGCGCGCGCTGGCGGCGCTGAGCCCGACGATCACCACGCTCGGCGCGGTGTACGGGAGCGCAGAGCTCGAACGCTGGCGCCGCGAAGACGAGCAGCGCCGCGCCGAGGCCCGCGGAGACTACGCGTCGAACTGGCGCCAGACGCTCGCGGCGATCGAGACGCCCGTGGGCGGCGTGCGACCGGGTGACACCACGGCGCTGCGCACGCGGGCTTCACCGTTCGCGGCGTACATGGTCCAGATGCACGACCTGATTCACCCCGCGTTCGCCGAGGGCTTCATCGCGCGCATCAGCGCGTTGCCGTCGGGCTCGCCGATGCACAACCCCGCGCTGCACACGGTGTTGGAGCTCTCCATCGACCCCGACGGGCGCATTCACAACGTGCGCATCGCGCAGTCGAGCGGGTGGCTGCCCTTCGACGTGGGCGCGCTCAACGCGGTGCGCGCGGCGGCGCCGTTCCCCGAGACGCCGGCGATCATCCGCTCGCCCGACCAGCGCGTGTATGTGAACTGGCACTTTCGCCGCTCGGAGAACTTCTGCAACGACGCGCGGCCGATGATCCTCCGCAACGTGCGACCCGGTGATCCCGCGGCGCACGTGGGCGATGCGGGCGTCGCCCCCGCACCGAACGGAACGAGCGCGCCGACGCCTGCGACCACGCCGTCGGCGCCGCGCGATGGCAGTGCGCCGGGCGATGCGGGCGCGCCCGACGATGCGGCCGAACCTCCGCGCGAGCCGTCACCGCCGATGGCAGACCCGCCCGGGGCTCAACGCGCTGCGTAGCTTCGCGCGCTTTACGGGCCATCAGGGACGCACGTAGGCTTCTCTCTCGCGAGAGGTGAGCGCGCGTGAATGGCATGCGCGGGCACCGCACCGTGTTGCTTTCAGCGCGGTCGAGCGCTGGGTGGAGAACTGCCGATGTGGTCGCTTCTACGACGGCTCTACTGGATCTTCCTGGTCGTCCTCATCTCCGGATGTTCCGGCGGCGGATGTTCGGGCTGTGCGGGCGGCGCCCTGCAGCCCATTCCTGGCGGCTACCCGCTGACCCCTGACACGCGCATCCCCCGCGCGGCGCAGATCCGCCTCACGGAGAACGGCCTGCGTCGGGTGGAGGCCATCGCGCCCTCGCTCCTCGGCGGCTTCGTGGGCACGGGCATTCCGGTGCCGCGCACGACGCAGAACATCACCGTCGGCAAGGTCATCCTGTGCCCCGACAACAACTGTCGCATCAACGTCTCGCTGCCCGCGAGCGAGGCCCTGCGGCTGTCGTTCACCGACCCCAACGCGATCCTCGCGCGGGTGCGCATCCAGGCCTCGGGTGACATTCCCCTCCGCGCGTGCACGGGCTCGTGCAACGACAACTGCGGCGGAACCTTCTGCGCCACGATCGCCTCGCCGACCCTCGAAGTGCGCACCACGGCGGGCGGCCATCCGTACCTCGGTCTCAGCACGAAGGTCACCATCGGGCGCGACACGCACGCGCCGCGGCAGCACTACCACCGCGCCGACGTGGTCTCGCCCACGGGCTCGGGCGACGCGATTCAAGAGACCTCGGGTGAGGGCATCGAGAACGAAGACATCCGCTGCGGCGACAGCTGGATCTGCGGCATCGTGAACCTCCTCCGCGGCACGATCATCGGGCAGTTCCGCGGTCAGCTCGCGCAGGCGCTCGGGCCCATTCAAGACGCGCTCGCGGCCTCGTCGATGCCCTCGCCGCCGGGATGCCCCACGGGCACGCGCGTCGACGGCAGCCGCTGCCGCTACGCCGACAACACGCTCGTGCCGTCGCTCCTCGGCACGGAGATGCAGGGCAACCTCGGCGCGCTCCTCGCGAGCTTCTCGCCGGGCCTCAACGCGCCGGTGAGCCTCTCGCTCGCGGCGGGCGACCCGATGCGCGACGGCCAGGTGGTCAACGGCGGCATCACGATCAACATGTTCGGCGCGATGCAGTCGTCGCGACACAGCGCGTGCGTGCCCCGTCTGCCCGCGCCCGCGACGCCCACGGTGCCCGAGTGGAGCGCGCTGCGCGCCAACCGCGTGCCCGGCACCACCACCGACATCGACCTCGGCATCGGCGTCTCCGAGGAGTACCTGAACTGGTCGCTCTGGCAGATGTGGGACGCGGGCTTCTTCTGCCTCGCGGCGGGCACGAACCTCTCGCAGATGCTCTCGGCGGGCACCTTCGCGGCGCTGCCGCCGCTCAACTCGCTGCGGTCGGTGATCTACCCCGCTGCGAACGGTCCCCTCGCGATCGTGCTGCGCCCGCAGCAGCCGCCGACGGCGCGCCTCGGGTCGGGCGCGAGCCTCGCGACCAATCCCCTCATCACGATCACGCTGCCCCGCGTGGCGCTCGACTTCTACGCGTGGAGCGAGGAGCGCTACGTGCGCTTCATGACGCTCACCACCACCATCTCGCTGCCGGTGAACCTCCAGGCCGACGCGATGGGGCTCCAGCCGTCGATCGGTGAAGCGCGCGTCGAGATGATCGAGCCCGTGGTCAACACGCAGCTCATCTCGAACAACCCCGAGCTCATCGGGCCCATCGTGCAGAGCATCCTCGGCCCCGCGCTCTCGATGGTTGGCGGATCGCTGAACCCCATCGCGCTGCCCTCGATCCCGCTGCCCGGCTCCGGGGGAATGTCCCTCGGCGAGGTGCGCATCCAGGTGCCGCCCATGGGCATCCAGGGCGTGACCGAGGGGAGCTCGCGCTTCCTCGGCATCTTCGCGTCGCTGGCCTACGTGCCCACGATGGCGCGTCCCGACTCCGCGGAGCTCGACACCACGGCGACCCTCGACCGCGTGCAGATCGATCCCGCGCTTTGGACCCGCGACGGCCTGCGCGCCGAGAACCGTCCGCGCGTGACCTTCAGCGTGGGCACGCCCAACGACTTCGGCCGCGGCGCCGAGTACAGCTACCGCATCGACCGCGGCACCTGGTCGATCTTCTCGCGCGACACGACCTACACCGTGCAGGACTGGTCCTTCGTCGGTCAGGGCCAGCACACCATCTCGGTGCGCGCGCGCATGGCCGGTGAGCCCGCGACCGCCGACCGCGAGCCCGCGGTGCTGACCTTCACCATCGACTCGCTCGCGCCGGTGCTCACCGCGCGCATCGAGGACCGTACGGTGATCGCCGACGCCCACGACGACCAGTCGGCCACCGTCGAGTACGCCTTCGAGATCGACCACGGCCCGCGCACCGCGTGGAGCGCCGAGGGCCGCATGGCGCTGCCCGTCGATGCGCGCAACGTCCGCGTGCTCGCCCGCGACGCGGAGCACAACGAGACGCAGGTCGACCTCACGGTGACCGAGCCCCACCTGATTCGCGGCGGCGCGTCGACCAACAGCGGCGGCGGTTGCGGATGCAGCGTGCCCGGCTCGACCACGGCCGCGCCGAAGGGCCTCTACGGTCTCCTCGCGCTCCTCGGTGCGACGGTGCTCTCCGCGCGTCGTCGTCGTCGCGCGCCGGGCCGTGCGATGGCCGCGGTGACGGCCTCGCTCGCCCTCGGGGCGGTGGCCAACGGCTGCGCCGATCCCTCGACGGCGACGCCTCCGCCGACGTGCGTGTCGGGGCAGATGTTGTGTTCGAACCGCTGCATCACGGTGCAGACCTGCTCGAACACGTGCATGCCGGGCTTTCAGCGCACGGGCTCGCCCACGCTCAACATGTCGACGTGCAACTACGACCAGTCGTCGTGCTCGTGCATGGAGCTGCCCGCGCTCAACGCGGGCGCCGTGGGATCGCACCTGCACATGGCGGCAGCGCGCGACGGCACGCTGTGGTTCTCGGCGTACTCCGCGGGCGATCCTGCGGGGGTGAAGTACGGCGACCTCGTGCTCGGTCGCTGGCGCTCGGAGACCATGTCGGTCGACTGGACCCACGTCGACGGCGTGCCCGCGAGCGGCATGATCGCGGGCTCGGTGCGCGGCTGGCGCGCGGGCATCGGCGATCCCGGTGACGACGTCGGGCAGTTCAACTCGATCGCGGTGGGCAGCGACGGCAACGTGCGCATCGCCTACTTCGACGCGACGAACAACAAGCTCAAGTTCGCGAGCTGCACGGGCACCACCTGCACGACGCACACGGTCGACACGAACGGCGCCAACGGGCGCTACGCGTCGCTGGTGCTCCTCGACGGCGACGTGCCCGCGATCGCGTACCGGGCCGCGGGGCAGGGCATGGGCGCGTTCAACGCCGTGGTGCGCTTCGCGAAGGCCAACAACGCCACGCCGCGCGCCTCGTCGGACTGGACCATCAGCGACGTCTCGACGCTCGCGAGCCAGTGCCGCCCCGCCGAGTGCGGCACGGGTACGGTGTGCCTCACGAGCGGTCAGTGCGGCCCGCGTCCCATGAACGCGAGCGAGGTGTTCTCGGCGACGACGGTCGAAGCGCTGCAGCCCGGCGCGCACTTCGTGAACCTGGTCTCGGGCCCCGGCGGACGCCTCGCCGTGGTGTGGTACCACCGCGACCGCGGCAACCTCATGCTCGCCACGGGCGACGTGATGGGGCGCTTCACGGCCCCGGTGGTGCTCGACGGCGAGGGCGCGATGATGGCCGACACGGGCGACCGCGGGGTGTACGCGACGGCGGCGTTCGCGGCCGACGGGGCGCTCCACGTGGCCTACGTCGACGGGTGGGAGGAGCGGCTGCTCTACGCCCGCGTGGTCGACGGGCGCGTGATGGGAACGCCCTCGGTGATCGACGACGGCGGCGGCGTCGACGCGACGGGCTTCGACGACGGGCGGCACATCGTGGGCGACAGCGCGACGATCTCGGTGGCGGGCGACGGCACCGTGCGCGTGGCCTACCAGGACTCGACCGCGGGCACGCTGCGCATCGCGACGCGCGCCGCGATGGCCACCACGTGGACGCTCCGCGTGGCCGACTCGATGAACCACACGGGGTACTGGGCCACCACGGCGGGCGACAACGTCGGCACCTGGTGGCGCGACCTCTCGACGGCGGGCGCGGCCCGCTACGGCGTGCGCGTCTTCTCGCTACGCTGACCCGCGCGGAATCTCGTCGAGGGGCACGAGCCGTGTGGCCGGGCCCCCGACGCGGGCGCGCTCCTCCGCCACGATCGACAGCAGCTCGCGCTGCGTCACCACCCCCGCAGAAAGAAGCTGGCACATCACGCGGTCTGCGCGCGTGCGCTCGTGCGCCGTGTGTGCCGTGCCCTGCGCAGCGGCATGGAGCTGCGCGCGGAGTGCACCTCGAAGTTCGAGGAGCGCCATGTGTTTTGCGTCGGAGATCCGCACAGATCTCCATTGCCAGCGGCGGTGGTTGTGATCCAATTTCGCGCCGAGGACGGGCGTCGGGAGGACGGTCCGTCATCATTGAACGCGTGGGCTTTGGTGTTCAGCCGGGATGGCGGAACGGTAGACGCAGGGGGCTTAAAACCCCTGGGGGCGGAAGCTCTGTGCGGGTTCGAAACCCGCTCCCGGCACCGGAAGGGATGCGTGCGTCTTGTGGAGACCGCGCGACGAAGATGCGTTCGTCGCGACGTCACGCGGGCGCGTGGCGTGGCGGTGTGTTCAGCCGCGGGCGGCGAGCTTGCTCTCGAGGAGCGTCGCCACGCTGGCGAGGGTCGTGAAGAGCTTGTACTCCGACTCCTCGACCTTGACCTTGTAGCGCTTCTCGACGTCCGTGATGATCTCGATGGCCTGCATCGAGTCGACGCCGAGCTCGCGGAGGGGCTTGTCGTCACCAACCGCGCTCTCGTCGCACTCGATGATCTCGGCGATCAACGCGCGGAGCTCGTCTTTGAGGGCCTGCTGCGACATCGCGGTGGTTCCTCTCAGCCCAGGCGCTTCTGCACGAGGTCGACGAGCTGACCCACGGTCTGGATCCCCACGAGCTGGTCGTCGGGGATGCGGATCTTGAGCTCGCGCTCGAGGCTGCCGATCACTTCGAGGGTGTTGAGCGAATCGAGCCCGAGGTCGCTGATGCGCGCGGTCTCCGAGGCGATGGTGATGTCACGCTCCGCCACCTCGGTGGCGATGCGCTGGAACTGCTTCAGAAGCTCGTCGCGTGCGATGGTCATGATCTCTCCCGTGCGCGTGTCTGGCGCTTGTTTCAAAGGGCGCGCGTACATCGCAACGACACCCCCACACTGTCAAGCGCGACGCTTCCGTCGCCGTGGCCACTGCGCTTGCCGCATTCCATGCGTTGCGGTGCGCATCACGCTACGCACCGGCGGGGCGCTTGCGCAGCGCGAAGGCACGGCGGTATAGGCCCGCGCGCATGACGCCTCGCGTGTACGTCACCGGCATGGGCGTGGTGAGCGCCCTCGGGCTCGGACGAAGAGACTTCTGGCAGTCGCTCCTCGCGGGGCGCAACGCTGCCGCGCCTGTCACCCTCTTCGACGCGAGCAACCTCGACCGCAACATCGCCGCGGAGGTGAAGGGCTATCGCCCCGAAGATCACCTCACCGCGCGCGAGCAGCGCGACGTCGGACGCTGCTCGGGCATGGCCATCGCCGCCGCGCGCATGGCCGTCGCCGACGCGGGCCTCGACGACGCGCACCTCCGCTCGACGCGCGCCGCGGTGGTCATCGGCACCACGATGGGCGAGGCCGACATGCTCTCGCGCATCGACGACGGATGGATCCGTCACGGCCGCGCGTCGGTGACCGCGCAGGACTTCGCGCGCTACTCGCCGTCGTTCCTCCCGCTGCACGTGGGCCGCGCGCTCGGGTGTCGCGGTCAGGTGCTCACACTGCCCGCCGCGTGCGCCGCGGGCAACTACGCCATCGGCTACGCCGCGGACCTCCTTCGCGCCGGTCGCGCCGACGTGGTGATCACCGGCGCCGCGGAGATGATCGAGGAGCTTCAGTACTGCGGCTTCCTCCGCCTCGGCGCGCTCGCGCCCGACCGCTGCCAGCCCTTCGATCTCAACCGCGGGGGGCTGCTCCTCGGCGAGGGCGCCGGTGTGCTCGTGCTCGAATCCGAAGCCCACGCCGTGCGCCGCGGCGCGACCGCGCTCGCCGAGGTCGGCGGCTACGGCATCGCGTGCGATGCGTACCACATCACCCGTCCGCACCCCGAGGCCACGGGCACGGTGCGCGCGCTCCGCGAGGCCATCGCGCGCTCGGGGCTCACGCCCGACGAGGTCGACTTCGTGAACGCCCACGGCACCGCGACGCGCGCCAACGATCAGGTCGAGGCGCGGGCCATGCGCGAGGTCTTCGGCGATCGCCGTGTGCCCATCTCCAGCGTGAAGAGCATGATCGGTCACACCATGGGCGCCGCGAGCGCCATCGAGGCTGTCACCTGCATCGAGACCGTGCTCTCGGGGGTGTATCCGCCGACGATCCACTACGAGACGCCCGACCCCGAGTGCGACCTCGACGTGGTGGCGAATGTGCCGCGTCGCGGGGCCTCCGACGTGGTGATCAACAACTCGCTCGCCTTCGGCGGCTACGACGCGCTCGTGTGCTTCGCGCGCGTCGGACGGCTCCCTCCGCCCTCGGACCGCGAGGTGTCGCGATGATCCCCCTCGCGCTCACGGGCTTCGGCGCGGTGTCGCCGTTGGGCATGGGATTCGAAGCGTTCGGCGCGGGCTACGACGACCCGTCGCGCGAGGTCTTCTCGACGACGAGCGATCTCTTCGACCTCGGTCCGTATCCCGGCGCGCGCGTGGCCGAGGTGCGGGGCTTCGACGCGGCGAAGATCCTTGGAGACAAGGGCCTGCGCAACAACGACCGGCTCACGAAGCTCTACCTCGTGGCGGCCCGCGACGCGCTCGCCCACGCGGGGCTCAAGTCCGGCGGCGCATGGACGCTCTACGGCCCCGACGACGTGGGCGTCGCCGGCGCGAACGCGTACGGGAGCCTGGAGGCGATCCACGAGCTCAACCTCGTCGCCCGCCTCGAAGACCCGCGGTACATCAGCCCGGCGCGCTTTCCCAACACGGTGATCAACAGCTCGCTGGGCTACGTGAGCATCTGGGACGACCTCCGCGCCTTCAACGCCACGGTGGTCAACGGCCCCGCGGGCGCGCTCGACGCCGTGGGATGCGCCGCGATGTACCTCGCCTCGAAGCGCGCGAAGGCCGCGCTCGTGGGCGGCGGCGAGGCCCTCAGCGAGCTGTTGCACTTCGGGCTCCACCGCACGGGCATGCTCGACGGCGGCGCGGTCTCCGGCGAGGGCGCGGCCTTCGCGGTGATGGAGCCCCTCGCGGCGGCGCGCGCGCGCGGCGCGACGGTGCACGCGCGGGTGGCGGGCTACGGCAACGCGTTCGAATCGCCCGAGGGAGACGCGCTCTTCGCGCCCTCGTCGCTCGCGCTCGAACGCGCGATCGGTGACGCGCTCGCCGAGGCCCGCATCGAAGCGTCGCAGGTCGAACTGGTGCTCACGGGCGCCTCGTCGTGGGCGCCCATGGATGCGCCCGAAGCGAAGGCCCTCGACGCGTCGCTCCCGGGCGCACGTCGCGAGGCGGTGAAGGCCCGCACGGGCGAGACGCTCGGCGCGTCGGGCGCGTTCGCGATGGCGGTGGCCGCGCGGCGGCTGGCGTCGGGCGCGGCAAAGACGGTGGTGATCCCCGCGCTGGGGTTCTTTGGCAACGCGTCGGCCCTGGTGCTGCGACGCGCAGAGGATGAGTGACATGAGCTGGATCAACGACAAGGCGCAGCTTGAGCTGGCGCGCGTGCGCGAAGCCCGTGAGATGGGCGTGTACCCCTTCTTCCGGCCCTTCGAAACGGGCGGGCTGCGCACCTCGGTGGCGGGGCATCCCTTCGTCAATTTCAGCTCGAACGACTACCTCGGTCTCACGACGCACCCGCGCGTGAAGGCCGCCGCCCACAAGGCCATCGACACCTTCGCGTGCGGGCTCTCGTCGAGCCGCGTGCAGGCCACCACCGTCGCCCACGTCGAGCTCGAAGAGCGCCTCGCGAAGTACTTCCGCTTCCCGCGCGCGCTGGTCACGACGACGGGCTACCAGGCGATGGTCGCGACGATCATGGCGCTCGCCGACGAGAAGACCACGCTCGTGCTCGATCAGCTCTCGCACGCGTGCATCCTCGACGGCACGTTCCTCTCGGCGGGCACGCCCAAGCGCTCGCCCGAGGTGCGCTTCTTCAACCACAACTCGGCGCGCTCGCTGGAGCGCATTCTCAAGAGCCGCGAGCGCGAGAACGCCATGGTGCTCGTCGAGGGCATCTACTCGCTCGACGGCGACAAGGGCACGCTCGCCGAGATCGTCGAGGTGTGCGACCGCTACAACGCCGTGCTCATCGTCGACGACGCCCACGGGTCGGGAACGCTCGGCGAACACGGCCGCGGCATTCTCGAAGACCTCAAGCTCGAAGGCCGCGCGCCCATCGTGGTGAGCACCTTCTCGAAGGTCTTCGGCGGCATCGGCGGGATCATTCTCGGCGACGACGACGTGATCGATCTCATCAAGCACACGGCGCGGTCGTTCGTGTTCAGCGCGACGCTGCCGGTGCCCATCGTGGCCGCCGCGGCGGAGATCCTCACGATGCTCGAAGAGAACGGGCCCGCGCTCGTCGCGGAGCTCCACGAGAACGCGGCGTACATGCGCGGCGAGCTCACGCGGCGCGGCTTCGACCTCGGCGCGTCGAACACCCACATCATGCCGGTGATGGTGCGCGACGAGAAGAAGGCCCTCGTGATGCACCACATGCTCTACGACAAGGGCATCTACATGGTGCCGATCACCTATCCCGGCGTGAAGCCCGGCGAGGAGCGCCTGCGCGTGAACGTCACCCGCGGCCACACGCGCGACGAGATGAACCTCGCCCTCGACGCGCTCGATGAGCTCGGCGCGATGTGCGAGATCCGCGTGCAGGATCGACCCGCCGCGACCTGACCACCCCCCCGTCTGCGCGCGGGTGACAGAACCCGCGAGATGCCGTGCGCGACTGGTGTTTCGCGCGTCGGCTGCACTAGAGTCCGCGCCGCCTCCGATGACTCCGACCCGACTGCGCGTCCCCTGGAGCGAGCTCTCCGCCATCGCCGCCGCCTGCGTGGCCCTGGCGGCGTGGAGCGCGTCGGGCCGCGGGGTCACGCTCGAAGGCGCCGCGGTAGCGCTGCTCGCGATGTCGGTCGCGCTGGTGCCGCGCCGCGCGCTCGAAGCCGACGCGCCCGCTGCCGCCGAAGCCGCCGCCGTCGCGGGGGCGCTCTCGGCCATCGCGATCGCGTGCACCGTGGCCGGGGTTGTTCCGCGGAGCACGACGCTGCGCGTGCTCTACGCGCTCGCGGCGGGCGAGGTGATGGGGCTCTCGACGGTGCTCGCGGTGGCGATTCCGTTGCGCGCCGACACGCTGCGACGCGCGCTCATTCCCGGTGTGCTCGTGGGCGCGATGGCCTCCGTGGGGCTGTGGTCTCCGCTCGGGTGGATCGCGTGGATGCCCGACCCCCGCGCGCTCGCCCCCGTGGCCGCGCTGCTCACCGTGCTGTTCTACGTCCACGCCGTGCGCCGCCCGCTCGCGCCGATGGAGCGCGCGCGTCTCATCGCGCCGGGCCTCGGGGCGACGGCCCTCCTCGCGGCGGTGACGGTCTCGGTGCTCTTCGGTCGCCGCGCGTCGCCGCTGGTGATGGCCGCGGGCCTCGCCGCGCAGGTCGTGGGCATGACCCTCGGCACCGGCGCCATCGGGCTCGACCAGGCCGCGAAGCTCGCGCGCCGCAGCGCTGCGGGCGCGCTGGGCATCGCGGTGGGCACCTTCGTGGCCTTCGAGGTGCCCGAGCTCGCGGCGGCGGGCGCGCCCCTCGGCACGCTCACCATGCTGGCCGCGTGGCCCTGGGTCGAGCGTCGGCTGCGTCCCGATCGCGGTCGCCTCCTCGATGCGTGCGATGAGATCGAAGAGCGGCTCCGTCGCGTGTCGACGCTCACCGACCTCGCGACGGCGGTGCTCGATCCGCTGCGCCTCGCGTCGCGCAACCTCCGCGCGCCCGCGGCCCTCTGGGTGCTGGAGCGCGAGGAGGTCTACCGCGCCGACGTGACGGGCGCCGCGCTCCCCGCGCCGCTCACGATGGAGTCCGAGCGCGCGATCCTGTCGTGGATGCGCGCGCGTCGCGCCGTGGTGTTCACCGACACGCTGCGGCCCTATCAGGTGCGCCTCGCGGAGCTTCGTCCCCTGATGGCCGCGCTCGATGCGCACGGAGCCCTCGGCGCGATTCCGCTGCTCGATCTCGACGGCGACCTCGCGGGCGTGGTGCTCCTCCCGCGCGGCGCGCGTCTCGACGTGCCGACGTGGGAAGAAGAGGTCCGTCTCATCGCGCTCGGTCGCGCCATCGCGGGCTCCATCGCGCTGCTCACGGGCATGGAGCGCGCACGCGAGCGTGAGGCCCGCGCGTGGCAGCGCGCCGAAGATGCCGACGCGCGCCGCGCGAAGGCCGAGGCCGACCACCGCCACCTCGTCGAGCGTGACGGCGGCGAGCGCTCGCTCCGCGCGTGGGGATCGTTCGAGGACGTGTGGGTGGGCTACGCGGCGCCGATGCGCGCGCTCCACGAGCGCATCACCGCAGCGGCAACGAGTGACGGACCTGTCGCCGTGATCGCCGAGCCCGGCGCGGGCGTGGCGCCGGTCGCGCGGATGCTCCACGAGCAGGGCTCGCGGCGTGAGGGGCCGCTCGTGTGCGTCGACGCGTCGTGGCTGCGCGAGGGCGAGGGGCTCGCGGCGCTCGTGGGCGACCAGCGCGGGGCGCGTGTGCGTCCCGGTTGGTTCGAACACGCCGCGGGCGGAACGCTCGTGATCGAAGACGTCGCGGCGCTCCCGCACGAGGCCCACGTGGCGCTGCTGGAGCTCGTTCGCACGCAGCGCGCGCGTCGCCTCGGCGCCGTCGATTCGTACGACTGCGCGCTGCGCCTCGTGCTCGTGTCACGGCGTCCGCCGAACGAGCTCGACCTCCCCGGCGAGCTCCTCGCGCGCATCACGGCGACGCTCCAGGTTCCGTCGCTGCGCGCGCGCGTCGACGACATCGAATCGCTCGCGCTGCTGGCCCTCGACCGCGCGTGCAGGCTCCACGGACGCGCCCCCGTGGGCCTCGCGCCCGACGCGCTCCTCGCGCTGCGCGCGTACCCGTGGCCGGGCAACGTGCGCGAGCTCTTCGACGCACTCGACTGGGCCGTGGCCCGCACGCGGGGATCGCGGGTCGTGGCCTCGTCGCTCCCGCCTGCGGTGCGCGCCTCGATGGGGTACGCCGCGCAGGTGCGGGCCCGCCGCATCGACGACGACGAAGACGACGACGGGCTCCACGACGACGCGTGACGGTCACGCCGTGGGGCGCGGAGGGGGCGCGAGCACGTCGCGCATCACGAACCACGCGAGCAGGCCGACGGAGCCGAGGGCGCTCATGGCGACGATCCACGGCCAGGGGTTGAGCCCGCGGGCGCGCGCATCGCGGTAGACGCCTGCGCCACAGACCGAGAGCGCGATGGCGAGGTCGACGGCGATCTGCGAGTGCCATCCGCCGGCGAGGGCCGCGGGCACGAAGCCGAGGGCGCCGTGCTGCGACGCGATGAGCATCGACCAGGCGAAGAAGGGAACGAGCACGAACAGCGCATTGCGCGAAGCAGACGTCATGGGGATCCGCGGCTCCTCTGGCGGCGCGCGTGGGGCGCCGTCGGAGCGAGAAGATTGATCTCGCAGACGGGGCCTTCCATGACCTCGGAGGTCATGTCGTGGGGGCGATGCGTTCGTTACGATCGCGGCCATGCACACGCCTCCCTTCGGCGCGGCGCTGCGGCGGTTGCGCGTGGCGCGCGGATGGTCCCAGGAGCGCCTCGCGGGCGATGCCGAGGTCTCGACGCGCCATCTGAGCTGTCTGGAGACGGGCCGCGCCTCGCCGAGCCGCGAGATGGTGCTCACGCTCGGCAGCGCGCTCGACCTCCCGCTGCGAGAGCGCAACGACCTGCTCCACGCGGCGGGCTTCGCGCCGGTGTATCCGAACACCGACTACGAGGCCGACGGACTCGAACCCGTGCGCCGCGCGGTCGATCAGCTCCTCGCGGCCCATGAGCCCTTCGGCGCCATCGCTGTCGATCACATGTGGAACGTGCGTCGCTTGAACCAGGGCGCCACGCGGCTCCTCGCGTGGGCGATGCCCCTCTGCGACGCGCCGCCCGAGGTGTTCACCAACGTGCTCCGCGCGACCCTGCATCCCGGGGGATTGCGTCGATGCGTGGAGAACTTCGACGAGGTGGCCGCCACGATGATCGACCGCCTGCGCCGCGAGCATCTGCGGGAGGTCGACCCCGCGCGACGCCGCGCGTTCGAAGCGCTCTTCGCCGAAGCGGGACCGCTCCCGACCACGGCGCACGCGCCCGCGACGGGACCGGTGCTGGTGATGACCCTGCGTCGCGGCGACGAGCGTCTGCGCGTGTTCACCACGATCACCACGCTCGGAACGCCCATCGATGTGACCGCGCAGGAGACCCACATCGAGTCGTACCTCGCGGCCGACGAGGCCACGGCGCGGTGGTTTCGCGAAGGTGCGTAGCGGTCAGTTGGGCAGGTCGCGTCCGCCGCCGCCCTGGATCACCCGAAAGCGCGGACCGCTGTCCGTGCGACGTCGCGGTGCGCCCGGGAGCGAAGGTCGACGACCGAGGATCCACCCCGTGGCGAAGCCCGCGAGCGCGGCGACGCCGGTGCCGCTGCGCTGCCACACGAACTCGAGCGCCGTGACGGCCACGCTCAGCGCGAGGAGGCGACGGCCCGTGAGGGTCACGAGGCCGAAGAACGACATGGGCGCGTCGGCGTGGCGGCGGCACCAGGCCGAGAGGAGCGCCGTGGTCGCGGCCGCGGGCGAGAGCGTGACGGACATGTAGAGCGCCGTGGTGACGAGGCCCGCGAGCGTGGCCGCGAGGCCGCCCGCGAGGGTGGACACACCGAGGATCACGAACACGCGCCGCGTGCCCACCTCACGCTCCAGCGGCGCGCCGAGGAACCACAGGCCGAGCACGGTGAAGATCAACCCGACGACGTTCGCGGGGTCGTGCACGAGCGCGTAGGTCACGAGCTGCCACACGCGCAGCCGTTGGAACACTGCCGCGGGTACGAGGGCGAGGGGCTCGAAGGGGCCGAGGGGGCCGCGCAGCCCGCCGATGCCCGTGCCCTGGAGCAGCACCTCCATGAGCCACACCGCGGCGAGCACCGCGGAGAGGGTCTTCATCGCGCGGGTCATGCGCGGGAGCTGCATCTGCACGGTCGGCTCGTGATCGTCCACGGCGCGACTCTACACCGCGCGTCGCGAGGGTTGTGCGCGTGCGCAGAGGTCTCCGATTGACACCGTAGCGGCATGGGCGATACCCCCTTTCGCCACACGCGATGCACCACGTGATCTACACCTGGCTGGTCACGTTCCAGCAGACCAACGGCAGCGCGCCGGCCGCGCACATCCCGAGCTCGCTCGAACTGATCGCGCAGGCCACCGTGCCGGTGAAGATCGTGCTCGCGATCCTGCTGATCTTCTCGATCGCCTGCTGGTACATCATCGGCTTCAAGTGGCTCTATCTCCGTCGCGCGTTCGACGAGAACGAGTCGTTCCTGCGGGTGTTCGAAGAGACGCGACAGCTCAACATCGCGAACGACGCCGCCCTCCAGCGCCCGCGGAGCCCCGTCGCGCAGCTCTACCGCGCGGGCTACGACGAGCTCCTCCGCGTGAAGGCCGCGGCCGCGGGTGACGAGACCGGCGGCATCGAGAACATCGAGCGCGCCCTGCGCCGCGCCACCTCGAAGCAGACCACGCAGCTTGAGAGCATGGTGCCCTTTCTCGCCACGACGGGCAGCACGGCGCCCTTCATCGGCCTCTTCGGCACGGTGTACGGCATCATGCACGCGTTCCTGCAGCTCAGCGCGTCGCACGACACGAGCACCATCGACCGCGTGGGGCCGGGCATCGCCGAGGCGCTGTTCACCACCGCCGTCGGCCTCGTGGCCGCCATCCCCGCGGTGATCGCGTACAACTACTTCATCCGTCAGGTGCGCGTGCTCTCGACCGAGATGGACGTGTTCGCCAACGACTTTCTGAACATCGTCCGCCGCCACATTCTCAAGTAGGTCGAGGCGCGCGATGGCCATCTCCAGCGGCGGAAATCAGGGCGCTCCCGTCAGCGACATCAACGTCACGCCCCTCGTCGACGTGATGCTCGTGCTGCTCATCATCTTCATGGTCACGGCGCCGCTGGTGCAGGCGGGGATCAAGGTCGATCTGCCCAACGCCGAAGCGCCGCAGATGCCCGTGTCCGAAACGAAGCTTCAGCTCACCGTCGGCCACGAAGACCCGGCGAACCCCGCGTCGCCCATCGCGGTCTGGGTCGGGCAGGACAAGGTCCCCCTCGATCGACTCGCCGCCACGCTGCGGGCCAACGCGATCGTGCAGCGTGACCACGAGGCCTACGTGCAGGCCGACCAGAGCGTGCCCTACGGAATGGTCGTGCAGGTGCTGGCCATCATGCGGTCGTCGGGCGTCGAGAAGCTCGGCCTCGTGACCGATCCCCTCACAAGCCAATAATCTCCGACGACGTCATCGTGGCTCACGGTTGACCCGGGCACGGCCGTAGGAGAAGGGTGTGAAGCGATGACGGCCGGGCCCGACGACCGCAACCACCGGATGCTCCTCCTCAGCGAGATGAGCCTGCGCTGCAACCTCGCCGCGGATGAGCGCGAGGTGTACGAGGTCGCCGCTGCGTACATGCCCAGGGTCATGGGCAGCGACTACGCGGGGGTGTCCTTCGTGGTCGCGGGCGCCGACGAGGCGGCCGTGATGATGTTCTCGGCCACACCCGACGCGATGCCCGTGCTCGCGCGGCTCTACGTGCCGGGCACGTCGTTCGAAGAGACCATGCGCGGCGACCGCACCGTGGTGCAGAACCGCGTGGTCGACGGGGCCGAGCTCCCACCGTCGCTCCAGCAGTTGTCGATCCGCTCGATCATGCACGCGCCGCTGCGCGAGGGGCGTCGCGCGATCGGCACGCTCCACGTCTCGTCGCGCACGCCCGACGCGTTCGACGACAACGACGCCTCGCTCCTCACGCAGATCGCGGCCCTCGTGTCGGCCACGATCACCCGCGTGCGCACGCACAGCGAGATGCTCCTCGCGCGCGCCGCGGCCGAGGAGGCGAGCCGCGCCAAGAGCGAGTACCTCGCGCACCTCTCCCACGAGATCCGCACGCCGCTCAACGGCGTCATCGGCATGATCTCGCTGCTGCAACAGACGACGCTCAACGCCGAGCAGCTCGAGTACGTGACGACGATCCGCGCGTCGGGCGAGGCGCTGCTCTCGATCGTCAACGACGTGCTCGATTTCTCGAAGATCGAGGCGCAGCAGATCGAGCTCGAAGACCGTCCCTTCGAGGTGCGCCACCTCGTGCGCGACTCGATGAACATCGTCTCGGCGCAGGCCCGTCAGCGCGGGCTCCGGCTCGCGGCCGACGTCGACACCGACGTGCCGCGCTACTGCCGCGGCGATGCGTTCCGCGTGCAGCAGATCCTCGTGAACCTGCTCTCGAACGCGGTGAAGTTCACGCGCCAGGGACACGTTCGCGTGACCGTCGCGCTCGAAGGTCCGCCCGACGACGACCAGACGCTCGCGCTGCGATTCCGCGTCGAAGACACGGGGATGGGCATTCCCCCCGACCGCGTCGACCGGCTGTTCCGCCCGTTCTCGCAGGCCGAGAAGAGCACCGCGCGACGCTTCGGCGGCACGGGCCTCGGCCTTGCGATTTCGAAGCGCCTCTGCGAGCTCATGGGCGGATCGATCGAGGTCGACACCGTCGTGGGCGAGGGCACGACCTTCACCTTCGTGGTGCGCGTGCGTCGCTCGGAGGCGGGCGACAGTCGCCCCGCGCGCTCGGTCTCGATGCTCCCCGCGATGGCCGCGCGCGCAGACCTGCGTGTGCTGGTGGCCGAAGACAACCCCGTGAACCAGCGCGTCGCCGAGATGATGCTGCGCAAGAACGGCTTCACCGTCGACGTCGTGTCGAACGGTCTCGAAGCGCTCGCGGCCCTCGAACAGCGCCGCTACGACGTGATCCTCATGGACGTGCAGATGCCCGAGCTCGATGGGCTCGAAGCCACGCGTCGCATCGTGGAGCGGTGGGGCGAGCGTCGGCCGAAGATCATCGCGATGACGGCCAACGCGCTCAGCGGAGACCGTGAGCTCTGCCTCGAAGCGGGCATGGACGACTACGTCGACAAGCCCGCGCGCGCGTCGGACCTCGTGGCTGCCATCGGGCGTGTGCTGTCGCCCCTGGCGGTCGAGCGGGCGCTGTTGCCGTCGATCCCGTCAGGGGCGTAGCGGAGAGACGCAGACCGCGAAGCGCTCAGGCCGCTTCGAGGCCCATCTGCTCGCGGAGCGAGACGCGCGTGCGCCACAGGCGGCTCTTCACGGCGGCCACGGGCTGACCGATGCCCTCGGCGATCTCGGCGCACGAGTCGCCATCGAGCGACTGCTCCAGCAGCGCGCGCTTCTCTTCGGGCAGCGCTTCGATGTGGTGCATCGTGCGTTCGAGCTCGACGCGCGAGAGGAGCCACGACTCGGGGTCGCAGAAGCTCGTGCCCGCTTCGAGCGAGCGCTCGGCCTCGGGCCACACCTTCTCGGTGTACTTGTCGGAGCCGCGACGGCGGGCCACCGCGCGGCGGCGCTGGTAGAGCGCGGCGTTGACGACGATGCTGTACATCCAGCTCGCCACGGCGGCGTCACCGCGGAAGCGCTCGGCATGACGGAGCGCGCTGACCATGCCCTCCTGCACCGCGTCCCACGCGTCGTCGTCGTTGCGGGTGATGCGCAGCGCGGCGTGGAACAGTCGCGACTCGTACGAGCGGAAGGCCGCTTCGACCTTGCGGCGAACCTCGGGGCTCACGGGCTGGAGGTTGTTGCTGTCGATCGGCGTGAAGTCGGGATTCGTCATCGTGGCCACGGGTCACCTGCGTCGCGGAGGGTGTGGGTTGATCTCGCGTCGGTGCCGTCACCTTGTGCAGTGCCCGTGCCGGTCTGTTGCGAGGCTTGAACAGCCAAAAGGCCGGGATTTGCGAAAATGGCTCCGTGGATGATTTCGCGCGGCGTCCGGAGGCGGGCCGTGGGGATGGGATGATCCTGTAACAGTCTGAGAGTCTGTTCAGTGGATGAGCGTCACCGTCGAGGCTGCGGCGGGTCGCAAAGGTTGTGTGGTACACACGCGTCCTCCCCTCCGCGATGGACCTCCACGACGACGATCCCACTCCGCCGCAGGGTGTTCCGACGCTCACGGTGCCTCCCGCGAGCGCGCCCGCGGCGGTGCCCGCGCAGCTCTCGGCGCAGGGCGGTGCACCCGCTTCACCGATGCCCGCGATGCCTCCGCGCACGGCGCCCGCCGATGAGCGCGCGGGCGTGCTGGCGGGCTTCGTGGTGACCGTGGCCGTGCACCTGCTCGTGGTGCTCGCGTCGATGCGACTCAACCACCGCGAGGGCAACGTGGCAGCGGCCGCGGCTGCTGCACAGCCGCAGACGATCATCGAGACGCACCTCATGAAGCGCGGCGGCGGAGACTTCGACCCGCGCCGCGTGGTGCACCGTCGCACGCCCACGCTGGCCGAGCGCGAGGCCCCGCGACAGGTGGCCGTGACCGCCGATCCGACGGCCGTGCACCTCGCGCCCGACGCCGGCGCGCAGGACTACATGAACGCCATCGTCACGGGGCGCCGTCGCGAGGCCCGCGGCAATCAAGACCTCGCCGAGCTCGAACGCATCGCGCAGATGGCCGCCGCCGAACAGGCCGCAGACCCCACCGCGCCCGCGGGTGAAGGCTCGCCCACGGGCAGCGCGCAGGGCGACACCACCGACCCTGCCGAGGCCACGCACGGCGCGATGACGACGATCGATCAGTTTCTTCGCGAGCACATTCGCGTCACGTCGGCGCTCACGGGGAGCGAGCCCCGTCGACTCGCGTTTCGCATCCGCATCGACGGCTCGGGCGCCATCGAGTCGGCCGCGCTCGTGACGGCCTCGGGCAACGACGCGCTCGACGCCGACATCCTCTCGCAGGCGCAGGGACTCGCCGAGCGCCACGCGCGCATCGAGGCGCTCACGCCCGAGGAGGTCACCGCGGTGTCGGGGCGCAACATCAACGTGAACGTGCCGCTCGCGAGCATGCACTGAGGCCTCGCGCTGCAAGTGCTTTTCATCGCGCGACGGTTGTTGGATACACTGCGCGCGTGAAGCGACGGATCACCCAGGGGCTCATCGTTCTCTCGTCCATCGGGCTCGCGGCGTTGCCGCTGGTGTCGAGCGCGCAGAACCAGCCCGCGCCGCGGCAGGTCACCGAAGTGCCGCCGGTCGGCGACCTCACCATCACCCTCCAGGGCCTCGAAGCGCGGCTGCTGCCCATCGCGATCCCCGCGCTGCGCGGGCTGTCGGGCGACGGCATCGCGGGGGTGATCTCGAACGACCTGCGCCTCTCGGCCCTCTTTCGTGTGCTCGACCCGCACTCGTTCACCGCGAACCTCGACGCCGAGGGCACGGGCATCTCGGCCCCCTCGTGGACGAGCGTCGGCGCCACCGCCGTCGTGAAGGGCCAGGTCACGGGCACCACCGACAACGTGCGCGTCGAGCTTCGCGTGTGGGAGCCCGGACGTCCCGCGGCCCCGGTGCTCACGCGCACGTACGGACCGGGCTCGGCGCGCTCCGTGGCGCACCACATCGCGAACGACCTCATCGAGCACTACACCCACACGCCCGGCGTGTTCGGCACGCGCATCGCGTTTGCGCGTCGCGGCGCGCGCGGTCGTCGGCAGATCTTCACCGTCGACTGCGACGGCGAGAACCTCGCGCAGGTCAGCAGCGGCCGCCTGAACTTCACCCCCAACTGGGGACCGGGCGGGCTCTACTGGTCGTCGCAGACGCCCGAAGGGTTCCTCGCGCTGTTCCGCTCGGGCGCGCGGGAGCCCGTGTTGCGCGCCGACGGGCTCGTGATGGGCGCGGCCTTCTCGGGCTCGCGCATGGCCGTGGTGCTCACCCGCGACGGCAACAGCGACATCTACGTGGGCTCCGCGGATGGATCGGGCCTGCGACGTGTGACCACCGACCCGGGCGCCGACATCTCGCCCGCGTGGTCTCCCGACGGCTCGAAGATCGCGTTCGTGAGCGACCGCGGCGGCTCTCCGCAGGTCTACGTGATGGACGCGGGCGGCGGCGGACAGCGCCGCGTGAGCTTCGCGGGCAGCTACAACACCTCGCCCTCGTGGGCGCCCGACGGACAGACCCTCGCGTACTCTGGCCGTGGCGCGGGCGGGTCGGACATCTTCACCATCAACATCGCGTCGGGCGCCGTGCGCAGGCTCACCGAGGGCCAGGGCAGCAACGTCGACCCGACGTACTCGCCCGACGGACGGCTCATCGCGTTCAGCTCCAGCCGCGGCGGCATCTTCGTGATGAACCAAGACGGGCTCAACCAGCAGCGCATCCTCGCCGGTGGCGGCGAGATGCTGCGCTGGGAGCCGCGCTGACGGCCCTCAGGGCCCCGTGCGCGGCGCGCCCGCGTCGCCGGTCGGCACCATCACCGCGACGACCCGCACGGGCTCACCGAAGCCCGTGGGCACGATCATCTCCCACGGCGTGAAGCCCGCGGCCTCGACGCGCACGCGGTGTCGTCCTCCCTCGATCACGCGCTCGACCCCACCCGCCTGGTACCAGCGAGGCGCCTCGTGGTCGAACCACACGCGGGCCACGCGCGCGGCGCTGGAGGGCACCACGCGAACCTCGATGCGGGTGAGCAGTCGGTAGAGCGCCTCGCGGCGTTCGAGGGCGGCCGCGCGGTCGGCGTCGGCGGTGGCGACGGTGCTGTAGCGGGTCCAGAGGCCGGCGGCTTCGCGCCAGCGCTGGCGGGTTTCGAGCACGAGCGCGAGCTCACGCAGCGCCGCAGGCGGACCGCCGAGGTCGATGGACTCACGAAGCAGCCGCGCGCACTCGTCGAGGTCTCCCCGCGAGCGCGCGGCGAGCGCCTGGCGCATGCGCATGAAGGCCTCGACGTGGGCCGAATCACCCGCGGGCGCAGGCTGCGACACCGCCCCGAGGGGCGCGACGAGGGCGGCGACAGACACGGCGAAGACGAAGGTGCGAGGGGTCACGGAGATCCGCTCCGACGCGCGGCTTCGGCGTCGGCTTCATGCGCGCCCGCCGCGTCGCCGACCACGCGAAGAAACTCTGCGAGGTTGCGCCACGCGAGCGGACGCTCGGGGTCGAGGGCCAAGGCCGCGCGCGTGAGCCCGATCGCGTTCGTGAGGTCTCCGCGGCGGGCGGCGGCGACGCCGAGGTTCGTGTACGCCGACACGTGCGTCGGATCGAGGGTGAGCGTGGCCATCCACAGCGGCACCGCGCGCTGCATGTCGGCGGTCGCGACGCGCGAGCCCGCGGCGAAGGTCACCATCGCGCCGATCCATCGTGCGCCGACGCCCGACGCGCCCGCGCCGCGCGCGTTCACCCAGGCCGCTGCGCCCTCGTCGACCGCGTTGGCCTCGGCACCGGGCACCGCGAGCACGGGCGTCTCGCCGCCACCGAAGCGCCTCCGCCGACGGATCGCGCGCGCTTCGCCATCGCCGCTCCCCTCCCATCGCACGCGGTCTCCGTAGTGCTCCAGCAGCGCGAGGGTGCGGGCCACCTCCGACGCGCGCGAGACGCCCTGCACGGGCGGTGCGATCGTGTCGCCGAGGCGCCGCGGGTCGAGCCGTCGCCACGTCCAGTCGAACACCACATGCTGTCGCGGCAGCACCACCACGTCGGGTCGTTCGCCCTCCACGTGTTGCGCGTAGAGCGCGCCGCCACACAGGTCGTCGGAGCTGCACAACACCAACGTGCGCGCGGGCACCGCGCCGAGCGCGCCCGCGCCGCCGAGGATCTCGGGCGCCGTCCACCCGTCGGCGCGTCCCACCCAGCGCGCGTCGCGGTGGGCGACGGTGGCCGCAGCGACCAGCGCGGTGAGCACCACGCCGACGATCCGCTCGCGTGCGCCTGCGCGGGTCGCGATCGAGGCCACACCGAGCGCCGCGAAGATCGCGAGGCAGAGCTCGGTGTGAAAGAAGGTCTGCCGGTCGACGATGCCCATCGGGTTGATCGCCACGGCGTACGCGAGATCGACGAGGGCCACCGCGAGGAGCGCGCGCACGAAGGGCTCTCGCGCCGCGCGCAGCGCGCCCACGATGGCGACGGCGAGCGCTATGGGGCCGAGGTCTTGCGCGATCACTTCACCCGCATGGGCGAGGTCTTCGGGGATGCGCCACGCGACGAGCATGCGCTTCGCGAAGGCCTCGCGAATGAGCGCTGCGGAGACGTGCGCCCGCACGCCCGCGAAGGTCTCGGGGTTGCCCCAGTCGACCGGTCCGTTGCGTCGCGAGGCGATGGGGAGCCACACGACGAGCGGCAGCGTCGCAGCCCACGGAACGAGCACCGCGGCGAGGCGTTCGAAGCGCGCGCGCCACGCCATCGTGACGAGGCCCGGCACCGTGAGCATCGCGAGCGAGAGGGCCACCGCGGGGCGCGCCGACGTGTGCATCGAGAGCAGCGCGACGCCCGAGAGCGCAGCCACCGCGCGGCGTCGACGTGCGAGGTCGGCGCCCTCCATCGCGAGCGAGAGGGCCGCACACGCGATGAGCACCGACGAGGCGTAGACCTCGACGGCCGTCCACGCGCGCACCATCGTGGCCGAGGCGACGAGCACCGCCGTGGGGAGCAGTGAAGCCGTCGCGCGCACGACGCCGTCGCGGTCGCGGAGCGCGCGGTCGACGAGGGAGGCGAGCACCGCACACGCGGCGGCGCCCATCGCGGCCACGCAGAGGTTCATGCGAAAGGCCACGTCGCCCACGGGCGCGAGCGCCGCGAGACGGAACAGCACCATGTCGAGCACGAAGCCCGTCGGGTGCGCCACGTCGAGGTGGAACGCCGCCGTGGCGAGCTCGCCCGCGTCGCGATCGCTCACCGACGGGGCCGCGCCGAGCGAGAGCGCGAGGCCCGACGCGAGGGCGGCGAGGGCCGGTGGCGTCGGGGTCCAGCGCGCGATGCGGGGCTCCATGGAGGGGGCGATGATGTACCATCGCCGCGATGCTCGACACGACGAATGCGCGGCGCTTCGCGGCCCTTGCGACGGTCTTCGCGATGACGGCGACGCCCTCGATGGCGCGCGCGCAGTGCGACGCGGGCGGCGATGCGCTGGTGCCGCCAGACCAGGATGGCCTGCTGCGCGACTCGTTCCCCGCCGACCAGGACACCGACGTTCCGCTCGATAGCCCGGTGCGGCTCCGGTACTACGGCCGCGCGCCGACGCCGCCGGTGCTGTGCGTGCAGCAGGGATCGCTCACCTCACCCTGCCTCGCGGGGGAGTCGTCGGTCGTGGGCGACGAGATCGTCTGGCAGCCCGCGGCCTCGGCCGGCGGATCGCTCCTCGCGCCCTCGCAGCGGTACTTCGTGACGTACACCGAGACCGCCGCGGGCACGAACCGCATCACGTTCTCGACGGGCAGCGGGGTGTCGCCTGCGCGGCTGACGTTCTCGGGCGTGAGCGACGTGTCGTCGGATCCGGCCACCGCGAACGCGTGCGACCGCGACGCGGCGGACATCACCGTGACCTTCAACCGCGCGCGCTCCGTGGCCTCGGGCCTCGGCGACACCGCGTGGCCCGACATCGACGTGGAGTACGTGATCTATCAGACCCGCGGGCCGGGCATCGCGGGGCCGCGCGAGCGCGATCGTGTGCGCCTTCAGCGCTCGGGGTCGACGGTGGTGAGCGAGGCGCAGCGCACGTTCCGGCTGACGGGCATGGAGGCGTCGGGGCCGGTGTGCTTCAACGTGCAGGCGATCGACCCGCTGGGGCGCGCCGACGGCAACACCGCCGAGGCCTGCGTGAACCCCGCGAAGGGCAACTATTTCATGGGATGCGCGGCGCGCCCCGCGGACCCGATGCGATCCGCGTGGGGCGTGTGGCTGACGGCGTTGGCGATTACGACTGCGCGCTCGTGGCGTCGTCGTCGCCGGTGTCGTTGAGGTCGGTCTCGGGCGCGACGCGCGCATCGCTCGACGCGCGGCGGAGGATGCGGCGGAAGTTGCTTCGATCGAGCCCCGCGAGGCGCGCGGCGCGCGAGATGTTGCCCGCCGTGAGCTCCATGAGGTTCTTGAAGTACGTGCGCTCGAACTCCGAGAGCGCGCGGCGCTTCGCGAGGTTGTAGTCGAGCGAGGTGTCGGTGCGCGGCGTGGGCCCGGCCTGCACCGTCGCACCCGCGAGGGGCGCAGCGCGCACGGCCTTGGGCAGCGCGTCGAGCTCCAGGGGCTCGGCGCGCGAGATGGCGAGCGCAGAGACCACGGCGTTCTCGAGCTCGCGCACGTTGCCGGGCCACGAGTAGGCCTCGAGCGCGCGCACGGCCATGGGCGAGATGCGCGTGACGCGCGGGTTGTGCTGCGGCCCGTGGCGGGCCATGAAGTGGTACGCGAGCAGGGGGACGTCTTCGCGGCGGCCGCGGAGCGCCGGCACTTCGAGCTCGTGCACCTGGAGGCGGAAGTAGAGGTCCGCGCGGAAGCGTCCGTCGGCCACGGCGGCCTTGATGTCGAGGTTCGTGGCGGCGATCACGCGCACGTCGATCTCGCGCTCGCGGGTCTCGCCCACGCGCGTGACCTTGCGCTCCTGGAGCACGCGGAGCAGTCGCACCTGCTGCGACTTCGGGAGGTCGCCGATCTCGTCGAGAAAGACCGTTCCGCCATCGGCCGCTTCGAAGAACCCGGGGCGGTCTTCGGCGCCGGTGAACGCGCCGCGCACGGTGCCAAAGAGCTGCGCTTCGAGGAGCGACTCGGTGAGCGCGCCGCAGTTGAACGCCACGAAGGGCTTGCGGGCCCGCGGAGACCGCGCGTGGATCTCGCGCGCCACGACCTCCTTGCCCGTGCCGTGCTCGCCCGTGATGAGCACCGTCGCCTGGAGGGGACCGACGCGGTTCACGAACTCTCGCACCTCGCGCATGAGCCGCGAGTTGCCCACGAGGCGCGAGGCGTTGCGCGTGCCGTCGAGCTCGGCTTCGAGCATGCGCGTGCGGTTCACCATGCGACGACGCTCGGCCGCGCGGAGCACCTGCACCCGGAGCTCCTCGGTGCTGAAGGGCTTCTTGAGAAAGTAGAACGCGCCGTTCTGCACGGCCTCGAACGCGAGCGACACCGCGTCGTGCGCGGTCATCATGATCACCTCGACGTCGGCGCCCGACTCGCGCACGCGGCGAAGAAGGTCCATGCCCGACACGCGCGGCATGACCACGTCGGCGAGCACCACGTCGATGTCTGCGCGGGCCACGAGCGCGAGGGCCTCTTCACCGTCGCTGGCCTCCTCGACCTCGATCTCGGGGTCGCGGAGCTGGCGGGTGACGGCGCGCCGAACCTGCACCTCGTCTTCGACGACGAGCACACGAACCGGAGCCGTCGGTCCGGGCGGCGACGACGACCGCGCGCGCGGCGCGACGCTCACTCCGACCCGAACGTCCTGGTGATCTGACGACATCTCATTCCTCAACAGCGAAAGGGGCGATGCATTCAGGGCCGATCGGCCGCCGGGCGTCACATGGTGCTCGTGCCACCCGGTGCAGAGCCGGTCTCGCCTCCGCGGTGCGAACTGACAGACACATCGTGTCCGACATCCGCGCGCCCTGCTCCGAGGCCTCGGAGCCCCGCCGGTGCGAACGCATCGCCTGGGACGTGCGCACGCAGCGAGCCGTGCCGTCTCTGCCACACGCGTTGCGTTTCGCTCACTGAAAGTCCTCTGAAATCAGCCCCGAATTTCGAGGGGCTCTTGTGTTCGCGCACACCTTCAAAAAGCGGGTTCCGCGTTGACCACATCGTGGGTAGCAGCGTGACCATTCGGGTGCTCCCGAGCATCACTTCTCCGCATGGAGTGCCCGTGTGAGACGGCGCTTCCCATCGGACACGTCGCGAGACTAGGCTCCGCCGCCGTGAGCGTTCTTCTCGTAGGCGTGGCCGGTGGCAGCGGGTCTGGCAAGAGCACGATCGCGCGCTCGATCGTCGAGGCCCTCCCCTCGCACCACGTCGCATCCATCGAACACGATGCCTACTACCGTGACCTGTCGCACCTGACCCACGAGGAGCGTGCGCGCGTCAACTTCGACCACCCCGACTCGCTCGACAACGAGCTGTTCATTCAGCACCTCGACGCGCTGAAGGCCGGGCGTGCGATCGACAAGCCCCGCTACGACTTCGCACGGCACACGCGGGTCACCGAGGTCGAGCACATGGAGCCCGCGCCGATCATCGTCGTCGAGGGGATTCTCGTGCTCGCGCTCGAGCCCATTCGCAGTCGCCTCGACGTGAAGCTCTACGTCGACACCGACGCCGACATCCGGCTCATGCGACGCATCCGGCGTGACCTGGAGCACCGCGGGCGCACCTTCGCGCAGGTGCGATCGCAGTACTACGAGACCGTGCGGCCCATGCACATGGCCTTCGTCGAGCCGTCGAAGCGCTTCGCCGACGTGATCATTCCCGAGGGCGGACACAACCGCGTGGCGCGCGAGATGATCCTCGCGCACATGCAGAAGTTCGTGCGGGAGCTCGGCGAGCGTCGGTCGCCCACGAGCGACTGGCCTCCGTCGGGCGGCGCGTAGGCACCGTAGCGACGGCCCCGCGGGCTGTGCTAGGTGCAACGGTCCCTATGGCAACGATCACCGTCGCGGGACCGGTCGAGCGCACCATCGAGGCGCAGCCCGGCATCTCGCTCCTCCGCGCGCTTCAAGACGCAGGCTCGCCCATCGCCACCTCGTGCGGCGGCGTCGCGACCTGCGCCCTCTGCCGCGTGACCGTCACGCACGGCCGCGAGCACCTCACCCCCCTCGTCGACACCGAGATCAACCACCTCGGCACCATCGCCAAGATCGTGGGCCTGCGCCTCGCGTGTCAGGCGAAGCTCACGGGCACCGGCGACGTGCGCGTCGAGGTGCCCGAGGTCGAAGACGTGGCCGCCCGCAAGGCCGCGAAGGCCGCCCGCCTCCGTCAGCGCCGCTGACCGTCAGAGCCCGCCCCAGTCGACGCGCGTGAGCTCGCGCGAGACCGTCCAAAGACGCTCCGCCGCGCCGTCGTCGCGCGCCTTCACGCTGCGCGAGGCGAGCTCGGGGTGCCCCCACATGAACCGCGACGGGCCGTAGAACTCGTCGCCCTTCACGTTGCGATCCGCCGCGGCGCGCACCGTCGGGAGCGCGCCCATCTCCGCCGACTGCGCCATCACCGCGTTGCCGAGGTGGAGCGAGCGCGCCATGAGCCCGCCCTCCATCGACGCCGCGCTGGTGACCTGAAGGTTCGTCGCCGAGTAGCCCGGGTGCGCCGCGAGCGTGATGACGTTCGGGTGCGCCTTCGCGAGGCGACGGTGGAGCGCGCGGGTGAAGAGCAGGTTCGCGAGCTTGCTCTGCGCGTAGGCCGTCCACCGCTCGTAGCGGCGCTCGCCCATGAGGTCGTCGAAGTCGATGCGACCGCCCCAGTGGATGCCGCTGGAGATGTTCACCACGCGCGCCGCGGTGCGCTTCGCGAGCAGCGGCAGCACCAGACCCGTCAGCGCGAAGTGCCCGAGGTGGTTCGTGCCGAGCTGCATCTCGAACCCGTCGGCCGTGAGCGTGCGCGGCAGCGCCATCACGCCCGCGTTGTTCACCAGCACATCGATGCCGTCGGGAAACTTCTGCCCGAGCGCATCGGCGAAGGCCCGCACGCTCGCGAGGCTCGCGAGGTCGAGGGCCATCACGTCGAGGCGCGCATCGTCACGCTCGGCGCGGATGCGTCGCACGGCCTCGTCGGCCTTCGAGGGCGTCCGGCACGCAAGCACCACACGGGCGCCGCGGCGGGCGAGGAGGCGCGCGGCTTCGAGGCCGATGCCGCTGTTGGCACCGGTGATCACGAAGGTGAGCGCGGTGAGATCGTCGAGCTGTTCCGGGGTCCAGGGCATGGCGGGCCGAGGTTCTACTGCGAGGCGGGGGCGGCGGTCAGCCGAAGAAGTCCATCCACGGGTCGCTGCGGGGCGTCGGCGAGGTTGCCGTGATGCTTGATGCGTTCGTCGCCGCGGGAGGCGCCTCCGGGGGCCCTGCAGGCTCGGCGAGCACGGTCTTCACCACCGGTCCGTGCCGTGTCGGAGGCTCGCGCGGCGCCTCGGGTTGCGAGGCCACCGCAGGCAGCGAGGCGTGGATGTGAAACTCCGTGCGGGCCACGGGCTCGATGGGTGCGATTCCATGCGTCGCAGGGCCCTGGGAACGCGTCGGTTGGGGCGTCGGATCGCGCTGCGCCTGCGCCATCTCGTCGACGGTGTAGAGCCCCGCCATGTCTTCGGGAAAGGCCTTTCGCAGCGCGAGGGCCTCGCTGCACTTCGCGAGCATCACGTGGGGCATGCGCGCCCACATCGCCGTCGGGCGGCTCTTGCCCGTCTGCTTGTCGCGGATGGTCTGCACGTACTCGTTCCAGTACGCGACGCCCACCGCGGGACGGGGCCAGTCGCGGCGCCACACGCGCACCTTGCAGAGCTTGATCGTGCCGTCGGGGTTGTCGACGAACTCGGGCTCGTCCTGCCCCTGGTAGAGCCCCGTGCGCTCGGCGATCGCGCGGAGCCCGTCGATCGACACCTGCGTCGACCACACCATGCGGTGCTTCTCCGAGTCCCAGCGCTGCACGAAGTGAATCTGCCGCAGCAGCGGGTTGAGCCGCCGCGCGCGCGCCACTTCGAGCAGCACCTCGAACTCCGCATCGCTGGCCCCGTTCGCGAACGTGTCGCGAATGAGCTGCCGCTGCGACGCCGTGAAATCGAACCCCTCGCGCTCCGCGGAGACCGCGCTCGCGACGCTCAACGCGCGCCCGTTCATGGGTGGTGACTGTACGTGCGTTCAGTGATCGCCCGCAAGGGGCGACGGGGTGTGATCAGCGCGCGAAGCGGTCGAGTCCGAAGCGGCGGATCGCGTTCTCGGTGGTGCGCGCGCGGAGGTCGCGCTCGGCGATGCCGAGGGTGCCCGCGAGGTGCGCGGCGGTGCGCGAGAGGTACGCGGGCTCGTTGCGCTTGCCCCGCATGGGCATCGGCGCGAGGTAGGGCGCGTCGGTCTCGATCAGCATGCGGTCGAGGGGAACGGTCTTCGCCGCCGCGCGCAGGTCGTCGGACTTCTTGAACGTCACGATGCCCGAGAACGAGATGTCGAAGCCGAGATCCATCGCGGCCTTCGCAAAGGACGCGTCTTCGGAGAAGCAGTGGATCACGCCGCCCACGTCGCGCGCGCCCTCGTCGCGCAGGATCGCGAGCGTGTCGTCGGGCGCCGCCCGCGTGTGGATCACGAGGGGCTTCTTCGCTGCGCGCGCGAGCGCCACGAAGCGTCGAAAGGCCTCGCGCTGCGCCTCGCGGGGCGAGTGATCGTAGTGGTAGTCGAGCCCCACTTCGCCGACCGCGACGACGCGCGCATCGGCGGCGAGCGAGGCCATGAGGTCCATCGCGTCGGGCGTGGCCGTCACCGCGTCGTGGGGATGGATGCCCACCGTCGCCACCACGTCGGCGTGCGCGTGCGCGAGGCCCACGGCGTCGGGCGCGCTGCCGGTTCCGCGGCCCGAGCCGATGGTGACGAACCACACGATGCCCTCGGCCCGTCCGCGTTCGAGAATGGCCTCTCGCTCGTCACCGAAGTCGGCGAAGTCGAGGTGGCAGTGCGAGTCGATGAGCGGCGTGCGGTCGGTCACGGCGTGGCCTCGATGCGGGCGAGGGCCCGGCGTGCGGCGTCGCGCACGTCGGAGCGGTCATGGGTGCGCGCGAGGCGCGAGAGGGCCGTACGCGAACGCGACGTGCCCACCACCGAGAGCGCGTCGAGCACGATCGTGGCCTCGACACTTCCGCCGTCGAGGAGGTCGAGGAGCGTGCCCTCCGCAGCGGTGAGACGGGCCACGCGAACGAGCTTCACCGCAGCCTCGCGGCGACCGGGAAGCAGCGAGTGGAGCTGCTCGACGATCTCGTTGCACGCGCGCTCATCGCCGAGCCGCGCGAGGGAGGCGCGGGCCACGCTGCGCGCGGGCGAGGGGATCACCCGCCACGCCACCGACGAGAGCGTCTCGCGGGCCATGGGCACGTCGTCGGGCGACACCGCGCCGAGGAGTTCCAGGGACTCGTGGAGGTACGCATCGAGGTCGCCGCCCTCGACCTGACGGAGCCCGCGCACGAACTCGCAGAGCACGGGCACCGCGTCGCGTTCGCCCATGCGCGCGCAGGCGATGGCCGCCGCGACCTTCACGCGCTCCGAGGTCGCCGCGCAGGCGGTGTGGAGCGCGTCGAGGCAGCGCGTGCGGGCGGCGTCGTCGAGGGCGTTCTCCGTGCGCTGATCGGGGTCGACGGCGAAGAGTCGGCCGAGCTGCTCCGCGGCCTCGGAGGCGATCCACGGGTCGTCGCTCGCGAGCGCGTCGAGGCACGCGCGAAAGCCCTCCGCGGGGTCGAGCGAGAGCACCCCGAGGAGCGCCTGGTAGCGCACGTCGGCGTGGTCGTGGGCGAGCGCCTCGCGCAGCAGTTCGAGGGCCCGCGCGCCGCCCGCTTCGGCGAGGGCCACCACCGCGAGCTGGCGCACGTTCGAATCGCCGTCGTCGAGCAGCGTCGCCATGCGCTCCGCGTGGTGCCGTGCGCGCAGCGTTCCCAGCGCGGTGAGGGCCGCGCCGCGCACCTCGGACCAGGTGTCGTCGAGGAGCGCCACGAGCGCATCGGAGGCCGCGCGCGGGTTCTCGTCACCCACGAGCCCGAGGTCGTGGGCCGCCGAGGCGCGCACGGCGGGCTTCGTCGCGCGGAGGTCACGCATCGCGGCGTCGTAGGTTCGTCGCAGCGGAGGCAGGGAGAACATGCGGTGCCTCGTCGTCGCGCAGCGCGCGGGGAGAGCGTTACTTCACGCGCGTGCCGGGCGCGTGATCCTTCTCGAAGGTCGCGAGCGAGAGGCCGTCGGAGGGCCCGGCGGCGAGGAGCATCCCGTGCGACACGAGGCCGCCGCCGAAGTCGCGCGGCGGGAGGTTCGCGACGACGACCACCTGCTTGTTCACCAGCGCCTCGGGCGCATACGCCAGCGCGATGCCCGCGATGATGGTGCGCGGCCCCGCGGGCTCACCGAGGTCGATGGAGAGCTTCAGGAGCTTGTCTTTGCGCGGGATGCGCTCGGCGGTGAGCACACGACCGAGGCGCAAATCGACCTTCGCCATGAGCTCGTCGTACGTGATGGGCCCCGGGGGCTCCGTCGCTTCGGGCGCCTTCGCGGCGGGCTTCTCGGCCTTCGCGGGCGCGGCGGGCTTCTCCGCGGGCTTCGTCTCGGTGGTCACATCGAGCTCCTTGAAGATCTGCGCTTCGAGCGCGGCGTCGTACTTCGGAAACACGGGCGAGGGCGTTCCCACGGGCGCGTGCGCCGCGAGGCCGCCCCAGGTCACGGGCCACTGATCGACGTCGACGAGCGGGCTCACGGGGTCGAGACCGAGCTGCGCGCGCATCGCGTCGGACTTCGACGGCGTCGCGGGCCAGAGCATCAGCGACACGATCCGAACGAGCTCCAGCACGTGGTAGATCACCGCGGCGAGGCGGGCGGTGTCGTGGGCCTTCGCGAGCTTCCACGGGGCCTGCTCGTCGAAGTAGCGGTTGCCTGCGCGCGCGAGCTCGATGGTCGCTTCGAGGGCGCGGTGCGGGGCCACGTCGCGCCACGCATCGGCGGCCTCGCGGGCCTTCGTCGCCGCGAGCGTTTCGAGCGCGCGGTCGGCGTCGGTGAGCGCCTCGGCGGCCACGTGGGGAACGCGCCCCTCGAAGTGCTTCGTGAACGGCAGCGCGCGGTTCAACAGATTGCCCACGGTCTCGGCGAGCTCGCTGCGCGCGCGGCCCACGAGGGCGGGCACCGACCACTCGCCGTCTTGCCCGAACGAGACCTCGCGGAGGAGGAAGTACCGCAGCACGTCGGCGCCCACCGCGTCGGCCACGCGCACGGGGTCGGTGGTGCCGCGCCCCTGCGTCGCGCCCTCGCGCGTCTTCGAGAGCTTCTCGCCGCCCGTGAGCAACCACCCGTGGCTCCAGATCGTGCGCGGGAGCTGCGCGTCGTCGAGGCCCGCGCTCATCAAGAACGCCGGCCAGTACACCGCGTGGAAGCGCAGGATGTCCTTGCCCACGAGCTGCACGTCGGGGGGCCAGAGGTCCTTGCGCTGCGGGTCTCCCTCGACGGCCGTGAGGTAGTTGAACAGCGCGTCGAACCACACGTACATCACGTGCTTCGGATCGCCGGGCACGGGGATGCCCCACGTGAAGCTCGTTCGCGAGATCGAGAGGTCTTTGAGCCCGCCCTCGACGAAGGAGATCACCTCGTTGAGCCGTCCCTCGGGGCGCACGAACTCGGGCCGCTCGCGGTAGAGCTTCAGCAGCCGATCGGCGTACGCGCTCAGGCGAAAGAAGTACGACTGCTCCGCGACGCGCTCGACGGGCCGACGATGGATCGGGCAGAGGTTGCCCTCGACGAGCTCCTTCTCGGTCTTGTGGTCTTCGCAGGCCACGCAGTAGAGCCCCTCGTACGACCCGAGGTAGATGTCGCCGTTGTCGACGCACCGCTGCCACCAGCGCTGCACGCCCTCTTCGTGGCGACGCTCCGTGGTGCGGATGAAATCATCGGGGCGACACAGAAGCTTCGGCCACAGGTCGCGGAAGCGCACCGACATCTCGTCGACGAAGGCCTGCGGGGTCATGGCCTTGCGCTGCGCCTCGCGTTCGAGCTTGAGCCCGTGCTCGTCGGTGCCCGTGAGAAAGTGCGTGCGCGCGCCGCGGAGCGCGTGAGCCCGCGTGAGCGCGTCGGCCACCACGGTGGTGTAGGCCGTGCCCACGTGGGGCGACGAGTTCACGTAGTAGATCGGCGTGGTGACGTAGAAGCTGCGGGTCATGGCGTGTGCCTCCGTCGGCGACGGGAGGGCGCGAGGTATAGCCACAAGCCCGCGCGACCGCACGCAAAAGCGCGGCGCCGCGGTCACTCCGTGGGGGCGCCGTCGGGGGCTTCGGAGGCGTCGTCACCGGCCTCGCGGCGCGCGCCATCGGGGGCGAACACCGGGCGCACGTCGTCGACGGAGAAGACCTCCATCGGGCCGTCGGCGAAGACCACCCGCACCGTGCGGGCGAGCACGTCGACGTCGCGCACGCGCCCCTCGCCCTTCGGCGTGTGCACGCGCTTGCCGTGCTTCGGAAAGAGCGCGCGCTGCTGGCGATAGAACGCGTCCTCGTACACGAGGCAGCACATGAGCCGACCGCACACGCCCGACACGCGCTGCGGCGTGAGCGCGAGGCCCTGATCCTTCGCCTGACGGATCGAGACCGGCGCGAAGTCCGAGAGGAAGGTGTTGCAGCAGAGCTGGAGCCCGCAGGGCCCCACGCCGCCGAGGTTCTTCGCGGCGTCGCGCACGCCCACGTGACGGATCTCGACGCGTCCGCGGAGCGCGTTGGTGAGCGCGCGCGCCACGTCGCGGAGCTCCAGTCGCTCTTCGCTCGCGAGGTAGACCACGTTGCGTCCGCCGGTGATGCCGCACTCGACGCGCACGACCTTGGCGGGGAGGTTCATCTCGCGCGCGACCTTCGCCGCGAGCCGCATGGCCTCGGCCTCGCGCACACGCAGCCGCGCCTCGGCGCGCAGGTCCGACTCGCCGGCCTTGCGCAGCACACGCATCGGGAGCCGCGCGCTCACCATCTGCCGTCGCGGCGGCGAGGTGATGGTGGCGAGCTCCATCCCGCGCTCGCCTTCGAGCACCACGGTGTCTCCGCGACGGAGGATCACGTTGCCCGCGTCGACGGCGAATCCCCGCGGCGCCTCCGCGGTGCGCGCGATGGCCACGGCCGCGAGCGTCGACGCGTCGCCCCACTCGTAGTCGGGAAAGGCCGGCTCGCTCCACGGTTCGACGGTGTCGGGCCCCGCGAGCGTGAGGTGCAGCCTGCGCGGCGGCGCGGGCTCGGGCGCTGTGGTTTCGGCGACGGGCGCAGGCGACTCGTCGACCTCGCGCACCTCGCGAATCAGACGCGCTTGCGTGGGCGCGCGCTCGGGCTGCGGCGGCCGTCCATCGCGGGGCGCCCCCGGTCGCGGACCCTGCGCGGTGGGAGCGCCCTGCGGCGGCCCACGGCGGCCTTCGTGACCCTGCGGACGTTGCGACGGCCCCGCGCCCTGCGGCCCACGCGAAGGCGGCCTCGGGCCGTTGCCCTGCGCCGCAGGAAGGTCACCGGGCACACGCGGCGGACGCGGAATCGCGGGCCCCTGCTGCGGACCTCCCGACGGCCCCTGCGGACGCCTGGAGGGTCTCGGACGGTCGTTGCCCTGCGGTCGCTGCGCGTCGCCTCCCTGCGGGCGTTGGGGGCCCTGCTGCGGCGGTCGCTGCGGGCCCTGCGGTGGCGGTCGCTTCGAAGGCCTTGGGGCTTCGTTGCCGTGCGGTCGTTGCGGGCCCTGCTGCGGACGTTGCGGACCCTGCTGCGGCGGTCGCTTCGAAGGCCTCGGGGCTTCGTTCTCGGGCGGTCGTTTCGAAGGTCGCGGCGCCTCGTTGGCGGGCGGCGGTCGCTTCGAAGGGCGCGGCTGTTCCTGGTCGCTCATGCGCGTGCCTCGCGGAGTCGCACGAGCATCGCCTGGAGGACGAGCTGCACGTTGGGGGTGGCGCCGCCGTCGAGCAGCGATTGGGTGTCACGAACGATGTCGGCGCGGGCCGCGTTCACGGCGGCCTGTCGGGGGCGCGCGCTCGCGTGCTGCAGCGCCTCGTGGCGAAAGTACCGTTGCAGAAGCAGAAGTACGGTGTCGAGGTCGTGGCGATCGAGCTCCTTCGCGCGCTCGCCGAGGGTGACGTACACGCCGGGTGATCCTGCGCGCAGGGCGTTGAGCACCTCGTCGACCATGGCCTGACGGGCCTTGTGGGCCTCGCGGTCGCGAAACTCCAACGCGCGCCCGACGGAGCCGTCTCCGAGCGCGACGAGGTCGTCGATGTGCGCGGGATCGACGGAGAGCGACTCGGCACCGTCGCGCAGCACCGCGGCCACGTCGTCGGGCGCGAGGAGCCCGAAGCGCACGGTCTGGCACCGCGAGCGGATCGTCGTCAGCAGCGCCGACGGACGCGCCGTGACGAGCACGAAGTGGGTGTCGCGCGGCGGCTCTTCGAGGGTCTTCAGGAGCTTGTTCGCGGCCGCGGGGAGCAGCCGATCGGCCTCGCGAAAGATCACCCACCGCGTCGCGCCCTCGTGCGGGCGAAAGGGCATGCGCGTAAGGAGTTCCTCGATCTGCTCGACGGTGATGTTCTGCCGCAGGTCGGCCTCGGGGATCTCCTCGCGTCGACGCGTGCGCAGGGCTTCGGCCTCGGCGCGGTCGCGCGCGTTGTCGCGGGCGGCATCCTTCGGCGGATCCTTGAGCTCGCGCTGGAGCACGATCACGTCGGGGTGCATCGCGCGGGCGGTCTTGAGGCAGATCTCACAGGCGCCGCACGCGTCGCCGTCGTCGGTGCGCGCGCGGCAGTTCATGGTCTGCGCGAGCGCGTGGGCGAGGCGGTCCTTGCCGACGCCCGCGGGGCCCGCGAAGAGGTACACGCTCGACACGCGGTCGTTCGCGATCGCGCGACGCAGCAGCGACACGGCGGCGTCGTGCCCTCGAACGCTGCGAAACCCGGCGAGTCCTGCCATCACCACGGCGGGTGCGGGTAACACGTCGGCGGCGGGCCGCGCAACGGTCGCCGCCCGCGCGTTCGGGGTTGCCGCCGCTGCGCAGGGCCAACGACACTCGCGCTCCATGTGGATCCTCGGCCACCGCGGCGCGCCCTGGGAGGCGCCAGAGAACACCCTCGCCTCCTTGGCGTTGGCTCGCGCCGCGGGGGCCGACGGCGTCGAGCTCGACGTGCGCCTCTGCGCGACCGGCGAGGTGGTCTGCTGCCACGACGTGACGCTCCATCGCCTCGCGGGCGCCGCGGTGCGCATTCGCGCGACGAGCCTCGCGACGCTGCGCGCGTGGGATCTCGGGCGCGGTCATCGCCTCTGCACGCTCGACGACGCGCTCGATCTCTGGCGCACCGATGGAGTGGTGAACGTCGAGATCAAGTCCGACGACGTCGACCTCGCCGCGCTCGTGAACGCCACCGCGCGCACCCTCGCGCGACACCCGCGAACCCGCGTGCTCGTGTCGTCGTTCTCGCCCTTCGCGCTGGAGGCGCTCCGCGCGGTCGCGCCCTCGGTGCAGCGCGGGCTTCTCCTCCCGCCGAGCGCGCGGGTCGAGGCCTTCGCCGCTGCCCCGGAGGCGTGGCGCGCGCGACCCCACGCGGTGCATCCGTGGCACGGCGACGTGACCGCGGCCCGCGTCTCCCGATGGCGCGCGCTCGGGCTCGACGTGCACGTGTGGACCGTCGACGACGACCGCCGCGCGCGTGCGCTCGCTGCGGCGGGCGTGACGTCGGTGATCACGAACGTTCCGGGCGCGATGCGCCGCACGCTGACGGCGTGACGATCAGTCGGCGTCGAAGGGCACCACGCGCGTCGAGGCGAGGCCCTTCACGGCCTTCTCCAGCGGGGCGCGGAGCTCGGAGGCCGTCGCGACGACGGAGATGAGCAGGTTGTCGGGGTCGATGCGGCGACGGATCGCGGCGTTGACCTCGTCGAGTGTGACCGCATCGAGGCGCGCGAGGTGGTCGCGGTAGTAGTTGCGCGGCAGGTCGTAGATGCGCAGGTCGAGCTGCTGCCAGAGGCGCTTCGAGGCGGTGTCGGTTTCGAAGGCGTAGCTGCGGGAGAGGTACGAGCGCGCGAAGGCGAGCTCGCGGGCGGTCACGCCGCGGGCCACGAACTGCTCGACCATCTTGAGCTGGAGCGCGATGCACGCCGCGGCGTCGGTGGCGGCGGGAAAGGTCCACATCGACCACGCGTCGCGCACGCGATCGCGGGCGAGGCGGCTCGACGCGCCATACGACCAGCCGCGCTTCGAGCGGATCTCGCGCATGAGGCGCGCGGTGAAGGTTCCGCCGAAGATCGTGTTCGCGAGGGTGAGCGCGACGTGATCGCGGTCGCGCGGGTGCGAGGCCACGTTGCCGATGTTGATCTGCGTCTGCGTGCGCGCGGGCTTGTCGACGAGGAGCAGATGGCGGCCCTTGAGGGGCTTCGGCTCGGGCATTTCGCGCGTCGGCGCGCGTCCGCCGGGGAGCGCGTCGAGGGTGCGTCCGGCGAAGGCATCGAGCTCGGCCTCGCGGATGTCGCCCGCCCCCGCGATGATCACGTTGGCGCCGCGGAACGAGCGCTTCCACGCGGAGAGGGCGTCGTCGCGTCCGAGGCGGTCCATGGTGGTGGGCGTGCCGTGTGAGGGCCGACCGAAGGGGTGGCCTTCAAAGAGCGCGCGGCGAAAGTGGCGCGCCGCGAGGGAGCGGTCGTCGTCGCGAAGGTCGACGAGCTCCGCGCGCAGCTCGCGGGCCACCTGCGAGACCTCGTGCGACGGGAGCGTGGGCTCGGTCACGATGTCGTGGAGCAGCTCCAGAAAGGGCTGGAGATTGCGGCGGATCACCGTGCCCTGGAGCATCGACATCGTCGCGTCGGCCGACGTGCTGAGCTCGGCGCCCAGTCGGTCGATGAGCGCGTCGATCTCGTGGGCCGACCGCTTCGCCGTACCGCGACGGAGCGCGCGAAGACACACATGCAGCGCGCCCTCGTGGCCCTTCGGGTCGTGGGCGGTGCCGGTCTCGGTGACGATGTACAGATCGACGATCGGGAGGTCGTGCGAGGGCTCGCAGAACACCTTGCGCGGTACGGCGGCGGCGCGGGTCATGCGGCCTCCGTGGAGAGGTCGGCGCGCACCTTCACGATGGTGCGTCGGTTGCGGGCGACGTAGCGCGCGGCCACGTCGGCGAGGCGCTGTGTGGTGACGGCGCGAATCGCGTCGAGTCGCGCGAAGCCGCCCGCAGGGTCGTCGAGGACGGTGTCGAAGAAGCCGATCTGTTCGGCCTTGCCGCCCGCGGTTTCGAGGTTGCGAAGAAAGTGGAGCTCCATGCGCGCCACGGCGCGGTCTCGCTCGTCGGCGGTGATCGGATGGAAGCGCAGACGGTCGAGCCCCTGGTCGAGCGCCGCGAGGAGACGGTCGGCGCTGATGCCCTCCCGCGCGGTGACCGACACTTCCCAGAGCCCCGGGTCGTGGAAGGTCGACGTCCAGCCGCCCACGTCGGAGGCGATCTCGCGCTCGGTCACGAGGTCGCGATAGAACCGCGACGATCGTCCGCCGGTGAGCGCCTCCGTGAGCACGCTGAGCGCCGCGTGGTCGGGGTGCGCCATGCCCGGTGACTTGTACCCGATGGAGATCTTGTCGGTCGGCGTCGCGCGCTTGAGCGTCACCACGCGCTCCTCGGTCTGCTCGGGCTCCGCCGCGAGCTTCACCGTCGGGATGCGCGCGGGCTTGAGGTGCCCGTAGTGCTTTCGGAGCAGGGGCAGCGCGCGGCCCACGTCGATGTCACCCACGAGCACGAGCGTCGCGTTGTTGGGCGCGTACCACGTGCGATAGAACGCGCGGCAGTCCTCCGGGGTGAAGTGGAGGATGTCGTCCATCCAGCCGATGGTCGGGTGGTGGTACGGGTGCTCGCGAAAGGCGTGCTCCCAGAGCTTCTCGCTGATCGTGCCCTCGACGTCGTCTTCGACGCGGTAGCGACGCTCGTTGGCGACGACCTCCTTCTCACTCGCGACAGGCTTCTCGCGGAGCACGAGGTTGTGCATGCGCTCGGCTTCGAGCTTCACCGCGAGGGCGAACTGATCGCGCGGGAGGTTCTCGTAGTAGTACGTCCAGTCGTTCCAGGTGGCGGCGTTGGTCTCGGCGCCGGCGCGCTCCATGAGCTGGTCGAAGCGACCCGCGGGGAGGGCCTTCGTCTCGTTGAACATCAGGTGTTCGAAGAGGTGCGCGATGCCCGTCTTGCCCTCGCGTTCGTAGCGCGACCCCACGCGAAACCAGGTGTTGTACGAGACCACCGGCGCGCTCGTGTCGACGAGCAGTCGCACGCGGAGTCCGTTGCCGAAGGTGAGGCGCTCGATGTGGCCCGCGCCGAACGCGACGGGCTCCTCGCGCGCGATGCGCTGCGACCGCACAGCACCGCGGTTCATGCGGGCAAGCACGGCCTCGATGGACGCGCCCGAGCGGAGCGCGGAAGAGGTTCTCGTCATGGCGTTGGATCGTGGCACATCACGCCCCGCGACGGATCTCGCAGTGCGCGTCGCGGCGGGCGTGTGCAGGGATCAGAAGGTTCCGCTCAGCGAGAGCGATGCGGGGCCCACACCGAAGTGCAGGCTCGCCGACTGCGACGGCTGTTCGGTGCGCCGCGGGTGCGTGAACATCCACGTTGCGCCCACGGCGGCGCCGACGCCCGCCGCGAGTCCCACGATGCCGATGATGCGATAGGTCTCACCCTGATCGCGGAGCTGATCCTGGAGCGCGCGCGGCGCGAGCGGGTCGGCATACGTGTTCGCGTTGTCGATCGCGACCCCCAGGAACCCGGCACCGACGCCGATGAGCGCGAGCGACGCGCCCGCGAGGCCCCACGCGGCCGGCGAGATCTGCGTCGTGACCTGCACGGGCGGCGGCGGCGGCGGACACTCCTGCACGGGCGGCGGCGGCGGACACGTCGGGCACTCGTGGGTGACTGCAGGCGTGGGCTGGAGGTTCTGCTCGCCCATCTGCTGCGCGAGTCCGCGCGCGCGCTGCTGGAGGTCGGGCTCCGGCGCGGGATTGGTCATCGCGAGCAGGTCGCGAAGCTGCGTGAGCGCGCCCTGCGTGTCGCCCGCGCGCATGCGCGCCTCGGCGGCGTTGTAGAGCGTGAACGGGTGCGGGCGGATGCGGAACGATCGCTCGAAGGCCACCATCGCTTCGGCGTACTGGCGGCGCTGAAAGAGCTGAAGGCCTTCGCGGTACCGCGCGCGAGCCTCTTCGACACGCTGTGGATCGTCGGCGGGAGCGGTCTGCGCGAAGGCCGCCGTGGAGGCGAGCAGCGTCGCGAGCGAAAACGTGAGCGGAAGCAGCGGTGAACGCACGGCGCGATACTCTCGACACGCTTGGTGAGCGTCAAGGATCGAGTGCCGCGCGCGGCGTGAATGACGGTCAGAACGGGACTTCGGTGATCGGGCCACGACGCGGTCGCGTCGGCCGTGCAGGGCGAGGCGTGGCAGGTGCGGTCGGCGCCGCGGGGCGCGTCGGACGAGCCACCACCGGATCGCGATGCGGCCGCGGCGCAGGCGCTTCCGTCGGCTCCCGTGTGGCCGCGGGCTCATGGTGCGCGGTCGCGGGTGCAGCGGGCGCTTCGGGCTGCGCCGCGGGCGGTTCAGGCTGTGCGGCGGCAGGCGCGGGGACTTCAGGCGGTGCGGCCGCGGGAGGCGCCTCCGTGGGCGTCGGCGCGAGCACCTGCGCGACGTTGGCACCCGCATCGGCGGCAGCGGTCGCCGGCTCCGTCGTCGGGGCAGGCTGGGCGGGCTCCGTCGTCGGGGCGGCGGCCTGTGCGGGCGCTGCAGCGGGCGTGGGCGTCGGCGCGGCGTGCATCGGCGGCGGGGTGACGACGGGCGCGTGGAGGTTCGCCTGCGTGTTCGGAGTGCGCCCGTTGCGCGCGCCGAAGGTCACGTAGCCCGCGACCGCGATGAGCACGACCGAGATTGCGGTGGCGCCGAACAGCATGGTCTTGACCGGCGATCGTTTCGCAGGCTGCGCGGGCGACGCGATCGGTGTGGCGTCGGGCGCGGGCGGCATCCCGAAGGTCGGCGCAGGGCCGGGCATCGGGTTCATCTGCGGCGGCGGAGCGTACCCCGGCGGCATGCCTCCGAAGATGTCGACGGCCTGCGTGGGGGGGGATTCTCCGAGCGCTTCGGGCACCTCGTGGGGCTCGAACGCAGGCGACGCCGGTGCGATGCCCTGAAGCGCGGGCGACGGGGGGAGGGTCGCCTGGCCGCCCATCGGTCCGCGAGGCGCCATGGTGGGCGCGCGCACGGTCGATGCGATCGCAGGCGCGGGCGGCGCGGCGGGCACCTTGCCGTCGGTGCCCACGGCGGGAAGGTTCATGCCCGTGGGGCGTCGACCCGCGAGCGGCAGCGGCGACGACGGACCGGTCATCTGCATGCCACCGGGCGCGCGCACCTCGGTCTTGCCCTCTTCGTCGTCGTCGTCGAACGACGGCAGCGTGAGCGCGGGCGTGGGCACCGGCACCGAGGGCGCCGAAGGTTCCGCGGACACGATCACACCCGACGGAGGCGTGTACGTCGGCACCGGGTCGACCGCGGGCGCCATGCTCGCGGCCGGTGCCACGGGGCCCATGGGCCGCGAAGGCTGGGCGATCGAGGGGGCCGCGCCGGTCGGCGACGAGAAGTGCGCGATCGCATCGATCTGCGCGTCGTGCGCGGCCTGGAGAAGGGCGTCGCGCATCTCGAGGGCAGACTGATAGCGTCGCGTCGGATCCTTCTGGAGAGCGCGCGCAATGAAGGCCTCGATCGGCGCGGGGAACTCGACCCCGGCGGCCTGTGCGAGCGTGAGCGCGGGCTTCTCGAGCACGGCCTGCAGGAGCTGCACGGTGTCTTCGGCGTCGATCGGTCGCTTGGCCGTGAACATCAGGAACAGCGAGACGCCCGCGGAATAGAGGTCGAGGCGCGGGTCGTTGCCCTTCACCGTTCCGCGGATCTGCTCCGGGGCCATGTAAGCGAGCGTGCCGAGGGTCTGGCCCGCGCGCGTGAGCTCCTGCGAAGAGGCCTCGGCGAGCTTCGAGATGCCGAAGTCGAGGATCTTGAGCTTCTCGGCGCCGCCCGTGAGCTTCTCGATGAAGAGGTTGGCGGGCTTGAGGTCGCGGTGGATGACCCCGTTCTCGTGGGCCGCGGCGAGGCCCTCGCAGAGCTGGCGTCCGAGAATCATCGCGCGCTGCAAGGGCAGCCGACCCGCGCGGAGCGCCTGCTGAACGGTCTGCCCGTCGAGGTACTCCATCACCAGCACGAGCGTTCCGCTGTCGTCGGTGCCGAGGTCGTAGATCGCCACGACGTGGTCGCTGCGGATGCGACCCGCTGCGCGCGCCTCGCGCCGAAAGCGCTCGACGTAGCTCGGGTCGCTCGAGATCTCCGGGTCGAGAATCTTGAGCGCGACCAGGCGCTCGGTCTCCTGGTTCTTCGCCTGGTAAACCGTGGCCATCCCGCCGCGACCGATCACCTTCTGCACGGTGTATCGGCCCATCACGGTGGAGCCGGGGTTCAGCGAACGCAGGTTCTGGGAGTTGCCACCTGCGTCAGCGCCCGGAGCGCGAAGCATCGAGGTGGTGGGTCGAGGCTTGTAGAGATTGGCCGCCACGAAGGGAAGTCTAACACCCGAATTGAAACCGCGACCAGTGCTCGTGAATCAGCGGAACGTTGGAAATCCGTTCACCTCGGGACTCGAATTTCTCTGGAGATGTCAGGTGTCGTCGACGACGAGCACCTCGCGCGAGACGCGGAGGGCGGGCGTGGTCTCAAGGCCTGGCGACGGAGCGACAGACACCTCGAAGCGCACGCGACGGCCCACCACGGCGCTCGGGGTCTGGATGTTCACCAGCACGACGAGCTGCGCGTTCGGCGTCTCCCAGCCGTTGCCGACGCGCGCGAGACCGCGGCCCTCGATGAGGTGGATGCGCTCGGCGGGGTCGTTGAGCGGAGAGGCGCCGTCGACGGGGGTCACGCGGAAGCGCACGTACACGTCGGGACCGACGCCGGTGTATCGAACGCGGCCGAAGAGATGGTACCCGCCCTGCGGTCCGTGAATGAGCTCCACGCGCGTGCCGCCCGCGGGGTCGAGCGGCTCCCACGAGAGCTGCCCCGTGCCCAGGTCCACGGTGCCCGACGGAGACGGAGCGTCGGTGCCCGCGTCGTTGACGGAGGGGGGCGCGGGCGAGCATCCGAGGGACGCGAGGAGCACCGGAACAAGCAGCCGCAAGGGTCGGTTCACCGCGCGATTCTACCGCGTCGAGAGGCCGGGCGGGCGCCGTGAGGCACTGTTGACCGCGCGGCTTTCGACGTGTTAGCAGCGCCGCTCACGTCCGCGACCCGTTCCGGGGTGATGAGTCCCTTCGACCGCAGCGAATCGCGCGCGAGCACTTCGTCCGACTGCGACCCTCGACGCCACGGCGCGAGCGAGCAGCAGACCGTTACTCCCTCAAGGCACCGATGATCCCCAACGAATTGTCTCCGTTGCACGCCCTCCAGGGCCGCCCCTTCGTGCACCTGATCGCGCAGGTGGGAGCCGCGCCCGACAACGCCGCGCCCGCGTCCGGTGGCCGTGGAGCGCAGGGCCCCGGCGCCCAGTCGCCGCTCGGCGGGATGGTGCCGCTGCTCCTGTTCGGCGCGATCTTCTACCTGATGGTGTTCCGCCCGATGAGCAAGCAGCGGAAGGATCAGGAGGAGCTCAACAAGGCGCTGCGCAAGGGCGACCGTGTGGTGATGCGCAGCGGAATCATCGGGACCATCACGGGCATCGACGACAACGAGGTCGTGCTCGAGGTGGCCGAGAAGGTGCGCATGAAGTTCCTCCGCTCGGCCGTCGAGCAGAAGTACGAGCGCCCGGCCGACAAGGCCGCTGAGACGTCCTCCACGGCGACCGCCGAGAAGAAGTAGGGAAGAGGGGAATCGCCCGATGAATCGTGGCTGGTACTGGCGGCTCGGACTCGTGCTCGCGTCCATCGTGGCGGCGTTCGCGGTCCTCTGGCCCAACATTCCGAAGGTGTCGACGCCGTGGGCGCGGCAGCACATTCCGTTTCGCCTCAACGAAGGTCTCGACATCCGCGGTGGCGCGCGCCTCTCGTACGATGTGCAGATCGGTCAGGCGATCGGGGAGCGCCGCAACCGTCAGATCGAAGACGTGCGTGAGCAGCTCGCGCGCGACTTCCGCATCCATCGCGGCCAGGATCGCCTCACGCCCGATGAGGTCACCCAGCTCGCACAGCGCGTGACCCTGACGGCTCTTTCGAACAACCGTCAGTTCGCCGTGCGCTTCCGCGACGCGGCCGACGTGTCGAAGATCACGAGCGACTTTCTCAGCCGCCGCGGCCTCGTGCGCGTGAGCTCCTCGGGCAGCACGGTGGTGCTCAGCCTCCGTCAGGAAGAGGTCACGCAGCTCGAAGACACGGCCGTGCGTCAGGCCGTGGAGACCATCACCAACCGCGTCGACGAGCTCGCCATCAAGGAGACGTCGATCACCGCGCGCGGCGAGACCATCGTGGTCGAGGTGCCCGGTCAGAACGAGTCGGAGTTCAACCGCATCCGCGACATCATCCGCCGCACCGCGCGTCTCGAGTTCAAGATCCTCGATGACGAGAGCACCGTGCTTCAGGACATCACGTCGGGGCGCGTTCCCCAGGGCGTGACCGCGCCCACGGATCACCCGACGCCGCCGTCGCTGCCCGAGGGCATCTCGCTCCAGAGCGAGCCCACGACCGCGGGGCGCGGCCGCAACGTCATGGCGTCGTTCCTCTACGCGACGGGCGCCGACGCGCGGCAGAAGCTCCAGACCTACCTCGACGCGATCCGTCCGTTCATCCCCGAGGGACGCCAGATCCTCATGGGCAAGGCCGACCGCGCGCAGAACGCGGCGCCGGGCTCGCCCGAGTCGTGGCGCACGTACACGGTCTTCTCCGTGGCGCAGGTCGACGGCTCGATGATCTCCGACGCGCAGGTCGCGCTCGATCCGCAGGACAACCACCCCTACGTGCAGCTTCAGTTCAACCGTCGCGGCGCCGAGGTCTTCGACCGCGTCACGAACGAGAACGTGAAGAAGCGCTTCGCCATCGTGCTCGATGAGCGCGTGAACTCGGCGCCCGTGATCCGTCAGCGCATCTCGGGTGGCAACGCCTCGATCACGCTCGGCGCCGACGATCCCCAGTCGGTGCTCCGCGAGGCGAACGAGCTCATGGTGGTGCTCCGCGCCGGCGCGCTCCCCGCGCCGCTCAGCGAGGGCAAGCAGGACTACATCGGCCCGACGCTCGGCTCCGACACCATTCGCAACGCGCAGCACGCGATGCTCGTGGGCATCGGTCTCGTGCTCGCGTTCATGGCCATCTACTACGGCGCGGCGGGTTGGATCGCGAACAGCGCGGTGCTCGTGAACCTGCTCATGCAGCTCGCGGCGCTGGCCCTTTTCGGCGCCACGATCACGCTCCCCGGCCTCGCGGGCCTCGCGCTCACCGTGGGCATGAGCGTCGACAACAACGTGCTCATCAACGAGCGCATCCGTGAAGAGCTCCACGCGGGCAAGTCGATCCGCGCGGCGGTCGACGCGGGCTACAACCACGCGTTCACCGCGATCTTCGACGGTCACGTCACGACGTTCATCTCGGGCGTCGTGCTGCTCCAGTACGGCACCGGCCCGGTGAAGGGCTTCGCGGTCACGCTGCTCATCGGCATCATCGCGAACCTGTTCACCGGCGTGTTCGCCACCCGCGTCGTGTTCGACTGGCTCGTGCGCGGTCTCAAGGTCAAGCGCCTCCTCGGCGTTGCGGCGCAGAAGGCGTAGAGGCTGACATGGAAATCAAGACCAACCGCGTCTACGACTTCATGAGCATCCGGCGATACTGGATCGCCTTCTCGCTCATCATGTCGGTCCTCTCGGCGATCCTGATCTGGAAGCCCGGCCCCCGCTACGGCATCGACTTCATGGGCGGCACCGAGCTCACGGTGCAGTTCAACAGCGCGGTCTCGACGGACGACATCCGTCAGGCGCTCGAACGCATGGGCAACGAGCGCCCCGAGGTGGTGCCCACCGCCAGCGCGCAGCGTCCCAACGAGTTCATCATCCGCGTCGAGAAGACCTCGTCGCTCTCGAACGCGGAGCGTGACTCGATCAAGCGCGAGACCGAGCGCCGACTCGCCGCGACGCCTGACCGTGGCTCGCTCGGTGACTTCCGCCTCTCGCCCGGCGGCGACCATCTCATCGTGCAGATCAACGGCGGCGACATGTCGGGCACCGACGTGGCCTCGCTGCTCCGCGACGCGGGCGCCAACGTGCGCGGCGACACGGCGATCCAGATGGGCGCGCGCGACGAGCACCGCTGGCAGGTTCCCCTCGTGGGCGTGGGCGACCGGATCTTCCGCCAGCTCACGGGCTCCCGCGATCAGGGCGGCCTCGGCGTCGAAGGGCGCCTCAACGCCAGCGTGTGGGTGTCGCCCAAGGCCGGCAAGGAGCTCCGCGACGCGGCCGTGCGCGCGGTGGCCTACTCGATCGTGTTCATCATGATCTTCGTGGCCTTCCGCTTCGACCTCCGCTTCGCGCCGGGCGGCGTGCTCGCCCTCACGCACGACGCGCTCGTCACGCTCGGCTTCTTCGTCGTGACCCGCAAGGAGGTCACCATCTCCACGGTGGCCGCCATCCTCACGGTCGTGGGCTACTCGATGAACGACACGATCATCGTGTACGACCGCATCCGCGAGAACCTCGCGCGCCGCAAGAACGCGCGCATGCTCGACGTGATCAACATCTCGGTGAGCGAGATGCTCTCGCGCACGATCCTCACGTCGACCACCGTGGTGCTCTCCGTCGCGGCCTTCGCCATCATCGGCACGGGCGTCATTCGCGACTTCGCGTGGGCCATGATCGTCGGCGTCGTGGCGGGCACCTACAGCTCGATCTACGTGGCCGCGCCCTTCACCGAGTGGATCGACACGCGCTTCTTCCACACGCCCGACGCCGCCGCCCCCGCGGGCGAAACCGCCTCGACGAGCGCCTGATCCCGTCGCGGCCCACGCCGCGCGTCTCACCCTCGCGACGCCACGTCGCCGTTCCCCGCAACAACCCGCACACGCTACGATCGCGGCCCTGAATGCCGGGCGACGATCGGCGCATCCACGCCATCGCCCGACGGAGGATCACGCATGGAACCCACGGAATCGCTCAAAGACTCGGTCCGCGCGCACTGGGAGGCCGAGACCTGCGGCACGCGCGGCGTCGACACGGGCGACCGCAAGGCCTTCTTCGACCAGATCGAGCGAGAGCGCTACGAGTGGGAGCCGTACATCCGGCCCTTCGCGCAGTTCGAACGCGGACGCGGCAAGCGCGTGCTCGAAGTGGGGGTCGGCGCGGGCACGGACTTCATCAACTGGGTGCGCAACGGCGCCATCGCGTCGGGCGTCGACCTCACCGAGCGCGGTGTGGAGCTCACCCGCGAGCGTGTGGCCCTCGAAGGCTTCACCGCCGACGTGCAGCAGGCCGACGCCGAGCGCCTGCCCTTCGAAGACAACACCTTCGACATCGTCTACTCGTACGGCGTGCTGCACCACAGCCCCCACACGGTGCGCGCGATCAGCGAGGTGTACCGCGTGCTCAAGCCAGGCGGCACCGCGCTCATCATGGTCTACCACCTCGAGTCGTGGACCACGCTGATGCTCTGGACGCTCCACTGCCTGCTCAAGGGGCAGCCGTGGAAGAGCCCGCGTTGGGCCGTGTACCAATACCTCGAAAGCCCCGGCACGAAGGTCTACACGGTCGACGAGGCGCGCACGCTCTTCGGTGACTTCTCGCACGCGAAGGTGTGGACGCAGCTCGCGTTCGGCGACCTGCTGAAGTTCCGTCTCTCCAGCAAGTACGAGCACCCGCTGCACCGCGCGCTGTTCGCGCTCTACCCCCGTCGGCTCGTGCAGTTTCTCGGCGACCGCTTCGGTCTGTGCCTCTTCATCGAGGCCACCAAGTAACCGGTTGCCAGGCTGCCGACCGCAAACGAGACAGACCCCCCGCGACGGTGCGATAGACACCGCTCGCGCATGCACGACGCCCCCGAACGCCCCGCCACGCTCGACCCCGCGGCCCTCGATGACGCCGCGGCTGCGCTCACCCGCGCGCTCCAGCTCCATCCGCTCGTGGCGCGTGTCGTCGCGATGCGCGGCGGCACCACGCCCGACCGCGCGCGCCGCTGGCTCTCTCCACGCCTCCAGGACCTCACGCGCCCCGACGCGATGATCGATCGCGACCGCGCCGCGGAGCGCATCGTCGACGCCGTGAAGCGCCGCGAGCGCATCGCCGTGTTCGGCGACTACGACGTCGATGGGATCACCAGCGCCTCGCTCCTCTCGCGCGTCCTGCGCCGCCTCGGGGGAGAGGTCTCGACGCACGTCGCCTCGCGCTTCTCCGGCGGCTATGGGCTCAGCGATGCGGCCGTCGATCGCATCCTCGCGGATCGACCCACGCTGCTCATCACCTGCGACTGCGGAACGAGCGATCACCCGCGCCTCGAACGGCTCCGCGCGCTCGGCGTCGACGTGATCGTGGTCGACCACCACAAGGTGCCCGACGAGGCGCTCCCCGCGCTGGCCTTTCTCAACCCGCATCGCCCCGACTGCGGCTTCGCGTACAAGCACCTCGCGAGCGTGGGCCTCGCGTTCTCGATCTCCGCCGCGGTGCGCGCGCGCCTCGATGCCAACCTCGACCTGCGGCCGTACCTCGACCTCGTCGCGCTCGGCACCATCGCCGACGTGGCGCCCCTCGATGGCGACAACCGCATCCTCACGCGCGTCGGACTCAATCGCATCGCCGACGGTGAGGCAGGCCCCGGCGTGAAGGCGCTCCTCGGTGAGGCGAAGGTGCGCTTCCGACTGACGGCGCGCGACGTGGGCTTCTCCGTGGCGCCGCTGCTCAACGCGCCCGGACGGCTCGGCTCCGCGGTGCCCACGCTCGAACTGCTCATGACCGAAGACGCCACGAAGGCGGCGTCGCTCGCGCGCGACCTCGCCGAGGCCAACGTGCAGCGCCGTGAGATCTCTGCGGCGCTCATCGACGCGGCGACGAAGCAGGTGACCGAGGTGTACGGCGACGAGCTTCCGCGCGGCATCGTGGTGGCGGGCGACGGATGGCACCACGGCATGGGCGGCATCGTCGCGGGACGCCTCGTCGATCGACTGGGTGTGGCCGTGGCCGTCGTGGCGATGGAGGGCGACGAGGGCGTCGGGTCGGTGCGCGCGCCCAAGGGGGCGAAGCTCTACGACGCGGTGGTGCGCTGTCGTGAAGACCTGGTGACCTTCGGCGGCCACGATGGCGCCGCGGGGCTGCGCGTGCGGCGCGACCGGCTGGAGGCGTTCCGGGCGTCGTTCGCGCGGGCGTTCGAAGGCTTTGCGGGCCCCGCGCCCGCCGAGGAGCGCTGGGATCTGGAGCTCACCGAGGCCGACCTCACCGCGGACCTCGGCGTCGACCTCGCGTCGCTGGAGCCCACCGGCGAGGCCAACCCCGAGGTGCGCGTCTGCGTGCGGGCGGCGAGGATTCAAGACGCGCGGGCCATCAACGACACGCACCTGCGGCTCTCGTTCGCGATGGGGCGGCGATCGATTCCCGCGTTCGTGTTCGATGGCGTGTCACGACGAGCGCGGGGAGAGATTCCGCTCGTGGGCACGCGCGTCGACGTGGTGGGCGCGCTGCGCACCGACCCGTGGAACGGCCCCGGCGCCGTGCAGCTCGACCTCGCCTCCATTCGCGCGGTGTAGCGCCCTGCCGTTTGTTGGACGCCCCCGCGCGCGTCTGTCTATGAGCGTGTCCATGCGTGGCACCGGCTCGCTCCGTTCTCTCCTCGTCGCGTGTGTGCTCTCGGCCGTCGCGGCGTGCTCGCGCCCACCGCAGACCGCGTACACCTTCGATCCCGCGCCCGGGGGATGGGAGTTCTCACGCGCCTCGTCGGGCGGCACCGTGCGCTCCGAGGAGTACGCCCACGACGTGCACGGCGAACACCTCGAAGTCTTCGAAGTGGGACGCCCGTCTCCAGGCACCAACGCCGCCGAGTTCACGGCCCTCGCGCCTGCTGCACGCGTGCTTCCGACGCTCGGTGACACCACCACCACGATGCGCGCGCTCGACGACGACGAGCTCGCCGGCGCGCAGGGCTTCTGGATCGCGCAGTACGGCCGTCGCGGCGGCGAGTCGATGCAGGCCGCGGTCTACATCGTACCCAACGGTCGTCGGCACTTCGTGGTGCGTCTGAGCTCGAACGAAGACGACGTGGAGCAGCTCCGCGGATGGCTCCGCGACACGCTGCTCCGCAACTTCACGTTTCCTGCGCCGGTTCGCTGAGCGGCGCCTCGTCGTCGTCGTCGGCCGCCGTCGCGTCGTCGTCGCGCGCGGCGGTCTTGCTGGCCCGCGCACCACGCGTCGGCTTGTCGGCCTTCGCGTCGCGGTGCTCGATGCGCGCGGGCCCCTTCCCGAGCTCCGCACGCATCTCGTCGACGGGCTTTCGCACGAGCAGCGCCACGAGGAGCGCGACGTGCTCGCGCGGAACGAACGCGCGCCAGGTGTCTTCGTCGGTGACCACCGAGAGGTAGCCCGAGAGCGCATCGACATCGACGCGCTTCACCACGCCCGGCGCGCACAGCCGATCGATGGAGGGAACCTCGCGGTCGTTGGCCTCGCGCCAGGCCTTCGTGGCCGCGCCGATCGTGTCGGCCGTGACGACGGTGCCGGGTGCGAACAGCGCGACGATCCACGCGTCGACGGGGCGGGCCTTGCGGGCCTTCTCCTCGGCGGGTGCGGGCTCGTCGGCGAGCGAGTCGAGCGCGGCCTCGCGGAGCGCGTCGAGCGATTCGTCGGCGGTGCGGCTCATGGGTTCAGACCGGGATCACCCCGCGCTTGCGCCGCGGCCGTTCGACGGTCTTGTGCTGCGCGAGCTCGAGGCCCCACGCGAGCGTGCGGCGCGTGTCACGGGGGTCGATCACGTCGTCGACGAGCCCCCAGCCCGCGACGCGCGTCACGTCGATGTAGCCCTGGAGCGTCTCGACGAGCTGCTTCTTCATCTCGGGCGGCACCTCGCCGCCGCCGAAGAGTTTGCGCGCGGCGATGCCCACCATGCCCTCGGCGCCCATGACCGAGATCTCGGCGCCGGGCCACGCCACGAGGAGGTCGGGCTCGTACGCGCGGCCGCACATCACGAAATAGCCTGCGCCATAGGCCTTTCGCACGACCACCGTGAGCTTCGGCACCGTCGCCGCGCTCATCGCGTGGAGCATCTTCGCGCCGTGCCGGATGATCCCCGCGTGCTCGACCTTCGTGCCCACCATGAAGCCCGGCGTGTCCTGCAGGAACACCAGCGGGATGTTGAACGCGTCGCAGAGCTGGATGAAGTGCGCGCCCTTGTCCGCCGCATCGACGTCGAGCACGCCGCCGAGGTGCATGGGGTTGTTCGCCACGATGCCCACGGAGCGGCCCTGGATGCGCGCGAGGCAGGTGATGAGGTTGCGCGCGAAGCGGGGCTTGAGGTCGAAGACGTCGCCGTGGTCGACCACCGCGCGGATGACCTTGTACATGTCGAACGCGCGCCGCGGCGAGTCGGGCACGATGTCGAGGAGTGACTCTTCGCGACGGTCCACGGGGTCGGCGCAGGGCACCACGGGCGCGGGCTCGTCACAGTGCGAGGGGAAGAACGAGAGGTACTTGCGCACCGCATCGATGCACGCGGGATCGTCGGCGAACTCGCCATCTCCGACGCCCGAGACCTCGCAGTGGATCTTCGATCCGCCGAGCTCCTGCTCGCCCACGTCTTCGCCCGTCACGGCCTTCACGAGGGGAGGGCCCGCGAGGGCCATGGAGCCCACGTTCTTCACCATGGGCACATAGTCCGCGAGGCCGGGAATGTAGGCCGTTCCCGCGGCGCCGGGGCCGACCATGGCGGCCACCTGCGGCACGACCCCCGACATGATCACCTCTTCGCGAAAGAGGTGTCCGTGGCCCGCGAAGAGCGAGATGGCGTCTTCGCTGTTCTTGCCGGGCTCGATGCGCGCGCCCGCCGAGTCGATGAACCACACCATCGGATGCCGACCCTTGAGGGCCATCTCGCGCATGCGCGTGACCTTCACCTCGCCGGTCTCACCGATGGAGCCGCCCTTCACGGTGAAGTCGTACGCGGCCGAGCAGACGATGCGCCCGTCGACGCGTCCGAAGCCGCACACGACCGCGTCGGCCGGGGGCTTGTCGTTGCCGTCGGGCCCCGCGGCGGCGCCCATCTGCGTGCCGTGCATGCCCACTTCGAACCACTCGCCGTTGTCGAAGAAGCGCGCGAAGCGCTCGCGGGCCGTGAGCTTGCCGCGCTCATGCTGCTTCGCGACCTTGTCGGGGCCGCCCATCTCTCGCACCCGGGCGCGCCGCGCTTCGAGCTCGGCGACCCTCTCTCGCATCGTAGGCATCGGGAACGTCTCTCCGTGGGTGTGGTGGAACGAAGTGCTTCGGGCGCAGCGTCAGCGGCCCGTCCAGCGGGGGCTGCGCTTCTCCATGAAGGCCATGAGACCCTCGCGCGCGTCGTCGGTCGCGAAGAGCGCGAAGAGCTCGTCGCGGAGCATCGGGAGCGCCTGATCGAGCGCCATGTCTCCGAGCTTCGACCACGCCGCGAGGCCGCGCGCGATGGCCGTTGGAGACTTCTGTGCGAGCGACTTCGCGAGGGCGTTCACCTCGTCGTCGAGGCGCTCGGGGGGCACCGCGCGGTTGATGATCCGGAGCTTCGCGGCCTCGTCGGCCGACATCTTCGCGCCGAGGAGCATCATCTCGAGCAGGTCGCGCTTCGCCACGGTGCGGGCGAGCACGGCGGAGATCATCATGGGCCACAGCCCGCGGTGGATCTCGGGGGTCGCGAACACCGCGGTCTCTGCCGCGAGGGCGAAGTGCGACGCGGCCACGAGCCCGAGGCCGCCACCCATGGCCACGCCCTCGACGCGCGCGATGATGGGCACCGTCGAGCGCACCATCGCGAGCATCAGGTCGGCGTAGTCGCCGCGCACGGGGAGGGTGCTGATGGTCACGCCACCGGTCATGGCGCCGAGGTCACCGCCCGCGCAGAAGTTCGAGCCAGCGCCGGTGAGCACGATGGCCCGCACCTGGTCTTCGCGCGTGGCGTTGTCGAGCGCGTAGAGAAGCTCGTTGGCCATCTCGGGCCCGATGGCGTTCTTGCGCTCGGGGCGGTTGAGGGTGAGCGTCGCGACGCGGCCGCCGTCGACCTCGGAGAGGGCGTAGGTGATCGTGTGGTACATCGCCGTGGGCTCCGTCACTGCGCGCGGGGCGGGAGGGCGAGCATCGCGCGCGCCTCGTCGACGGTGGCGACCGTGCGGCCCACGTCGCGGACCATCTGCGCGGCCTTCTCGACGAGCTCTCCGTTCGAGCGCGCCATGGCCCCATCGGGGAGGTAGAAGTTGTCTTCGAGCCCCACGCGGATGTTGCCGCCGAGCGTGAGCGCCGCCGCGCAGAGCGACCACTGCTCGCGCGAGATGCCGACGACCTTCCAGGTGCTCCCCGCGGGGAGGTTCTCGGCCGCGAAGGCGAGGTGCTTCGTCGTGGCCTTGATGCCTCCCACGACGCCCATCACGAGGGAGAAATCGAGCGGTCCCTTGAGCAGCCCCATGTCGGCGAGGGCCTCGGCCGACGAGGCGTGTCCCGTGTCGAAGCACTCGAGCTCGGGCTTCACGCCCGCGTCATTCATCTTCGTGAGCAGCTCGGTGATGTAGTCGAACGAGTTCTCGAACACGAAGTTGAAGACCCAGCCTTTGCGCTTCGGGTTGTACTTCGCGTAGTTCATCGACCCCATGTTGAGGGCGCCGATCTCGGGCTTGTAGTCCGTGATGTGCGGCGCCTTGCGGCCCTCGGGATCGATGGTGCCCGTCGAGAAGTTCAGGATGATCGGACACACCGCCCGGATCGCATCGCCGATGGCCCGGTAGCGCGCGGCGGTGTAGTCGGGCATGCCGTCGTCGGTGCGCGCGTGGATGTGCAGCACGGTCGCGCCCGCGTCCCATGCGCGCTTCGCCTCGCGGGCGAAGTCGTCGACCGTGTACGGAATCGCTGGGCACTGCGCGCGCGACGTGACCACGCCGCTGAGTGCGCAGGTGATGATGACCTTGTCGTGGGTGCTCATGGCGGTGCCGCAGGGTACAACCGCGACCCCTCGCGGAGCGCTCGAAAACCGCGCATTTCGAGGGCGAAACAGTGTCTTGACGCCCCGCGGTGCGATGGTAGCGTGCCGAACGTTTCGAGACGGCCGCGCTACGTACAGCGTGGGACGCACGCACACGAACAGGTCAGTCGGAGGCTTCATGCGCAAGGCGGTCGCTGCCATCACCCTCGCGGGACTCGCGAGCACGGTCCTTCTCACGCACACCAGCACTGCGCAGGCGCAGACGAACGTGAACGTCGTCACGCCCACTGCGAAGGGCATCGTCGGTTGCGCGCTCCTCGGCGCCGAAGCCGTGACGCTCGTGCAGGCCGCCGCAGGGGTGCGTCCGCGATGGGCGTACATCGTGTTTCCGCTCGTGGGCGCCGCGGCCGGCGGCGTGGGCGGCTACTTCCTCGAAGACGCGGCGGCGGGCGGCACCGACACCACGCTCACGGCGCTCTCGGTGGGCTCGCTGGTGCTGGGCCTCGGCCTCGTGGTGCCCAGTGTGATCGCCTACGTGAACGCCACCAACTACCGCCCCGAGAACGACCAGCCCGCCGAAGACGCCGCGCCCGAAGCCGGCGCCATCGACGAGAGCGCGGGAACGCCCGCCGAAGCGGGAGCCCCGGCCCCTGCGTCGAGCGGCGGCACGGGTGGCGGTACGCCGAGCTCGAACACGCAGTCGTCGCTGATCCTCCGTCGCACGCGCTCCGTCGCGTCGCCGGTGCTTCGCTCCACGGGGCTCGTCGACTTCGCGCAGGGCTCGATGTCGCTCGCGGTGCCCGCGATCAGCGTCGAGAACAGCATCTCGCTCCAGGAGATGCGCCAGTACGGCATCGGCGGTCAGACCGAGCTGCGCATGCCCATCCTCTCGGGGTCGTTCTGATCCGCGCGCCGCGCTTCGCCGCGGCCCGACACACTCGCAACACCCGGTCCCGGGGGTTGTGATTCCCCACGAAGCACGAGACATTCTCCGTCCATGGCGACGGATGCATTCCTGATCGAATCGGGCGTCACGCCGCACGCCGCGGTGATGGCGCCGGGGCGTGAGATCGCGGCGTGGCTGCTCGCGCGTGTGGCCGACGGTCACGAGGCCGTGGTGTCGGTCGAGGTCGACGCGTCGTGGTGCCGTCTCCGTCGTGCGCACGGCTCCATGGCGTCGATGCTCGAAGCCCGCGTGTCAGGGGCGATGGGCGCGGGCGACCTCGCCGCGGCGATCGTGCGATGGGCCCACGGCGCGGGGCTCTCCGGGCGCGCGTCCGTTCACGAAGGCCTCGTGACGGTCACGCTCGCGCGACTCGCAGACTGACGAGAGATCGAAGGGGGAGACGAGCTGCGTCGCGAGGCGACACTCGTCGGGGGACGGAAGGTCAGCGTTCGAGGGCGGTGGTCTCAAGGCCCGCGACCTCGCCGCAGGCCGTCACGCCGAGCACGAACACGCGCACGTCGACGGTGCCCACGCGGTACACGGTGAGGTCGTGGAGCTGCGCGCGGAGCGTACGTTCCAGCGTGCGGAAGCGCGCGGCGCGGAGCTGATCCGAGGGCGACGCGGTGGCGTCGGTCAGCGGGCGCATGAAGGCATCGAAGGACTCGGTGCGCACGGCCTCGCCGTGACCCATGGTGCGCGCGAGGTCCGACATGGCCTGCGCGCTCGCGGCGGTGGTCACCGCGCGAAAGGGGGCGTCGGTCTGCGAGGGGTAGAGCAGCCGCTGCGTGGCGTCGTCGAGGGTGGCCCGGAGCTCCTGCGCGCACTGCGTCGGCGCACGCTCCGGGCGCACGCGGGTGAACACCTGCTCGGCGCGGAGCACGCGGCCGTCGGCGCGGTACGACTGCGTGCCCGCTACGAGCAGTCCCGCATCGCTCGTGGCTTCGCCGAGGAGTGCGTCGCGCGTGGCATCGTCCACGGCCCGGAGCGCGCTCACGTCGACGCCCGCGATCGCTTCGGGTTCGAGGGCGGCGTTCACGCGATGGTCGAGCACCGAGGCGCAGGGGAGGTACGTGCAGCTCGATCCCGCGGCGGTCACGAGGTGGAACGCGCCGCGCACCGGGGCCGCGTCGGGCGCCTGCCAGGCCTCGTCGGCGACGAGCACCGACGCGCCGTCGCGCACCACCATGCGGCCGCGGAGGAGCACCGTGGGCGCATCGACGGAGCTGGTGATGTCACGGAGCAGCGAGGCCACCTGGCCCTCGGGGAGGCCCGCGCCCGTGAGGTCGATCGCGGTCACGGCGCACGCAGGCGAGGCGCTTCCGTCGGCGCACTGCGTGGTGCTGCTGTTGACCGCGGAGGCCACGAAGCCGCGACAGGTGGCGCCGTCGTCGGCGGTGCACGGGTCCGTGGGGCGACGCACGAGGAAGAATCCCGACGTGCGGCTCGTGCGAGCGCTCAGGTCTTCTTCGTGGTTGGCGCAGCCCTGCGCGGCCAGGACCCCCACAGCGATCATCGGGAACGTGCTTCGACGCATCACGAAACCTCCGTGTACGTCGCCGGTTGTTTCACATGTAGGCAGCGCCATCCAGCTCGGCAGAAGCGCAATTCTCGCAAATTCGTCACAGCCGAGCTCAAGGCTCTCTGCGGCGCCGCGGGGGTCGGACTACTCCGTCCGTTGGATCACGTGGAAGCCGAAGCGCGTCTCGATGACCTCGGAGAGCTGACCCACGTCGAGCGCGAACGCAGCGTCTTCGAAGTCGCGCACCATGCGTCCGCGTCCGAAGCGCCCGAGGCTGCCTCCGCGCTCGCCTGCGCCGGGCTCGTCGGAGAACTCCCGCGCGAGGTCTTCGAAGCGCTCGCCTGCCCGCAATCGACGGAGCACCTCTTCGGCCCGTGCGCGTGCCTCGGCGCGGCTTCGCGATGCAGACTCCGGCGCGTCGGGCACATCGCGGTGCATCACGAGAATGTGTCGCGCGACGATCTCGCGCGGGCGACGCGCGCCGCCATCACCGGGGCTCACCACCTCGACCTGCGAGGGAGAGTCTCCCGCGGCGGTGGTCACGGGATGCGCGCGGTCGGAGCAGCTCGCGCGGGCGATGACGAGGCTGAGTGCGAGGAGGCTGGGCTTCATCGCGCGGAGTCCTATCCCAGGAGCGACCACCGGGGCCAGCGCGCGATCCACGCGACGCCGCTGCCGAAGCCCGTGGCGCAGCTCTTCGCGTCGGGCGAGTTGATCACGCGCGTGGCCTCGGGCGAGATGCCTGCGCTGCTCCCGAGGTAGAGCCGCACCTCGCTGCGGCAGCTCTTCGAAGAGCCGAACTCCGGCGAGCCGATGAGCACGTCTTCGAAGCCGTCGCCGTCGAGGTCGCCCGCGCGCGTCAGCGAGGCCGAGAACTGTCCCGCCTGCCCGAGGAGCGCCACCACGCGAGGCGTCGCTCCGCGCGCGGCCCCGAAGAACACGCGCGCCCGCGAGAACCCGTCGCCGATCACCACGTCGCCGAAGCCGTCGCGGTCGACGTCACCGAGGGCCGACGCGGTGGTGCCGAACTGCGATTCGACCTCGCCGCGCAGGGTGAACGTGGGCTCCGACGAGAGGCCCGTGGCGCTGCCCGTGTAGACCCACGCGATGCCCAGTCCGCCCGCGCCACCCACGACCACGTCGGCATAGCCGTCGCCGTCGAAGTCACCCGCTCCGGAGATCGCTGCCGCGTTGACGGAGAGCGACGCGCTGGGCTCCGAGGGGAGGCCCGTGGCGCTGCCGTAGAACACCTTGATCGACGGCAGAAGGTCGCCCGCGCCGGGCACCGCGATCACCACGTCGTCGTACGCGTCGTCGTTGAGGTGACCGACGCCCGCGATGGACCACGCGCCTGCGGGACGGATTCCGTCGATGGGCACGGCGCGCATCGGGGTCGAGCGCGCGGCGCCGAGGATGTAGTACGCGACGCTCACCTCGCCGCCGCCCCACACGAGCAGGTCGGCGAAGCCGTCGCCGTTCACGTCGCCCGCCGCGCGCACCACGGAGCCGAAGCCGAAGGAGTCGTAGGTCACGCGCGTTCCCGTGGGCGTGAGGCCCGCCGCGGTGCCGTAGTACACGTACACCGACGACTCGTCGGGCGAGCCCACGACCGCGTCGACGAAGCCGTCGCCATCGACGTCGCCCGCCGTCGCCACGTCGGACCCGAAGCCGAACACTTCGATGGGGCTCAGCGTCTGCGCGGGCGCATCGGCGAGGCCGCCCGTGGAGCCGGGATAGAACATCACGCGGCTGCGTCCCTGCTCGGCGATGAGGGCGTCGGCGATGCCATCGCCGTTGAAATCGGGGTACGTGCCCCACGCGTCGTTGCGGGCCGCGCTGCGCGCAGGGATCACGATCTCGCGCACCACACTCGACGCGGTCGTTCCGACCGACGTGCCCGCGCGGCCGAACACGCGCCAGAAGTACACGCCGGGCGCGAGGTCGGCCGAGGGCGAGGCCGAGGTGCCCGTCGCTTCGAAGCGCGCGACCTCCATCGTGCACGCGCGGTCGCGGCACACCTGCACGCGCGCGCCGTCGCCGCCGCCCGCCGGGTTCGTCCATCGGAACACGGGCCGCCGCGACGTCGCCGTGGCCCCCGAGGGCGCGCCTGCGGGAGACGGCGCGGGCACGACCACGCAGCGCCCCTCGCGGAGGTAGAAGCCGTCGTTGCAGACCGCACCGCACGCACCCGCGACGCAGCGCGCGCTGCCGTTGGGCACCGCGAGGCAGGCCATGCCGCACGCGCCGCAGTTGGCCACGTCGGTGCTCACGTCGAGGCAGGCCGATCCGCACATGCGCCGCGGCGACGGACACCGCGACATGCACGCGCCCTCGACGCACAGGCCCGCGCCGCACGAGGTTCCGCACGCGCCGCAGTTGGTCACGTCGCTGGTGACGTCGACGCACGTCGATCCGCACATGCGCCGCGGCGAGGCGCACACGGCCACGCACGCGCCGCCGGCACACGCGCCCGACGGACACGCCGTGCCGCACGCGCCGCAGTTCGCGGGGTCGGTCTGGAGGTTCGTGCACGTCACGCCGCACACCGAGTTCGGCGCGTTGCAGGTGCTCACGCACATGCCCGACACGCAGGCCGTGAGCGGGTTCACGACGCGGCAGTCGTAGTCCTGCTGGCAGAGCGCGCGGCACACGCCCGAGAGGCACGCGTTGCCCGCAGGGCAGTCGGCGTCACGGCCGCAGGCCACCGCCGCCGGAGGATTGGGCACACACGCCGAGCTGAGCCCGTCGTCGCCGCGAAGGCAGCGGGTGTTCGTCGCGCAGTCGCGGTCCGTGCGGCACGTGGCGCGGCACGCGTGGGCGGCGCACACGAGGCCCGCCTCGCAGTCGGCGTTGAACACGCACCCGTAGTCGTTGGCCGCGACGTGCGAGGTGCATCGGGCGGCGGACACGAACAGCGCGGCGACGAGGGCAAAGCGGGAGAGCGACATGGCGCGCGACCATACCAGCGATCGACGCGCGGAGGTCAGCGGATGAATGGCCGCGGGCGGGCGGAGAGCGCGTCGTCGAGGATGTCGCGATCGGGCTCGTGGAGCGGTGTGGGGAGGGCGTCGGCGGCGAAGAATCCGATGCCCGAGGTCTCGTCGTCGGCGGCGCCCACGCAGCGCAGCGCGCGGCCCTCGAAGACCACCGCGAAGAACTGCGCGCGGTCGCCGTTGGGGTACGTCACCGTGCGCTTCGAAGGGTCGGTGTACACGCCGAGGAGGCCCGTGAGCTCCACCTCCCAGCCGGTCTCTTCGAGGGCCTCGCGCACCGCGCAGGCCGTGGCGGATTCACCGGGAGACATCCATCCGCCGGGCAGTCCCCAGGTGCCCTCGCCGGCGCGCTGTTGCATCAGCACACGACCCGCCGCATCGCGCGCCACGACACCCACCACGGGCGCTACGAGGAGCGCGTGCCCGACGCGCTCGCGGAGGAATGTGAGGTAGGGGTCCATGCGGCGCGGCGCGATGGTATATCTCCGCCCCCTCCCATGGCACGCAGACTCCGCGCACTCTCTGGCATCAAGCCCACGGGCACGCCGCATCTCGGCAACTACTTCGGCATGATCCAGCCTGCGATCGCGCTGCAGGACTCGCACGACGCCTACTACTTCGTCGCCGACTACCACGCGCTCACGACGGGCCGCGATCCCGCCGTGCTGCGCCGCGCCTCGCACGAAATCACCGCGACCTTTCTGGCCCTCGGGCTCGACCCGTCGCGCGCGGTGTTCTTTCGGCAGAGCGATGTGCCCGAGGTGCTCGAACTCTCGTGGCACCTCGCCTGCGTGACCAACATGGGGCTCCTCTTGCGTGCCCACGCCTACAAGGCCGCCGAGCAGGAGAGCAGGGCCAACGAGCTCTCGACGGGGACGTTCTTCTACCCGGTGCTCATGGCCGCCGACATTCTCGCCTACGACAGCGACGTGGTGCCCGTGGGCCGCGATCAGCTTCAGCACGTCGAGATGGCGCAGGACATGGCGGGCCACTTCAACGCCGCGTACGGGTCGAAGGCGCTGCGTCGCCCCGAGCCCCTCGTGCGCGCCGAGGTGCCGACGATTCCGGGCACCGACGAGCGCAAGATGTCGAAGTCGTACGGCAACACGATCGACATCTTTCTCAAGGACGAGAAGGCCTTTCTCAAGGTCGCGAAGGGCATCAAGACCGACTCGAAGGGCGTCGACGAGCCGAAGGATCCCGACACCAGCGCGATCTACACGCTCTACCGCCTCGTCGCGACGCCCGCGCAGGCCGACGAGATGGCCGCCGCGTACCGCGCCGGAGGCTACGGCTACGGCCACGCGAAGGAGGCCCTCGGGCGCGCGTTCGAAGCGCACTTCGGCGCCGCGCGCGATCGGTACTACGACCTTCTGAAGCGCCCCGCAGACCTCGAAGACGTGCTCGCGAAGGGCGCTTCGAACGCGCGCTCCGTCGCCCGCGATGTGCTCGGGCGGGTGCGCGAGCGCGTGGGCCTGCAGGCGCTCCCGAAGTAGCTCGCGCGTGGATGCGGTCGACGTGCGGTGGCGCGCGCTCTCGCGCTGCGTGGCCGACGTGCGCGACGTGCTCGACGGGCGCTCCGACGACGATGGCGCAGCGCCCGCGTGGGCCCTCGCGCGAGGGTGGGCGCGGGGGCTCGCGGCGCTCTCCGACGAGGCCGTCGATGCGGCGGAGCGCGCGGGCCTCGCGGCGTGGCGCGCGGATGACGAGCAGCTCCCCGGTTCGCTCGCGAAGGCCGCGGCGTCGGTGCGCGCGCTCACGGCACTTCCCGTTCACGAGGGAGTGCATCCTGCGCCCCGCGATCGTCGTCGTGCGTCGCCGCGCAAGCAGTCGCAGGTGGCGGCGTTCGCGAGCCTCGCGCGTCCTCTCGCGTCGGGGTGCGCGCGCGTCGTCGACGTGGGCTCGGGGCACGGGCACCTCACGCGTCACCTCGCCGACGCGCTCTCGCTGCCCGCCGTGGGATGGGAGCTCGACGAAGACCGTGTGGCCGTGGCGCGCGCGCTCGCGGTGAACTCCGACGCGCGCTTCGAATCGGTCGACGTGTGCGCGGCGCGGCAGGCGATGCGCGGTGATGACCTGGTGGTGGGGCTCCACGCGTGCGGCGCGCTCGGCGATGCGGCGGTCGAGGGCGCCCGCGAGGCCCGCGCGCCCTTCGCGCTCGTGGGGTGCTGCTACCAGAAGCGCGGCGGCGATCGCGTGCCCCTCTCCGACTGCGGTGGTGACGTCGATGCGCTCACGCTCCCGCGCGCGGTGCTCGGCCTCGCGAACATGCGCGACGACGACGACGGCGTCGAAGAAGACCTCGCGGGACGCACGCGCTCGCGGGTGCATCGCATCGCGCTGCGGCACGTGTTGCGGGGCTTCGACGCCACGATCGCGGCGGGCGAGGAGATGCGCGGCGTGAACCGTCGGCGCGCGGTCGGTGACTTTGAAGCGCTCGTGGCGCGCGCGTTCGAAGTGCGCGGGTGGGGGGCGGCGCCGCGGTCAGACGATCCGCGCTGCATCGAGGCGCTCGCGCGGGCGAAGGCCGGATGGGCGCGTGCGCGTCGCTTCGAACTCGCGCGTCGGATGTATGCGCGCGTCGTGGAGGTGTGGATCGCCCACGACCGCGCGATGCATCTCGCGTCGCAGGGGCGCGCGGTGTCGGTGGTCGAGGCCTTCGCGGTCGAAGACAGCCCGCGCAACGTGGCCGTGCTCGCCGCGCGGCCGTGAGCGCTCAGCGGTCGCGCTTCACGCGCAGAAGGAACAGCGGGTTCCACGCCATGAGGCAGAGCTCGGTGCGCGTGCGGAGGTGCGCGCGGAGCGCTTCGGCGGCGCCGTCGTCGTCGTAGGTGCCGGCGTCGATGAGAGCGCAGAGCGCGGCGTCGTCGTCGGGCGATCCGGGCAGCGCGCGTCGCTCGGCGCGCACGTGTGCGAAGGGCGCGTCACCCGCGGAGAGCTGGCGCTCCACGACCCCGAGCACGTGCGACGCGACGAGGGTCTGGAAGCGCAACTGGGGGTCGGTGATCGCGGGCACCACGCGCGACGTGAGGTGCTCGCGCGCGGCCTCCAGCAGTTCGAGCGCCGTGGGGCGCAGCGAGGGAATGTCGCTCACAGGGTCTTCTCCCGCGTGTGCCGTTCGATGAGGTGCACGATCTCCCATTCGAGCTCGGCGGATTTGCGTCCGAGGCTCGCGTACTCGACGGACCGATCGGCGCCCGAGAGGTGGCGCTCGGCCTGCGTGTGACACACCACCGACCAGCGGAGATTGCCCATCACCTCCCACCACGCGATGGCGCGTCGGTCGACGGTTTCGCCGCCCGCTTCGGCGTAGCCCGCGAGCAGGTCGTCGAGCGTGCCCACACCGCCCACGGTCAACGCGTCACGCTCGAAGCGCCAGTCGCGGAGCGTGGGCCACGCGAGGTCTTCGTGCGGATCTCCGAGGTGCGAGAACTCCCAGTCGATCACCGCGGTGAGCCCGTGCGGAGACACCAGGAGGTTGCCCACGCGAAAGTCGCCGTGCACGAGCGTGAGGGGCCGCGCGGTCGGCGTACGCGCCGCGAGCCAGCGGAGCGCGTAGGTCCACACGGGGTTGTGGCGCGCGAGGCCGTCGGCGATGGCGCGCGTCGCACGGAGCGCCTCGTCACACGCGGACACGTTCTCCGTGGGGGCGGGCAGGGTCGGGAGCGCGTCGCGTGCGATGCCGTGGATGCGCGCGAGCTGACGTCCCATCTCACGCGCGAGGCCCTGACGGGCGGCTTCGAGCTCGGGGAGCTTCACCACACGTCGCCCGACGCTCTCGCCCTCGACGCGGTCCATCACGAAGAAGGGCCGCGTGTCGGCGTCGCCGTCGTAGCACCACCGCGGCCGCGGAACGGTCACGCCCGCGCCGTGGGCCGCCGTGAGCAGCGCGAACTCCTGCCTGCGAGAGAGCGCGCCCGCGTACATGTTCACGGCCATGTCGCGGCGGAGCACGAGGCGCTCTGTGCGTCCGTCGACGGTGGCGTCGATCGCCCAGGTCTCCATCGACGCGCCGCCCGCGAGGGGCACCGCACGTGTGATCGAGACCTCACCTCCGGCGGCCTTGCGCAGCGCCGATTCGAGCGTGTGTGCGTTCATCGGGAGTGGCCCGCGAGGGTACACGCCCCGACGCGCGGTGGTAGGCTCCTTCGCCCACTCCCCATCCTCTGCAACGAGGCAGCATGAGCGACGCGCCCGACCCGCGCCCCACCGACTCCGCCCCCGACCTGCGACACCTCGAACTCCTCGACGCCGAGATCGCGCGGCATCGGCAGAACTGCTTCCGCACCCGTGTCGCGTCGCTCGCCCTCGTCGCGGGATTCATCGCCTGGCATGCGCAGCACACGCAGCCCCGGTACATGTTCCTCGCGCCCGTGCTCGCCCTCGGCGCATGGACCCTCGACGCCGCCGCGGGCTGGCACGAGCAGGGGCTCCGCCTCGCCGTCCTGTCGGTGCTCGGTGCGCCCGGTCCTCGCGCGCTCCCGCGGTCGGTCGACATCGCGCCCTTCACCGCGAAGATGTCCGTGCGTCGCGCGCTGCTCCAGCCGTCGCGTGCGCTGTGGTTTCTCCCGCTCGTCGCGTGCGCGGGCGCCGTCGCCGCCGATGCGCCGCTCTTCGATGCGCAGAGCGTCCCGAGTCAGCTCTTCTGGTACCTCGCGGTGGCCTTCCTCTCGTTCCTCGCGCTCGTCGCAGTGGCCGGATCGTGGTGGTACGACCAGTTCGCCGATCCCGCGGTGCGCGCGCCCTTCATCCCCACGAAGCCCGCCGCGCTTTCGCCCGCGCCCGAAGCCCTCGCGCGCAACGGCGAGGGACCCTTTCCCGTGACCGCGAAGCGCAACGACCCGACGCATCCCTTCGGCACCGCGGTCGGCTGACCGTCACCCGCCGCGCCATCGCGCACACCCGTCGAGCAGCATCTCGCGCAGCGCGCCGAGCGCGTGGATGCGCGGTCGATCGCGGCGTCGCACGAGGTGGTAGCTCTTCGCCGGAAGGTCGGTCACCGCGCGCGCCACCACGCCCGTCGGCATCGCGCAGAACCCGCTCACGATCGACACGCCGACGCCGAGCTCCACGAAGCGCAGCGCGAGGTCCCACCCGTTCGCTTCGATCGCCACGGAGTACGTCACACGCGCGGCGCGCAGCGCGGTCTCGACGGCCACACGATGGGGACGTCCTTCCGTGGGAAGCACCAACGCCTCGCCCGCGAGGTCGCGCAGACGCACCGTACGCTTCGCCGCGAGGGCATGGGACGCAGGCATCGCGAGCACCAGCGGAACCACCGCGAGCGTGTCGGTCGCGAGCTCGGAGACGGGGCCGTCGAGCGGGGCCACGCCGAGGTGCGCCGCGCCGCCGAGCACGGCCTCGATGGTGCGTTCGCGGTCGTGCGTGAGGAGCCGCAGCGGGGCCGGGGGATTCGCGAGCCAGGCCTTCAGCGGCGCGCCGAGTAGATGCAGGTACGAGCCCGCGCCGGCGCACAGCACGAGGGGCTGACGGGGCGCGCGTCCGTGGAGCTCGTCGACGAAGCGCGCGGTGCGGTCGGTCACGTCGCGGGCGAAGCGGAGCACGCGCTCGCCGTCGGCGGTGAGGCTGAGGGCGCGTCCGCGGCGGGTGTAGAGCGTCACGCCGAGCGACGAGGCGAGGCGCGCGAGCTGGCCGTGAAGCGCGGGCTGCGTGACGTTCAGCGCGCGGGCGGCGTGCGTGAGGTTGCCGTGCGCGGCGAAGACCGTGAAGGCGTGGAGGAGGGCGAGGTCGGGCGGTTCCACGGGGCGACGGTACACTCACGATCGGTGATGATCGATCAGGAGAGATCAGTGTTCGTGAGTATGGTGTGGGCGTAGCTTCGGGCCACGGAGAACACCATGCGCACCGACGACAGCACCACCCGCCACAGCCGCGCGCTCTCGTGGCTCCTTCGCCACGGCGCCCACGAATCGAAGCTCGCGATGGACGCCGCGGGATGGGCCCGCATCGACGATGTGCGCCGCGCGCTCTCGCTCTCGTCGGAGGCGCTCGACGCAGCCGTGCGCGACAACCGCAAGTCACGCCTCGAAGTGCGCAACGGACACATCCGCGCGTGTCAGGGCCACTCGTTCGAGGGCACGCCCGTCACCCGCGAGGCGCTCGAAGCCTCGTGGACGCCGTGGACCGACGACGCCCCGATCTGGCACGGCACGCGGCTGCGCGCGCTGGCCTCCATCGCCCGTGAGGGGCTGCTCCCCGGCGAGCGCACGCACGTGCACCTTGCGTCGTCGGTCGACAGCCACGTGGGCAAGCGCGACGGCGTCGATGTGATGCTCTCCGTCGACCCGCGACGGCTGCGCGAGAACGGCTGCGGAATCTGGGTGAGCGCGAACGGCGTGGTGCTCGTGCGAGAGGTTCCTCCGCGGTGCATCACGGGGCTGCGGGCCGAGACGCGGGCGGCGCGCGCGCAGGAGGCCGCGCTGCGGGCGTTGTTCGCGAGGTCGGAGCTTTGATAGAGCAGGCGCCGCGATGCTCGACCTGCGCGGCTACGACTTTCACCCGGTGATCGCCCTGCCCGAGGGCTACGAGGTCTGGGACTTCACGCAGGGCTACGACCCGAAGCGCGCGATGCGCACGGGCTACGGCGTCGGGCGCTACGACGAGAAGCGACGCGGGATGTACACCACCGCCCTCTTCGGCGGCGTGCGCGACATCCACATGGGCATCGACCTCGGCGCGCCGGTGGGCGAGGCCGTGCACGCGTTCTGGGAGGGCGAGGTGCACCGCTTCGCCTACAACGGCGCGGCGGGCGACTACGGCTACACGCTCGTCACGCGGCACATGCTCGGCGACACGACGCTCTACGCGCTGCACGGGCACCTCGCGGCGCGATCGGTCGAAGGGCGCTTCGAGGGGCAACGCATCGCGCGCGGCGAGGTGATCGCGTGGGTCGGCGACCGCCACGAGAACGGCGGATGGAACCCGCACCTGCACTTTCAGTTGTCGCTCGTGCGTCCCGAGGTGGCGGACCTTCCCGGCGCGGTGAGCGACGACGATCGCGAGGAGGCGTTGCGGCGCTACCCCGATCCGCGGCTGGTGCTGGGCGCGTTGTATTGAAGTGCGCGCGCGCGGAGGTTATGAGCGGCGACACGTTCATGCGGAACATCATGCTCCACGCCGTGGTGATGGGTGAGCTCGACGCGTCGCGCGCGCTGGAGCGGGTGATCGTCGCGGGCCACGCGTTCGGGCTCCACGCCCTGCGCGTGCGGCTCGAAGGGCCCCGGGGCGCGCTCACCGAAGACACGGGCGTGCATCCCCGCACGCACCAGTGGGTGGTGTCGTTCACCGACCGCGAGGCGCTGCGCGAGGCGGGCATCGAGCCCGGCGTGCGTGTGCGCGCCGTGGCCGCGGATCTCACCGACCTCGAAGGCTGCTACTCGTCGGCGCAGGCCCGCGTCGAGGTCGATGCGAGCGCGTCGGCTCCGAGGTCGTAGAGGGCGCCGTCACGGCCGCGTCCCGGCCAGTCCATGAGGTCGCGCGCGGCGAGCCGTGCGGCCTGGCGTACGACTGCGCCGAGCATCGCAGCGTGTTCGAAGTACGCGAGCGGTCCCGGCAGCGTGGCGACCAGGCGCACGAGCGTGTGGCGCGCGGGGTCGAGCATCGAGGCGAGGCGGTCGAAGAGCGCGCGCGATGCGCCATTCGCGCGTTCGAAGGTCACCAGCGTGGTCGCGCGGTCGACGACGTGCTGGTAGGGGCCGTGCGCGAACTGGAGCACATCCCACGTGCCGGGGTCGCAGGTGCCGACGCCTTCGAGCCACACGCTGCGGTGCGCGTGGCCGAAGTCTCCGTCGTCGGGGCCCGTGACGAGCGCGCACGTGAGCGGACCGTCGAAGGTCGGGGTCGCGCATCGACGGAGCGCCCTCGCGAGCGCGTCGCGCGTGTCGTCGCGAAACCATCGCGTCTCGACGGCGAGCGCGTCGACGAGACGGAGCGCGGTGAGCATGGCCGCGGCCGGTCCCTGCACGCGGAGGAGCAGGCGCGGCTCGTCGTCGGGGCCGTGCGAGAGCACCAGCACACCGTCGCGGGAGAGGGACTCGACCTCGGGTCCGCGGCTCGCGGTGATGAGCACGCAGCGCGCGTAGCGGTCTCGTGCGGCGAGGGCGAGGCGCGCGTTGGGCGAGAGGCCCTGCGACACCACCACGAGCACCTCGGACGACGGGGGCGCATCGACGGCGAAGCACGAGAGCGGCGCGAAGACGGCGCGGTGTGCCGTGTGGCGCGTGAGCAGCGCGGCGAGGGCGCGCGCGGGGCCCTCGGAGGCGCCGGTGGCGGTGACCGTCCAGAGGGCGGCGCGACGGAGCGCGTCGGGCAGCGGGGCGAGGGGATGCGCGAGCGTGGCGTCGAGCACCGCGGGGAGCGCGTCGAGGCGTTCGGCGAGGAGCCCGTGCCCGCGCGCGTCGATCACGGAGCGCCTCCGTCGCGGGGCGCATCGGGGTCGTGTTTGCGCAGCGACATCGCGCGGAGGTAGGCGACGAGCCCGTCGAGGTCGCCGTCGGTGAGGTGCGGGTGCGCGGGCATGTTGCCGTAGCGAAAGGTCAGCGGGTTGCGGATGTACGCGCGGATCTGCGCCTCGGGGCGGTACTCCACGATGCTCTGGGGCACGTTGAGCTCGGGGCCCACGTGGCCGCCCTCGCGGTTCACGGCGTGGCAGCGCACGCACTCGCGCGCGAAGATCGCGAAGCCGCGCATCGCCGCGCTGTCGGCCGCTTCACCCGCGGGGACCGTGTGCGGAAAGGCCAGGTCGAAGCGCGTGATCTCGATGACCGCGAGCTGCCACGGGCGCGGGTGCGATTCGAGGTCGGTCTGCGTCGCGCCGCGCCACACGAGGTAGGCGGGGCCGGGGTTCGCGTGCTGCGGTCCAATGGGCTCCCACGAGGGGTTCTCGACGTCGCGCACGGCGAGAAAGGCGCCGCCTTCGAGGAGCCGCTCGCCCGCGAGGGGCACGGTGTATCCGTCGCGCGCGCGGATCACGAACTGCTTCGCGCGGAGGCCGTCGAGGGAGCCGAATCCCTCCGTGAGCACGCGGTCGAGGGGCAGCGCGCGAAAGCGCTTCTCACGGCGGTAGTACGCGTCGAAGTTGGTGACCGTCTCGACGCCCGCGGCGCGTTCGAGGGCGGCGAGCGTGAGCCTCCGCACGGTGCGTCCCTCGATGCGAAACTCGATGGAGGCCGTCGGGTCGACGCTCTGCGTGCCCTCGTCGGGTCGGCGGCACGCGGCGAGGGCGACGACGAGCGCGAGCTCAGGGGCGAATCGCGGCGGGCGCACGGCGGAACACATACCCCACGAACACCCCGTAGTAGAGGACGTTCGGCACGAGGCGGAGGAGATATCCCGCGGGGTGCACCCAGAGGATCAGCACGTCGGCGAGGGCCCACAGCGCGTACTGCACCACCACGAAGCCCGCGACCGCGCGGAGCCACGCGAGGGTCTCCGGCGGCGTGTGCGAGGCGCGCTTCGGGAGCACCACCGCGCGCCACACGATCGCCTGCGTGAGCGCGAGGAGCTCGTAGGTGAGAAACAGCGTGCGGAGGTTGTGCTGAAACGCGGACACCGTGCGCGCGAGCGGCGCCATGAGCACGGAGACCAGCGAGCCCCACGCGAGGCCGCGCAAGAGTCCGTGGCGCGAGGAGGGCGCGCGGGAGAAGTGCTCGGTGAGGAGGTACACGCGCGCGTCGCCGAGGAGCACGAAGGCGATGGCGAGGTTGCCGAGCAGCGCGCCGTGCGCGGGGAGCAGCGGCGAGTCGCTGGCGGTGAGCACCGCGTCGACGAGGATCTGCGCGCCGAACACTCCGAGCCACGCGCGGAACACCCGATCGCCCTTCGCGGGGGTGCGACGCATCGCGAGGAGCGCGCTGATCCACGCGACGGCGCCGAGCGTGACGACGAGGCGCGGCTGATGCCACGGGCTGTCGTAGATCGACTGCCAGACGGTCATGGGTGCCTCTGGAGCTCGCCCGTCGAGACCACTTCGAAGGCATCGCCAGACACGCGCGAGAGCTGGTCGAGGTCGTCGTCGTCCCACGCGGGATCGGGCGCGCCGGTGATGTACCAGTTGGTGCCGGTGTCGGCGACGAAGAGGCCGTAGCGTTGGAGCGCTTCGAGGATCACGCGCGTCTGGCCCGTGTACGGCGCGAGGTCGAAGGAGGCCTTGAGGCGCAGTCGCAATCCCATGGGCGGCGCGTCGCGGTCGTCGGTGCCGCCGGGGTGGTTGGCGGGCGCGATCCACGCGGCCTGCGTGTGGTCGAAGGTGACGCGCAGCGCGTGACGGATCGCGCCCGCGGCGACCTCACGATGGCGCGCGAGGCCTGGAAAAATAGGCAATCCAGCCTGGTCGCAGGAGGTCCATCCGCGGGGGCGCGTGGTGCCGTGACGGAGGTCGAAGACGGCGCCGGAGCCCGCGAGCCAGCCGCTGCGTGATCGACGCGCGTGGTAGAGCTCGAAGAGACGGCAGGTCTCCTGTTGGATCACCAACACGTGACGGTCGCGGCCTGCTTCGATGCGCGCGTCCATGGGAATGGGGTAGGGCCCGGGGTCGCTCTCGTCGCCATACTCGTCGAAGCGCACCTCGGTCATGGGCGTCGACGCAGGTACGATCGTGTACGGCAGCCCGTAGCGCGCCCGCGAGCCGAAGTCCGCGTGGAGCACGTTGGGCCCATGCGCGGCGATGTTCGCGAGGTAGGCCGCGGAGTGCGGGTCGACGGGATCACGCGACACATCGCGGTTCCACGGGCTGTCAGGCGGAAACACCGTGCAGCCGCCCACGGTGGGCCCGTCGGTGTGCTGCGCGGGAGGTTCCACGGGTGACGCCGCCGCGATGGGGTCGTTGCTCACGGCGTTGCGCACCTGACGGGCCACGCTGCGCGGAGTGCACCGGCAGGAGAGTCCGAGCACGAGGGGGAGGAACACCACGGCCCGGAGGCTTCCAGATGCGAGACGACGCACGGCCGCGACGCTACCGCACGGTGCGCTCGCTGCGCAGCCCGATCATGCGCGCGACCTCGCGCAGCCACGCTCGCTCGTCGTCGCGGTCGAGCACCCACACCATGACCGCGATGGGATACAGCGCCACGAGCGCCGCACGCACCGCGAGGTCGAGCGCGCGCGACGGGAGGTGCATCGTCTGCCCGATCGCGGCGAGCGCCACGGCGAGAACCCCACAGGCCCCGATGCGCGCGTACTCGTATCGCACGGGCAGTACCGTGCGCACGGCGTGATGGAGGGCGAGGGCGTAGAAGGCGAACACCAGGGGCGAGGCCACGAGCGCGCCGGGGAGTCCGAAGCGCGCGATGAGCGCCATCGAGAGCGCGAGGTCGACCACGGCGAGCGCGGGCTCGATGCGGGCGATGGCGCGCGCGTCGCGGGCGACGAGGAGCCCGTTGCGAAAGTACGCGGCCATCTCTCGGAGCGCGTACGAGAAGGCCACCGCGGCCACGACGGGAACGGCGCGGGCGAACGTTCGTGGGGCGAGCGCATCGACGAGGGGCGGCGCTGCGAGGGAGAGCGTTGCGGCGGCCCACGCATAGAGCGCCGCGAGCCAGGTGCCCGCGCGGCGGTAGCGATCGGGGCCGTCGGTGTGCTCCCAGAGCGCGTACATGCGGGCCGTCCACGCGGCGCGGAGCGGCTGGCCGAGGGCCTGCGTGACGAGCGCGCCGAAGCGGTACCCGAAGGCCCACACGCCCACCTCGGCGAGGGTGCAGTAGCGGTTGAGCACGTAGGAGCGCGAGTGTCCGAGCGCGATCATCGCGAGGGCGCCGGGCACGAGGGGCCACCCGAAGGAGAGCATGCGGGTCAGCACGCGTGGGTCGAAGCGAAGCCCCGTGCGACGGAGCGTGAGCCCCACCATCAGCGCGGCCTGCACCGTGGCCGACGCGAAGTTCGAGAGCACCGCACCGCGCGGCCCGAGGCGCAGGCCCACGATGAGCGCGATGTTCAGCGCAAGCCCGAGCACCGCACGCGCGAACGATGCAGCGATCACCGCGCGCGTTCTGCCTTCGGCACGGAGCGATGCGAAGGGCACCTCGACGGCGGCCTGCGACGTGATGCTGAGAAAGGTCCACGTGACGAGGTCGGCGTGCGACGGGCCGTGAAAGATCCGCTGCGAGAGCCATGGAGAGACCGCCACGCCGACCGTCGCGAGGAGCGCGCCCGCGCCGAGGATCGCGAGCAGCGCGGTGGACCGTACGACGTCACGCGCGCGCTCGTCGGGGGCGTCGTGGAGGTGCCGGATGAGCGGGTCGGTGAGCGCCGTGGAGAAGGCCGCGATCACCACGAGGTCGAGCGTGTCGATGAGTTCGAGGACGCCGAGATCCGAGGGACCGAGCAGGTGCGCGTAGACGGGCACCATCACGAGCGAGAGGGCGCGCGTGGCGAGCGCCGCGGCGGTGTACGCGAGGCCCTGCGTGGCGAGCGCGCGCAGGGGCGAGGCGTCGTCGCGCGCCGCGGGAGGCATGGCGGTCAGCGGTCGGTGACCGTGAGCGAGAGGCCGCCGCCGAGGGCCGTCCACGTGGGCGTCGAGCCCATGAACGGTTGATCCGGGAGCTGCGCGACGATGCCGTGGAGCGCGAGGCCCACGCGCCAGTTGTAGACGATGGGCCAGTCGCGCCCGACGAGGAGGTTGAGTCCCCACCCGAGCTGCGTGAGCCCGAAAGCCGCCGCCGAGTCTGCGGCCGCACCGGGGATCTCGACGCCGAGCACCGCGACACCGCCCGACGCGCTGGCCCAGAAGAGTCGTCCGGGCGCGCTGAAGGTGACCCCGCCGCCGATGATCGAGAGCGTCGACGTAGAGTCGGCGCGGCTCGCGATGGAGCGCTCGTTTCCGCCCACGTAGAGCGTCGGCGTCACGAGGCTCATCGCGCACGCGTCGACGTGCACCGCGAGGCTGCGATGGAGGTTCACGCCGACGGCGAAGTTGCCCAACGCGCCGGTGCCCGCGAGTGCGAGCTCCCCGGTGCTCGTGCCGGTCGAGAAGCTGCCGTATCCGACGCCGAGCGCGCCGCGGAAGAAGAACCGTTGGAGTCGCGCGGTGACGGCGGCCTCCTGCGCGTGCGCATCGCGCGCCGCGAACGTCAGCAACGCGGCGAGCACCGGAGTCACACGGATGCGCCCGAGCCTCGTCATCGCGCGCGATCCTATGCGCTCCCGCTCGTTCCGCGACGGTGAAACTCTCCAATTCAGCGTCAACGGATCGTTGACCCCGGCGCGACGTGCGGGTGACACTCCCCGCTCCCCCAACGGAGGCACGCGTGACCTTGCGTATTGTCAGGTTTCTTGCTGGCGTGTTGGCGCTTTCTGCGCTGGCCAGCTGCTCCTCGGAGTCCAACGGCGGTCAGGATTGCGTCCTGCCGCAGATCGCCTGCAACGGCGCCTGCGTCAACGCCGCCGAGGACAACAACAACTGCGGCGCGTGCGGCGCGCGGTGCGACACCGCGACGACGAGCTGCGTGCAGGGACGCTGCCTCCCGCTCTGTCCCAACGGCCAGACGCGCTGCAACGGCGCCTGCGTGAACACGCAGCTCGACCAGGCGAACTGCGGCATGTGCGGCATGCGCTGCGGGCCGGGCACCGTCTGCACGAACGGCGAGTGCACGGTGGCCTGCTCCTCGGGCCTCACGGCGTGCGAGCTGGCCTCGGGCGACGCGGGGGCGGCGGTGGTGTGCGTCAACACCGACCGCGACCCGAACAACTGTGGCGGGTGCAACAACCGCTGTCGCACGGGCACCTTCTGCCGCGACGGCGTGTGCCGCGCCGAGTGCCCCACGGGACAGACGGTGTGCGGTGACGCCTGCGTCGACCTCCAGAGCGATCCCAACAACTGCGGCTCGTGTCGCGCGGCCTGCATGTCGAACTACGCGTGCCAGGGCGGACGCTGCCGCCTCGGTGACTGCCCGGCCGACACCACCCAGTGCAGCGGGCGCTGCGTGAACACCACGAACGACCGCTTCAACTGCGGCGGATGCAGCATCGTGTGCCCCATGGGCCAGGTGTGCAGCAGCGGCATGTGCCGCGTGGGCTGCGCCGACAGCCAGACGCTCTGCGGCGACACGTGCGCCGACACGCAGACCAACCGCTCGCACTGCGGCCGCTGCGGCAACGCGTGCCCGGCCGGTCAGGTGTGCCAGGCGGGCGCGTGTACGACCGTCTGCCAGACGGGCCAGATGCTCTGCGACGGTCGCTGCGTCGACCCCTCGTCGGATCGCGCGCACTGCGGCGGATGCGGCATGGCGTGCCCCGGCTCGCAGATCTGCGTGGGCGGTTCGTGCATGGCGATGTGCGCCGCGGGCCAGACGCTCTGCGGCACCACGTGTGTGAACACGCAGATCGACCCGGCGAACTGCGGCGCGTGCGGAACGGCCTGCGGCGCGGGCAACGTGTGTGTGGCCGGCGCGTGCCGCCCGCTCTCGACGGTCGACGCGGGATGCGCGCCGCCGAGCACCTTCTGCGGTGCGATCTGCGCGAACACGCAGTCGGACAACAACCACTGCGGCCGCTGCGGCAACGCCTGCACCGGCGACCGCCTCTGCGCTGCGGGAATGTGTGTGGCCCCGTGCCCCGCGGGCAGTGACCGCTGCGGCGGCACGTGCACCAACATCACGACGGACCGCGTGAACTGCGGCGCCTGCGGGCGCACCTGCGCGGGCACGCTGGCGTGCATCGCCGGGGCGTGCGGATGCGCGACGGGCACCACGAACTGCAGCGACCGTTGCGTCGACACGCAGTCCGACGCGGCCAACTGCGGCGCGTGTGGAAACGCCTGCGCGACGGGCCTCTTCTGCGTGCGTGGTGTGTGCGGGACGGCGCCGCTCGTTCGGTACACGCGCTCGGCCGCGCCGCCGGCGATCACCGCCTGGGTGAACGCGTGCACGGCGCCCGGTGCGACGACGGTGCTCGATGGCGCCGACGACGACTCGGTCACGGTGCCGCTGGCGTTCCCCTTCCGCTACTGGGCGACGGACCTGCGCATGGGCGCGCTCGTGAACGTGAACAGCAACGGCATCATCTCGATGGACGGCGTGTCGAACGCGTCGCGCTTCCCGACGATCCCGTCGACGCTGTCGCCGAACGGCGTGATCGCGGCGCACTGGGGTGACGACGAGAACCGCAACGCGCAGTGCATCGCGACGGTGGGCACGGCGCCGAACCGTCAACAGGTCTTCGAGTGGAACGACTCGGACATCTGCTGCGGCGAGGATCTCAACCACTTCACGTACGAGATCATCCTCAACGAGTCGGGCCCCATCGACCTGCTCTACCAGACGATGTCGACCGGCGTGACGCGCACGGTGGGCCTCGAGAACCCCGGCGGAACGGAGGGTCTCGCGGGCTGCCCGGGCACCACCCCCACCTATTCCTGCTCGCCCGCCACGGGCTACACGGTCCGGTTCGTTCCCGCGCCCTGAGGCGTGGCCCAGGAGATGACATCGTGCACGGAGGAGATCCTTTGAGCCTTCACCCCCTGCGCCTCGCCGCGCTCGCCGCTGTTGCCGCGCTCGCGGCTGCGTGCGGTGACACCACGTCGACGCCCCGCTTCGTGGGCCTCGACGCCGACACCCCGACCGACATCGTCGAGAGCGACGGCCCCTGCGCGCTCCCGAACATCACCTGCGCCCGCGTCTGCGTGAACCCCGCCGAAGACCCCCGCAATTGCGGCGGCTGCGGCATCAACTGCGGCTCCGGTCGCGTGTGCATCAACGGCGTGTGCGACAACGAGTGCCCCTCGTCGCCCGTGCGCCAGAGCCGCTGCGACGGTCGCTGCACCGACACCAACGTCGACCGTACGAACTGCGGCGCGTGCGGACGCGTGTGCCCCGAGGGCCAGGTGTGCTCCGCGGGCGCCTGCCAGATCGAGTGCGGGCCCCAGTACACCTCGTGCCGCGCCTCGACGACGGCCGTCGATGGCGGCGTGCGCGACTCGGGCGTGCGCGACGCGTCGGCGGATGCGACCGCAACGGGCCCCGCCGTGCGCTGCGCCGACATTCGCAGCGACGATCAGCACTGCGGCGCCTGCGGCAACGCGTGCCCCCTCGGCAACACCTGCGTCAACGGGGTCTGCGAGCTGCGATGCCCCTCGACGCAGACGCGCTGCGGCGATCGCTGCGTGAACCTTCAGACCTCGCAGACCGACTGCGGCGCGTGCGGAACCGCCTGCACGGGCCTCCAGCGCTGCGTCGCAGGCGCGTGCACCGGCATGGCGTGCCCCACGGGCGCAACGCAATGCGGAACCACCTGCGTCGACCTGCAGACGAGCACGGCGAACTGCGGCGCGTGCGGCACGGCGTGTCCTGCGCCTCAGTTCTGCCGTGCGGGGCGTTGCGTGCTCGAGTGCCCGACCGGGCGCACGGCGTGTGACAGCCGCTGCGTCGACCTCCAGACCGATCGCACCAACTGCGGGATGTGCGGCAACGCATGCCCCGCGGGCCAGGACTGCGTGACCGGCATGTGCCGCCTCACGTGCTCGATGGGCACCACGGCGTGCAGCGGCCGCTGCGTCGACCTCAGCTCCGATCGCACCAACTGCGGCGCGTGCGGAACCACCTGCGGCGCGGGCCAGCTCTGCAACGGCGGCTCGTGCGCGCCCCGCTGCGCCGATACGCAGACCACCTGCAGCGGCGTGTGCGTCGACACCGCGGTCGACCCCGCGAACTGCGGCGGCTGCGGCATCGCGTGCGGGCCGGGCTATGCGTGCGCGAGCGGATTCTGCCGCGCGCTCGTGGGCACCGACGTCGCCGACTGCCCGTCTCCGAGCGTGCAGTGCGGGCTCGTGTGCGCCGACATTCGCAACGACAACGAGAACTGCGGCCGCTGCGGCAACCGCTGCACGGCGGACCGCGTGTGCGCCGTGGGCATGTGCGTCGCGCCCTGCCAGGCCGGACAGAACCGCTGCGGGGCCGAGTGCGTGAACTTCCTCGGCGACCGCAACAACTGCGGCCGCTGCGGGAACGTCTGCGCCACGGGGCTCTCGTGCGTGTCGGGCATGTGCGCGATGGAGCCGACCTTCCGCATCGACACGCTCAACACGACGATGGCGATGTGCCGCACGATCGACCACGACGCGCTGTCGGGTGACGACCGCGGTGGCATCGCGGTGTCGGGCACGAACGTGTTCTACACGGGTGACACGGCCACGGTGCGCGCGTCGCTGACCGACCTCTCGGGTCTCGCGAGCGTCGGCGCGCAGCACGACATGTTGCTCAGCGACCTCGCCTCGGGCGAGGCCTACGTGATGCTGAACGCCGCGGGCGCCGAGCTCTCGTACTTCACCGCGACCTTCCCCTTCACGGTGACCCAGCTCGGCGTGCTCAACGGCACCACCGGCGCCCTCACGATGACGCGCATCCCGCTGTCGGAGCCGCTCATCCTCCGCAGCGGCGCGGGCATCTTCTCGGGCCGCGGCCGCGCGTACGTCTTCACGCCGGGCGCGACGACGAACACGGGCATCTGGTACCAGGTGCGCCTGCCCGCGGGCACGGTCACCACGCTGCGCTCTGCGGCGCCCACGCCGACGCACACGTTCTGCGAGAGCTGGGCTTTCTGGGGCATCGCGGAGTTCTTCGACAGCGCGCCCTCGGCGGTCTTCGTCGAGTCGGGCACGCGCATCGTCCGCTATCGCATCAGCGATGGCACGGTGACGACCGTCGCCACGACGACCTCACCGACCTTCTCGGACATGTGCTCGCTGACCTTCTCGCCGATGCAGAACCGCTGGTACTTCCACTACGAAGGAAGCGGCTTCGCCGGCGGCACGTCGGAGACCCTCGGCTACTGCCCGGGCACCTTCTCGACGCCCTGAGGGGCGTATCTCCCTGCACTAGGCGAAGCTCACCTGCGAGGGGCGTTCGAGGGGATTCCCATCGAGCGCCTCCTGCGCCTCGTCGCACGCCCTCAGCACGGCGTCGCACATCTTCACGCACGGCGTGGGAACGTCACCGAGCTCCATGCGCCGCAGCAGCACCTCGCGTGCGGCGTTCCTCACGTCGATGGCCGTCGCGCGCCCCTGACACCACTGCTCCACCACGTGGAGCGACTCCTCGCAGCTCGGCTCCGGCGGCGCGCCCGCGGCCCGCGCCGCGCGAAACACGCTGCGCGCGATGGCGCACTGCACGAGCGTGCTCCGTCGGGCGTCTTCGTGGTCGTGATCGATCAGGGCGCCGCCCCAGCCTCGCTCGTCTCGTGCGCGGTACATCGTCGCCGCCTCCGTATGGCGCGGCAGGCTCCGAGGCCACCGAGGGTCGGGGCCACGCCGTCACGCTCCACACGGAGTGAACGGCTCAGGGAGCGTCGAGGTTGAGGCAGTCGTACTCGAGCGCGTCGAGGTAGCGGGTGTACGGGTTCGCGCCATCGTCTGCGTAGAGCTGCGACGCGATCACGCGCGCGCCGCGCAGATCCCCGGTGATCGATCGCTCCCAGGCTTCCATGCCGTGCCGTTCGATGCGCGCTTCGAGGGCCCATGATGCCTCAGGCCGCGGCGCGAGCGAGAGCATCGTCGCCACACGAAACGGCCGTCCGCCGTGAGATCGGTAGAACTCCACCGCCGGGAGGTCATCGACCATCGGTGCCGCGCCATCGATCCATCGCCGCACCGCAGCGTCATCGAGCACGCGCGTCGCGAGGAGCCGCTCCGGTCGATCGAATCCCACCTCCGCGAGACTCTCGCGCACCGCTCCACGCCAGCGCGAGCGCCACCGCGCGAGGTCGGGCGAGAGCGGTCGCATCGACGCGAGCACGACGCCTTCGGAGCGGCTGGGGAGGTACACCTCGACGTGCGCGAACTCCGCCGTGATCGACGCGAGCATCGCGCGTCCGAGCGCCTCGCTCTGTTGGTCGAAGGGAATCCATTGCGCGAGCACGCCGCCCTCGCGAAGCCTTCGCCGCGCGGCCACGTAGAACTCACGGGCGTAGAGCGTCGCAGCGCCCTCGGCGGTGGGGGGAGGCGGTTCGAGCGAGAGCACGTTCCACTGCTGCCGCGCGGTCTCGAGGTGATGTCGCCCGTCGTCGACCACGAGGCGCACGCGCGGATCGTCGAGCACGCCGCGGTTGCTCGCGCGAAAGTGCCGCGCGAACTCGAACACATCGCGGTTGATGTCGACGATCGTGAGCGTGCCGAGTGAGGGGTGCGCAGTGAAGGCGCCCGCGGTGGTGCCCGTGCCGAAACAGACCTCGGCGACGTCGAGGGCGTCCTCGGTGTCGATCTGCAGCAGGGGCAGGTGCGCGAGCGCACGCATGTACCGCTTCGCCGGTGGGATCGTGCTCGCGTACGACACCGTGCCGAAGATGAGCTGCTGATACGAGAAGTCGTCGCGGCACCGCCCGCGGCAGTGATTGGGCGAGGCGGCGCACACGTCGCTGCGCGTGTATCCGAGAACCGCGGCGGTTCCGTCGCGTCCCTCGCGCGCAGCCAGCACGCGGGCGCGCGGAAAGGTCGTCACCGCACGCAGCAGGTAGTCCGACGGCACGCACGCGAGCGCCACGGCGACGGCAAGCGCGACCCGCGCGGTGCGTCCCGCGTCACCACGCCACGGCACACGACCGTGCATGCGAGACCGCGCGAACACCGCCACGGCGAGCGTCGCGCACACCGCAATCTCGAACGAGCGCAGCGTGCCGAGCGCAGGCACCAACGCGAGCCCCGCGAGCAGCGAGCCGGCGACGCCACCCAGGGTGTTCGCCGCGCCGAGGAGCCCGACGCCACGGCCCACACGGCCCGTCGTGTGAGCGCCCGCCGCGAGCACGAGCGGATAGCTCAGTCCCATCAGCGTCGCAGGGCCAAGGATGATCACGGCGCCGATCGCGAGGTGCACGAGGTCCGCGTCGTTCGCCGAGGAGCGCGCAGTGAGCCACGAGGCGAGCGTGCCCGTGCGCCCGAGGAGCGCGACCGAGACGAGCACCGCGGCCGCCTGCGCGACCTGCGCATCGGAGAGGAGCTCCCAATGGTCCGTGCGACGGGCGAAGCGTCGGGCGTAGAGGGCGCCGCCGAGTGCGAGGCCCGCGAGGTACACCGCGAGCAGCAGCGTGAACGCGTAGGTCGACGACCGCACGAACGAGTGCAGCACGCGGAACCACAACACCTCGCACGCGATCGCCGAGAACCCTGTGAGCGCCGCCGCTGCGACGAGCGCGCCGAAGCCTCGCGCGGGCGCAGCATCGAGCGACACGCTGCGCGGGGCATCGGGGAGCGGAAGGCGCCACGCGAGCGCCGCGACCACGACGTTGCAGGCCGACGCGAGGGCCGCCGTGCGCACCATGCCGAGCGTGCCGAGGAGCGAGAAGCCCGCGAGCGAGCACCCCGCCACCGCGCCCAGCGTGTTCAGGCTGTAGAGCGCTCCGAGCGGAGCCGCGGCGCGCTGCGGGTCGGACGTGACGGCGCGCGCGAGCACCGGCAGCGTGGCCCCCATCGCGACGGTCGGCGCGAGCACGACCACGAAGCCGAGGGCGAGGCGCGCGGGCAGCGTCGAGAGCGCGGGGGGGCCGTGGTCGGCCATCCAGAGCGAGAGCGGCGATGCCTGCGCGAGGAGCGTGCTGATGGCGAGCGCTGCGACCGCCGTGATCGCTTCGAGCGCGGCGTACACCCGCACGAGCGCGCCGCCGCGGTCGGCGAGGCGTGCGCCGACGAGGCTGCCGAGCATGAGGCCGGCGAGAAAGGCGGCCACGACGAGGCTCACCGCCACCGTGCTGTGGCCGACCCACGCCGCGAGCTGGCGGACCCAGATGACCTCGAACACGAGCCCGCTCGCGCCCGAGAGCACGAAGAGCGGCGCGATGCGGCGATGGAGCGGGCTGGCGAGCAGGGGAGGGACGTGCGGGCGAAGGGGCGATCGTCACGCGTCAACGGACGCGCGGCCGATGCTACATCGAAAGGCCGCCGTCGACGTCGATCGTGCGGGCGTTGAAGTAGTCGCACTCGAGCACGAACTTCACCGCGCGCCAGATGTCCTCGGGCACGCCGATGCGGCCCACGGGGATGTTCGCGACGAGCGCGTCGCGCGCCTTCTGGTTCATGCCCTGGGTCATGGGGGTCTCGATCATGCCGGGAGCCACGGCGCCCACGCGCACGCCGAACGACGCGAACTCGCGCGCCCAGGTCACGGTGTTCGCTGCGAGCGCAGCCTTGGCCGCGGTGTAGTTCGACTGGCCGCGGTTGCCGTGACGGGCGATCGACGAGATGTTCACGATGACGCCGGGGCGGGCGCCGCTCTCGACCATCTTCGAAACGACCTCGCGCACCGCGAGGGTCGCGCCGGTGAGGTTCACGCCGATCACCGCGTCCCACTGGTCGCGCGTGAGCTTGATGACCTTGCCGGTCTCGCGGTCCTTCTTCACGAGCAGGCCGTCACGCAGGATGCCCGCGTTGTTGATGAGACCGTTGAGGCCACCCATCGCCTCGTGCGCCCACGCCACGAAGGCGATCACGTCGGCCTCGTCGGCCACGTTGAGGCGACGCGCGTGGATCTTCCCCGGAAGCCCCTTGCTCGCCTCGATGAGGCCCGCGAAGGCCTCTTCCTTCACGTCACCGACGGCCACCTGCGCGCCCGCCTCCGCGAGACGCTGCGCGAAATGCGCGCCCATGCCCTGCGCGCCGCCCGTGACGATGATCTTGAGGTCCTTGAGTTCCATGTGAGTCGGTCTCCTCCGGGCGCGCGTTCTAGAGCCCTTCGATTCGCGCTGGCAAGGGCAATGTTGCGGTGCAGCAATCTCCCGCCGCGCCGATGCGTCGCTGCGCAAAGCGAACGCCGCAGCTTGCGGATCGCATCGGGGCTTCTAGATTCGCCAAAACTTTATGCCCGAGAGGTCGTCTGACCCGTGAATGGCGCGCCGCCACGAACTCCCGCGCGCCCACAGGAGACGCTCATGGCCACGACCCGCGACGACTCGGTCCTCACGTCGATCCAGGAACTGCAGGCGCTCGAAGCCGCCCGTCAGCGTGACGTCGAGCGCGCCGCTCGCGATGCGGAGCGGACGCGTCGAGAGGCCCAGGAGGCGCGTGTCGCCGAGGCCGAACGCCGTCGCGCCGCCGCGCTCGCCGAGGCCGAGTCTGCGAGGTTGCGCGACGCAGCGGTCGCGGCCGCACGGATCGAGGCTGCGCGCGTCGCGCGGGAGTCCCAGGAGCTCTCACTTCGGGTGGAGCACGAGGCCCGTGTGGCTGCCCGCGCAGAGGCGCTCCGCGAGGCCCACGCCAGCGCACTCGAACACGCGCGTGCGACCTCGCGTGCAGGCCTCTCCGCAGCGCAGATCGTGGCGATCGTGACGGCGGCGGTGGTCGCGCTCGGAGGTGCCGCGTGGCTCGGTGTGGTTCAGCCGCAGCGGCGCGCCCACGACGCCTTGCTCGACGCGGCCCATGCCCGTGCGGCCCGCGCTGAAGGTGCACGCCGCGAGGCCGACGCCGCCCGCGCGCTCGCGGAACGACGGCTCCAGGAACTCGCGTGCACGCCGCCTCCGAGCGCGGTGCGTGCCGTGCCCGTCGACACCACGGTGCGAGCGGTCACGACGCACCGCAATTCGTCGCCGCCGCGCGTTCGCGCCGAGCAGGTCCCCAACGTCGATCGCATCGACCTCGACGGACCGGATCCGCTTTCGATGGACGATGGAGCGCCCCGTCGACGCCGCTGACGCACGCAATGGCAGGTGTACCCGCACCGCCACTTCGAGTGGTTGACACGTCAAAATCGCACTGGTAGCAAAAGTTTCCGCCGCGCAAAGCGGTGCTCCCCACGGAGGAATTGCTCGATGAGCCAGCAGAAAGAGGATTCGGTTCTGTTCTCTCTCCGCAGCCTGATGGAGATTGAAGAGGAACGCATCAAGCAGGAAGAGGACGCGAAGCGTCGTGCCGAGGATGAGGCCAAGCTTCGCGCCGAAGAGCAGCGCCGCCGTGAGGAGGACGAGAAGGCCGCGAAGATCCGCGCTGCGGAAGAGGCTCGCGTCGCCGAGGAGCGCCGTCGTCAGGAAGAAGAAGACCGCCGCCGTCGCGAGACCGAGGAGCGCGAACTGCGCATCCGCCTCGAGTCCGAGGCCGCGCAGCGTGAGCGAGAGCTCCAGGCGAAGATGGAGCACGAGCAGAAGCTCGCGCTGATCGAAGCCCAGAAGAAGAAGGGCATGCCCGTGGGCACGGTGATCGGCATCGTGTTCGGCGTGCTCGCGATCGCCGGCACCGGCGTCTTCTTCGGCGTGATTCGCCCCGCGCAGGAGCGCAACGCCGCCGAGGCCCGCCGCGCGCAAGAGGTTGCCGCCCGCGCCGAGGCCGACCGCGCCGCCGCCGAGGCCCGCGCCGCCGAACACCGTCGCGAACTGGAGCGCCTCGAGGCCCAGCGTCGCGAGGCCGCCGCCCAGGCCGAGCGCGATCGCGCGCTCGCCGCCGCGGCTGCTGCGGCCAACCCCGCGGCGGGTGCTGCGGGCAGCCGTCCGACCACGGCCACGTCGCGTTCTCTTCGCCGGTTTCCTGGCCGGGTTCCTTGC
>CAMFHP010000015.1 GCA_945952225.1 uncultured Myxococcaceae bacterium
CGCGTCCATCGCGCTCGCGTCCATCGCGCTCGCGTCCATCGCGCTCGCGTCCATCGCGCCCGCGTCCGTCGCGCTCGCATCCGCGGCGTCCACCGCGCTCGCATCCGTCGCGTCCGCGGCGCTCACGTCCGCGGCGTCCGCCACGTTCGCATCCGTCGCGCTCGCATCCGCGGCTGCGTCCGATCCGTCGGTGGCGCCGTCCCCAAGGGTGCCGTCTGTTGGCACCGTGATGTCGGTCTCCCCGCTCGACACATCGCGCGCGTCGTCGCACGCCGCATCGCCCGCGCACGCATACCGAAAGGTCACCTCGGGGAGGCACCCCGCGCAGACCGCCATCACACCCAACGCCATCCGAGCGTTCACGAGAATCTTCATGCCCTCGGGTCTATCAACCCGTGGTGCGCGCGGTCAACGGCCCGCGCCTCACCCCTCGCGCGGGGTCACGAGCTCGGCGCCCGTCGCGTCCCAGAGCCAGAGGTTCCACCCCCCGCCCGCGCCGATGCGCGTGCCGTCGTCGCTCATCGCGAGGCCCATGAGCTCCGGTCGCGTCACGCCCTTCACGCCGCCCGACGGACGCCACGATGCGCGCTCCGCCCACGTCGTCGCGTCGTGCACCATCACGCGCGTGGAGTACGTCCCGTCGGGCTCCACCACGTCGAAGCGCGACATCACCACGGTCTCGCCCGCGCCATCGCTCGCGAACCACGAGGCCCGGTGGTCGAGCGCGTGCGTCACGATCGGCGCGAAGCTCTCTGCGTCGTGGAGCGTGAGCGAGCGCTCGCGGGCCACCCACACGCCGCGGTCGCAGAGGTCCACGCCGAACACGCCCTCGGGCACGTCGAAGCGCGCCGCCGTCGCGGTCTTCGCATCCACCACCATCACCGCACCCGCCGCGAGCACCACCGCGCGATGTCCGTGCGCACGCACACCCGACGCGTCGGCGAGGGTCCATCCCGCGCGCTTCGCACCCGTGTCCACGTCCCACAGCGTGACCGCGTCGGCCTTGCGCGCGGCGTACGTGTCGCTCACCGCCACGATCCCGTGTGAGGTCCACGCGAGGCCCTGAAGCGTCGCGTTCGCGGGAAGGTCCACCGTCGCCGCGAGGTCGCCCGAGGGAACGTTCCACACACGAAACCCGCTGGTGCCCGCCGCGAGCTGTGAGCCGTCGGGCGAGAGCGCCATCGCCCACACCGTGCGCGTCGCCGTCGACACCCGCACACGCATCGCGGGCGATCCGTTCGAAGCGCGCCACACCGACACCGTGCCCTTCTGCGCGCTCGACACGAGCAGCGTTCCGTCCGCAGAGAGCGTCGCCGCGCGCACGGGAGACTCCTCCACGAGCACGGGCTGCGGCGCCTCCTTCGGCTTCTTCACCTTCGGCCCCGCGAGGGCCTTCACCTTCGCACGCACCTCGTCGGAGAGCGCCACCGGAACCCCGTACGCATCGTGAAAGCTCACGCCCATCGGCGCGTGGGGAAACTCGAGGCTCAGGTCCGAGCTCCACGCCACGAGCTCCTCGCCGCGCAGTGCGACGTAGCGCACGACCACCGCGTCGAAGCTCTGACCGCCGCGCTTCTTCTTCTCGACGCGAAGCACACCGAGCCGCCCATCGAGCGCGCCCTTCGCTTTGTCGTTGAGGTAGTTCCACCCGCCGCCCTCGAAGGGCTTGAGCGACTCGTCGAGGCCGAGCTCCTTCTGAAGCGCGCGGTACAGCGGCAGAAACGACTCCTCCGCCGTGCCCATCTTCACCTTCGCGCGGATCGTGAACGTCGACAGATCGACCACCGGCACGTTGCTCATGGCCGCGAGCAGAACGTCACCGTCGCCCCGCCGTCAACCGCTCACAGCCCGCGCCGCCACACGCGCCACACCCGCGTGCGACGCGCGCCGAGCGCGTCGAAGAGCGCGCACATCGCACGGTTCTCCGACGACGTTCCGCCCACGTAGCGCGCGGGCTGCACCTCGCGCAGCATCGCGAGCGCGTGCGCGTAGGCCGCGCGACCGAGCCCCCTGCCCCGCACCTCGGGAACAACCCCCACATACGTCACGCGCCCGATGCCCGTGGGCCCATGGCGCTGCACGAAGGCGAAGGCCACGTCGTCGCCCTCCACCGAGCCCACCGCGACGCGCGTCGCCTCGCGCGGATACTCGTCGTCGTCACGCATCGCGCGCAGCGTCGGGAGCGCCTCTTCGTCGTCGTTCGACTCGGGATCGCCCCGCGACACACGCTGCATCGCCGCCGCCGCGCGCACGAGTTCGTCTTCGTCGTGCAGCGAGAGCGAGGTCCACGTGAGTCCGCGGTCGTGATGTGCGATCCAGTCGGCGCACGCGGCGAGGTCGGCGGTCACGTCGTAGCGCTCGCCCGTCTGAAGAAACGCGACGCGCGCGAGGGCGCCCTGCACGGCGGCCGTCCATGGGCTGAGGTGTGCTTCGTCGAGCCCTTCGGCGTGCTGGAGCACGCGGGCCGTGACGATGCGATGCGAACGCGACGAGGCCTCGGCGACCACCGCGGTCAGCGCCGCGACGAGACCCATGCGATCGGGCGGAGCACGGAGCGGATCGGTGGGGCGAAGTGCGAGCGCGGTCTCCACATCGCTCGCGTCGAAGCGATCGAGCGTGGCAGCGGGCGTTCCGTCGGAAGCCTGGAGCGTGAGGCGGGGCATCGCGGGAGCGTACGGCCATCGGTGGTCTGCAACACGCCCCGCGGAATTCCGAGACGGAACTCGCAGCCCTGCAACACGCGCTTCGGGTGGGAGCGTGCGATCAGGCCGCTTCGACGGCGGACTTCACGGCGGCGTAGTCGGGCTCGACGCCGGGGTTCGGACCTTCCCAGGCCCACGCGATGGCGCCCTCGGCGTTGACCACGAAGACCGCGCGCTTCGAGGCGGTGTAGCCGGGCATCCCCGCGAAGTCGTCGAGGGCCACGTCGTAGGCGCGCGTCGCCTCGCGGGCGTAGTCCGAGAGGATGGGGAAGTTCACGCCGTTCTTCTCCGCGAACGCGGCGTTCGAGAAGGGCGCGTCGACGCTGATGCCGAGCACCGTGGCGTTGAGCGCGTTGAGGTCGGCGAGCGCGTCGCGAAAGGCGCAGAGTTCCTTCTGGCACACGCCCGTGAAGGCGGCGGGAAAGAACGCCAGCACGACCTTCTGGCCGCGCAGCGACGACAGCGTGACGCGCTCGCGCTTGTGGTTGATGAGCGTGAAATCAGGCGCCTGCGTACCGGGCTGGAGCATCGGGAATCCTCGCGGATGTCGGTGTGGATGGTTCTCGCGACCGACGCGCTGCGCCCGCCGCGCTCCAGCGTGTGCAGCAGTCGGGGTGCGATCCGCAAGCCCCGCGGAGCCCTCCCGCGCACTTTGGCGAAACGCCGCGCTACGCCCGCGAACGTCCGCGCATCGCCCGCGACACCGCAGACTCGAGCATCGCGAGGGTGATGGGCTTGGCCACGTACGCATCGACGCCCGCGTCGAAGCAGCGCACCTCGTCGCTCGCGAGGGCCCCCGCGGTGAGCGCCACGATGGTGGTCGGCGCGTGCCCCGTGGCGGCCTCCCACGCGCGGATGCGACGCGTCGCTTCGAGGCCGTCGACGCCGGGCATCTGCACGTCCATCAGCACGAGGTCGTAGGGGTGCAGGGTCACCACGCGCACGGCCTCGGCACCGTCGCGGGCCACGTCGGCGGCGACCCCGAGGTGGCGCAGCATCATCTCGGCGACGCGGAGGTTCACCGGGTTGTCGTCGACGACGAGCGCGCGGAGTCCGCCCACGCTCGTGCGCCCCACCTCTTCGTCGTCGCGCGTGACCTCCGCGGGCGCGGCGAGCGGCAGGGGGAGCAGCGCTTCGAAGACGCTTCCACCAGGGCCCGTCTCGACGAGCGCGAGGTCGCCGCCCATGAGCCGCGCGAGGCTGCGGCTGATCGCGAGTCCGAGCCCCGTGCCGTGGCGGCTCGACGGATCGGACGACGAGCGCGTGAACGGTTCGAAGAGCCGCGCGACCACGTCGGGCGCGATGCCCGGCCCCGTGTCGACGACGCGCATCGAGAGGCACACGCCGCCCTCGGCGGGCGCTGCGCAGAGCGACACCGCGACGCCTCCCTCATCGGTGAACTTCAGCGCGTTGCCCACGAGGTTCGTGAGCACCTGACGCACGCGCGTGGCGTCGCCGCGCAACGAGGTCGGCACCGCGGCGTCGACGGTGAGCGTGAGCGTGAGGCCGCGCGCGCGGGCCACGCCCGAGAGCAGCTCCACCACGTCGCGGGCGAGGTTCGCGGGGCTGAACGGAAGGCGCTGGAGCGTGATGCGCCCCGCCTCCATCGCCGAGAAATCGAGGATGTCGTTGAGGATCACCAGCAGCGACTCGCCGCTGCGCCGCAGGATCTCGACCTGCTCGCCCTGCTCCGCGGTGAGCGGTGAGCGCGCGAGGAGCGAGGCCATGCCGATGACCCCGTTCATGGGCGTGCGAATCTCGTGGCTCACCATCGCGAGGAACATCGACTTCAGCGCGCTGGCCTCGTCGGCGCGCGCCTTCGCGAGGCGGAGCTGCTCGTTGCGCTCTTCGAGCTCGCGGGTGCGCACGCGCACGGCCTCTTCGAGCGAGCGGGAGTACTCCGCGAGGCGCCCGTGGGCGGCTTCGAGCTCCACGGTCTTGCGCTGCACCTCGGCTTCGAGGGCGCGTTCGCGGTCGACCACGCGGCGCTCGCGCAGGAGGGTGATCTCCGCGTCGATGGTCTTCGTCGAGGGATAGACCCGGAACACCACCGCGTCGTCGTCGGGCGCCGGGAGCTCGTCGGCCCAGCACGAGGTGCCGAAGGCCGCGGAGAAGATCCCGATGACCTTGCCCATGAGAAACGGGCATCCCCAACGGAGCGCCGGTGGCACCGTGCGCTGCATCAGCCGCTCCCACGCGCTGTGGATCACCACCTCGGCGTGCGCGGCCCCCACGTCGAGCGCGCGGAGTTCGAAGCGCCCCCAGCCCGCCGTCGAGACGGCCTCTCCCCAGGCGAGAAAGCCGTCGCGAAAGTTGTCGGCGAGGAGGCTCACCATGGCCTCGTAGTCTTCGCGCGTGCCCTGCGAGGCCGAGCGCGCGACGAGCAGGCAGAAGAGCTCGGCGCCCACCTCTTCGGCGAAGGGCAGGAGCATCGTCTTCATCGAGGGGTCGAGCCAGAAGTACGCCCCGGCGATGTCGAAGAAGCGCAGGCGCCCCTGCGAGAGATCCCAGTCGAAGGACCCGCGGCCGATGTCGAGGTGGTGATGCGTGGCAGTGACCATCAACGCGCGCGTCGACGCGGGCCGCCTGCCGACGGACCGGGACATCGCTCCCTGTGCGGTCACACTAGGGTCTTGTCGGGAGAATGTCGCGCCGAACCTGCGTGACAGTTTCACGCCGGGGGCGACGTGCGGAAATCAGAGCGTGGCGAAGGCCGCGTCGGAGATGTCGAGGGCGCTGGTGTCGCCGCCGTCGAGCACCTTCGCGGTGGCTTCGACGGAGGGGAGCACGTTGCGGGCGTAGTAGAGCGCCGCGTACTTCTTGCCCTCGTAGAACGCGCGGTCGGGGTGCCCCTCGGCCACGTTGGGGAGCGCGGCGAGCGCCACGCGCGCGGCGTCGAGGAGCAGCCACGACACGGTGGTCACGGCCATCATTTCGAGGAAGCGCGTCGAGGCCAGCGGCACGAGCGACACCTGGCCGCTCATGAACCAGCCCTGGAGCTTCATCGTCGCGCCCTGGAGCGCCTCGGCGGCGGCCCCGAGCGCGCGCACCTCGGCGCCGAGCTCCGCGTGGTCGCTGTTCTCGGCCACGAACTTCATGAGGTCGCCGAAGAACTCCATCGCGTGACGGCCGCCGTTCTGACCGAGCTTGCGGCCCACGAGGTCCATCGCCTGGATGTGGTTCGTGCCCTCGTAGATCGAGAAGATCTTCGAGTCGCGGCAGTACTGCTCGACGGGGTAGTCCTTGATGTAGCCCGCGCCGCCGTAGGTCTGGATCGCCGTCTCGCACACGCGGAACGACTGGTCGCTGCCGTAGGCCTTCACGATGGGCGTGAGCAGCTCGACCTGGCCCTGGTGGTACGCGGCCTTCTCGTCGTCGACGCCCTTGAAGGCCTCGAACGAATCCTGGTGGTGGCAGAGCTTCAGGATGAGCATCCGCACGCCTTCGACGCGCGACTTCATGTCGAGCAGCATGCGACGCACGTCGGCGTGCTCGATGATGGCGACGCGGGGGGCGGTGGGGTCCTTCCAGCGCGTCATGTTGGCGCCCTGCTTGCGCTCCTTCGCGTACTCAAGCGCGTTGAGGTACGCCGTCGACGCGATGCCCGCGCCCTGGATGCCCACCGCGATGCGCGCGGTGTTCATCATGCGGAACATCTGGGCCATGCCCGCGTTCTCGACGCCGCCCACGAGCTCGCCCACGCAGCGGCCGTTCTCACCGAAGTTGAGCACGCAGGTGGCCGAGCCGTTGATGCCCATCTTGTGCTCGATGCTGCCGAGCGCGACGTCGTTGAACTCGCCGAGCGAGCCGTCGGGCAGGATGCGAATGCGCGGCACGATGAAGAGCGAGAGGCCCTTGGTGCCCGCGGGCGCGCCCTCGATGCGGGCCAGCACGAGGTGGACGATGTTCTCCGCGAGGTCGTGGTCGCCGGCGGAGATGTAGATCTTCGTGCCCTGGATCGAGAAGGTGCCGTCGGCGTTGCGCGTCGCGGTGGTCTTCGCGAGGCCCACGTCGCTGCCCGCCTGCGGCTCGGTCAGACACATCGTGCCGCCCCAGGTGCCGTCGAGCATCTTCGCGATGAGCAGCTCCTTCTGGGCCTGCGTGGCGCAGTGTTCGAGGAGCTCGGCCGCGCCGAAGGTGAGGCCGGGGTACATGTTGAAGGCCGCGTTGGCGCCGCAGCACATCTCTTCGACGAGGCCCGTGAGGGTCTTCGGAGCGCCGCCGCCGCCGAACTCGGGCGACGCGGGGAGCGCGCGGATGCCGAGCTCGTAGAGCTGCTTCCACGCGGCCTTGAAGCCCTCGGGGGTGATCACCCGACCGTCTTCGATGCGACAGCCCTGCTGGTCGCCGACGGCGTTGAGCGGACCCGAGACCTCGGTGGCGAAGCGGTAGGTCATCTGGAGCGTGGCGAGAACCTCTTCGCGCCCCCAGGCGGCGAACGGTTCCTTGCCCAGCAGCTCGTCGACCTTGAGCTGTTCGAAGAGCACGAACTGGAACTCGCGGAGATCAGCCTTGTAACGGTTCTGCGCCTGCGACACGAGAGAGCCTCCGATGAGCCGTGATTCACCGCGCGCAGCGCCGCGCCGCGCACCGACTGAATGGCGATTCAGTCGTTAGTCCCGGCGACGCGAAGCGTCAAGCATTCCGGTTGTTGCGGCGCACACAAGCGGGCGCTTTGTGTGGGTGACGCTCGGGCTTTTCCGCTAGCGTCGCGGCGCCTTGAAAGGAGGCGCTTGCAACGATGATGGCGCACGGAGGACGGATCGTGGCCGAGGCCCTTCTTCGCGAGGGCGTGACGCACCTGTTCACGCTCTGCGGAGGGCACATCCAGAACATCTATGACGGCTGCCTCGACGTGGGCATCCGCGTGGTCGACACGCGCCACGAGCAGACCGCGGGACACGCGGCCGACGGATGGGCGCGCGCCACGGGGCAGCCCGGCGTGGTGGCCGTCACCGCGGGTCCGGGTGTGACCGACGTGGTGACCGCGCTCGCCAACGCGCAGCGCGGTGGGGTTCCCCTCGTGTGCATCGGCGGCGCGGGCCCTGCGATCCTGCAAGACCGCGGATCGCTCCAGGACATGAACCACCTCGACCTCGTGAAGAGCATCACGAAGGCCGCGTTCCGGGTGATCCACACCGACCGCCTCGCGGAGTACGTGAGCACGGCGTTTCGCATCGCGCTCTCGGGCGTTCCCGGTCCCGTGTACCTGGAGATGCCCCTCGACGTGCTGATGAACTTCGCCGACGTCGATGAGTTTCCCGCGCCCACGGTGTCGCGCACGGCGGCGCAGCCCGCGCCCGACCCCACGGAGTTCGCCCGCGCCCTCGAACTCTTCGAGAAGGCCGAGCGCCCGGTGGCCATCATCGGCTCGCAGTTCCGTTGGAGCCGCGATCAGCAGAGCCTCACCGACCTCCTCGCGCGCTTTCCGATGCCCGTGTTCGTGAACGGCATGGCCCGCGGCGCGCTTCCGCCCGAGCACCCGTGCCTCTTCACCCGCGCCCGCCGCGCGGCGCTCGCCGAGGCCGACGTGGTGCTCATGTGCGGCACGCCCTTCGACTTCCGCGTCGACTACGGCCGCGCCCCGACGTGGAACCCCGACACGAAGATCGTGAAGGTCGACCGCGACGCCACGCAGATCGGGCACAACCGCCCCGTCGACGTGGGCCTCGTGGCCGACACGGGCCTCGTGCTCCGCGCGCTCGCCGACGGGCTCCCCGCGGGACGCTCGCACGACGACTGGCTCGCGAACATCCGCCGCAGCGAAGACAAATCGCGCGCGAAGATGGTCCCCGAGATGGAGGCCGACGGCGACCCGCCGAACCCGCTCCGCGTGTGCAAGGAGCTCGACGCCTTCGTCGACGACGACACCATCGTGGTCGGTGACGGCGGCGACTTCGTGGCCACCGCCGCGTACGTGCTCCGCATCCGCCGCCCGGGCCTCTGGATGGACCCCGGTCCCCTCGGCACCCTCGGCGTGGGCCCCGGCTATGCGATGGCCGCGAAGCTCGCGCGCCCCAAGAGCCGCGTGATCGCGGTGTACGGCGACGGCGCCTTCGGCCTCCACGCGCTGGAGCTCGAAGCGATGGCGCGCCAGAAGATCCCCGTGGTGTGCGTGATCGGCAACGACGCCGCGTGGACGCAGATCCGCCGCGGACAGGTCGACCTCTTCGGCGCCGAGCGCGCGGTGGCCACGGGCCTCGCGTACACCCGCTACGACGAGGTGGCGAAGGCCCTCGGGTGCCACGGCGAGTGGGTCGAGACGACCGCCGACCTCGCGCCTGCCTTCGCGCGGGCCTTCGAGGCCAGCGAGCGCGACCAGGTGCCCGCCGTGGTCAACGTGAAGATCGCGTCGAGCGAGTTCCGCAAGGGCGCCATCTCGGTCTGAGCGCGCCCGACAGCCCGCGCGATCGTTCGGTACCGTACGACCGCGCGGAGCCCTTCTCACAAGCCATTTCTACGTGAAGTGCCCCACATGGTGCGGGTGCGAACGGTCACACGTCCGGCGGGAGGTGCAGCGCCGCGATCTGCTCGTACAGGGCGCGGCGCGTGAGGGCGTCGTGGGCCGTGGTGAGGGCGAAGCGCTCGTACTGCGCGGGGTCCCCATGGGCCACGGCGCGGAAGCGTCCCTCGCGTTCGAGGTACTCGCGCACGGGGCGCTTCGGCGGCGGCGCGTCGAGGTGCAGCGGGCTCTCACCGCCCTCCAGCTTCGAGGGGTCGAAGCGGAACAGCGGCCACACGCCGGTCTCGACCGCGAGGCGCTGCTGGTCGAGGCCGTGGGCGAGGTCGTAGCCGTGGGCCACGCAGTGCGAGTAGGCGATGAGGAGCGACGGGCCCTTCCACCGTTCGGCTTCGAGAAAGGCCTTCACGGTGTGTGCGTCCTTTGCGCCGAGGGCCACGCTCGCGACGTACACGTGCCCGTAGGCCATGGCGTGGAGCGCGAGGTCCTTCTTGCGCGTGCGTTTGCCCGCGGCGGCGAAGCGCGCGGTGGCGCCGAGGGGCGTGGCCTTCGACTGCTGCCCGCCGGTGTTGCTGTACACCTCGGTGTCGAGCACGAGCACGTTCACGTCGGCCCCGGAGGCCAGCACGTGGTCGAGGCCGCCGTAGCCGATGTCGTAGGCCCATCCGTCACCGCCGACGATCCACACGGAGCGCGGCACGAGCCAGTCGGCCACCGCGTCGAGGGCGTGCGCCGCGGGACCGGCGAGCGATGCGAGCGCCGTGCGGAGCGCCGCGACCCGTTCGCGCTGCGCGGTGATGAAGGCCTCGCCGTGGTCGGGCGGCGAGAGCAGTCCGTCGACGAGCGCGGAATCGAGGGACGGTGCGAGGAGGCGCACGAGGGCCTCGGCGCGGGCGCGGTGCGTGTCGGTGGCGAGGCGCATTCCGAGGCCGAACTCGGCGTTGTCTTCGAAGAGCGAGTTCGACCACGCGGGGCCGCGTCCGTCGGCGTTCGCGCGCCACGGCGTCGTGGGGAGGTTCGCGCCGAAGATCGACGAGCAGCCCGTGGCGTTCGCGACGAGCGCGCGGTCGCCGAAGAGCTGGGTCATGAGCTTGAGGTACGGGGTCTCGCCGCAACCCGCGCACGCACCCGAAAACTCGAAGAGCGGTTCGAGGAGCTGCGAGCCCTTCACGTCGAGATGCACGCGCGTACGGGGCGGCGGGGGAAGGGCCGCGACGAAGTCCCACCGCGCGCGGTCGACGGGCTTGAGGGCCTCGGCGGGGGCCATCGCGAGGGCGTGGCGCGTGGGGTCGCGCTTGTCCTTCGCGGGGCACGCGACGACGCAGAGGCCGCAGCCCGTGCAGTCGTCGGGCGCCACCTGCACGACGTATTCGGTGCCGGGATGGTCGTCGCCCTTCCACGGGCGGTGCAGGAGCTCGGCGGGCGCGTGGGCGAGCGCCGCGGGGTCGAACACGGTGGTTCGAATCGCCGCGTGCGGGCACACGATCGAACACTTGTTGCACTGGATGCAGAGCTCGGGCTCCCACGCCGGGAGGCTCTGCGCGAGGCTCCGCTGCTCCCAGCGCGCGGTGCCCACGGGCCACGTTCCGTCGACGGGAAAGGCGCTCACGGGGAGGGCATCGCCGAGCCCTTCGAGCATCACCGCGGTGACCCGTTGCACGAAGTCGGGCGCGCGATGATCGATGGCCTTCGGGCGTCGGTGATGGGGCCCCGCGTCGGTGTCGGGCACGGGCACGTCGCGCAGCCCCGCGAGGGCGCGGTCGACGGCGGCGAGGTTCTTCGCCACCACCTCGGGTCCGTGCTTCTTGAACGACTTCTCGATGGACGCACGGAGCTTCGCCATCGCCACGTCGTGGGGCAGCGCATCGAGCACGTGGAGCAGCGCCGCCTGCATCACCGCACTGATGTGCCCGCCGAGTCCGACCTCGCGCGCGATGGCGTGCGCGTCGATCACCTTGAGCGAGAGCCCGCGGGCGCGCACCACGGCGCGGGCCTCGTCGGGGAGCATGGTCCACACGTCGTCGGGGGCCCACGGCGCGTTGAGGAGCACGGTCGCCCCCTCGGCGGCCACGTCGAGCACGCGCATGCGTTCGAAGAGCGCGGGCTGGTGGCACGCCACGATCTGCGCGCGGCGGACCTTGTACGCAGATCGAATGGGCGCCTTCGCGAAGCGCAGGTGCGAGACCGTGACGGAGCCCGCCTTGCGCGAGTCGTACTCGAAGTACCCCTGGCCGTAGAGCGCGGTCTCTTCGCCGAGGATCTTCACGGTGTTCTTGTTCGAACCCACCGTGCCGTCGGCGCCGATGCCGTAGAGCACCGCGCGCACCACGTCGTCGCCCTCCACTTCGAAGTTCACGTCGTACGCGAGCGAGCGGCGCGTCACGTCGTCGGTGATGCCCACGGTGAAGCGCGTGGGTCCGCGCGGCGTCGCGAGGCGCTCGAAGATCGCGCGCGCCATCGCGGGGGTGAACTCCTTGGAGCCGAGTCCGTAGCGCCCGCCGAGCACGCGGGGACGGCGCTCCCACGTCGCGACGCCGCGGGCCTCGGCCTCGTCGAGCGCGGCGAGCACATCGAGGTGCAGCGGGTCGGCGACGGCGCCGGGCTCCTTCGTGCGATCGAGCACCGCGAGGTCGGTGACCGTGCCCGGCAGCGCGCGCGCGAATCCCTCGACGTCGAAGGGACGGTACAGCCGCACCTTCACCACGCCCACGCGCTCGCCCTTCGCGACGAGGTGGTCGACGGTCTCGTGCACGGTCTCGGCGCCGCTGCCCATCACCACGATCACGCGCTCGGCCTCGGGGTGGCCCGCGTAGTCGAAGAGGTCGTAGCGGCGTTCCGTGCGCTGACCGAGCTCGCGCATCACCGCGCGCACCGTGGCGGGCGCGGCGTCGTACCAGGGGTTGATGGCCTCGCGGGCCTGCATGAACGCGTCGGGGTTCTGCGCGGTTCCGCGGAGCACCGGGTGTTCGGGGTCGAGCGCGCGGGCGCGGTGCGCGGCGATGGCGCCCTCGTCGACGAGCGCGCGGAGGTCGTCGTCACCGAGGGGCTCGATGGTGGCCACCTCGTGCGAGGTGCGAAAGCCGTCGAAGAAGTGAAGGAAGGGCACGCGCGCGCGCAGCGTGGCGGCGTGGGCGATGGCGGCGAAATCCTGCGCCTCCTGCACCGACGCGGCGCAGAGCATGGCGAAGCCCGTGGCGCGGGCGGCCATCACGTCGGAGTGGTCGCAGAAGATCGACAGCGCGTGCGTGGCCACCGAGCGCGCGGCGACGTGCATGCAGAACGCGGTGAGCTCACCCGCGATCTTGAACATGTCGGGGATCATCAGCAGGAGCCCCTGCGAGGCCGTGAAGGTCGTGGCCATCGCGCCGGCCTGAAGGGCGCCGTGCACCGCGCCCGCAGCGCCCGCCTCGCTCTGCATCTCGACGACGCGCGCGACGCCGCCCCAGAGGTTCGCGCGGCCGTGCGCCGACCACTCGTCGCACCACTCGCCCATCGGCGACGCGGGGGTGATGGGATAGATCGCGATGACCTCGCTCATGCGGTAGGCCACCGAGGCGACGGCTTCGTTGGCGTCGAGCGTGACGACGTGCGCGGGCTTCATGGTGGGCGCCGCGCGGTGCAACGGGCGCACCCTGCGCGGCGACGGGGAAATCAAGGTGGATGCTCGCGCACCGATGCGCGGGTGCGCACGGATCACACGCACCGGTGGCGCGCGGCCGGAACCTTCGATGCGCCGGGGCGACGTTGACAGGGTGACGGATCTTCGGGCAGCACCATCGGAGATGCGTGCTTCTCGTCTGCTTCCGGGCCTTGCGTGGGTGCTGCTTTCGGGGTGCGGGAGCGCGGACTCCGGTCCCGGCGGGAGCGGCACCGTCGTGATCGATGGAGGCGACGACACGCCCGCGGTCGACGTCGTGCTCGATGCGCCCGACGACACCGCACAGGACGCAGCGCGCGACGACGGGACGGAGACCGATGCGGGCGATCGCACGGACGGCGCGGCCGATGCGATCGTCGATGCGTCGGTGGAACGTCCCGACACGGCGGTCGATGCGGGCGTCGATGCGCTCGTCGATCGACCGGACACCGCCGTGGATACGGGTGTCGATGCGGTCGTCGATCGACCGGACGCCGCAGTCGATACGGGCGTCGATGCGGTCGTCGATCGACCGGACGCCGCGGTCGACACGGGCGTCGATGCGGTCGTCGATCGAACGGATACCGGTGTCGATGCGGTCGTCGATCGACCCGACACGGCGGTGGACACGGGCGTCGATGCCGTCGTCGATCGACCCGATGCCGCGGTGGATGCGGGCCCCGACGTGACGATGGACACGGGCGTCGATGCGTCCATCGACCGACCCGATGCGACGCTCGATGCGACCGTCGACGTGGCCCTCGACACCGCCGCGGATCGACCCGACACCGCGGTCGACACGGGCCTTGATGCGACCGTGGATGTGGCCCTCGACACGGCCGCGGATCGTCCCGACACCGCGGTCGAAGCGGCCGTCGATGTGCCCGGGGATGGCGCCGTGCCTGCGGATCCGATCGCGTATGCGGGCGTGCTCTCGGTGCAGACCAACGGCGCGATCTTCCGCAACACGATCACGGTGAACGGAACGGCCCGCGCGGTGTGGGTGCGCATGCCCACGACGCTGCGCGCGAACCCCGCGCTCGTGATCGCGTACCACGGCACCAACGGGTCGGGAGACGGGATGCTCTCCGAGGCGGGCACGGACCGCGTGACCGCGACGGACAACGTGATCTTCGTGGCGCCGACCGCGCGCGAGTGGCCCGACACGGCGAGCGACTTCGACCACGGACGCGGCGCGTGGCTCACCTACTGGGAGACGGGCAACAACCCGAGCACCACCACGAACCAGGACGTGCTGCTCACCCGCGCGATCATTCAAGAGGCGCGGCGCGCGTACGGCATCGACCCGCGGAGGGTCTACGCCATCGGCCACTCGAACGGCGCGTTCATGGCGTACATGGTCGCGCAGCTCCTCCGCGATCGCATCGTGGGGTTCGCCGAGAACTCGGGCGGCATCTCGTGCCTCAACCCGCAGCAGTCGTGTCGCTTCCAGGGCGCGGGCACGACATGTTCGGCGCTCGCGACGCAGCCGGGCTGGTGCACGTGTGCGGTGCCCGACCTGCCGATGCCCCTGCCCTCCACGGGCCGCTGCCCGCCGGCGCTCATGCAACACGGAACGGCCGACCCGCTGGTCTCGGTGTTCCACACGTGCCGCCTCGAAGCGGTGCTGCGCGCGCGCGGCGACTGCGCGTACCGCACGACCATCTACGACGGCGGCGGTCACTTCATGCCCCCGTCGTTCGCCACCAACGCGTGGACCTACCTCTCGGCCTTCACCCTGCCCTGATGCCTGCCCCGATGCCCGCGCGTTGCCCGTCGGGGCGCGATGGTGGTATGCGTCCGCGCCCCCGATGAAGCTCCCGCTGCGTTTCGTGCTGCCCGCCGTGATGGCCCTCTCCGCGGGCGCGTGCGCGACCACGAACGCGACGGTTCAGCACCCCATCGCGTCGGCCCCCAACGCCGCCAACGACGAAGCCGAACGTCGCTACCAGGCCGCGATGGAACTCTTTCGCGACGAGTCGTGGCCCGAGGCCATCGAGGCCTTTCGCACGGTCACCCGCGGCAACGCGACGAGCCGCCAGGCCACGCTCGCCGAGCTGCGCCTCGCCGAGATCGAGTTCCGTCAGGAGCGCTACACCGAAGCGCTCGCCGCGTTTCGCGCGTGGCTGCGCTACCACCCCGCCCACGCCGAGGCCTCGTTCGCGCGCTTCATGATCGCGCGCTGCCACGTCGAGCAGATGCCCGAAGACTGGTTCCTCACGCCCCCGAGCTGGGAGCGCGACCTCTCGTCGGCCCACGACGCCGAGACCGCCCTCGCCCGCTTCGTGCGCGACCACGGCACCTCGGAGCACGCCCCCGAGGCGCAGCGACAGCTCCGTCGCGTGCGGCAGATCCTCGCGCGCCACGAGGTCTACGTCGCCGACTTCTACAGCGGCCGCGACCGCTACAACGCCGCCGCGAGCCGACTGCTCGGCGTGCTGGCGAACTTCCATGACTCGGGCCTCGAACCGCTGGCGGCGCTGCGTCTCGGCGAGGTGTACCTCCGCATGAACCGCGCGGCCGAAGCGCGGGGCGCGTTCCAGTACCTCACCGAGACCTTCGCGCAGTCGGCGGAAGCCGACGCGGCGCGCGCGCACCTCGCACGCCTCGGCCCGGGCCCCTCGACGCCGGTGCGTCCCGAGGGCGCGCCCGACACCGAAGACACGGGCCACACCGAAGACGTGGAGTCCTCCGTCGACCGCCCCGAGGCGCAGCCGTGACCTCCGACGAGCGCGCGGTGCTCTCCGCGAACAGCGCGTTCTACGCGGCCTTTCGCGCGCACGACCTCGTCGCGATGGACATCCTCTGGAGCCACGACGCGAACGTCCAGTGTGTGCACCCCGGCTGGTCGCCCATCGAGGGACGCGAGCAGGTGCTCCAGACCTTTCAGTCGATCTTCTCGCACGGCGCGCCCGACGTTCGCGAGCGTGAGGCGCGGGTCACCGTGCTCGGCGAGGTGGCCTTCGTCGTGTGCCTCGAAACGCTCACCGACACCGTGGGCGATCAAAACGGCGCCATGGCCGCGACCAACGTGTTTCGCCTCGAAGCGGGACGCTGGCGCATGGTGCACCACCACGCCGGTCCCATCGCGCAGCGCGACGAAGTGGGCGACGACGACGAGCCGCCGCCGCTGCTCAACTGACCGCGACGTGCGGGGTCAGAACGTGTGCGAGAGCGACATCCACGGGAGCACCGCGAGGCTCTCGGCGTAGAGCGGCGCGCGCTCGCTGAGGGGCGCGAGCACGCCCACGTCGGCGGCGAAGCGTCGGGTGTAGAAGCGCACGCCCGCGAGCGCGTACGGCATGAACCGCAGCGCGCCGTTGCCCAGCAGCGCCCGCGCGCGGTCGCCCTGCTCCTCGGCGAGCTCGTGGAGCAAGACGGTCTGCGCGATGACCTTGATGCCCTCGTGCACGCGCACGTCGACGGTCACGTGCGCGAGGCCCCAGAGCCCGCCGAGGCCCGTGCGCTGCGCCGCGTGGAGGCCGCCGTGCACACCGACGCGACCGCTCCACACCGAGACGAGCGGGCCGGTCATCCACCCGAGGCCCGCGTAGGCCCACGTGAACCCGAGGTTCGACGTCGACGACTCGCCCTCGGGCTTGAACGGGATCGTGAGGTAGGCCCACCACGAAACCGCGAGGCCCGGTCGGTTCACGAAGGCGAAGCGCGCATCGACCGACGCGCCCGCGAAGTAGTACGGAACGCCGACGCCCACGTCGATGTTGCGCGTGAGGCCGTAGCGCAGCGCGACCCATCCGAGCGCGCTCACGTAGTGGCCCTGCAGGTCGCCCATGCGCATCGGACGCGCCGTGGGCATCTGGAAGTGGTGATCGACCGCGGGCTCGCTGAGCTCGCGCGCGACGGGCGTGGGCACGGTGAACGCGGGGCTCACGAGGCGCGGCGCGGTGATCGTGGGCCAGCGCGTGGCGCGCACCGGCGGGGCAAGCGTGGCGGGGTCTGGCGGAGGCTCCGCGGGCGACGCCGAGGCCCAGGGGGCCGTCGGTGCGTCGGTGGCGGGTGCGGGCTGTGCGAGGGCTGCGAGGGGCGTCAGGGCGAGGGCCGTGACGGCGGCGGCGCAGGGGAGGCGCATGGCGCGGTAGAGTGCGCGAGCGCGCGTCAGAAAGCCACCTCGGCGATGGCGCTTCTCGCGGTCAGGAGGCGGCGGGATCGTCGCCCGCGGGCGCGTCACCCGCGGGTGCGTCGGCGGAGGCGTCGGCGGGGTCCGTCGAGGCATCGGGCGCAGCGGCTCCCTCGGCGGGCGCGGCGGCGGCGACCTCTTCGGCCTCGGGCTCGGCGAGGGGTTCGACGCCCACGACGTGCTCGCCCTCTTCGAGCTTGATGATGCGCACGCCCTGGGTGTTGCGACCCGCGGAGCGCACCTCGGCGACGGACGTGCGGATGATCTGTCCGCGGTCGGTGATCACCATGATCTGGTCGCTCTCGACGATGAGGTCGAGGTCGACGACGTCGCCGTTCCGCTCGCTCGCGTCGATGGCGATGATGCCCAGGCCGCCGCGGCCCTGGAGCCGATACTCGCCCACGGGCGTGCGCTTGCCGTAGCCGTTGGCGCACACCGCGAGCACCTCCTGCTTGTCGGCGTCGCGGATCACATCCATCGAGACGACGCTGTCGCCGTCGCGGAGCTCGATGCCGCGCACGCCGCGCGAATCGCGGCCCACCTGGCGGATCTCGGAGACCGAGAAGCGGATGCTCATGCCCTTCGCGGTGCCGAGGAGGATCTCCTGCTCGGGTCGCTCGGTGACCACCGCGCGGAGGAGCGTGTCGCCCTCTTCGATCGCCACGCCGATGATGCCCGTCGCGCGGATGTTCGCGTAGGCCTTGAGCTCCGTGCGCTTCACGAGCCCGCGGGCCGTGGCGGTCACGAGGTCCATGCCGTCGCGGAACTCCTTCACGGGCACCACGGCGGCGATCTTCTCGCCCGACGCGAGGCCCACGAAGTTCACGATGCTGCGGCCCTTCGAGGTGCGCGCGCCTTCGGGGATCTCGTAGACCTTCTTCAGGTACGCCTTGCCCTGATCCGTGAGGAACAGCACGTGGTCGTGCGTGCTCGCGGTGAAGAAGCGGTTGATGAAGTCCTCGTCGCGGGCCTCCATCCCGATCTTGCCGCGGCCGCCGCGCTTCTGCGCGCGGTAGTCCGCGAGGGCCGTGCGCTTGATGAAGCCCTGGTGCGAGCAGGTGACCACCACGTCGTGCTCGGCGATGAGGTCTTCGATGGAGATCTCACCCTCCGCGGCGACGATCTCCGTGCGACGCGCGTCGGCGTAGCGCGCGCGCACTTCGAGGAGCTCCTTCTTGATCACGTCGAGGAGCACGTGGTCGCTCCCGAGGATCGACCGGAGCCGCGCGATCTCGTTGGAGAGCTCGCCGTACTCCGCGGCCAGCTTCTCGCGCTCGAGGCCCGTGAGGCGCGCGAGTCGCATGTCGAGAATGGCCTTCGCCTGACGCTCGGTGAGCGTGTACGCGGGCGTGAGCTTCGCCTCTTCGATCTCGGCCTCGGGGCGCCCCGCGCGGCGCACGAACTCTTCGAGCCCGTGGAGCGGCAGGGCCATGAGCCGCGCCTTCGCCGTGTCGACGTCGGGGCTCTCACGGATCGTCTTGATCACCAGGTCGATCTCGGTGGTCGCCATGCCGAGACCGAGCACGATCTCGCGCTGCGCCTCGGCCTGACGGAGCTCGTAGCGCGTGCGGCGCGTGACCACGTCGCGGCGGTGGTCGATGAACACGCGGAGCGACGCTTCGAGCGTGAGCATCTTCGGCTGCCCGCCCACGATGGCGAGGCAGTTGACGCCGAAGGTCTCCTGGAGCTGCGTGTTCTTGTAGAGGTTGTTGAGCACCACCTGCGCGTTGGCGTCGCGCTTGAGCTCGACCACCACGCGCATGCCCTCGCGCGAGCTCTCGTCGCGGATGTCGCTGATGCCTTCGAGGCGCTTCTCACGCACCATCTCGGCCATCTTCTTGAGCATCTGCGCCTTGTTGACCTGGTACGGAATCTCCGTCACCACGATCATCTCGCGGTCGCCCTTGCCGATGGGCTCGATGGTCGCGCGGGCGCGCATCACCACGGAGCCGCGGCCCGTGCAGCAGGCCTGCTCGATGCCCCCGCGGCCGAGGATCAGTCCCCCGGTGGGAAAGTCGGGGCCCTGCACGAAGCGCATGAGGGCGCGCGAGTCGGCGCCGGGGTTCTCGATGAGGTGCACCGTCGCGTCGATGACCTCGCCGAGGTTGTGCGGCGGGATGTTCGTCGCCATGCCCACGGCGATGCCGCCGGAGCCGTTCACCAGAAGGTTCGGGAAGCGCGCCGGGAGCACCGTGGGCTCCTGCTCGGACGCGTCGAAGTTGTCGGCGAAATCGACGGTCTCCTTCTCGATGTCGGCGAGGAGCTCGTCGGCGAGGCGCGAGAGGCGCACCTCGGTGTAACGCATGGCCGCCGCGGGGTCGCCGTCGACGGAGCCGAAGTTCCCCTGGCCGTCGATGAGCACCATGCGCATCGCGAAGTCCTGGGCCATGCGCACGAGGGCGTCGTAGACCGAGGCGTCGCCGTGCGGGTGGTACTTGCCCAGACACTCGCCCACGACACGCGCGGACTTCTTGTAGGACTGGTTCCAGAAGAGCTTCAGTCCGTACATCGAATAGAGGATTCGACGGTGCACGGGCTTGAGGCCGTCGCGCGCGTCGGGGATCGCGCGGCCCACGATCACGCTCATCGCGTAGTCGAGATAGCTGCGCTGCATCTCCTCTTCGATCAGCGTCGGAACGAGGGCGCCCTGGACGTTGGGATTGTTGCCCTCGGGTCCGCCTGCGGGGGTCGTGGTCGTGTCGCTCATCGCTCGGTCGCATTCCCCGCGGTCGTGGCCTGCGAAGAGATCGCAAAGGCCCCATCGCCGTTGGGGCGTGCGTTCTACCAAAGCCCCGCTGGGGTGATCCAATCTTCGCGGGCCCGCGGGGGACGTTTCCCGTCAACGCCAACCCGGTTGGCATGTGGCGTCTCTTGTGGTTGGCCTCCGCCCGCGAGGTGGAGTCTTATTCCCGTGGTGCACCGTGTCGGCACCGACGGTGCAGAAGGACATCGAGGTCATGCGAACGCGCCGCGCCCTGCTCACGCTCCTCGTCGCGCTCCCGTTGCTGGGGGGATGCCTCGGGCGCGCGCTCCCCGTGCCGCCGCCGACGGCCACGATCCAGAGCATCACGCAGTGCCCGATGCTCGACTGCCCCGAGGGCGGTCTCGTCGTGACGCTCACGGGCACGGCCAACGCGCGCGCCCTCGTGACGGCCCTCGACGAAGAGGCTCCGCGCGGCCCCGATGGCGAGTACCTCAGCGGCGTGGCCATGGCGAACGAGCTCGGTCGCTGGAGCATCACGCTCGCGCCGCGGCAGTTCACGCCGGGCACGGTCTCGGCGGTGCAGCCGGGGCACTCGATCCGCGTGTTCCAGGTGACGCCCGACGGTGATGCGTCGTCGTCGTTCTACGTGTCCGTGCCGAGGATGTGAGGCCCCGCCCATGACCCAGCGTCGCCCCCGTCGATCTGCGATTGCGCTCCTCGCGCTCGTTCCCCTGGCCGGGGGGTGCATGGTCGACGAGCCCGTGCCCCTCGCGACCGCGCGCATCGTGTCGGTGGCCCCCTGCGGAACGTGCCGCGACGAGGGCGCCGTGAGCGTGCGCATCGAGGGCGACGACGCGCTCGCCGACGCGGTGATCGTGCTCCACGACCTGCGGGTGAAGCACGAACTCGGGCAGCAGCCCGCCGCGGTGGGGCGCGCCGATGCCCACGGCCGTTGGGAGATCACGCTCCACGCGCTGCGCGTGCCCGGACGTGTGGAGCTTCCGGTGCTCCCCGGCGACACGCTGGAGGTGTTTCAGAAGAACGGCGAGGGCGACGCGTCGGACCCGTTCCGTCTCACCGTTCCGACGCCGCAGGAGCGCCCCGCGGGTGCCCCCGTCTTCGATGAGCTGCCGCAGAGCGCCTCGCCCTCTCCGTCGCCCTCCGGGCCCTGAATTTCATGGGTGTTCCGCGCGCGGGTCTGCGCCGACGCGCTGACACCGCCCGCGGCTCCGTGCGACCGTGCGCGCATGGACCTCGACGCCCTCATCGCCTCGCTGAAATCCCAGGTGCTCGGCTCGCTCGAAGCGCGCGTGTACGAGCAGGCCGTGTCTCGCAACCTCGTCGACACCGTGCTCCGCGAGCTCGTGGAGTCTGCGATCGAGCGCCTCCAGGTGGAGCTCCCCATGGCCGCGAGCGTGGGCGGCGCGCTGCTCGGTCTGCTGGGCTCCGTGGCCCCCACGGTGCGCTCGCTGGGCCTCGACACGCAGCTCGCGGGGCTCATCCGTCAGGCGGGCGTCGACGCGGCCATGCGCGACACGGTGATCCGCGCGATCACGCGCTACCTCAACGAGAACGGCGGGCACCTCATGGAGGTCGCCGTCGACGCCGCGGTGAAGAAGCTCACCGCCGCGCAGGGGTAGCGCACGCTCACGCCGCGGCCTCTCCACGCGGCGCCGTCGCCATGAGCACCGCCGCGAGGCCCGAGCACACCGCCGCCAGCGCGAAGATCGCGCGCACGCCCTCGACGCCGCCGAGCGCGCCCCCGATGGCCAGCGCGAGCGCGCTCCCGCCGCCGAAGACCACCGTGTACTGAATGCCCTGCGCCGACGCGCGGAGCTCGGGCGGCGCCGCGCGGTCGAGCAGCTCCACCGCCGCGAGAAAGTACGTCGCGAAGGCCACCGCGTGGAGCGACTGCGTGAGCCCGAGCACCCACGGCGACTCGGCCCGCGCGATCACCGCCCAGCGCAGCACGCTCATCGCGAACGAGAGCGCCATCGTGCGCTCGGGGCCGACGCGCGCGATCCACGGACGCGCCCACACCATCACCGCGACCTCGCACGCGACGCCCACCGCGATCGAGGCCCCGCTCCACGCGCCCCCCGCACGCCGCGCAAACCACGTGGGAAAGAGGTTGTCGTACGGCGCCAGGCCCATCTGCTGGAGCACGCCCGCCGCGAGCACGCGCAGCACGCGAGGGTCGCGCGCGAGACGCACGAACGAAGGCCAGAGCGAAGGTCCGCGATGAGCGGGCGCCGCAGGCAGACTCCGCACGCACACCGTCGCGAGCGCGAGGAGCGCCGCCGCCAGCGCGAGCGCGGGCCATGGACCGTGCCCGTCGAGCAGCACCCCCGCGGCGAGTGTGGCGACGAGGTAGCCCGCGCTGCCGAAGGCCCGCACGCGTCCGAAGGCCGTGCCCGTGCGCTGCGACCACGCGAGGAGCACCGCGTCGGCGAGGGCGCCCACGGGCGCGCGAAACACCGTGTAGAGCAGCACCGCGGCGGCCACCTGCGCGGGCGTGTGCGCGAGGGCCACGAGCGCAAAGGTCACCAGCGAGCCCGTCGAGACCCACTGGAGCACCCGCGTCGGGGCGCGCACGAGGTCGGCGAGGTACGTCCACAGGGGCGTCACCACCACGCGCACGAGGGGAAGCGCCGCGAGCACCCAGGCCGTCGAACGCGCCCCGAGACCGCGCCCTTCGAGGAACGACGCCATGAACGGACCGAAGGCGCCGATGGCCGCGATCCACGCGAAATAGAAGGCCGCCAGCGGGGTCGCGCCGCGGTCTTCTCCGTCGCTCACAACACCTTCTCGGGCAGCGCGCGCTCGCGACGCACGACGAGGTGCGTGGCGCCTGCGACGCCGATGGGCAGCACGAAGAGTCCCGCGCCGGGCACGAGCAGCACGAGGGCCGCCATCGCGCCGAAGGAGAAGGCCGCGCCGAGGTTCGCGCGCATCCACGCGAGCCGCGCGCGCACGCCCATCTGCCGCTGGCTGAGGGGATAGTCGAGCATGTCCCACGCGACGAGGAGCGCGGTCACCGCGAACTTCAACGGCAGCGTGACCACCATCGCAGGCGGCACGAAGAGCTCGACCACCGTGAGCAGCCCCAACACCGGAAGCGCCACCGCGAGCGAGGTGAGCGTCACGCGCAGGCCGCGGAGCACGCCGTCGAGGAGCGGTCCGTCGGGGCGCACCACGCCGCCGAGCGCGGCCTCGTGGGTGCGCGCGAGGTCGTCAAGCGCAGGGCCTGAGAGCGGCTGCGCGAGCGCCACACCGACCAGCGCCACGAGCGGGAGCATCGCGACGGAGAGCACCACGCGAAACACCGTGGCGGCCGTTCCGTCGGCGGCGATTCCGAGGAGCGCGGCGAGGCCTTCGGCGAGCTTCGAAGCGCCCCACACGGCGGGCACCGCGAGCGCGAGCGTGGTGCACACCGCGGCGATCACCGGCACGATCGCGTAGCGCCAGCTCGACGGACGCAGCACCACGAAGCGCGCCCCCGCCGCGAACGACGACGCGCCATCGAGCGCGCGCGGTTGCGCCGGGGCCGCGAGCTCGCTCACGTCGCCCTCGCCTGGAGCCGCGCGAGCAGCGCGCGCACCGACTGGTTGATGTCACCCGCGCCCAGCGCGATCACCATGTCGCCCGGCTGCACCAGCGCTTCGAGGCGGTCGACCACCTTCGACTTGTCGCCCTCGAAGTGCACGTGACGGTGACCGTGCTTGCGGATCGCGTCGGCGAGACGCTCGCCCGTAGCCCCCGCGATGGGCGCCTCGCCCGCGGCGTACACCTCGGTCACCACGAGCACGTCGGCCAGGTTGAAGGCCCGCGTGAACTCATGGAACAGGTCGCGCGTGCGGGTGTACCGGTGCGGCTGAAAGGCGGCGATCACCCGGCGTCCGAAGCCCGACTTCGCGGCGCGCAGCGTGGCCTCGCACTCGGCGGGGTGGTGGCCGTAGTCGTCGACGAGGGTGATGCCCTGCGACTCGCCCACGATGGTGAACCGACGCTGCACGCCCTCGAAGGTCGCGAGCGCGGCGCGCACCACGTCGAAGGGCACGTCGAGCTCGTCGGCCACGGCGATCACCGCGAGGCAGTTGAGCACGTTGTGCTGACCGGGCACGCGCACCTCGAAGCGTCCGAGGTCTTCGCCGCGGCGGGTCACGCGGAAGCTCGTCGACGTGCCGTGAAAGCTCGTGTCGCTCGCCACGTAGTCGGCCTGCGGATTGGTGCCGTAGGTCACGTGGCGGCGCTCGATGCGCGGGAGGATCTCCTGCACGCCCGGATGGTCGAGGCACACCACCGCGAGGCCGTAGAAGGGCACGCGCTGCGCGAACTCGACGAAGGCCGTCTTGAGCGACTCGAAGCTCCCGTGGTGGTCGAGGTGCTCGGGGTCGATGTTGGTGATGACCGCGATGGTGGGCGTGAGCTTGAGAAAGCTCCCGTCGCTCTCGTCGGCCTCGGCCACGAGGAGCTCGCCGCTGCCCGCGCGCGCGTTGGTGCCGATCGCGTTGAGCTTGCCGCCGATGACCACCGTGGGGTCGAGGTGCGCGGCCGAGAGCACCGTGGCCACGAGCGACGTGGTGGTGGTCTTGCCGTGCGAGCCCGCGATGGCGATGCCGTACTTCAAGCGCATCAGCTCGGCGAGCATCTCGGCGCGCGGAATCACCGGGATTCCAAGCTCGCGCGCCGTGGCCACCTCGGGGTTCTCCGCGGCGACGGCCGACGAGTACACCACCACGTCGGCGCCCTCGATGTGCTCCGCGCGGTGGCCCACGTAGGTCTTCGCGCCGAGCGAGTCGAGGCGGCGCGTCGTGTCGCCGGCCTTCAGGTCGCTGCCCGACACCGCGTAGCCGAGGGAGAGCAGCACCTCGGCGATGCCCGACATGCCGATGCCGCCGATGCCGATGAAGTGGATGTGTCGAACGCGTCCGCGGAACATAGGGGGCGCGTTGTTACCGTCGTCGGGGCTCCGCGCGCAACTTGAACAGCCGCGCACGGAGCGTCCCGCGAGGGTGGAGCCTCAGGCGCCGAGCTTCTTCTTCACGAGCTCGGTCACGAGCTTCGGGTTGCCGCGTCCGCCAGTGGCCTTGAGGGCCATGCCCACGAGCGCGCCGAGCACGTTCGCGTTGCCCGCCTTGAAGCGCCCCACGGCGTCGGCGTTCTTCGCGAGCACCTCGTCGATGGCCGCTTCGAGGGCGCCCACGTCGCTCACCTGACGCCAGCCCTTCGCGTCGACGATGGCCTTCGGAGACCCTCCGTGCGCGAACAGCTCCGCGAGCACGTCGCGGCCCTGCTTCGTCGACACCTCGCCGCCCTCGACGAGCGCGAGCAGCTCGGCCACCTCGGCGCCCCCGAAGGGAACCGCCTCCACCTTGCGCGCGCGCATCTCGCCGAGCACCTCGTTGGCGAGCATCGCCGCGGCGCCCTTGGCCTTCGCGCCCTTCGCGAGCGCGGCGTCGAACACCGCACGGAGCGCGGGCTCCGACGTGAGCACGCGGGCCTCGTCGGCGCTGAGTCCGTGCTGGTCTTTGAGGGCCTGCGCGGCGGGGTCGAGCTCGGCCACCTTCGCGGGCGCGCTGGGGGCCTTCGCGGGCTCCTTCACGGGCTTCGCGGCGGCGGGAGCCTCCCCCGCGGCGCGCTGCACGGCGCGGCTCCACGAGTCTTTGAGCGACACGGTGCGGTTGAACACCGGCGCGCCCTCGCGCGTGTCGGCGTCGACGACGAAGAAGCCCACCCGTTCGAACTGGAAGTGCTGCCCCGCGCTGGCCGTCGCGAGCGAGGGCTCGACCTTCGCGCGCACGACCGTGAGCGACTGGGGGTTGAGGTCTTCTTTGAAGTCCCTGCCGTCGGCGCCGGGGCTCTCCACGCGGAACAGCCGGTCGTAGAGGCGCACCTCGACGTCGAGCGCGTGCGCCGCGCTCACCCACTGGATCGTTCCGTCGACCTTGCGTCCGCCGCCGTCTCCGCCGCGCGACGCGGGGTCGTAGGTGCAACGGAGCTCGGTGATGCGTCCGTCGGCGTCCTTCACGACGCGCTCGCACTTCACGATGTACCCGTGGCGCAGGCGCACCTCGCGGCCCGGCGACAGGCGGTAGAAGCCCTTCGGCGGGCTCTCCATGAAGTCGTCGCGGTCGATGTAGAGCTCGCCCGAGAAGGGCACCGTGCGCGATCCCACGTTGGGCACGTCGTGGGGCCAGTACGGCGCGTCGAGCGTCTCGACCTCACCCGCGGGCCAGTTCTCGATCACCACCTTGAGCGGGTCGAGCACCGCGAGCACGCGCGGCGAGCGGGGGTTGAGGTCGTCGCGCAGCACGTGTTCGAAGAGCGCGAGTTCGACGGTCGAGAGGTTCTTCGACACGCCGATGCGCTGACAGAAGGCCTTGATGGCCTCGGGGGTCACGCCGCGGCGGCGCAGGCCCGCGATCGTGGGCATGCGGGGGTCGTCCCAGCCGTGCACGTGGCGGCCCTCGACGAGCTCGATGAGCTTGCGCTTGCTGAGCACGGTGTACGTGAGGTTCAGCCGCGCGAACTCGGTCTGCTCGGGGAGCCACGCGTGGCCCTCGTTGCACTCCGTCGCGCGGAGCACCCAGTTGTAGAGCTCGCGCGCGTTCTCGAACTCCATCGTGCAGATGGAGTGCGTGATGCCCTCGATCGCGTCGCTGATGCAGTGCGCGAAGTCGTAGAGCGGATAGACCACCCAGCGGTCGCCCTGCCGGTAGTGATGCGCGCGCTTGATGCGGTAGATGTTGGGATCGCGCATCTTGAGGTTCGGCGACGCGAGGTCGATCTTCGCGCGCAGCACGGCCTCACCCTCTTTGAACTCCCCGGCGGCCATCTTGCGAAAGAGCGCGAGGCTCTCGTCGACGGGACGATCGCGCCACGGCGAGGGAGTGCCCGGTTCGGTGACCGTGCCGCGGCCCTTCGACATCTCCTCCTCGGACTGGTGGCACACGTACGCGAGGCCGCGCGCGATGAGCTTCTCGGCGTAGGCGTAGAGCTTCGGGTAGTAGTCCGAGGCGTAGAACATCTTCTCGCCCCACTCGAAGCCGAGCCATCGCACGTCACGCTGGATGGCGTTCACGTACTCGATGCTCTCGGTGGTGGGGTTGGTGTCGTCCATGCGGAGGTGGCACACGCCCCCGAACTCGCGCGCGAGGCCGAAGTTCAGGTGGATCGACTTGGCGTGGCCGATGTGCAGGTAGCCGTTGGGCTCCGGCGGAAAGCGCGTGACCACGGCGCCGCCGTGCTTGCCACCACGGACATCGCGCGCCACGAGGTCGCGGATGAAATCACCAGGCTGTTCGAGATGCTCAGACACGTTGGGACTCCGTCAAAGGGCGCGTGACGGTACTCCCATCGCGCGCCGCGCGGAACCCGTGTCCTGACGCGCGGAGTCAGACCGCGCAGGGGAGGACGGTGCGTGCGATCAGCGGCAGTCGAAGACGAGGTCCGCGGTGCGGGTCGCGCGGTCGACGGAGAAGAGCTGGTTGTTCACCGCGGTGCACGTCGCGAAGTTGGGCTGCGCGGTCACGTACATCTCCACCCGGTTGCCTGCGCAGCGCGCGGGCCACGGGATCGAGAGCCGTCCGTTCTGCACCTTGAGCCACTCGGGGCCCTGGTAGTTGAGGTACGGACGGCAGCGCTCGGCTTCGGGCTCCATCCACACCTCGTGGCGACCCTCTTCGGGGCAGTCGAAGCTCACCTGCACGCAGAGCGCACCGGTGTACGGACGCCCCCGCGGCGGCCCGTTGTTGCGAAAGAAATTGAGCGTCACGTGGGGCCACTGGCGACACGCGGCGCCCGTGCAGGGCGGCGGAATCCGTCGCGCGCAGCTCGCCATGACGGCCGCGGCGAGCGCGAGGGTGAGCGTCATTCTCGGGGGCATCGCAGGTCTCGCTCGTAACGGGTGAGTCGGGCTTCGTCGAGGCGCACCTCGGGGCGCACCAGCGCGTTCATTTCGCGGAGCCGCATGCGCACGTGTTCGGCCGCCGCGGGGTCACGAAACGCGCAGTCCATCGACGCGATGGCGGGGAGGTTGCGGGTGATGAAGCGCTCGGCGCTCTGCGGGCTTCGCGAGGCCACGATGCGGTCGACGCCATCGGCCACACGGCGCTGCGCGGCCACCTGCACGGGGTCGCGCTCGCCCACAGTCTCCGCGTGGTTGAGGTGCCCCTCGCCCTCGGCGGCTGCATCTTGATCGACGGGCAGAGGACGCGGCGGACGCGGCGTTCCACCGCCTGTGTGCGAGGGCGGCGTGGCGGCGGCGACGGTCACACCGGCATCGCACACGGGGCACGCGGGGCACTCGGGCGGCGGCGCGGGCGGGCACTCCTGCGGCGGCGGAACGAGCGCGGTGGGCGCGGGCGCAGCGACCTCCACACGACGTTCGACCACACGCGGTCCGCGCAGCAGGAGCCCCACGTTGCCGAGCAGCGAGAGCACCAGCGCGCCGGTCACCGCGAGCAGCGCGCCGCCCCCCGAGGAGCGCGGCGGAGGCACAAGGGGATCGTCCATACTCATGGCGCTGCGAGAGCATCACAAAGCGCCCGCGAACACCACCGCGAGAATGCGCGGCCGCCGCAGGGAGAATCTTCGCGCACGGCCGATGCGCACCCTGTGGCGCGACGACACAGTCAGCGCGCGGAGGCGTTTTCTGCTTGCGATGGGCGACGGCGCAGACCGCGATACGGCGCCGGGTCGTCACCCTCCACGAGCAGGTCGTGACGAAAGCCCGTGAGCACTTCGCCGATGCGCGCGGCGAGCGTCTCGGCGGGCGCCATGTCGAGGGGATCGGCGCCGAGCTGCGCGCGCGTCGCGACCGCGAGAGGAAGCGCTTCCGCAGGGAGCGAACCGTCGATCACGGGCTCGCCCGACTCCTCGCCGCCGTAGCGCACGGACCACACGACGCGCCCTGCGCGATGGCACACGAGCTCGCTGCACGACGCCGCGTCGGAGCACCAGAACCAGAGGCTCTCGCCTGCGGGCGCCGACACGCGCGCGGCGTCGCGTTCGGTGAGCTGCGAGAACCATCCGTCTCCGTCGGCGAGCACCATCGACCACACACCGTTCTGCAACGAGAGCAGGTGCATGCCGGGCTCGGGAAGCTCACGACGTGTGCCCTCGGGCTCCCATCCGAGCTCGTGGGCGAGCGTGTGCGAGGTGTCGTTGCGACGCGCGATCCATGCCGTACGAAAGCCCATGGGGCTCGGGTCTCTACGCGAGCGTTCCCATGCGGGTCCACTCTCCGGCACGCTACGGAACGTGTCGCTCGCCCCCACCGACTGCGAGGATCCGCTCGCCCACCGCTACATCCGCGTGATGCGCCTCGCGGGGCGCTCGCTCGCCGATGCGTACCTGCTCGTGCACCGCGCGCCCTCCACCGATTTCGCCGACGACGAAGGCACCGAGACCCTCGTCGTGCGCCTCGATGGAGGCCCTCCGCGCGTCGTGGCCTCGTGCGAAGGCGCCGCCCGCGACCTCGTCGTTTCACCCTCCGGAACGGTCTACGTCGCAGGCGCGCTCGACGGACGCCACGGTCTCCACATCGGCACGCCCACCGGCGATGCGCTTCGATGGCACCGCGCGGAGCTTCCCGCCGACGCCGCGCGCGTCGAGGGCGTGTGGGCGCTCGACGACCACACCGTGTTCGCATGGGGCGGCGGATCGTTCCTGCGACCGGGCGACGAACCCACGGGCGAGCGCGCGCGCCTCGACCCGCCGTGGTGCGCGTTCTTCGACGGACACGTCTGGCGCAGCGTCCCCTCGCCCGGCCCGATCACGGCCGTGCATGGTGCCTCCGCCGACACGATCATGGCCGTCGGACGCGGCCTCGTCGCGCACTGGCGCGGTGACCGTTGGAACCGCATGGAACCGCCCGGCGACGACACCGCGAGCTTCGTCTTCGGCGCGGGCGACACGGTGCGCGCGGCGAGCTTTCAGGGCATCCTCTGGGAGGGAACGGTCTACGGCTGGAACCGTCTCGCACGCGGCCCCCACGCGATCGTCGGGCTCGCACACTGGCGCGGCGCATGGATCGTCGCAGCGGCCCACACGGGCCTCCTCCGCAGCGTCGGCGACACCTTCGAGCGCGTGGTCGCGGCGCAGGGTGTGGGGTGCCTCCACGCGGGCGACACGCTGTGCTGGAGCGGCGTGTCGGGACTCGTCGAGACGACGGACTTCACAACCTTCCACGAGCTTCGCGACACGGTCTTCGAGCGCGCGCTCGGCGGATCGTGGTGGTCGGACTGACCGTCTGCGCGACGACCGGGTGATGCGCACTCCCGCGCCACGCAGGGCGTTGGAAGCGCCCACCCCCATGCAGTACAAACCCGCGATGCCCTCGACCGACGCCCGCGCTGCGACGGACGCCGTTTCCGCACCCGCGCCACGCCGCACCACCGCCTCGATGGCAGCGCCCCTCGTGCTCGCGGTCGCGGCCCTCGCGCTGCCCGTGTCGCTGCCCGCGCAAGAGCTCAACGCGCCCGCCGCACCGCGCCCCGTACGCGGATGGCCGCAGCTCCCCGACGGCGACGTGTGCCCGAGCACCGGCACCGCGCTGCCCGGTCGCGAGAACTTCTTGAGCATCCGAAAGTTCTCGCCGGTGCTTCCCATGGAGGGTTGCAGCGCGCGCTGGAACGACGGTCTCTACCGACACTTCTTTCGCGGCAGCCCGCCGAGTCGCGCCGGTGTGGAGTGTCTCGGCACCGCGCTCGGGGTGAACCACATCATCGACATGCGGCGCACGGGCGAGATCCGCATCGACTCGCGCGCCGGTGGAATCCGCTCGGAAGAAGCGGTCGTGACGGAGTTCAACGCGCGTCACCCCGAGCGTCCGATGCACTACTTCAACGTGCAGACGACCCGCGACACGCCGAGCGAGAACGAGCGCCAGCTCGGCAACGTCGTTCACTACGTACAAGACGCGCTGCGCGACGATCCCTCGGCGGTGTTCTACGTGCACTGCCGCGCGGGCCGCGACCGCACCGGCGTCGTCGTGGCGGCGATCGAGTCGCTCGTGGGCGAGTGTCCGTGGCCCGGTGTGCGGCGACGGCTGTTCTCATTCCACTTCGGATACAACTACGTAGAGCCGCTGCTGCGCCCGTTGGAGCACCTGCTCCACGTCGGGCGGTAGGCGCTCACGTCGACGGTTCTCGCGTCGCGGGCTCGTCGTTCAAGGTGAGCGCGAGGTCATCGGCGATGCGCCGTCGCAGTTCGTCTTCGCGCATCGCGACGGGGTGCTGACCGTGCTCGTTCCACACGGCATCGACCGCGCGCTGCCACGTCTCGGCGAGCGCGTGCATCGCGGGATGCACACCGACCACACGTCCCCAGAACACCGCGCGCTCCGTGGGTCCTGCGAGCGCGGTGAAGTGCACCTCGCCGCGCAGGTAGCGCCGCGCCACGGCCACCATCTCGCGATACTCGGGCACCGCAACGCTCGCTCCCCGCTCCCACGCGGCCTGCACGGTGAGACGCGGCCATCGTGTGCACCATCCCTTGTCGCGCACCCGCTGTTCGAAGACGCGCGCATCGAGGATCGCCGGACTCGGACGCAGCACGAGCGCGAAGAGATCACCGAGTCCCCACGGAGCGATCACGTGCAGCACGTCGGACGCATCGAGCGCGACGGCCACCGCGGTGGCGGTCTCGGGCCAAACGCGCAGCGCCGCCTCCACGGAGGGATAGGGGTCGACCGCACGACCGAGGGACGCGGACTGCCAGCGGTGCACCGTCGACTGATCGGTGAGCTCCCAGCGGTGCTGCGGAAGCCGTGACGCCAGCGCCTCGCGGTGCGCCTCCGCCGACTGCGACGAGCCGAAGTACACAACGTCGACGTCGCCCTCGGGAGGCACTGCATCGACGCCATGCAGCGCGTTCCACACGGTGTTGCGCACGGCGCCCGCGCCCACAAAGGCCCCGGTGGGACCGTGGTCACGCACGGCGCGGAGCACCTCCATGAGCCACGGGGTTCCGCGCACGATGGCGTCGAGCGCAGGCCGCAGCGCGCGCGTGTCGTGAACGTCGGCGGTCATGCGGGACGCGCGATCAGCCGCCGCGCGTCGCGAGCACGTGGGCCACGATCGCGTTCGCGTGACCGTGCCCCAGACCGTGCTCGGACTTGAGCCACGCGACGAGCTCCATGTGCTTCAGGTCGCGGCGCGTTCCCACGAGCGACAACCAGTGATCCATGGGTTTGCCGTACTTCTTCTCGATCGAGGGGAAGTACGACGCAGGTCCCCGCACCTTCTCATCGGTTGCCATCGAAGCTCCTTCTGCGATCGAGCAGGCACGACGCCCGTCGCACGCGCGTCCTCGCGTACGTGGTTGCGCTCGCCGCGGTCAAAGAACGCGCACGACCCCCTCACGCACCGAGCGAGGCGAGGAGCGCGCGGCCCGCGGGCCATGCGCCGAGACCGCTGTCGGCGTTGAGGTGTCCCGCGGCGCCCACGTCGACAAAGCGGCTCCCCCACGTCGTCGCACACCGCCGCGCGAACGCGATGGACCCATAGGGATCATCGGTGCTCGCCACCACGACGCTCGGCACGTTCCACCGCACGGTCGGGACCGGCGCAAACCCCTCGATCTCCGGCGGAAACCCCTCGCCCGTCGGATCGGGCACGGCGACGAGCAGCGCCGCCGCGAAGGTCGCACCGCCACGCGCGACGAGGTGCGCGACGGTGAGGCATCCGAGGCTGTGCGCGACGAGCACCACCGAAGGCCCCGCGCGCGCGATGGCCGCGGCGAGTGTGTCGACCCACTCGTCACACCGCGGGTGATCCCAGTCGCGTTGCACCACGCGCACGAACGCGGGATCGGCCTCTTCCCACAACGTCTGCCAATGGCGCGGCCCGGAGTTGCCATAGCCGGGAACGATCAGCACCGGAGTCGTCACGCGGTGCATCCTCGCACGCGAGCGCATCGCGCCGCGAGGTTGCGCCGATCCCGTGCGCGCACCCGCCGTCGTCGCACCTCGCGCGGATGCTCCGGTCCGACGGCCCACCGTGGCAGATGCGACGGTCTACCGTGGCGCCTGGCACCCTCAACCATGGCAGATGCCACCCTCAACCATGGCAGATGCCACCCTCAACCATGGCAGATGCCATGGTTCACCGTGGCGCACCCGTACCTGAACCCCCGCTCCCGCCAGGGTTCACCGTCGCCGTGCCGAGGGTTGACCGTCTCGACGCCATCGGTCGGCCACGTCGAGGGCCACGATCACACGTGCGTCGGCGTCGACGGCGGAGCCTCTCGATCTGCGCTCCAGCGGGCAATCGTGAGGGCGTAGGTGTCCCAGTCGAGCCCGGAGGTGTCGACGGTGAGGTGCGGAAGCTGCGTGCGCGTGAGGGCTTCGAGGCGACGATCCTGCGAGCGCCGCAGCGCCTCGATGGCGTTGTGCTCGGACCCGTAGTGCGCGACGAAGCCCTGCCAGTCGGTGTCACCGTATTCCGCGCGGCAGAGCGAGCGCGCTTTCAACACGGCGTCGGGCACCACGAGGAGCGCGAGGGAGACACCGAGATCCGCGAGTCGCAGGTCGAGCTCGCGGTAGCGCGCCCAATCTGGCACCTGCGCGTAGTACGAGAGGTGAAAGCGCTCCAGAAGCACCTCGGGGGGCCGCTCGCGTTCGAGACGCGTGGTGATCGCATCGAGGCGATGCGTGAGGCGCGAGGTGTCGAGCGGTCCTCGTGCGAGTTCGTCCATGAGATCGCCGAAGGTGTCGTCTTCGGGCACGACGAGCGCAGGCGTAAGCGCCGCGCGGTGCATCGCAGCGAGCGTCGAGGATTTGCCCGTGCCGGTGAGTCCTTCGAGGATGATCTTCATCGCAGATCCATCGGGGCGTGGTGTTCCGTGACCGCGGCGCCCTCGCATGGGCTCGTCACGCCACTCCGCTCAATACCGCGACGGCAGCGTGCCCGCGTTCGCCAGATCCACGTCGTGCCCCGCCTGCGGATCGTGGAGCGACAAGCGATGACGCCGCGCGAAGGCCACCAGCGCCGCCCACGCCGCCTCCGGCTGCACGCGCGGAAGGCTCACCGTCACGAGCCGCGCGCCCCATTGAAGATCCATGAACTCCGCACACAGCGCCGCGTCGCGCACGGCGGCGCCCACGTCGACACCGCGACTCTGACAGAAGGACGTGAACGCTGCGCCCGTGTCTCCGCCCTCGGCGAGCAGGTCGGCGACGAGGTCACGGTCGCCGTCGTCGGGCATCGGTGAACGCGAGGCGGGGCTGCCATGCGTTCGCGCCCACACACTCGGCGCGCAGCGCGGTCAGCGTGGCCTCCGCGTGTGCGCGATCGCGGCGCGTGGACAGGCGTGACAGCGTGAGATCGTAGCCCATCGTCGAAGACTCCTTCGGCGCGTGGATCCGCCGACAACAACCACACCGTCGGCGAACGCGCGTCGCGTCGCCTTGTGCCGTTCACGCGCGCTCCTGTCGAGCGCGATGAACCGTCCGCGCTGCGTCGGCGACACCTCGCACCCGATCGCGCATGATCGCGCGCATGACCGGCGAAGCGGCGCATGCGCTCCACTGCACCTACGAGCAATACCTGGCGTTCGAATGCGCGACCCGGGAGCGCTACGAGTGGCTCGACGGGGTCGTCTACACGCTCGCAGGCGAACGCATCGCGTACGACACCGTCACGCGCGCGATCGAAGCAGCACATCACGCGACGGCTTCAACGGGCGGAACGCTCGTCCACGGCGCCCTCTCCGCGGCGATCGTGAGCGAGCTGCGGAACCTCGCCCTCGCGTGCGGATGTGCGGTGTTCAGCTCCGACGCGAAGGTGCGCATCGAGGAGACGGGGCTGTCGACGTACCCCGACGCATCGGTGGTGTGCGGCCCGTTGAAGACCGCCTCCGACGACGGCAACGCGATGACCAATCCGACGATCGTCGTCGAGGTGCTCTCCGAGTCGACGGAAGCGTCAGACCGCGGACGCAAGTGGTGGCACTACCGACGGATCTCGTCGCTCCGTCACTTCGTGCTCGTGTCGCAGTACGAGCGCCGCATCGAGGTGTACTCGCGCGAGGGTGACACCTGGGTGCTCCGTGAGGCCGAAGCGGGAGGTTCTGTCGAGCTCGCAGCCCTCGGTGGCGCCCTGAACGTCGACCGGCTCTATGCCGGTGTCACGCTCTCGGACGCGACACCCGCGCGGTGAGCCTCCGTGATCCACCGACCGATCACGTGTGATCCACCCACAGATCAGGGCTGATATCCCAACAGATCAGGACTGATATCCCAACCGATCAGGACTGACACGCCAACCGATCAGAACTGATCGACCCACCGATCACGCCGGATCCACCGAGCGCGAACGCACGGTCCCCGCGGCCGCCGTCACCGCACGGCGTGGTACGCGACGCGGCCGAACCAGTCTTCCCCGCCGCTCAACCGCACGGGGCTCAGCACGCGGCCAGTCTCCACGCAGAGGAACTGCTTCCACCCATCGGGCGCGAGGTCGGTGAGCGCCGCGCCCTTCTCGGACCACGGGTTCCACACCACCACGTCGCCGAAGCCCTCGGCGCGCACCTCGACGGCCCGCGCGCCATCGGTGAACAACAACGGACGCTCGACGCCCGCGTACACCCGATCGACCTCGCCATCGAGCGTGAGCGCGTCGTCGCGGTCGGTGTGCTCACCGCCGCGCACGGCGTCGCGAAAGCGCGTGCCCTGGAGCCCCTCGACCTGCGCCCGCTGCACGTTCGGAACGCGCAGGTACGTGTGCAGCGCCGTCGTGAACTCGAAGGCCCGCGAGCCCGTGTTCTCGACCTCCAGCTCGATCTCCAGCGTGGCGTCGGTGAGGCACACCGAGAGGTCCGCGCGAAAGTTGTGGGGCCACAGGTCGAAGCTCGACTCGTCGTCGGTGAGCCGCAGCGTGGCCATCGCGAAGTCGTCGCCCGTGCGTGAGGTCTCGAGCGTCCACGTCGAGGTGCGCGCGAAGCCGTGGCGCGGCGCGGGCTGCCCCGCCTTCTCCGTCCCGAAGCGCGGAAAGATCACCGGAACGCCGCCGCGGATCGCCTTCCCCGCCTCGAACGCGCTCGCCTCGCTCACATAGAGCCGCTCGGTGCCGCGCGCGCTCGTCCACGACACCACCTGCGCGCCGTGGAGCGTCACCGTCGCCGTGCCTCCGTCGCGCGCGGTGAGCTTCAGCGCAGGCAGTCCGTGAAAGTCCGTGGTCTCGACCGTGGGGTGCTGCTTCATGGGAGGCGCATCCCTTCCCACGCGACACACCGCGGACACAAGCCCCGCGCGCGGCTCAGTTCATCGGAGGCTGCGCCGCGGGGTCGTCTTCGCGCTCTCCCGCAGGCAGGCGGTTCGCCACCGCGAAGGTCACGACCATCAGCGCCGTCGTCGCGAGGCCCAGCGTCGCCATCACGATGTCATCCGCGCGCTTGTCGGAGCACGGCAGGGGCCACACGCGCAGCGCCGCGTCGAGCGCGAAGGCCACGGCCCCGGCGCCCCACACGTAGCGCGCCGAACGTTCGAGCACCGCACCCAGCGTCGCCCACGCGAGCAGCGCGCGCAGCACGCACAACGCCGTCGACGAGAGCACCAGCGCCCACTCGCGCTCGCCCCGCGAGGCCGCCGAGAGGTCGCCCAACGAGAGCACCACCGCGAGCGACCACATCAGCGACAGCCCGAAGCCCGGGAGCTGCGCGAAGGAGGCGATCCACGGAATGCCCGCGTCGCGCGTGCGATGCCATTGCACCACGTCGACCGCGCGGAAGGGCCCGTCGCCCACGGTCTCTGCACGCTCCGCACGCCAGCGCGCGGGCCATGTGGCCTTCGTGCCGTCGAACACGCCCATCGCCCGAACGAGCCGATGCGCGGGGAGCCACACCGCGGCGAGGAACGCCATCCGCAGCAGCCAAGTTGTCAGCGTCAGGTCGGCGATGATCATCGCGGCCTCACGGATCGAGCGTCGACACCGCGATCTCGGCGACGCGCAGACGGTCCCGTCGCTCGCACGCTTCGAGGCGCACGCGCACAGTCACGCGGCCGTGGCAGTACCAGCGCACGTTCGCGTCGGAGCCCGGCGCCGCGCCCTCGGATTCGTGCGTGCAGGTCTCGCCGAACATCCGGTCGTAGTCCGCCGCGGGCAGGCACGCGCCCGGCGCAGGCGAGCCTGGGATGAGATGGAGCGGTCCGCCGTTCTCGGGCTGGTCGGCCTGTCCGATGGCCACGGGGGCGCCGCTCACGAGAAAGACGTGGCGTCCGGTGAGGCGCGCGGGCGACGCGCACGCCGCGAGCGCCAGGAGGGGGAGCAGAGACATCCGCGAGAGCAGCATGGGGAGGGCTCAGTGATCGCGCCGCGCTGCGGTGCCGGTCAAGCGCCATCACCGGGCGCGCTGTGGGTGGGGTGTGAGGGCGTTGACGATCGCGCGCACGGGCGGGCGCACGTCTCGGCAGTGAATGCCTTCACCGCCTGCGAGGGGGAACGTCCCTGACGGGACTCGCGCGAACGAGAATGAGGGGTGTTTGCGAACGTGCGGATGGGCACCGCGTGCTCAACCACGGAGCGATCGTGCGGAGGCGCCTGCGTGCGGCCGGTGAATGAATTCACCGGCAGGGAAGGGAAAGTCCCTCACGGGACTCGCGATCCTGCGTCGCCTTCGCCGCGCGTTGTTCCGGTGTGTTTCCGATCGTGCAGATGGGCGCCGCGTGCGGAGCAGGTGGAGCGATCGATCGTGCGAATGGGCCCCGCGTGCCTCCGGTGAATACAGCGCGAGTCCCGTCAGGGACTTTCCCCTCGCAGGCGGTGAATTCATTCACCGCCGACAACGCGCACGCACGCACGCACGATCGGAAACACACCCGCGGTCCTTCACCGCTGACGACGCGCACGCCCGCGCGCACGGGCGGCCCCCGTGATGTGAACGCTCAGCGGTCGCGCGTGTTGTCGGCGAGGAGTTCCGCGGGGATGCTGCACCACGACGGCGAGCTCGCGGGGAGGCCCTCGCGAAGGTACGGCGAGGTGGCGGGCGGGAGGCCGTAGGGGTGACGCGCGAAGAAGTCCCAGAGGAACGTGAAGCGCGACTCGCCGGGCGGCGGCATGAAGGGCGGAATCGCGTGGCCCATGTCGTGGGTGCACGTGAGCACGAAGTGTCCGTCGTCGATGAGCGCATCGCGGAGGCGCTTCGAAGCGGCGTCGAAGTCGATCACGAGCCGATCGCGGGCCCCTCCCCACAGCACCAGCGCGGGGAACTTGTTGGGCTGCGGCACGTAGCTCATCTGCCACGCGCCGAGGGCCTCGCCGAGCCCGCCCGAGAGGATCGCCGCCGACGCGAAGTGCTGCGCCCGCGAGGTGGTCGAGAGGTACGTGAGCCACAGCGCGCCGGCGCTCACGCCGAGCCCGTGCACACGCGCCGGATCGACGCGGTACTGCTGCGACACACACGCGAGCATGTCGTCGAAGAAGCGCAGCTCGGGTTCGGCCATCGTGGGGTCGATGAAGGGCCACACGAAGCCGTTGACCTGCTGCCCGTTCACCACGAGCTGATCGGGCACCACGACGAGCATGTGTTGACGCTCGGCGGAGGTGAAGATCTCGCCCTCGCGGATCATCTCTTCGCTGTTGCCCGCGAGCCAGTGCCACGCGAACACCACGGGCCAGCGGTCGGTGCCCGCGGGGTCGTAGCCAGGCGGCACGACGAGGCGAAAGCGTCGGCTGTGCGTGCCGCTCGCGAAGTCGCCGTTGAGCGTGGTGTCGAGGGTGTTTCCGCCGCGGAGCGTGGGGCAGCGCCCGCGCGAGTACGTGGGGAACGCGGGCGGCGTGCGGGGCCACTCGGTGGGCACCACGCGCATGCGCGGCGCATCGGGCGCCACGTCGTCGACCACCGCGTCGGGGGCGGTGTCGAGGGTCGCATCGGCAGCGACGGGCGCAGGGTCCGAGGAGCACGCCGCGGCGAGGTGCGCGGCGCAGGCGAAGAGAAGAAGGCGCTTCACAGCGCGCAGCGTATCAGAGGGCGACGGGCGATCAGAGCGTGAGCGTGAGCTCGGAGACGAGCGCCGAGGGGAGCCGCGCCGAGTCGACCGCGCGCTCGCGCCACGTCGCCGAGCTCGGGAGAAAATCGCGCTCCGCGGTGAGGCCTTCGAGACGGTCTCCGAGGAGCCGGAACATCGAGTCGTCGAAGCGCATCACGCTCAGCGGCGCCACGATCGCGCCGTCTTCGACCCAGAAGGTTCCGAAGCGCGTCATGCCCGTGACCCGACACGCCGCGCGGTCGCTGAAGTTCAGGTACCAGAGGTTGCCCACCCAGATGCCCGTGCCGAGCTGTGCGAGTCCCTCGTCGCGCGCGAGCGTGCCCGCGGCCATGTCGAGCGCCTCGGGGCTCTCCGACGACGAGGCGCCGTTGGGCGCGAGCGAGAACTCCTTCGCCGTGCGCGGCGAGACCAGCGCGTCGCCGAGGGCGCCCTTCACCACGAGATCCACCGTGTCGGGGCGCACGAACCCGTCGGCCTGAAAGCCCGGTGCGATGCCGCCAGGGAGGTGCTCGCGCAGGGTCACGAGGGGCGACATCGACGCGTCGCCGGTCTGCATGCGCAGCAGCGGGCTCTGGCGCGTGGCGCGGGCGCGTCCCGAGAAGCCGCCCCAGGCGAGCATCGTGGTGAGCTCCTGAAGGGCCGCGGGCGTGAGCCATGCGCGGTAGCGTCCGGGGTTCACCGTGCGCGGCGGACGCGCGAGCGCCGCGTGCTGCGACTTCGCGAGGGCCATGCGCGCTTCGAACTCTTCGTCACGCCACACGTCGCCCGCGTAGCTGGTCTGGATGGCCTTGTCGGCGTGGTGATAGAGGCTCCATCCCAGGTTGAAGCTCTCGACCTCGTGCCAGTTGCGCTGGCCGAGCGAGTTGGCGAAGCCGCGCACGATGGGACCCGCCGCGTAGAAGCCCACGAGGTCGGTGTCACCCGCCGCGCGCGCCACGGCCTCGACGATGTGCTCCGGCGACGGGAGCTGCGCGGTCTGCACGGTGCGCGTGTGCGTGACCTCCGTCGCGTAGAGCAGAAAGGGATCCTCGGGGGCGCCTTCGACCACGGCGCGCAGCTCGTCGAGCGTGGCCGCGAGGAGCGCGCGGTCTTCGCCGTTGCCCGCGAGGGTCACGGTCATGTCGGCGTGGCGCGATCCGCGGATGAGGTGCACGCGGGCGTAGCGCTGCGTGACCGTGCCCGCAGAGCGCACGAGGCCGCGGTTGAAGCGCACGAAGTCCGAGCGCTCGGCGTTGTAGCCCAGGGTGGTCACCTCACCCGACTGCGTGAGCGCGGTCAGGGCGTCGGCGGTCTCGTGAAAATGGGTCTCGAAGCTCACGCGTCGCCTCCGAACACCTCGACGTCACCGAACACACACGCGGGCGAGGCGTGACCCACGCGGATGATCTGCGCGGGCTCTCCCTTGCCGCAGTAGGGCGTGCCGAGCACCTCGCGGGTGTCGGCGCTGCCCACGCGCTTGAGGCTGCGCCAGAAGCTCGCGGAGACGCCGCGGTAGTTGGGGTTGCGCACCACCGTGGTGAGCTGTCCGTTCTCGATGAGACGGCCGTACTCGCAGCCGAACTGAAACTTGTTCCGCGAGTCGTCGATGGACCACGAGCTGTTCGTCGCCATGAGCACGCCGCGCTCGATGGAGCGCACCATCTCTTCGAGCGACGCGTCGCCCGCTTCGAGGTTGAGGTTCGCCATGCGGTCGATGGGCGGGCGGTTCCAGTTGTCGGCGCGCGCGTTGGCCACGCCGGGCATGGCCGCGCGACGCTGCGAGAGCAGGCCGCCGAGGGGGCGTTCGAGGATGCCCTTGCGAATGAGGTGCTGCTTCTCCGCGGGGGTGCCGTCGTCGTCGAAGCGGTACGAGGCGAACTCCTCGGGCGTCGTCGGATCGAAGGTCACGTTGAGCAGGTCGGAGCCGTAGCGGTAGGTGCCGAACATGTCGGGCGTCACGAAGCTCGTGCCCGCGAAGTTGCGCTCGTCGCCGAGGATGCGATCGAGCTCCAGCGGGTGCCCGATGGACTCGTGGATCTGCAGGATCATCTGGTCGGGCAGGAGGAGCACATCCATGGTGCCCGTCGGGCACTCGGGGGCGCCGAGGAGCGCGAGGGCCTCGTCGGCCACGGTGCGTCCTGCGCCGAGGAAACCGAAGCGTTCGAGCACCTCGATGCCGCCCTGCTGACAGATGCCGCGAAGGCCGCGGAGCGTGCGCGTCTGCGTGATGGCCCCGCGGTTCGCCGTCGCGTAGAGCGAGGGGAGCACGAAGCGGTAGCGCTGACGCACGCGGCCGCCGTGCGAGGTGAAGAGCAGGTGCTCTGCGGTGCGCACCTCGACGCTCGCCTCCCAGTCGACGATGGACTCGTCGATCTTCGCCGCGGCGCTCTCGGCGCGCAGCAGGTCGAACCACGCGGCGCGGGCGAAGGGCGCATCGGCGCCGGGCGACTCGTACTCGCCCACGCTCGCGGGCATCGGCACCGCGCGGTAGTCGGTCACGCTGCGCGCCGCGGTGGCCTTCGCCCAGCGGGTGGCGCGGTCGAGGGCGTCTTGCAGCCCTTCGCGCGAGAGGTCGCTCGTGGCGGCGTAGCCCGCGCCGCCGTCGGCGTGCACGGTGACGGTGGCCCCGCGGTCGCGGGAGAGCGACGGCGGCTGTGCGACATCGCGGCGCACCGACAGCGACTCGGCGCGCTCGTCGACCACGCGCAACGACCAGAAGCTCCCGTCGCAGCGGAGCGATTCGAAGAGGCTCGTGAGGGGGTGGTTCATCGGACTCCGTTCGACCGTGCGCGGAGGCACGGATGCGCGCCCGTACATAGGCGATCCGCGCGGGTGCGTGTGCGTCAAAATCCCGCCGCGAGACGGCGCCATTCGACGAAGCCCGCGGCGCGCCCCGACTCGCGGCACGCGAGCGATGGGGGCCCGAGGTGCCAGAGCGTGTCGTCGAGGTCGTGGGGCGCGTCGTACACGCGGAGCGCGCTCGCGGTGATCGGTGCGGGGAGCGCGAGGTTGAAGCGCTCGCGGTCACCGAGGGACACGGCGATCACGCCCTCGCGCACGGTGAGGGCGAGGTCGGTCCACTGCGAGAGGTCGGTGCGGGTGGGGCCGCGGAGGGTGTCGACGGGCATTCCCTCGGGGCGCGTGACGCGGAGGCGCGCGACCATGCGATCGCCGAGGAGCGCGAGGTCGAAGGTCGAGCGCAGCGTGGGGTCGGCGTGTGTGAACTCCACCGAGAGACCGCGCGGCACACACGGTTCGGCGATGCGGAACGAGCCGCGCACGGTGAGACTCGCGCCGTCGTCGTCGCGGTAGAGGTTCGCCGCGCCGTAGCCCGTGGAGAGCGCGGTGTCGCCGAAGGGTCCGTCGCTGAACCACCCGCGGGAGACGAGGTTCCACCGGGTGAAGGGCGCGTCGAGGTCGCCGTCGAACACACGCGCTCGCACGGCGCGAACGGGGAGCAGCGCGCGCACGCCCGACGCGAGGTGCTGGTAGCGGAGATCGAAGCGTCCCGACGGGTGCGCGGTGAGTCCGACGAGGTGCACGGCGGCGCGTCCGTCGACGGAGAGCGAGGCCTGCGCGTAGTCGGGGATCGTCGCGCGCACGGCGGCCTCGTCGTCGCGCACGGTGACCAGCTCGGTGCGCGCGGTGGTGGCGAGGTCTTCGGAGATCGCGCGCCACGAAGGTCCGGTGCCGCAGGGGCCACCGTGGTGACCGGGCGGACAGGGCATGGGCTGCGCAGCGACGGGCTCCTCGCCGACGCGCGTGCGGCGGGTGCCGACGCGTCGCACGAGGGCGAAGGATCCATCGGGCGCCGCGGCGACGGCGAGCACCTCGCACACGCGGAACGACACCTCGCACGTGCGCTGTCGACACGCGCGGGCCTCGGCGAGCGCGGGGTCGTCGCTTCGATCGGGACACAGCGCGGCGCGGGTCCAATGGTCGTCGCGGAGCGTGTGGAGCCACGCGCGTCCCTCGGCGTCGGTGACGATCCATGGAGCGCCGCGTCCATCGAGTCCGCCGAAGTGCACACGGTCGGCCCAGGTGAGGTCGCGCGCGTCGGGGTGCTGGAGTCGATCGTCGGCGAGGGTCCACACGGCATCGCCGTTGCGCCACGCGGTGCGCTCCGACGAGATGAATCCCGCGAAGGGACGCACCGACGGCTCACGCGCATCGGGTGCCGGTGCGAAGCCCTCGGGGGTGTACACGGCGGCCTCGTCGCGGCGCGCGTAGCGGACGAAGCGCACCTCGCCGCCGACCACTTCGAACACGGTCTGCGGCGCGGCGGAGGCCCACCAGAGATCGCCCTCATCGCGGAGGTAGCGCATCACGTCGCGCGTGTTGCGCTGCGGGTACACGAGCACGTGCGCGCGGTCGTGGCCGTCGACCTGCACCGCGGGTCGATCGAGCGACACCCGATCGCGGAGGAGCACCTCGTCGCGGTCGGCGCGCAGCGGAGCGAGGTCCGTGCGCCAGGTGAGCGTGCGGTCGTCGGGCAGGCGCGGCGGCGGTCGGGGCGTCGGTGCAGGGGGCGGCGCGCGAAGCACGGGCGGCGGCGGTGGCGGTGGTGGCAGACGACGGGGCGCGCTCGTGCACGCGGCGAGCGGAAGGGCCAGCGCGAGGGCGAGCGCGGAGCGGGGAGTGCGCATCGGGCGCGCGACGATCGCACACGCGGGGCGGCGCGCGGTTGCGGTATGAACGGTCGGGTGAAGCAGCTCCCCGAGGCGCACGAGGTGGTGCGCGCGCAGTGGCTCTCGCGCGTCGAGGCCGAGTACCGGAGCGCGGTGCTCACGCAGACGCTCACGCTGTGGATGATGCAGGCGGGACTCTCGCCCGATCTGCTCCACGAGGGATTGCGCATCGCCGACGACGAGCTCGTGCACGCCGACCTGAGCATGGCCGTGTACCGCGCCGCGGGCGGTGCCGACGTGCCGAAGCTCGCGCGCGAATCGCTCGTGCATGCCACCCCCGACGCGGCCTCGTTGGAGCGCGCCATCGTGGCGGTGACCGTCGACAGCTTCTGCCTCGGAGAGACCGTCGCGGTGCCGCTGTTCAAGAACCTCCGCGAGGGCTGCACCGTGCCCGTGGCGCGGCGCGCGCTCGACCGCATCCTCCGCGATGAGGTGCGCCACCGCGCGTTCGGGTGGACCACGCTCGCGTACCTCTTCGAGGGACCCCACGGCGATGCGCTGCGGGCCTTCGTGGGGCGCGAGCTCGCGGGGTGGTTCCGTCGCATCCGTCGGTCGTACGCGCCCGCCTTCGCCGAGGACGCGCGCGAGGTCGACGCGGTGTCGTGCGCGTGGGGACTCATGGCGCCCGCGCGCTACGCCGCGGTGGTGGCGCGCACGTGGGAGCGCGACTGGCGTCCGCGCTTCGCGAAGGTGGGCCTCGACGCATCGGGCGCGTGGGCCGAGAGCGCGTCGGGGTGATTGCGACGACGGTGTGAACTCGCGGTGCCTTCGGGTGTTGCGAAGGTTCGCGAACGAATCCGTGGCGGATCTGCCATCCACGGCGAACCCGCCATGACGTCACGCAATCGCCTTCGCATCGCCACGGTGCTCTGCATCGCCTCCGCCACGATGGCCGCTCCGCGCGCGCAGGCCCAGACCGCCGACACCGCCGCCACGCGCCCCGTCGATGCGCCCGCGCCGCCGCCCGCCGCGCCCGCGACGCCCGCGCTCGGAACGGTCACCGCAGAGTTCGGCCGCGGCGCCACGATCCGCAGCGCCGACGAGCGCTTCACGCTGAACATCCGCGCGCGCTTTCAGCCGCGCTTCACGCTCTCGGAGCAGCCCGCGGCGCCGCAGATGGAGTTCCAGGTGCGGCGCATGCGCGTGGTGTTCTCGGGCAACTTCTTCGGCCCGACGCTCACGTACAACCTCCACCTCGGCTTCGCGAACCTCGACAACGAGGCCGACCTCCGCATCCCGCTGCGCGATGCCTTCTTCAACTGGACGGGCGTGCGCGACCTCAACGTGCGCGTGGGGCAGATGAAGGTGCCCTTCGGGCGCCAGCGTGTGGTGTCGTCGGCGTCGCTCCAGATGGTCGACCGCGCGCTCGCCGTGGCGGAGTTCAACCTCGATCGCGACGTGGGCGTGATGCTCTCGTCGCGCGACCTCTTCGGCCTGGGCAACCGGCTCCAGTATCAGCTCGGGATCTACGGCGGTGACGGGCGCAACCGCACGTCGGACACGTACGGTCTTCTCTACGCGGCCCGCGTGCAGGTGACGCCCCTCGGCGAGTACGACGACAACGTCGAGGCCGACGTGCAGCGCCTCGCCCGTCCGCGCCTCGCCCTCGGCTTCGCAGCGGCGTGGAACCAGCACACGCGCCGCGCGCGCAGCACCTTCAGCGACGTGCTCACGTCGAGCTTCGACTACGCGCACCTCAACGCCGACGTGCAGTTCAAATGGCGCGGGCTCTCGCTCCAGGCCGAGTGGCTCTACCGCCGCGCGAGCGAAGACTCGCACGTGGTCGGCATGAACGGCGCGACGCCCGTGACCGAGTGGTCGCGCTCGGGGAGCGGCTACTACGTGCAGGCGGGATGGCTCTTCACCGAGCACGCCGAGGTCTCCGCGCGCTGGGGTGCGGTCACGGCCTTCGGCGGAACGTCACCGGCGCTCCACGACCAGCAGGAGCTCGGCGGGTGCTTCACGTGGTACTTCCAGCGCCACGATTTCAAGCTCCAGGCGGACTACTTCTACCTCGCGACGGACACGTTCTCGAACGGCCGTCACCAGGCCCGCCTCCAGGCGCAGGTGTCGTTCTAGCCGTGCGTCTCGCGCGGCCCCCTCACGCGAGGAGCTTCGCGAGCGCGCCGCTCTCCGCGAGCTTCGCCTTCACCTTCGCGGGAATGGGAAAGATGTCTCCGTCGCCCTCCATCACCACGGCGCCGTCACCGTCGGTGGCGCCGCAGGTGTAGGTCGCGAAGCGGTCGGTCTTCGCGGCGATCTCGACCCACACCGTGTACGTGTGCCCGATGCGAATGGGGCCCTTGAAATGGGCCTGCTGACGGCCCCAGAGCGCGCCGAGTCCCGGCAGGTCGACGCCGAGGAGCTGGCTCACCTTGCCCTGAAGAATCGTGCCGTGGCCGATGCACTCCTTGAAGAGCGTGGTGGCCGCGTAGTCGGGGTCGAAGTGCAGCGGGTTGTAGTCGCCCGACACCTCGCCGAAGAGGTCGATGTCGCGGCGCGTGAGGGTGAACGTGAGGCTCGCGCGCTGCCCGATCTGGAGCTCGTTCAGCGTGTAGCAGGCCCGGGGCTTGGGACGGTCGCTCATGGTGCGCGCATACCGCGCCGCGCGACGGCGACGCAATCGCGTGCGCGGTGCGCGAAGATCGAGGGGCTCAGTGCGCGGGGGTCGCGTCGGCGGCGTCGGGGTAGAGCGGCGCCGCGGCGTCGACGAGGGGCGTTCCCGCGTCGGGGCTGTACACGGGCGCGACGGCGCCTGCGAGGGGCGCGACGGGCGAGCGGAGCCCGAGCGCGCGGAGGCCCTGGTGCGCGTGGTCGAGGGAGAGGAAGAGCACACGGCCCGCCTCGCCCGGCGCGTGGAAGCCCGACGAGTTCTCGGCCTCGATGAAGTCGAGGAGGAACTGCGCGCGCATCTGCTCGCGGCGGGCGTCGTCGAGCTGCGCGTCGGTGGCCCCTGCGGTGCGCGCGGCGTTGATCCCACGAATGAGCTCGACGACCACGTCCATCGCGCGGTCGCGCATGGCGTGGGTGCGGTCTTGAATGGCCTCGGCGCGGCTGCGGAGCTCGTCTTCGCCCACGCGGTGACAGGTCTGGCACGCGTTGGCGATGTTGAGCAGCGGGCTCCGCACGTGGTGGTCGGTGATCTTGAGCCCGCCCTCGCGCTGGTAGGGCATGTGGCAGTCGGCGCACGACACGCCGGCCCGCGCGTGGATGCCCTGGTTGTAGAGCTCGAACTCGGGGTGCTGGGCCTTCAACACCCGCGCGCCCGACTCGCGGTGCGTCCAGTCGCGGTGCCCGTCGCGCTCGTAGTAGGCGAGGATCTCGTCGGCGCGGAGCCCGTTGGCCCACGGGAACGTGAGCCGCTTGTCGGCGCCGCGGAAGTAGTACTCCACGTGGCACTGACCGCAGACGTAGGAGCGCATCTCCTGGTGCGTGGCGTCGCGGTTCACGTCGAAGTCGGGCCGTCCCCGCGTGGCCATGTACGCGCGAATGCCCTCCATGAACGCGGGGCGCGTCACACGCAGCGCCATGCTCGCGGGCTCGTGGCAGTCGATGCACGCGACCGGGTGCTGCACCTGCCGACGGGCCTCGGCGTAGGGCATGTGGTTGAGCGCTTCGAAGCCCGCGGTGATGTTCCCGTGACCGAGGCGACGGTAGGTCGTCCACGTCGAGGCGTGACAGTGGATGCACGTGCCCGGCTGACGCACGACGACCTGGCGCTCGGTGCTCTCCTGGTCCGCGAGCATGTACGCGTGGCCGCGCTCCTCGCGAAAATCGACGGCGAACGCATAGCCCGCCCAGAGCGTGCGGAGGTTCGGATCTGCGTCGAGGCGCGACTGCGACGTCACCGTGCGACCGTCGCGCGCCGAGGGCGCGTGGGGCACGGCCTCGCTGCCGCCCCAGCGCGTGCGCTGCATGTCCACGGTGCGCCGATAGTGGTCGTACTGGAGCGGGAAGTTGCGCCCCCACACGGCCGGATCGTCGATGTCTTCGTTGAGTTCGACGACGCGGTAGAAGGGGTTGCGCGCCTCGACCTTTCGCTCGAACACGTTGATGAGAAGGCCCGCGGCGGCGGCCGTTCCGAGGGCGGTAACCAGCGCGACGGCGGCGAGGCGGCGCGTCGACGAGGGAGTGTTGGTGGCGGGGTCGGTCATAGCGTCGCTCTTCGTCCGGTCAGTGCAGGTGTCCGACGTTCACGTGGCAGCGCACGCACGACACCGCGGCGTCTCGGCGCGCGACGGCGCCCTGCGCGTGCGTCTCGATCGCGCCCACGATGGCGGCGTGGCAGTGGCGGCACGCGCGCTCGGTCACCTCGTGGTTCAGCGCGGTGGTGCGAATGGGTTCGTGAAAGCGCCCCGTCGAGAACGCCCACGAGTGGTTGAACCCGTTGATGGCCTTCACCGCGAGCTTCGGGAGCAGCGCGTGCGGCGCATGACAGTCGTTGCACGTGGCGACCGCGTGGTGGCTCCCGCGCTGCCATCCCTCGAACTGCTCCCGCATCACGTGACAGTTGGCGCAGGCCGCGGGGTCGTTCGTGAGGTAGGCGCCGCCCTTCGCATACGTGAAGGTGAACCCCGCGAGGCCCGCGAAGGCCCCGAGGCCCACGGTCGCGACGAGGGCGAGGCGGGCGCGGAGCAGGGCGCGAATCGTGGGGGCGGCGGTTCCCATGGCGAGCGGGTGCCATCTAGGCGCAGGTGCCCGCCGCTGCCGATGACGGATGTCATGGCGTCTCGCCTCGCGACGACTACCGCAACGCGCGCGGTGATTTCAGCGTCGCCGATGGGCGATCGGCGCGACCATCACACCCTCCCCCGCACCGTCACTCCGAGGACCGCGCCATGCGTACGCCCCCGCTCTCGCCCGTCGCCCTCTCGCTGCTCGCCCTCGCGTGCAGCAGCCCGTCACCCGCGCCCGTCGCACCCGATGCCTCCGACGCGCCCGCGGAGTCCTCCGTCGATGCGCCCCTCGCGACGGATGCAGCCCCCGATGCGACCGTCGACGCAGCGCCCGATGGGACGCCCGATGCGACCGCCGATGCCGCGGATGTGTCCCTCGACACGACCGTCGATGCAGGACTCGATGCGACCCTCGATGTTGGGCTCGATGCGACCCTCGATGCAGCGTCCGACGTCGCGCCCGATGCGTCCGTCGACACGGGGCCCACGGAGTCGGCGATCGACCGCGCGATGCGCACGGGGGTGCTCGGCAACGCGACGGCCACGGAGGTCTGCGCCGCGGCCACCCGCGCGATCACCACTGCGCGCGCGAACCGCCTCGCGGTGTGGTCGTCGGTGCTCGGAACGTCGCCCACAGGCGCGACGCTCCCGACCTCGCTCACGGGCTTCACCTGGTTCGTGAGCCACGACTCGATGGTGCTCGACAGCCTCGACGAGGAGCGCAACACGCCGCTCCTCGCGGCCAACGTGTGGACGGGCACCGGCGACGCGCCGCGCTCGCTCCTCGCGCTTGCAGGCGAAGCGGGCGCGTGGCGCTACGTGGCCCTCGGCAACAACGGCTTCTCGACGGGCGCCGACAGCGCCGCGATGGACCCCGAGGGCGTCGCGCGCATGACGGAGTTCTTCCGTCGCACGGTGCGCTGGGCCACGCGCAACGAGAGCCCCACGGGCGCGGGGATGCGCGTCGTGCTCGCCCACCTCGCGGACACGTATTACTTCCGTCACGACACGGGCACGCGGCGCTTCTTCACCACGAACTTCGCCGACGCGCGGCTCAACGCCGACGACACCTGCGAGAGCGCCAACCTCGAAGGCTGCCTCGCCGACGCGAACCTCCTCGTGATCGGCGGCGACGACGGAACCTCCGACGACAACAGCCGCGTGCCCCTCGACCTCGCGGCCATCGCGCGCGCCCTCGACACGGCCCGCGCGCGCGGAATCCCCGTGATCTACGCGCCCCACTACCGCGACGAGAACGCGATGGCCGCGCTCGTGCACGCCCGCATGCGCGTCACCGTGCGCAACAACTACTGGAACATCGAGGCCGTGCGCGGTGGCACGCCCGACGACGTGGTGCGCCGCACGGGCTCCCTCGACCGCATCGCGACGGCGCTCGACACCGTGTGCCGCGGAACGCTCGCGGTGGCCGACTACAGCGACTGTCAGAGCGGCGGCGCGCGCGAGGCCAACACGCTCCGCAACTGCACGGCGCCGATGTTCCGCACGAAGCTCATGGAGGGCGCCGAGGCCCTGCGCACCGCGCTCACGACCCTCGACAACCGCGCCGACTCCCCCTTCGCCGGCGACGGTTGGAACGTGCTCCGCGCGTCGCTCCTGCTCGGAGACGCGTACCGCGCGGGCGCCTCCGACGTGACCCCGCTGCGCTACCCCATCGCGTGGCGCACGGACCCCGCGGCGTTCGCGCGCTCGGTCTTCGCCGACCACGCCGTGCAGCTCGCCCGCGGCACCAACCGCGCGAGCGCCGACCTGGGCACCTTCGCGTGTCCGCGCGCGTCGGTGCTCACCACCCCCTGTCGCCCCTACGACCCCGCCGCCGTCCCCACTTCCGCAGCCACCGTGCGCACGGCCTTTCTCGCGGGCGACGAGTGGACCAGCACGGGCCGCTACGCCCTCGCCGGAAGGCCCTTCCGCGTGCGTCGCACCGACAGCACCGACGCGCGTCTCTCGGTGCGCGTGGGCTTCGCGCGCGAGGGCACCACGCGGGCCTTCGGCGGCAGCGGAACCACCTCGCAGTACGACCGTCCGCAGTACCTCACCACCGCGTGGGTGACCGTTCCCCGCGACCGCGAGGTCGAGCTCACGTCGCCGCTGGGCGGCCCGATCTACCTCCGCCTGGAGGGCTCCGCGACCGTCTCGGGCATGCCCGCCGTCGTCGACACCACGGGCACCGCGCAGCACGCGACCCTCGCCGATCTCAGCGCCGCGGGCACCTCGGGCTTCGTGCGCGACGTGATGGCGAGCCCTCTGCCCCACGTCGACCTGAAGCTCACGGGCTTCGAAGTGCACCTGCGCCGCGACCGCTTTCTCAACACGGTCACGGGCTCCACCGACATCGCGCGCCGCGCGTCGGGCGCCTACACCGTGCGCTACGACGGCAACACGGCCCTCGTCGTCGACCACTTTCAGAACCACTACGTGGGCCCCGAGTACGCGCTCGCCGGATTCGCCGCGCCGGGCAGCACGCTCGCGGCCTCACTCTCGGCCGACGTGCAGGCGATCTGCACCACGCTCGGATGGGCGTGCACCGACGCGACGATCCATCGCCGATCGACGATCCAACACGCGAACTACGACGAGTACGCGAACTGCGGATCGGGATGCTCGGGCAACCCCTTCGACGCCGACTGGTCGATCATTCCGCTCGGGTGGGGCGAGTCGCACGAGCTCGGACACAACCTCCAGATCAACGCGCTCAACATCCACTGGATGGCGCCCGCGGACCGCAACAACTGGTCGCGCTGGCAGAACCGCGCGGGCGAGAACTCGAACAACCTCTTCCCGTATCACACGCTCTGGCGCTTCATTCGCCGCACGCAGAACGACGGCACCGACGTGCGCGACGGGCACATGAACTTCAAGTCGTTCTTCGCCGCCTCGCAGTCGGCCCGCGCGGGCCTCGTGAGCACCGTGGGCGGCGCGCGCCGTCGCGTGATCTTCGACGAGGGCTGCAACGTGCTCGCCGACGCCGACCCGGCGGCCACCGACCTGCTCCCCGACGCGATCTGGGGTGATGCGGCGTACGCCGCCGACAACGGCCTGCGCATGGCCTTCTACGTGGGCCTTCCGATCCGCTTTCACGGGCGCATGGTGCAGGGCCGACGCCTCGCGAACGGCTGGGATGTGATCCCCCTCCTCTACGCCCACGCGCGCCTCCTCGGCGACGCCGCGCGCGACGCCACGCGCTGGAACGCCGCCCGCGCCGCCCTCGGCTTCGACCGCTTCGCCTGGAACGGCGACGCCACCTACGGCGGCCGCAACGTGTCGCAGATTCCCGGCAACGACTTCCTCGTGGTGGCGCTGTCGTTCCTCGCGGGCACGGATTTTCGCCCGTACTTCCGCGACCACGGCGTGCGCTTCAGCGACCTCGCCGACGCGCAGGTGCAGGCGCACATCACCGCGGGCCGCGTGACCGGCTCCGTGGGCGGCAGCGCCGTGGTGCTCGACACCGACCTCGCCCCCGCCGACATGGCCTCGACGCCCACCGTCGCCCTCGACGGAACCGCCGCCTGGCCCCGCGACGGATTCCACCCCTCGCGCTGCGTGCGCTGACCGTTACGGCGCGAGCACGCGCCCTTCGACCGTCGTCTGTCCCCGCTGCCAGAGCACCGCCACCGCGCCCGATCCGTCACCCCGCGCCGCCACCGTGGGCGACGTCACGAAGTCTTCGTCGCCCTCCCCCTCCGCGAGGGTGAACGCGCGCAGCGTGGCACCGCGCGCATCGAGCACGGCCGCACGGATCGTGTGCCCCGTGTCGGTCTCGGCCCACGCGAGCACGTGGTGACGACCGTTCCACGCGAGGGCGGGCGCGTGGGCGTTGCGCGCGTCGGAGAGGTGCACCGGACCGACCGCCACACGATCGCGCGCCACCCGCGCGAACCAGAGGCCATCGGGCGCCGTCCACGCGACGCCGAGACCCGTGTCATCGCGGTCGAGGGTGGCCCCCGTCACGTCGCGCATCGGCACGGGCGCAAGGTCGATCCACGCGGGTTCGAGGGCCGCGTCGTCGAAGCGCGCGACGCGCAGCGCAGCGGGTCCGCGGAGCACGGCGGCCCAGCGGTCTCCATCGGCGACGAGCGGCGTGGCATCGGTCGACGGCGAGAGCGCCGCGCCCGCGAAGGGCGCCGCGGGATCGCGCGCACGGCCCGCGTCATCGACCGTCGAGAAGGTCACCGCGCGGTCGAGCGCGAGCACACCCCAGCGCGCGCGTTGCGGGTTGTACGCGAGCACCGCGGCGCCCGCGGGCTGCGACGGGTCGAGGGCGCGCAGCGCGGTGTGGTGTGCGTCGTCGGTGCCGAAGTCGACGCGGGCGAAGCGTCCGTGTTGCGCGCGATGCGGCGCGGTCACGTCGTCGGTGTACACCGCGGCCCACACGTCGGCGGAGCGCGGCGCCGCCACGGCGAAGGCGCTGCTGTGCGCGTCGCGCGGAGACAGCGTGTGCACACGCCCGAGCGTGAGCGACGGCGAGAGCAACGCCCCATGGACGTCGATCGTCGGCGGCGCGTCCGCGTGGGACCACACGAGCCCCCATCCCTCCCCTGCCGACACCACCCGCGGGAGCTGCACCGGCGCGCGCGTTCGAAGCACCGTGACCGTGGGCCGCTCGGCGCGCGGAGGCCCGTGCACGACCGTGTGCGCACACCCCACGGAGAGCGTGAGCGCACACGCGACGACGACATCGCGGAGGCTCACGGCGCGAGCACCATGGCCATGGCCCGCGATTGTCCGACCTGCCACGACAATCCCACGTCGCGACCGTCACGCCCGCCCGCCGCGAGGTGATGGAACCACATCTCGCGTCCCACCGAGCCCACCGCCACGGTGCACGCCGGCAGCGGACGCATCGCACGGTCGACGCGCTGCACGCGCACCGACGGGATCGCGCCCTCCTGCTCGCTCCACGCGACGACGTGGTGCGTGCCGTTCCACGCGAGGGCGGGGTTGTTCGCGAAGGGCGCGGTGCTGAGGCGACGCGCTTCGGTCGGCGTGCGCACGCCGTCGATGCGGGTGAAGTACACGCCCTGGTCATAGACGCTCCACGCGACGCCGAGTCCGTCGCCGTCGTCGTCGAGGGCGAGTCCGTTGAGGTGGTGGTTCGCGGACGCCACGTCGACGAGCGCAGGGTCACCGGGCGCATCGAGGCGCGCGACCACGAGGCGATCGTCGCGCACCATCGCGAGCGCCCATCCCTGCGCGGTCGCAACGAGCGGCGAGGTCGCGAGCGTGAGCGTTCGCGCGCGGGCGAAGCGCCATGCGTGGGGCGTCGTCACACGACCCACGGCGTCGACGAGGTGCACGGCGAGCGATCCGTCAGCGTGGGTCATCACGGCGAAGGTGTGGCGACGGGGATTCCACGCGAGCGCGGGTGTCGTGGGCGTGCCCTCGGCGGTGAGGAGCGGCGCGCGGTGGGTGGCGGCGTGCTCGGAGAAATCGACGCGTGCGAACCACGACGCGCGGGCGCTTCGGTCGTCGTCGAAGACCACGCCCCACACGTCGTGATCGAGGGGCGCCGCGAACGCGAAGGCCCCGAGGCTCCCGTCGAGGGGAGAGACGGCCACACGACGCATCGGAACGAGCCCGGCGTCGAGGTGCGCGGCGAACACTTCGAGCTGCGCGTCGCCCTCGGACTCGGACCACACGAAGCCCCATCCCTCCCCCGCCGCGACGATGCGCGGAAGCTGGATCGGTCGCTCGGAGCGCACCACCTCGCGCCCCACACGCAGACCGTCGTTGTCACGGAGCGCGGCGAACGACACGCGAGGCGGCGGCGTCACGGCGCGCACCTGCGCGTGGAGCGACGCGGGCGCAACGAGCGTGAGGGCGAGAGCAACGTGGGGAGCGCGCATGGCCGACGAGAACGCGCCGCATGGGGCACGGCTTACGGTTCGCACGACAATCCCCCTCACTGCATCGCCCGATCCGTCGACGCGCACGCGCCCACCCTGCGGTGCGGCGCCAGCACTAGGCGCGCGGCGCACTCCCGTCGTAGCGTCGCGAACACCGATGCCCTCTTCGCACGAACTTCGCCCGCGGACGCGCTCCGCGAGCACCGCCCTCCTCAGCGCCGCCCTCGGCGGCCTCCTGAGCCTCGCCGGATGCAGCGATCCCGGCGCCACCGTGACCCCGCCTGCCGTCGATGCCGCCACCGACACGGCCCGCACCGACGCCGCCACCGACACGGCCACCGACACCGCCCGCGCCGATGCATCGCCCGCCGACGCATCCGCTCCCGATGTGTCCACCGCCGATGCGTCCGCGCCCGATGCCTCGGCCACCGACAGCGCCGTCGTCGATGCGTCCCCTGCCGACGTGACCGTCGCCGATGCGGGCCCTTCGCTCGACGCCTCCGCCGACGCCGCCTCCGACGTGCGTGTCGAGGCCGGACCGTTCCCCTTCGACGTGGCCCGTCCCGACGCGCGCCGCGCGGACCCCGACGCGGGCTGCGACGTCGTGCCTACGCGCCTCGTGACCTACACCGACGCGGCCACGGGCATCAGCCTCGAGACCTTCACCGCGGCCTGCGACTCCGCGGGCGGCTACGTCGAGATCCACCCCCACTGCGGCGGCGCCAACTCGTGCGCGGGCTTCTCCATCGACACCGACCGCGGCCAGTACTCCGAGCACACCTGCGCGGGCCTCAACACCTGCACGGGCTTCTCGTGCGTCATTCCTCCGTGACCTCGTCGTAGCGCGCGCCGGCCCACACGCCCCGCGCCACGCTCGCCGCCAGCCACCGCTGCGCATGCATCGGGAGCTGCGCCCGCTCCACCTCGCTGCACCGCTCCTCCAACACCGCCAGCGCGTCGCCCACCGTGGTCTCGGTGAGCAACGCCAGCAGCTCGCCTTCGAGCGCCGCGAGCGCGTGGTGCGCGATGCCTCCCTCGACGCGCGTGAGCAGCCACCACCGCGGCGCCTCGTGGGCCGCAGGAACCGCCACCGCGCGCTCTCCCGCCGTCGCGAGGATCGCCGCGCGCGACGCGAGCAGCGCCCACCGCTCGCGCACCAGGGCCACCGCGGGCGAGAGCATCAACCGCGCGTCGGCGAGGCGCGACGCATCGTCGGCGCCGGGCACGAAGGGCGTCACCGCGGGCGCGCGAAAGATCCGATGCCACGCCGCATCGAGGCGCGCGGCGTCGAGCGCGGGCTCGCGCAGCGGATCGTCGGCATCGAGCGACGACGGGAGGAACCCCTCGAAGCCATCGGGCGCGCGGTCGAGGTCCCAGTCGTGCGGCGCGTGCGCTTCGAAGAAGCGCGACGCGTGGAGGTTGAACTGCCAGTGCCCGAGGAGCCGCGCCGTCACGGGAAACGCGCTCTGCAACACCGTGAACAGCCGGAACCAGTACTGCCGGTTGTAGACCGCGAGGCGCGCGGTTGCAGACGTGTGCAGGCCGTCGTCGGCGGCCTCCACCGCGGCGGATTCGTAGCGCTCCACCGCGGCGCGCAGCGAGCCCGTCTCGCGGTCGAGGGGCGTGCGGATCACCGCGCCAAACCGGGACTGCATCTCCGCGAGCCACGGCGGCGCCCCGGGCTTCGTCTCCCGCGCCACGCGGGCCTTCGCGAGCTCGTCGAGCACCTCGGGCATCGGCGGAATGCGCTCGTCCCATTCGAGCAGCGTCGGAAACGGTCCCCCCCGTCGCCACGCGTCGGCGTAGAGCGCCCACACGGGGTCGCACACGGGGTGGTCGTGCGTGTCGACCACGGTGCCGTCGGCCTCGCGCGCGTGCCCCGCGATGTGCACCTGAAGCACGCGGCCGAAGTCGATGGCGGCGAGGTACACGCGCGGGTCGAAGCCGTGGTTCACGCTCGACACGTAGACGTTGTTCACGTCGAGCATGAACCAGCATCCCGACGCGCGAACCACGGACGCGTAGAAGTCCCACTCGGGCATCGTCGACGCGCGAAAGCCCACGTAGCTCGACAGGTTCTCGATGCCGAAGGGGCGCCCGAGTCGGCGCTGCACGTAGGCCGCGCGCTCCGCCGCGAAGTCCGCGAGCTCGCGGGTGTACGGCGTGGGGAGCAGGTCGTGGTGCGAGCGTCCGTGGTCCGAGGTCCAGCAGAGGTGATCGGTGACGAAGGGCGCGTCGACGCGGTCGGCGAGGCGGCACAGCGCGTCGAGGTAGCGCTCGTCGAGGGGCGCGTGCCCGAGCAGGTTCAAGCCCACGCCATGGAGCACCACGGGATACCGCGCGCGCACCGCGTCGAGGCGCTCCCGCGGCGGCAGCGCGCCGGTCATGAAGTTCTCGCTGATGACCTCGAAGTAGTCGACCGCGGGCCAGTGCGCGAAGAGGTGGGCGTAGTGCGCGCGCCGCAGCCCGAGGCCCAGCGCGTCGCGCGCGATCGAGGGAGATGCGCTCACGGGATCGGGACCATCGTCTCCGCGGTCGCGCACGGTCAAGCGCCCTTCACCAGCGCGCGCGTCACGGCCAGCAGCGCCTTCACCCGCGGCTCCGTGCGCGAGGCCCGCGGCAGGTACCAGAAGAGGCCCGGCACCGGCGCCGTCCACCGCGGCATCACCACGCGCAGCGCGCCGCGTTCGAGGTGCGCGCGCACGAGCGGCTCGGCCACGTAGGTGATCCCCTCGCCCGCGAGCGCGCACGCCACGGCGAAGGCCACGTCGTTCGTCGTGATCGGCCCCTCGACGCCCACCCGCAACGACCGCGCGCCGCTCTCCAGCTCCCAGCGGTAGAGGCGCCCCGTGGTGAGCGAGCGGTAGTTGATGCACGCGTGCTGCGCGAGGTCGCGCGGATGCTTCGGCGCCCCCCGCGCGTCGAGGTACGCGGGCGCGGCCACCGCCACGAACGCGAAGGGCGCCGTGAGACGCACGGCCACCATGTCGCGCTCCACGCTCTCGACGAGGCGCAGCCCCGCGTCGTAGCCCTCGCGCACGATGTCGACGTTGCGGTCGTCGACGTTCACCTCGACCGCCAGCGTCGGATGCTTCGCCCGCAACGCGCGCACCGCCGCCGTCACCCCGAGCGGGAGCGCCATGTGGGGCACCGTGAGGCGCAGCGTTCCGCGGAGCCCGGCGGGGTCGCGGGCGGCGTCGTCGAGGGCCGCGCGCACGTCGCGAAAGCCCTCGCGCGCACGGTCGGCGAGGGTGCGCCCCGCGTCGGTGAGGCGCACGCTGCGGGTGGTGCGCACCACGAGGGCCACGCCCACGCGCGCTTCGAGCGTTCGGATCGACTGGCTCACCGCCGACACCGACACCCCCATCGCCGCCGCCGCGGAGGTGAACGACCCGTGGTCGCCCACGAGGGCCAGCGCGTCGAGGGCGGTCACCGGAAGATCGTTCATTGTGAAGTTCTACTTCATGCACCATGAAGGGCGACAGGAGTACCCGCGCCGCCGCGACGGACGCACCTTGGGCCCCGTCTTTCACGGGAGAACGGCGATGCGTGACTATCGACTGCTGGGCCGCAGCGGACTGCGTGTGAGCCCCCTCTGCCTCGGCACCATGACCTTCGGCACCGAGTGGGGATGGGGCGCCCCCGAGGAGACGAGCTTCGCGCTCCTCGACCGCTTCTTCGAGGCGGGCGGCAACTTCGTCGACGCCGCCGACGGCTACACGAACGGCACCAGCGAGCGCATCGTGGGCCGCTGGATGGCCGCGCGCGGCAACCGCGACCGCGTGGTGCTCGCGACGAAGTACAGCTTCGGCGCCGCGCCCGGCGACCCCAACGCGGGCGGCAACGGGCGCAAGAACCTCCTGCGCGCCCTCGACGGATCGCTGCGCCGCCTCGGCACCGACCACGTCGATCTCTACTGGGTGCACGCGTGGGACGGGCTCACCCCCGTCGACGAGGTGATGCGCGCCCTCGACGACGCCGTGCGCGCGGGCAAGGTGCGCTACGTGGGGCTCAGCGACGTGCCTGCGTGGTACCTCGCGCGCGCCGCCACGCTGGCCGAGCTGCGCGGGTGGGAGCGCGTCGCCGCCGTGCAGCTCGAATACTCCCTCGTCGAGCGCAACATCGAGCGCGAGCACGTGCCCGCGGCCCTCGAACTGGGCATCGGACTCACGCCCTGGAGCCCCCTCGCGAGCGGACTGCTCACGGGCAAGTACGCCCGCCCCGACGCCCCCGGGGGAGGCCGCCTCGACGCGCTCGCGCAGAGCACCAACCCCGCGTTCGCCAAGCTCTTCGATCCGCGCAACGGACCCATCGTCGACGCCGTGGTCGCCGCGGCCCGCGCCCTCGAACGCACGCCCGCCCAGGTGGCCCTCGCGTGGGTCATGGGCAGGCCCGCCGTGACGAGCACGATCGTGGGCGCCACGAAGCTCTCGCAGCTCGACGACAACCTCGCCGCGACGTCGCTCACGCTGCCCGACGACGTGCGCGCGGACCTCGACGCGCGGAGCCGCCCCGAGACCGTGCACCCGTACCACTTCTTCGAGCCCGCCATGCGCGCCATGCTCACCAACGGAACGTCGGTGCGCGCCCTCCCGCGCTGATCCGTACGCTCCGCCCGTGCCGCTACCGTCCCCCCGGGGGGTCGACGACGGCGCCGCTCCGACGGAGCGCCCAGGCCCAGAGCTTCGCGCGCTCGGCGGCGGTGTCGGCCGCGCGCGTCGACGACGTGCGGTGCGTGTCGCGCGGGCGGCGGTCGTGCCAGAAGAGACCCGTCGTCGCGAGGGGCGCGCCGTCATCGGCGATCAGCCACACGAGCGTGTCGGCGCCCTCGTCGGCGCTCCGAAGCAGCGGACCCACGACCCGTCGGAACGTCGGCAGCGAGCGGGCCACCCCCGGGGTGTCGGCCCATCCGGGGTGCATCGCGTGGACGACGATCCCCGCGGCGCGGTAGCGGTCGGCGAGGAGCTCGCTCAGCGTCACCTGCGCGCGCTTGGCGCGGGCGTAGGCGCGCACGCCGTCGTAGCCCGCGGCGGGCATCTCCAGCGCGTCGACCGCGAGGGGCTCGGCGTACATTCCACCCGACGACACCCAGAGCACCCGCGAGGGCGCCGCCGCACGGAGCGCGGGCTCCACGAGCGTGGTGAGCAGCAACGGTCCGAGCACGTGCGTCGCCACCGTGCGCTCGATGCCCTGCGCGGTCTCGCTGCGCACGTCGTCGAGGGCGCCCGCGTTGTGCACCAGCGCGTGGAGGCGGGGGTGTCGCGCGAGGAGTTCCGCGCCCGCCCTGCGCACGGCGTCGAGGTCGCCCAGGTCGGCCACCACCACGTCGAATCCGTCGCGTCCCGTGGCCTCACGGAGCGCGCGCTGCACGGCCTCGGCGCGTGGGCGGTCGCGCGCGACGATCACCACGTCTGCCCCCATCGCGGCGACGCGGTGCGCGGTGGCGAGTCCGAGGCCCGAGGTCGCGCCGGTGATCGCGATCACCCGTCCGTCGAGGCGCACGGTGGCGAGGTCACGCCAGTCGTCGAGGCGACGGCGCAGGGCCGGACCGAGGCGCGTGAAGCTCCCCACCAGCGAGGCTTCGAGCGCGGCGTCGGCGAGGTCGCGGAGGGGCTTCGTCATGGCGCGAGGGTGACCGTCCGCAGGGGGCCCTGTCGAGGGTCGAGGCGGCGGGGGGGCTGGGTGGGGGGTGCCCTCTCGAAAAACACCTTGTTTGTTCGAGAAACGTGATTTGTCCGACCGGTCGGACAAGCCCCCGTCCTGACAGCGGCTTACGGGTCGCAGCGGGCCCTTGCGCCACCGTGCCGCGCCGGGTGAAGTTCGCCGCGCCATGAGCAGCTCGAATCAGGGATCGGGGGAGGGGCGCAATCCCCGCCGCGCGTTTCTTCAGACGCTCTTCGCGGGGGCGGCCACCGCGGGGGTGCAGGCCGGGTGCTACGACCCCTCGTCGGCGCTTCCGCCCGCCACCACGATGCCGCAGCGCCTCGGCAACGTGGGACGCGCGCCCGACGGCATGATCCTCGTCGCGAGCGCCGACGCCGTGCTCCGCGCCGATGCGCAGCACACCAACGAGGGCGCGAACCCGTGGCTCCGCGTGGGCGTGCGTCCCGTGTCGCGCGCGGTGGTGCAGTTCGACCCCGAGCAGGTGGCGCGGCTCCTCGCGATGAACCCGGCGCGCGTGAGCCTCGTGCTCACCATCGCGTGCAACCACAACGAGTGGGGGCAGACCGACCGGCGCACCGTCGACGTGCACCCGATCCGAACGCCCTTCACCGAAGGCAACGGACGGCAGACCGGGCTCTCCGGCGCCGACCAGCGCAGGGCCATGGGCGGGGGCTGCACGTGGACCCATCCCACGGACTCGAACACCGCCGACGACGCCCCCGACCGCGCCGCCGCCACCGCGTGGAACGGCGCCATGCAGGGCCCCGCGAGCGCCTCCGCGGTGCACACCAACCGCCTCACCGGCGACGTCGTGTGGGACGTCACCGCCGACGTGCGCGCCGGCATCCGCGCGTGGATGGTCAAGGTCACCGACGAGGAGACCCCCTCCACCCCCGAGCGCACCGTGGTGGGCGGCGACAACGGGTACTTCGGCGGCACCGTCGAGTACCACGCCCGCGAGAACGCCACCGAAGACGCCACGCGCGCGCCGCGCCTGGTGTTCAGCGCCGCCACGCTGCCCGCGCCCTCGGCGTCGCCGATGCCCACGCCCGCGCCCTCGATGCCTGCCCCCTCGACGTCGCCCATGATCATGCCGTCGATGCCCCCGCCCTCCGGGTCGAGGCCCCCGCTCACGTCGCTCCCGATGGCCACGCCGCCCGCGTCGATGCCCGCCACGACGCGGCTGCCCAAGGCCTCGATGCAGCCGCCCGACGTGACGCTCCCGCCCGCCTCCATGGCCCCGTAGCGCCGCGCGCGTCGCCCGTCTCTCCCTCCCTCCCCCTCCCCCCCACTCCGCAGCGCTCCCCATGACGATCTACGTGTCGATCGCGGCGTACCGCGATCCGCAGCTCGGTCCCACGATCACCGACCTCGTGGCGAAGGCCCGCTGGCCCGGCGACCTGCGCATCGGCGTGTGCTGGCAGCACGGCGACGACGAGGCGCGGCCCGGGTTCGCCGACGACCCGCGCGCGCGGTGGATCGACGTTCCATGGCGCGAGAGCCGCGGCGCGTGCTGGGCGCGCAGCGAGCTCATGAAGCGCTGGGAGGGCGAAGACTGGTTCCTCCAGCTCGACTCGCACCACCGCTTCGTCGAGGGATGGGACGCGCGTCTCATGGCGCTCGCCGAACGCTGCGAATCCCCGCGTCCGGTGCTCACGGCCTACGCCCCGGCCTTCGACCCCGACGACCCCGCGCGGCGCCAGATGGAAGCCACGCAGATGAACTTCGACCACTTCACCGCCGAGGGCATCGTGCTCTTCAGGCCCACGGTGATGCCGGGGTGGCGCACGCGCGCGAAGCCGCAGCGGGCGCGCTTTCTCTCGGGGCACTTTCTCTTCGCGCAGGGACGCTTCGTCGAAGACGTTCCCTACGACCCGGCGCTGTACTTCATCGGCGAGGAGATCACCCTCTCGGTGCGCGCGCACACGCAGGGCTACGACCTCTTTCACCCCCACGAGGTCGTGCTCTGGCACGAGTACACGCGCGCCTACCGACCGCACAAACACTGGGTCGACCACGTGCCCGGCAGCGAGGTCGCCGAGACGTGGACCGAGCGCGATCTGCGCTCGAAACAACGGGTGCGCGCGCTGTTGCGCGGAGAGCGCGTCGAGGGCGTGGGCAACCTCGGCACGGTGCGCTCCCTCGACGACTACGAGCGCTTCGCGGGGCTGTCGTTTCGCCATCGCATCGCGCAGGAAGCCACGCGCCGCAACCTCGAACCGCCCAACGCGCCGCAGCCCTCGGACTGGCCCCTTCGCAACGCGCCCTACCACGTCGAAGCCCACGTCGAGCGCGAGGCGCTGCCCCCGGGGAGCGACGAGGCAGACTTCTGGTTCTTCGGCCTCCACGACCTCGACGGGCGCGAGGTGCACCGCGCCGACCTCGACCGCGAGGCGCTCACCCGCGCGCTCTCGACCGAGGGACCGCTGCTCACGGTCTCCCGTCGCTTCGTGACCGACCGCGAGGTGGCCCGCTGGACGCTCTGGCCGCACCACCCGACCCGGGGGTGGCTGAGCACCATCACCGGCGACGCCGTGCACGTTCCGCGATCCGACGTCGCCACCTTCGTCACCGCCCTCGTCGACGTGGGACGGGCCTCGCTCGCACCGTCGTTCGCGCGCTCGTTCGAAGCCCACTACCTCGCGCACTTCGACCGCCTCCTCGACACGACCGCGCCGATGGTGATCTTCACCGAGGCCCGCTTCGAGGCGCGCGTGTGGGCCCGCCGCGAGCGCCACAACACCCGCGTGGTGACCGTGAGCCCCGAGGTGCTCGAAGGCTTCCCGTGGTTCGACGACGTGCAGGCGATCCGCGGTCGCGCGGCGTGGCGCGCGCAGGCCCCGTGGCTCGCCGAGAGCCCGCAGGCGGCGCTGGCCCACTACAACCCGCTCGTCATGAGCAAGCTGCTCTGGCTCGACGGCGTGGCGCGCACCAACCCCTTCGAGACCGACGCCGTGTTCTGGGTCGACGCCGCGCTCGCTCACACCGTTCCTGCGGCGCTGCTCACGGACCCCGACCTGCCGCGGCGCCTCGCGGAGTGCGCGGGCGAGTTCGGCGCGGTGGCCTTTCCGTACGAGGGCGCGGAGATCCACGGCTTCGACCGCGAGGCGATGCGCGCGCGTGCGGGCTGCACCCGCATCGAACGGGTCGTGCGCGGCGGACTCTTCGGCGGCGCCCCGGGGGGTGTCTCGCGCGTGGCCTCGGCCTACGTCGACGCGCTTCAGGAGACGCTCCCCGCGGGGCTCATGGGCACGGAGGAGAGCGTCTTCACGCTGCTGCACCACCGTGATCCGTCGCTGTTCCGGGTATTCGAAGTGGGCGCCGACGGGCTCATGGCTCCCTTCGTGCGCGCGGCCCTCGACGGGCGCGCCGACGGCCTCCGCGTGCGCGGCGACGGACGCGCGTCGGTCACCGGGCACACCGAGGCCCGCGTGACGGGAGGACTCTCCCCGGGGGTGGCCGTCTACGCGCAGAGCTTCGAAGCGCCGGGGCAGCTCGCGCGATGGTTCGAACGCGCGCGCCAGGGGATGCCCGAGGTGTTCGAGCAGCCCACGCGCGTGCTCCTCGACAACTCGCGCGACGGACGCTTCGCCGCCGACTACGACGCCCTCGCCGCGGCGCACGGCTTCACGGTGCATCGTGAGGGCAACCTCGGGGTCACCGGCGGACGCCTCTGGACCGCGCGCCACTTCGACGGCGAGGCCCGCGAGGGCGCCGCGCTGCACTTCGAAGACGACATGCTCGTGCAGGGTCCCCCCGGGGTCTGTCGCCTCGGATACCCCACCCGCGTCGAGCGCCTCTGGCACCGCGCGCTGGGCGTGTTGCGCGCGTCGCCCGAGGTCGATTTTCTCAAGCTCTCGTTCACCGAGGTCCACGGCGATCACGGCGAGAACTGGGCGTGGCACAACCTCGAAGCGCCCGATCGGGCGGCGTACTTTCCGCGCGGGCACGCGACGCAGATCACGGCGGTGCGGGCCTTCGAGGGGCTCCCCTACGCGGTGGGCGAGGTCTACTACTCGAACTGGCCGACGCTGTTCACGCGACGGGGCAACCGCGTGCTGCTCGCGTCGCCCGACGCGCCCGCCCACGAGGGGCTTCTCATGGCCCGCTGGCTCAAGCTCGCGCGGGCCGGAACGCTCACGAGCGCGGTGCTCCTCGCGTCGCCCATCGAGCACTGCCGCGAGGTGCAGTACGACGAGCAGGCGCGGCGCGAGTGACGGTCATGCGCGCGACGCGGTGACGGGGGGCGGAGGGACGGCGAGCGCGCCGAGCGCCACGGCCATGCCCACGATGGGCGACATGCCGAAGCCCAGGCACGGCACGGGAAAGGCTCCGACGACCGTGGCCGCGAGCGCGCCGAGCACGTAGGCCGCGAGGGGGTCTCCGCCGTGGCGATCGCCCACGGACGCGGCGGCGACGCGGGGCGCGAAGACGGCGCCACCGAGGGAGGCGAGCGCGAGCACACCCGCCACGGGGTGGAACGCGAACGCGCGGGCCACGGCGTCTTCGACGAACGCGACGGGGCCCAGGGGGTCGCGGCGCGTCCACACGGCGGCGAGGAGCGCGAGGTGCGAGAGCATCAGGCCCATGCGCGCGAGGCCTCCCCAGGTGCGCGCCGCGAGGAGCATCGCCGCCGCCGTGACCGCCGTCGCCTGCCCCGCGTCGGGCTGCGCGAGGTGCACCACGTTGAGCGCCACGAGCGCCGCCTGCGAGCCCCGGGGGTCGGTCTCCGCGCGACGGGTGGCGGCCACGACGATCCACGGCGCGACGAGGGCCGACGCGTGGAGGCGCACGGGGCCGAGGCCGTACCAGCGGTGCACGCCGTCGATGCCCGACACCGCGCGCGTGCCCGCCACGAACAGCAGCGGGAGCACGAAGGGCAGCGCCGGGTGCGTCTCGATGCGCGTGCGACGGGCGACCGACGAGAGCAGCGCGCCGAGGCCCACCGCGCCGAGCTGCATCGCGACGCGGATGCGCTCGCCGAGCGCGAGGTTCATCACCGCCGCGCCGACGGCGCACGGGGCCGCGAGGAGTGCGAGGGAGAGGGTCCACGAGGGGCGCATCGGGCGACGGTGCACGGGCCCGGCGGGAGGCCGCAAGCGGGGGGCGATTTCGCCGGGGGCAGGGTGGGGGGTGCCCCCTCGAAAAACACCTTGTTTGTTCGAGAAACGTGATTTGTCCGACCGGTCGGACAACCCATAGGGGGACGGGGGGTCGAGGCCCCGCTCAGGACGCCGACGGGTCGGTGACGCGGCCGACGAAGAGGAGCGCGCCGTTGGCCCCGCGGATCGCGAAGAGGAACGGGCGGTCGAGGGTGAGCGTCGCCGGCGGCGGAAGGCTCACGGCCTCGCCGATGAGGGCCGTGGCGGCGGCGGCCTCGGTGCCGTTCTCGTCGACGGCGATGAAGCCCTGGTGCACCGCGCGCGAGAGGAAGATCCGTCGCGTGCCGTCGATGCCCGAGAAGTCGGCGGAGCCCGCGGTGAACGCGTCGGTCATGCCGAGGGTGCGCAGCGCGTCGACGAGGCCCACCGAGGTGCGGAACGAGAACTTCGGCATCGCGAAGGTCACCATGTGGTCCGAGAGCGAGCTCGCGATGGCGTCGAGGCGCGCGGCGTCGAGGGAGCGCTCGAAGGCCGCGAAGGTGCCCGCCGTGGGCGCGACGACGAGCATGGTGAGCCCCGTGCCCTGGTAGGCCAGCGAGACGGCCTGGTAGCCCTCTCCGTCGCCGTACGCGAGGCGCCCCTGGGAGTGCATCGTGGGCACGCGCACCGAGGTTCCCGCGGCGGTGGTGAAGGCGTCGGTGGTGGTGCGGGCGGGGTCGAAGCTGCGGCGCCACCCCGCGGAGAAGTGCACCGCGTTGACGAGGGCGAACACCGTGTCGGCGGTGATGGAGCCCGGCGCGAGGAGGTCGACGATGCGCGCGTTCGTGCGCTCGGAGACCCAGCCGTTGATGGCGAGGCGCGCGGCGTCGGGGGCGGTGGTGAAATCGACGGTGCGCACGCCGACGCCGTACTGCGACGCGAGGGTGTCGAGCCACGGGGTCTGGAAGGTCCATCCCTGCTGGGCCCAGAGCGAGTTGGCGACGGAGAGGCGCGCGGGGCGCGGCGACTCCCGCGAGGTGGGCTGCGTGGTGTCGGCGACGAGCGCGCGGTCGAGGGCGTTGAGCGCGAGGTGCACCCTGTCGTCGGCGAGCGTGGCGGGGAGGCGCAGCGCGGCGCGCATCTGCGAGGCGGTGGTGGTGCGCGCGCCCGCGAGGGCCATGCCCAGCGCGCTGGTCACGCTGTAGGGCGAGACCACGGTGTTGCCCGTGCCCGAGGCCACGGTGCGGTGCAGGTCGAGCGCGAAGGTGTTCGTGGCGCGCACGACGGCGGCGAGGTCCGCGGGGTCGGGCGAGGTCGTGATGCGCGCGGCGGAGGAGCGCACCTCCCCGGGGGTGGTGGCACCGGGGAGCGCGTCGTCGGCGCATCCGGTGACGAGGGCGGTGACGGCGAGCGCGGCGAACGAAGCGAGGTGGCGCATGGGGTGTGGAACTCCTTGCGGACCCACAGAGCGACGGTCGTGCCAGCGCGAGAAGTGTGCGATCGGGCCCGTGCGCGCAGCGATGCGGGCCAGGGTGTGCCGCGCGCGTGCGAGGGGCGCACGGTCGTGCCCGGGAGTCACGGTCAGCTGTCGGTGAAGATCTCGTCGGCGGTCGACGCTTCGACGCAGCGGTCGAGCCATCGCGCGAGGCGCTCCGGGTCCCCTTCGGCGATCACGCGCGCGCGCTGCACGTCGTCGAGCGCGAGTCCCCGTCGCTCGCAGAGGCGAAGCACCGAGGTCGCGAGGCTCGCCAGCGCGCGCGCGGCACGGTCGATCGCGACGGCCGCGGCCTGTCGGCTCTCTTCGGCCGCACGCTGGCCCTCTTCGGCCGCGCGTTGGCTGCGATCGGCCATCGTCTGGAGGCGCGAGACGAGCTCCTCCGCGGAGGGAACGAGCGCCTGGTTCGCGAAGAAGCGCAGGCGGCCGTGGCTCACGCCGAGGTCGAGCCCGAGCACGTTCGACGCGAGCGTTCCGCCCTGGGGAATCACCGGCTGGTAGCTGCGCGCGTGCGGCGTGGGGAGGCGCCATCCGCGCAGCACCTCGCTGCGGCAGTCGAAGCTGAAGTACTCGGGGATGCGCAGGCGCGCGTAGTCGCGCACGTTCTCGACGAGGTCTTTGTGCTTGCGCCCGGTGTTGCGCACTTCGACGACCACGTCGATGCCGCGCCCGCGATCGGCGACGGCCCACGAGTCGAGGTCGAGGTCGGGGTCGCAGTCCATCACGGCGAGCAGGTCGGGCACGATCGCGGCCTCGCCGGGGTAGAGCACCGCGAGCTCACACGCGAGGAACACATCGCGCCGGATCCGACGAAAGTGCCCATCGAGGTCTGCTGCGGCGCCCGACTTCGCGCGGAAGTGCCGCACGCCCTCGGACATCGCCTCGCGGTATTCGTCGAACACGGCGAGCACACGCTCGATCGCCGCGTCGCGCTCCGCACGGGACATGCGCGACCACGCGGCCTCGTCGGGCGCGACGATGCGAGGGTCGTCCCACACCGAGGCCCGGGGCGATGGATGGGAGGGTGTGCTCATGCGCGCGAGCCTACACCGCCGTGTGTCGACGCCGCGATCCGCGCAGAGGCTGTGATGGGGAGCACCGCGGCCCGCGTCACGTCGTGCGACGGACGCGGGCGCGGAGGGGGAGGGTCAGGGGTTCGAGTACGCGGCGGCGCAGGAGCCGACGCTCTCGTCGATGAAGCACGCCGCGTTGCCGTGGAGGGTCGAGTTGCCCTCGTGGTGCCAGTACCAGCGGTTGCGGAGCGGCGAGAACGTGAACGAGCACATGTCGCTGAGGCCCGAGCGGCCCACGGCGTCGTTGGGGAACGCCGCGAGGGTCGTCGAGGCGCCCGAGGGCACGGCCACGCGCGAGATGGTGTTCGCGTTGGTCACGGTGTCGACGTAGAGCTGGCCGCCGAAGTACTCGGCGGTGCCCCAGTACGCCCAGCTCTCGCAGGGCTGGTGCGCGGGCGCGGCCATCGCGCCGAGGTCGACGACGCTGCCCGAGGGGAGCGCGATGTCGTAGGCGCGGGTGCCGTTGAGGATCACGATGCGGTCCCAGCCCGAGAAGATGCCCGTGCCCGAGGGCGCGGAGATCGCCTGCGAGAGCGGGATCGTGCGGCCCGTGAGGCCGCCGGTGTTGCCGTCGTACTCCTGGAGCTGCGTGATCGTGCCGCCGGAGAACCCGCTGAGGAGCCCGGTGGAGCCGGCGAGCGCGTAGATGGTTCCGTTGCGGAGGTTCTGCGCGAAGCCGTCAATCTGCGTGGGCGAGGTGGTGACCGCGGCGCCGGGGGCGATGTTCGCGGCGTTGAAGCGGCCGGTGGCGGTGTCGCCCGTGTAGAACACGTTGGTGCTCGACACGGCGATGCCGCCGCGATCGTCGCCGGTCACGGCCGCGTGCTCGACGGAGACGCAGCTCGTCGACGACAGCGTCGTGAGGCGGAAGGTGCTCGTGGGCTGGCTCCACGCGAAGTTGCAGTACCCGATGGTCTCGTCACCCGTGCGGAACTGCGACGCGCCCTCGTGGTGGAAGTACCAGCGGTTGCGCCACGGCTGCACCGTGAACGAGCACATGTCCGAGAGGTTGGTGAAGGTCGCGAGCGTGGTCACCGTGCCCGCGGGCACGGCCATGCGCGCGATCGTGGTGCTGTTGGCCACGTAGTCGATGAAGACGGAGCCGCCGTAGAACTCCATGGTTCCCCAGTAGGCCCAGCTCTCGCAGCCGGCGCGCGAGGGGTTGGTCACGGCGCCGAGGTCGGTCACGCGGCCCGTGGGCAGCGCGATGTGGAAGAAGCGCGTGCCCGTGTGGACGCCCACGCGGTCGAAGCCCGAGAAGATGCCCGTGCCCGAGGGCAGCGCGATCGCCGACGAGAGCGGAATCGAGACGGCCGTGAGCGCGCCCGTCGCGCCGTCGATCTCGATGAGGTGCGTGGCCGTGCCGCCGCCGTAGGTGATGGGCGTCGTGGCGCTGGCGCCGAAGGTGTAGACCTTGCCCGTGCGGAGGTTGCCCACCATGGCGTCGTAGATGCGGCCCACGTTGGTTCCGCCCGAGAGGTCGGTGAGCGAGAAGCGCCCGGTGGCCGAGTCACCCGAGTAGAAGACGTTGGTGTTCGACACGGCGATGCCGCCGCGGTCGTCGCCGGTCACCGCGTTGTGCTCGATGGCGCCGCAGCCCGTGGCCGTCAGCGAGTCGATGCGGAACGACTGGCCCACGAGCGCGTTGACGCACGCGCCGCCGACGCAGTTCTGCTCGAAGCCGCAGCGGTTGCCGCAGGCGCCGCAGTTGTTGACGTCGGCCGTGACGGCGATGCACGCGCCGCCGCAGAGCACGGTGCCCGCGGGACACACGCACGCGCCCGCCGCGCAGGTGCGTCCGCCCGAGCAGGCCGAGCCGCACGCGCCGCAGTTGTTGGCGTCGGTGGTGGTGTTGACGCACGCGCCGTTGCAGAGCGTCTGGCCCGCGGCGCAGCCGCCGAGGGTGACCGAGAGGTCGTAGGGTCCGCCCGCCGTGCAGCTGTCGACGGCGAGGGTGTGGAGCGCCGCGCCCGCGGGGAGCGTGGTGGTGATGGTCGTGGCCGCGCCGCACGAGGCCGACGAGGTGCACGCCGCGGTGGCGCCGCGGTTCGCGCTGCGCTGGTCGAGGGTGGCGTTGAGCTGGCCGTTGCTGGTCACGGCGGCGACGAGGGTTCCGCCCGCGAAGGCCGGGCAGGTCACGCCCCAGTAGGTGACCTCGGGGCCCGTGGAGCAGCACGCGCTCGTGAGGTTGCTCGTGCCCGAGAGGGTGCCCGAGAGCGTGGTGGTCGACTGGAGCGCGGTGTTGATCCGCGCGCCGGGGTTCGACGCCGGGAGGTGCTGGAAGTGGATCGTCGTCTCGCCCGCGCCGCAGCCCGAGAGCACGAGGAAGTACGTGCCCGCCGGGAGGTACGCCGCGATCTGCGACTGCACGCCGATGGGGCATCCGAGGCCGCCGTCGTCGTTGCAGGTCTGACCGCCGGGCATCCCCGCGTCGGTGATGTTCACGTTCGCCGACGTCTGGAGGAACAGCGACGCGTCCCACGACGAGCCGATGGTGTCGGCGTACACGATCTCGGGGCGCGCGAGCGTGAAGCGGTAGAACACGTCGTTGCCCGCGGTGCACCCGCACGAGCCCGTCACGTTGTTGCGCGCGTTCGTGGTGTTCACCAGCAGGTTCGCCGTGGGCGAGGTCATGTCGATCACGATGGCGCCCGCGGGGGCGTCATTCGACGGAGCGCCCGCCACGCAGGTGCCCGCGATGCAGCTCGTGGTCGCCGAGCACGCGTTGCCGCAACGCCCGCAGTTGCCCGCGTTGGTGCGCGTGTCGATGCACGCGCCGCTGCAGAACGTGAGGCCCGTCGGGCAGTTGCACACGCCGGCCTGGCACGTCTGGCCCGCGGGGCACGCCATGCCGCAGGTGCCGCAGTTGCCGTTGTCTTCGCGGGTGTTGACGCAGGTGCCGCCGCAGAGCGTCTGCCCGAGCGGACACGCGCACGCGCCCGCCTGGCAGGTCTGTCCGCCGCTGCACGAGCGCCCGCAGGCGCCGCAGTTGTTGTTGTCGGTGCGCGCGTCGACACACGCCGTGCCGCAGGCCGTCTGGCCCGCGGGGCAGGTGCACGTTCCGCCCGCGCAGGTCTGGGCCGTGCCGCAGGCGGTGCCACAGGCGCCGCAGTTCGCGTTGCTCGTGGCGGTGTTCACGCAGGTGCCGCCGCAGTTGGTCTGGCCCGTGGGGCAGGTGCACGTTCCCGCGGTGCACACGAGGCCCGTCGCACACGCGTTGCCGCACGCGCCACAGTTGGCCGCGCTGCTGTTCGTGTCGACGCAGGTGGCCGTCGCGCCGGTGCCGCACGCGGTCTGTCCCGTCGGGCAGGTGCAGCGGCCCGCGGTGCAGGTCTGACCCGTGCCGCAGACGTTTCCGCACGCGCCGCAGTTCGTGTTGTTCGACGTCGTGTCGATGCACGTCGCCGACGCGCCGGAGCCGCAGAGCTGCTGCGTTCCGGGGCACGCGCAGCGGCCCGCGGTGCAGGTCGATCCGCCCACGCATGCGTTGCCGCAGTCGCCGCAGTTCGCGTTGCTCGTCTGCCCGTCGACGCAGGCGCCGCCGCACGAGAGCTGTCCGCTCGCGCAGCCGCAGCGGCCCGCGGTGCAGACCTGGCCCGTGTCACACGCCGTTCCGCACGCGCCGCAGTTGCGCGCGTCGGTCTGCGTGTTGGTGCACACGGCGGTCGCGCCGGTGCCGCAGCGGGTGTTGGGCGCGGCGCAGTCGGCCACGCAGGCGCCCGCGATGCAGCTCTGCCCCGTCGCACACGCGTTGCCACAGGCGCCGCAGTTCGCGTTGCTCGACTGCGTGTCGACGCAGGTCGCCGACGCGCCGGAACCGCAGCGCGTGAGCCCCATCGCGCAGGTGCACGTGCCCATCACACACATCGCGCTGCCGCTGCAGGTGTTGCCGCAGGCGCCGCAGTTCGCGAGGTCGGTGTTCGGGTCGATGCAGGTGCCCGCGCACTCGATCTGTCCCATGAGACAGCGCGAGACGTCGGGGGCCACGTCGGGCGCCGCGTCGGGCGTCTCGGCGTCGGGGGCCGCGTCGGGGGCCGCGTCGGGCTGCTCGGCGTCGGGGGCCGCGTCGGGCTGCTGCACGTCGGGCTGCTGCACGTCGGGCTGCTGCACGTCGGGCTGCTCGGTGTCGGCCGGGCCCATGTCGTTGACGACGTCGACGCCGGTGTCGGCGGTCGAGCCGTCGGGCGGTGCGGTCACCGACTGCGGGTCGCTGCTACACGCAGCGAGGAGCGCAGCGGACACCACCCAGGGTGCCTTCTTCATGCGACTGATCAACGTGATCCTCTCCCTCTCGGGGCGCGTCGGCGGCGCACGGCACACGGGCCTCGCACCCCGCCGTGGTGAGCACGCGCGAGGGAGACGCCCGGGTGTCCGTGCCGCGCGGTTCGCTCCGCACGGCCGGCACCCACGGCACGCATGACGCGCCCGCGGAGGTGGGTCCGTCAAGCCTTCGCGACAGGGCCGACACGTGCGACGACGATCCTGCGCGAGGTGCCGAGAAATAGGGCAATTCGTGCACATCGCACCGCCCCGCGCGCACGTCGTGGCGCGCGTCGCGGGGGGTGGGATCGGGGCGTGTCGTGGGGAGGGAGTTCCGCGCGCCGCGTCCGCGGTGCGGGCGGCGCGCGGAGGCGTCAGCGGCGGCGACGGCGGCGCGTGGAGAGCGCCGCGAGGGCCGCGAGGGTCGCGAGGGCGGTGAACCCACCCGGGGTGCCAGTGCGCGTCGCGCGGCAGCCGCAGCCGTCGCCGGTCGCGTTCACGCCACCGCCCGCGTCGGGTCCGGTCGCGCCATCGCTCGCATCGTCGGAGGCGTCGCCCGCGGCATCGCTGCGCGCGTCACCGGCCGCATCGCGCGAGGCGTCGCTCACGTCGACGCGCGCATCGGCCGCATCGACCGCCGCGTCGTCGGCGTCGACCGCCGCGTCGTCGGCATCCGCCGACGCATCGCTCGCATCCACCGCCGCGTCGTCGACATCCGCGGACGCATCGGCCGCGTCGTCGCTCACGTCACTCACGTCACTCGCGTCGGTGACGTCGCTCGCATCGCTCGCGTCGGCCACGTCGGCCACGTCGGTCACGTCGGCTACGTCGTCGCTCGCGTCGCTCGCGTCGCTCGCGTCGCCTGCATCCGAGCAGCTCCCCGCGTCACTGGCCGTCCCCATCACGCAGGCGCCCGCGTTGTCGCAGCGCTCGATGCCGTTGCAGAGGTCGCCGTCGTCGCACGAGGTGCCCATCGGCGCGTTCACGGGCACGCAGAGGCCCGTCGACGCGACGCAGGTGCTCACGCGGCACGCCATGCTCGACGGCGGGCACACGACGGGCGTTCCCGGCGCGCACACGCCCGCGCCGTTGCAGGTCTCGGCGCCGTTGCAGAGGTCGCCGTCATTGCACGCCGTGCCCATCGCGGCGGGCGTCGTGGCGCATCCCGACGCGGGGTCGCACCTGTCGACGGTGCAGGGGTTGCCGTCGTTGCACGAGAGCGCCGTGCCCGCGACGCACATCCCCGTCGCGTTGCAGGTCTCGGCGCCGTTGCAGGCGTTGCCGTCGGAGCACATCGTCCCCGCGGAGAGCGGGGTCGCGGTGCATCCCGTGGCGGGCGAGCACGCATCGGCCGTGCAGGGGTTGCCGTCGTTGCACGAGAGCGCCGTGCCCGCGACGCACATCCCCGTCGCGTTGCAGGTCTCCGCGCCGTTACAGACGTTGCCGTCGGAGCACATCGTCCCCGCGCTCACCGGCGTGTTCGTGCAGCCCGTGGTGGGCGAGCACGCGTCGGCCGTGCAGGGGTTTCCGTCGTCGCACGAGGGGCCCGCGCCGCCGACGCACACGCCCGCCGCGTTGCAGGTGTCGGCGCCGTTGCAGGCGTTGCCGTCGTCACACATCGTGCCCGCGGTGACGGGCGCGTGGACGCATCCCGTCGAGGGCGCGCAGGTGTCGGTGGTGCAGGGGTTCGTGTCGGCGCAGTCGAGCGCGGTGCCGGGCACGCAGGCGCCCGCGGCGTTGCAGGCCTCGGCGCCGTTGCAGGCGTTGCCGTCGGAGCACGAGATGCCCGCGGTCACCGGCGTGTGCGAGCATCCGCCCGCGGGGTCGCACGCGTCGGCGGTGCAGGGGTTGCGGTCGTCGCACGAGAGCGTCGAGCCCGCGAGGCAGGTGCCCGTCGCGTTGCAGGTCTCGGCGCCGTTGCAGACGTTGCCGTCGGAGCACGAGGTGCCCGCGCTCACCGACGAGAAATCGCAGCCGCCCGCGGGGTTGCACGCGTCGGTGGTGCAGGGGTTCGTGTCGCGGCAGGTGAGCGGCGTTCCGGGCGCGCACACGCCCGATCCGTTGCAGGTCTCGGCGCCGTTGCAGACGTCGGCGTCGGCGCAGGAGGTGCCCGCGGAGAGGGGCGTCGCGGTGCATCCCGACGAGGGCGAACAGGTGTCGGCCGTGCAGGGGTTGCCGTCGTTGCACGAGAGCGCGGTGCCCGAGGCGCACACGCCCGCGCCGTTGCAGACCTCGGAGCCGTTGCAGACGTTGCCGTCGGAGCACGACGTGCCCGCGCTCGCCGCGGGGAAGTCACAGCCCGACGCGGGGTTGCACGCGTCGACGGTGCAGGGGTTCGAATCGCGGCAGGTGAGCGGCGTGCCCGCGACGCAGGCGCCCGCGGCGTTGCAGACCTCGGCGCCGTTGCAGACGTTGCTGTCGGCGCAGGAGGTTCCCGCCATCACGGGCGTGTGCGAGCAGCCGCCCGCGGGGTCGCACGCGTCGGCGGTGCAGGGGTTGTTGTCGTCGCACGAGAGCGCCGCGCCCGACGCGCACACGCCCGATCCGTTGCAGGCCTCGTCGCCGTTGCAGACGTTGCCGTCGGAGCACGCGGTGCCCGCGCTCGCAGGCGGAAACTCACAGCCCGAAGCGGGGTTGCACGCGTCGGTGGTGCAGGGGTTCGTGTCGCGGCAGGTGAGCGGCGTGCTCGTCACGCACACGCCGGAGCCGCAGGTCTGGCGGCCCGTGCAGACGTTCGTGCTGCCACAGCTCGTGCCGTCGGGCAGGAGCGTGAAGGTGCATCCCGTGGCGGGCGCACAGCCGTCGACGGTGCAGGGGTTCGCGTCGGCGCAGGTCGGGGGCGTTCCCGCGGCGCAGACCCCCGAGGCGTTGCAGGTCTCGGCGCCGTTGCAGGCGTTGCCGTCGGAGCACGCGGTGCCCGCGCTCACGGGCGTCGCGGTACAGCCCGTGGCCATGTCGCACGCGTCGGTGGTGCAGGGGTTTCCGTCGTTGCAGACGAGGGGCGTGCCCGCCGCGCAGGTGCCCGCGCCGTCGCAGGTCTCGGCGCCGTTGCATCGATTGCTGTCGGCACACGCGGTGCCCGCCGCGCGCGGGGCGCAGGCGTTCACGTCGCAGCGCGAACACACGCCGCCGCCGCAGTCCGTGTCGGGGCCGCAGGTGGCGCCGGCGTCGGAGAAATCCATCGCGTTGTCGTCGCGGTCGGTGAAGGTCGCGTTGCGCGAGTACACGCGCGCCGTCGTGCTGATCACCGCCGCGGGGGTGAGCCCGAGGTACGTGCTCGTGCCGTAGGTCACCACGTCGATGAGCGTGTTCGACGGATCGAGCAGCACGATCTCGTCGCCGCCGTTGGCGAGGCCCCACGAGCCCGACGCGGTCCAGAGCGTGTAGCGGGTCATGTCGGGCGTGGTGTCGCCCGCGGTGACGGCGAACTCGGCGTCGGCCGCGCGGCCGTAGCGCGCCGCGTACTGCGACCCGCTCGCGGCCACGATGAAGGTCGCGCCCGGCGCCAGCGTGGCCCCCGAGGGAAAGCTGTACATCCCCTCGGTGCTGTCGACGGTCTCTTCGTCGCCGATGCGAAAGCTCCCGAGCGCGAGGGTCGCGGTGGTCATGTTGCGCACGGCGACCCACTCGTTGCCCGCGGCCGTGGTGGCCGCCGCGTCGGCGACGAAGCGCGTGACGAGCAGCGGCGCGACCACCTCGCCCGACGCGTTGAAGTACACGTCGGCGGCGTAGTTGATGATCCCGTCGCTCACCTCGGCGAAGGTGTTGGGATACGCCGACGCGCGGGGATCGCCGTAGTCGGTCACCACATCGAGCGCGTTCGAAACCGACGAGCCGCCCACGTCGACGGTGTTGTCGTTGGTCTGCGCGCGGAAGGTCGCCACGGTGAAGCGCAGCGCGCGCGTCGGCGGCGCCGAGAGCCCCAGCGCCGACCACGGCACGAACACCTCGATGCCGTCGGTGCCGCGCACCGCCGAGACCGTGGCCACCGACGTGAACGACGTGTTCAGCACCGTGGCCGTGCCGCCGGAGCCGAAGTTCGTCTGCACCAGGTACTCCCAGCGCGCGGTGTCGGCGACCTGCGTGTCGGCGAAGGCGGCGAGAAAGTTCTGCCCGCTGCCCGCGGTCTGGTCCGTGTCGATGGCCACCTGCAATTGCACCGGCGCGCCCGACGGCGTCGTCGCGGCGAGGCGCACGAAGATGCCCAGGCCCGCCGCCGTGCCCGTGTACTGCACGCGGGTGATGTTCGCGTCGTTCTCGGGCGAGGCCAGGTCGGTGCGCGTGTCGGCGTTGTTGTCGAGCCAGATGTACTCGCCCTCGCCCGTCGCCGTGCGTGCGACGAGCCCGAGGTTGTCGGCAGCGGGCACGCGCGACGACCACTCGGCGGCGCTCCCGTCGACGGTCACCGGGTGGGCCTGGGCGAGCGCTCCCAGCAGCATCGCCGCGCCCCATGTGGCCGCGGACAGTACGAATCGTCTCGATCTCATGGCGGTCTCCTGCGCAACGCCCCGGACGCCGTGCGCGGTGCGCGCACAACGTGGGAACCGTCAGCCTCTCGCGGGCGGTGATGCGCCCGTTCCGCGCGTCAATTCAAGATGTGTACGCAGCGACGCATGCGGCGCGTCGACCGCCCGTGATCGCGCGCTGTGACGGTCACGCATCGCGGTCGTTGCGGTCGTCGCACGACGCACCCCACAGCGCGTCCTCGGAGCTTCTGCGCGGCCCCACGGCGCGTCGCGCGTTGACTCCGCGCGGACCATGAACCTCGGCCGTGTCGTGCGCATCGGACCGCCCCGCCCATGCGCCACACGCTCTTCTTCGCGCTCCTCGCGGCCTGCAGTGCTGCGTCGTCGACGGCCCCCACCGACACGTCGCCCGATGCGAGCGCCTCGCAGGATCTTCCGTCGACCGATGGCGCTCCCGATGCCGTCGCAACCGACACCGCCAGCCCGTCGGACGCGCCCGACGCCGCAGACCCGCGCGCGCCGCAGCCTCCCGCAGGCGCACGTCGCTGCGGAGAGGGCACCCTCGACGCGACGGAGTTCTCCACCGCCTGCATGGCGCCCTCGACGCTCGTCGACGCCGTGCGCCTCCCCGATGGCGGCACCGGAATGACCGAGCGACGCTGCGACGCGGCCTCGATCACGGGCGGCCGCTGGGAGGCGTGGTGCGGCGCTGCGGAGGTCTACGTGTGGGCCCGCTTCGAGGGCCTTCGCGCGACGGGTAGCTACGTCACCTGCGGCTCGGTCTCGGCGCTCTCCCTCGGGATCGGGTACGGCGAGCACTCGGTCGGCGGCGGTGCGGGCGGCGGAAGCACCGTGCTCCCGCGCGGCGTGCCGAGTCCGTCGTTCGACACGGGGCGAAGCACCGACGCGGTGATGGAGTACACCGTGCAGACGAACCGCGCGGGCAGCGGGCGCTTCTTCCTCGGCGCCAACCACGTGGTGCAGTGCATGGGAATGACGCCCACGGGCGGAATGGGTCCCAACGTGGTCATCGGGGGCACGACCTTCCGCTGGGACCCGACGGCGATGTGAGCGATGCGACGCGCGCGGTGACGGTCACTCGTCGCAGTCGTCGCAGTCGTCGCAGTCGTCGCAGCCGTCCTCTTCGCCCTCGGCGCCGCCCTCGCCGTCCCCCTCGCACGCGTGGTCGGGCGCGTCGCCGGGCCAGGTCTCCGGGTCGAGTCCGCGCTCGTCGGCGAGGGCGCGGGCGGTGACGGCCTCGGGCACCGGCGCGCAGAAATCCCACGATGCGCCGTGCGCGAGAAGCTGTCGGGCCGCGTCGTCCATGTACTCGGTCACCGCCGCGTGGAGCGCCGTGTTGCCGAGCGCGTCGTACGCGTGCACGTCGGCGCCCGCCGTGAGCAGGGCCTTGAGCGCCTCCTGCGCGCCGTACCAGTTGCGCACCGCCTCGACGAGCGCGGGCGTGTCTTCGTCGCGCGCGTTCACGTCGCAGCGCCCTGCGGTGATGAGCTCCGTCGCGAGGTCGTCGATGCCCGCGCGCAGCAGCCGATGGAGCATCGACGCGCCGCCGACAACCCCGGTCACGCCGCGCGAGAGGAGCCACCGCGCGACAGGCACGTCGTAGCGATCGAGGGCCGCGGTGAGCAGCGCAGGGCCGCGCGCAGAGAGGTCCACATCGCCCGCGGCGAGACGTTCGGCGAGCGCCTCGTGGTTCTGCGACAGTGCGAGCGCGAGCGGATGCGCGCCGTTCAGGTCGAAGCGGTCGAGCGACACGCCGGATGCGCGCAGCAGGTCGAGGAGGTCGTCGTCGCCGCGCTGCGCCGCGAGGCCCGCGAGCGACGCGCCGCCCGCGCATCGGTACGGATTCACCGCGCGCGAACGGAGCATCGCCGCCACCTTCGCGAGCTCGCCCCGCGCAATGGATTTCGCCAGCGCCTCGTCGGCCATCGTGCACGCCGCACGGTCGTTGAGCACATCCATCGAGAGGAGCTTCTCGCCCGCGGCCGCGTCGAGCCGCGCGCACACCTCGTCGTTCGCCGCGAGGCCCGTGTAGCCCGCCACCGATCGCCCCGCGGCGTCCTTCGCGCGCACGTCGGCGCCGCGCGCGAGCAGCAGATCGACGAGCGCCAGGTGCCCCGCCGCGACGGCCGCCATGAGCGCGGTGGCGCCCCACGGATCGCGCGCGTTCACGTCGTCGCCCGCGTCGAGGCGCGCGGTCACCGCTGCGACGTCTCCCTCGTACACGGCCGCGAAGAAGGGCGGCGGCGCGGTGAGCTCCGTCGGGAGCGCCTCGACGGTCGGCGGCGTCACGTCGATGCCGAAGCGCGCGAGCACCGCGGAGAAGGCCGTGCGCAGCTCCTTCCGTTGCGTGAGGAGCGCGAGCGCGTCGTCGCCGTCACGGTTCTTCACCGTGGGGTCTGCGCCCGCATCGAGGAGCAGGGTGACGATCGCGACGTTCCCGGCCTTCGCCGCCGCGGTGAGCGCGGTGTCGCCGTCGTGGCCCACGGCGAGGTCGGTGCGCGCGCGGTGACGGAGCAGCAGCGCGACCGCGTCGTCGTTGCCCTTCGACACCGCCACGTGGAGCGCCGTGCCGAGGTACGAGTTCACGCTGTCGGGGTCGGCGCCCGCGTCGAGGAGCAGCGCCGCGCTCTCGTCGGCATCACCGTTCACCGCGCCGATGAGCGGGCTGTTGGGCCCCGGCGGCGTGATCGAGACCCCGCGCGATTGCAGCAGCCGCAGCACCGACGGAAACGAGGCCGCGCTGTGCACCACCGTGGTGCCCCAGTCGTCGACGAGGTCGGTGCGCGCGCCCGCATCGAGGAGCCGCGCGACGATCGCCGTGTGTCCCCCGTTGGCCGCGGCGGTGAGCGCCGTGAGCCCGTAGTGCGCGGTGCGGTTCGGATCGGCGCCGCGCGCGAGGAGCAGCGCCACCGTGTCGTCGTCGCCCCGTCGCGCCGCGAGCGTGAGGAGCCCCTCGCCCGGTGCGTCCTTCGCGAACTCGAAGGGCGCGCCCTCCGACACCCACGCGCGCACGTCGTCGGTGCGTCCGTCTTCGTATGCGAGGAGCAGCGCGCCGAGGTCACGCGCGGGATCACGGAGCGTCTCGTCGAGCACGAGCGCGCGCAGCGCGGCCTTCGAAGGGTCGTTGCCGCAGCCCCACGGCGTGCGTCCGTAGGCGTCGAGCGCGTCGAGCCGCGCGCCCGCGACGAGCAGCGCGCGGAGGGCCTCCACGTAGCGGTCGTCCCACGCGTAGTGCTGCATGCACTTGTGGAGCGCCGTGGCCTTCTGGTGATCGACGGCGTCGACGTCGGCGCCGCGCGCGAGCAGCAGCGCGATCACGGGGAGCGAGACGTAGTGCGTGCACGCGCGGTGGAGCGTGGTGTCTCCGCCGATCTCGGCCTGCGCGTCGGGGTGCGCGCCGCGGTCGAGGCACCATGCGACGAGGTCGACGTTGGACTTCATGCCCGCCGCGCGCATCCACTCGCCGAGCACCGACGGACGCACCGGCGGATCGAAGGGCGGCAGCGCGTGGAGCAGGTCGAGGCGCTCGTTCCACACGGCCGATGCGATGCCCGGCAGGCCCGCGTCACCGACCGTCGACTTCGCCCCGTGCGCCGCGAGGGCCTCGACGACCGCGAGGTGTCCCGCCGTGAGCGCGAGCCCCATCGCCGTCTCGCCGTACGGGAGCGTCGCCTCCGTGTCTGCGCCGGCTTCACACAGCGCGCGCACGCCGTCGACATCGCCCGCCTCCGCCGCCCGCATGAGCGCGGTGTAGTGCTGACGGTCGCGCGTATCGAGCGAGAGCCCGCCCTCGCGCAGCGCCGCGATCGCGTCGGACCAGAGCCCCTGCGTCACGCACTCGATGGCCTTCGCACGGGCGCGATGCTGCGCGTCGAGCTCGGGCGCGACGGACCACTCCTCCTGCACGGCAAGTCCGAGCTCCACGGCGATGGCGCGGGCCGTGACCCCGTAGCGGTCGGGCACGTCGTGGCGCGCGCCCCGCTGCGTGAGCCGCTCGACGGCCTCGGACTGCGCATCGCGCGTCGCGAGGTGCAGCAGCGTGCAGCCCCCGAGGTCGACGGGCGCCGACGGAGACGCCCCCGCGTCGAACATCGCGTCGAGGAGGTCGTGGCGTCCCTTGAGCCACGCGGCCCGAAGCGCGCAGCGTCCGTTCTCGCTCCGCACGCCGCCGTCGACCCGCGCGGCGAGGAGCACCTTCACGGCCTCGGGCTGATCCTTGTCGACCGCGTGTTCGAGCGCGCTCTCGCCCCAGCGGTTCATCGCGACGGGGTCGGCGCCGCGCGCGAGGAGCCACGCGGCGCACTCGGGGTGGTTCCAGTTGAAGGCCGTGCGCAGCGCGGTGTCGTCGCTGCCGTCGCGCGCTTCGAGGTCGGCGCCGCGGGCCACGAGGATCTCCATGCGCTCGATGGATCCGCCCTCGGTGGCCTTGATGAGCGCGGTCTCGCACGAGATCTCGACGCGCGTGTCGAGGGGCATGCCGAGGTCGAGCCAGGCGACCATGGCCGCGGTCGGTCCGTCTTTGCAGACGGTGAGAAAATCGCGGCGGCTCTGCGGCGAGAGGTCGGCGCGGTATCCGAGGGGTTCGAGCACTTCGCGGGGCGTCGGGTTCATGGCGCGCGCGAGTGTCGGCCATGTGCACCGCGTCGTACCAACGGGAAGTAGCCTGCGGCCTCCCGCCGCGCGGAGCCCCGACGGTCACGTCGCTTGCGTGGGCGCCGAGGGGGTTGTGTATCGTGCGCGCGATGAAGCGCTGGGGTGTTGTTCCGCTCGTGGCCGCGCTCGCGGCGTGCAGTGCGTCTCCGTCGTCGACGCCCGTCGATGGAGGCAACGATCTCGGCGCCGTCGATGCGCCCGCCGACGCGACGACCACGCCCGATGCGCCGCCGCGCGCGTACCCGATGCCCTCCGCGGCGAACGCGGTCGCGCAGACCGACGCGCGCTGGGAGGGGCAGTACCGCTTCCTCTACGACACCTGGGGAACGGAGGTGCTCGGCGACTGGCCCACGACGGACTTCATGCTCGGACTCCTGCGCGACGAGCCCTCGGTGTTCGGCCCTCAGTTCTCGAACTTCGGGTTCATTCCCGACCCCGACGACGACCTGCCCTTCGGGCTCAAGCGCGGCATCACCGACCGCACGGTGGTGCATGAGACCTGCGCGATGTGCCACGTCGGTCGACTCCCCGACGGACGCGTGTGGCTGGGCCTCCCGAACACGTCGCTCGACGTGGGGCGCTTTCGCGTCGAGGTGAACCGCCGATGGGTGGCCGCGGGGCATCCGTCGTTCCTCACGCCCCTCGCGGCGCGCAAGGCCCTCGCGCTGGGCCCCGGGCGCTTCAACGCCGAGTCGGGCGACTACCCCGAGGTCGTTCCCGCCGACTTTCCGCCGTACTTCACGCTCGGTCGTCGCACGGCGCTCAACTACATGGGCACGGGCCGCAACGTGCGCACCGAGGCCCACTTCGCGATCTTCTCCTTCGGCGCGGGATCGCCCAACGACACCACCGCGCGCGTGCCCTTTCCCGAGCCCGAGCGCGTCGAGTCGTTCCTCGCGTTCTTCGGCACCCTCGACGCGCCGCCGCCGCCCGCGGGCGACGCCGCGCGCATCGCCGCCGGACGCGCCGTCTTCGAACGCGCCCGCTGCGGCACCTGCCACCACGTCGGCCAGATCGAGATGGACGGCGTCACCGCCCTCGACCGCAGCGCCGCGGGCCGCGAGCGCATCCCCGGCGACGACCCGATGTTTCCGCGCGGCACGATCCGCACGAACGCCCAGCACCGCGTGCTGCAAGACGGCGACGCGCCCTCCGACGGCGGCACCGTGGCCGACGGCGGCGTCGACATGGGCCTCGCGGATCTCATCCAGTTCATCCTCACGCGGCGCCTCTCGGTGCAGCAGACCGACGGCTACCGCGTGGGCGACCTCCGCGGCCTCGCGTACACCGCGCCGTACCTCCACAACGGCAGCGTGCCCACGCTCGACGCGCTGCTCCGTGCGCGCGCGCAGCGGCCGACGACCTTCGCGCGCGGCGCGTTCACCGTCGACACCACGGCCACGGGCAACGGCAACGAGGGGCACGAGTTCGGCGCCGACCTCGACGACACCGACCGCGCGGCGCTCGTCGCGTACCTCCAGAGCCTCTGATCACCGCGAGCGCACGTACGCTTCGAGCGCGTCGAGCTCCGTCGCCGAGAGCTGCGACGTGCGTCCGTGGGTGTCGCCGACGTTGTGGGTGGTGAGCACCGCGCGCAGCGTGGGGGCGCGGCCGTCGTGCAGGTGCGGCGCGCGCGCGAAGACCCCGCGCAGCGAGGGCGTGTCGACGGCGGCCATGCGCGCGTCGGCATCGGACGTGTCGGGCACCACGGCGTGGGCGAGGCGGTCGGTGAGCGCATCGCCGCGGTGACAGGTGGCGCAGCCCACGTCGGCGCGCGCGAACACCGCAGCGCCCGCCGCGATCTGCGAGGCGTCGTCGGCGACCGCACGGCGCGGCGCGAGCCAGGCCATGTAGGCCGCCATCGCGCCGGTGTCGACGAGGAGCCCGTCGCCGCCCATGAGCTCGGTGATCGCGACGCGCGTGAGGCGCTCGGCGTCGGAGAACTCGCCGTCCCAGTGAAAGGGCGCGAGGTCGGCGCGGGCGCCCCACGCGGGCGGCGTTCGCCGGAGCTTGCGCGGCACGTTCGTGGTGTGGAGGAACCACGTGAGCCCATCGTCGTCGCCCTCGGGGTGACACGTCGCGCAGGCGACCACGCCGCTCGGCGTGAGGTGCGTGTCGACGGCGTCGTGAAAGAGGTTGCGACCGCGCAGCACGGCGTCGGGCGCGGCGTCGGGCGAGAGCGCGCGTCGCTGCGTGGCGCTGGCGTCGCGGGGCTCGGTGCGCGCGGGCGCGTCGAGGTCGAGGAGCGCCACCGCGTGGTCGAAGCCCACGTCGACCCAGGCGCGACGGCCGTCGGCGGAGAGCACGAGCCCGCGCGGTCCGCGGCCCGTGCGAAAGGTCGCGAGGCGCGGGGCCGGCGCGCTCGCAAACGTCGACGGCGACGACGCGCCCGCGGGGCACGGGATCACCGCCACCGTGTCGGTGTATCGATGCGCGACCCAGAGGATCCCCGCCGCCCACGCGAGCGCCGAGGGACCGCTCGTGACCGCCGCGCTCCCGTCGAAGCGCGCATAGCGCCCGCCGCAGGGCGCGAGGAGCCGCGGCTCGATGCGTGGGCGGTCTTCGAACACGGCGCCGTATCCGCCGCGCGCGGCGGGTCGTGTGCGGTCGCTGTCGCGGTCCACGGACTGCCACGCCGCGAGCGCCGCGCCGCCGATCGACACCGCCGCGAGCGCGTCGACCTGGCTGGCCGCGAAGCCCGCGCGCGACTCCAGCGACACCTCGGCGCGGGCCGTGGGCGTGCGGAGAACGTCGTCGGATGCGAGGGCGTCGCGCGACCACGTGCGCACGCGGCCGAGGCGCGAGGCGCTCACGAACACGTCACCGCCCGCGACCGCGAGGGCCGTGGGACGACCCGTCGAGGGAACCACCCGCACGACCCGCTGCGCCGCCACGTCGACCACCACGAGTCGGTCTTCGAAGGGGCACGCCGCGAGCGCCCGCGTCGCCGTGAGGGCCACGACGGCCCGCGCGCCGCCGCAGGGGATGGGCACGTCGCGTACGCCCGCGTCGTCGATCCACGCGAGGGCGCCGCGGCGCGCGCGGGCCACGAGCACGCCGCCCTCGAAGAGCGCGAGGGATTCGGGCGCGCCATCGACGGTCACCGAGCGCGTCACGGTGAGGGTCGAGGCGTCGAGGCGGTGCACGCGCGCGTCGTCGGGCGAGGTCACCCAGAGGGCGGCGCCGTCGGTCGTGCGCGCGATCGACGACGACGCGGCCACGGAGACGGTCACCGCCGCGGGCGTCGCATCGGCGCACGCGACGAGGGCCACGACCGCTGCGAGCCGCGCGGCGCGCATCACCGGTCGGGCGGGAGCAGCAGCGCGAACTCGACCTGGAGCGTCTGCTGCGCGCACTGCACGTTGTAGGCGCCGATGGGGAGCGTCACGGGGTCGCCGGCGTCGGGGTTGGGGTTCATGGGGTCGGCGTTGCCGTTGGTGTCCATGAACCCGAGGATCTGGTACGTGCCCGCGGAGAGCTCGTCGGGGAGCTCGAACTCGGGCTGCTGCGACGCGTCCGTGAGGTCGACGCGCTCGACGTGGAACGAGGTCACGGGGCGCGCACCCGCGTTGGGCCCCACGATGGTGACGTCTTCGGCGCGGTAGACGTCGAACCACACGGGGCCGCGCAACGGACCGTGCTGCGCGGGGCTCGTGCGCACGGTGCTCGACGCGCTGAAGCGAAGGCGCGCGCGGCCGCGGAGGGCGGTGCTGCTGTCCATCTCGGCGCACGAGTTCGCCACGCGCGGGAGCTCGCGGGGCAGCACGAGGTCCGACTGGATCGGCACGAACTCCACGTCGCGGAGCGGGTGCGTGGGCGACTCGACCGCGTAGTCGATGCTGAACACGCCGCGGCGCCCGTGGGCCACCACGCTCACCACGCCGCCGCCCGCGGGATCGTCGTAGTAGAACGACCCGGTCCACGGCGTCGACGAGCCGCGCTGACGGGCCTCCTGCGCGTTCATGTTGTCGACGAGGCGGAACACGTTCTGCTGAAACTGATCGCCCGCGAGGTACGACGCCGGGGCGCGCGCGAGGGGCACGCGACGGCCGTCGAGGGTGATCACCTCGAAGCCCACATCGACGACCTGATCCTGCAGGCGCGGCGACACGGTGAGCCGCAGCCAGTTGTGCGGTTCGAGCTGAAAGTCTCGAAAGTTCTGCGCGGCGCCCGACGTGATGCCGTACGCGCGGTTGGTGAAGAACGCGAACTCGTCGCGCGAGAGCGTGAAGCTCACCGTGCCCGAGATGCTCTCGTACGGATCGCCCCGGAACGCCGCGTGGTTCACCTGCCCCGGCCGCAGCGACGTGCGCGGGTTCTCGTTGGTGAACGTCAGCGTCGAGGCGCCCGCGCCGTCGTAGGCCACGGCGATCGTGACGTGCCCGCCGTTCGCCGACGTGGAGTTGAGCTCCAGGTGCCAGGGCTGCGTGTCTTCGCGGGCCGCGAGGCGTCGGTTGGTCTCGGCGAAGGCCGCGCGCACGGCGTCGACGTACACGCGCCCGTAGGCGAACGAGAACGGCGCGCGGAGCACGGGGCGGCGCGCGGCGCCCGCGGGCGTCGGCGGCACCATGTCGACGGCGACGACGGCCTGGTCCGCGGTGCGCGCGTCGACGGCCGCGGTGAGCAGCAGCCCGGGCTGGAGCTCGAGGTCACGGTGGCCGCGCCCGGCGCGCAGGGCGTCGCCGAGGAGCGGGTCGAAGAAGGCCACGAAGTCCGCATCGGTCACCGGGCGCTCGATGGTGATGCCCACGTACTCGATGGGCTCGGAGCGCGGACGCATCAGCGTCGTGACCGCAGCGCCTCCATCGCCCGTCGCGGGCGTCGTCGAGCCGTCGCACGACATCGCCACCACCGCGGCCACACACGCCCGCAGAAACCCTCGCGTCATGGCGCGCATGAAACCACGGCCCGCGCGTCCTCACGGCGCGGATTCGTCCGTGGCCCCGGCGCCCCTGCTTCGCCGCGCCACGCCCCTCCGTGTGTGCGACGCGTACACCGATCGCCGCGCAGGTCTCACGCCCGTTGCGTGCGGCGCCGTTCCATCCCTCGACCCATGCGCGACCCGCCCCCACCGCCGCCGCGCCCACGGAGCGTGGCCCCCCTCGCCGCGCTGTCGCTCGTGCCCGCGAACGACGCGCAGCCCACCCTGCCCGCGAACGACGTCCACCCCGAGACCGTGCGTCCGCCGACGCGCACGCTCGACGCCCCCGAAACCCGTCCCCTCGCCCGCGACGCGCTGCTCGCACTCCTCGCCGTCGCGCTCCTGGCCGTCGCCGTGCGCGCGTGCCTCGGCTGAGCGTTCACCGCGCCGCTTCGAAGAGCTCCCCCGTCTGCGGCGACGCGGACCACACCGACCCGCGATGCACCACGAGGGGCGCGCTCACCATGGGCGACGCCCGGTGCACGAGCGCTTCGACGCGCGGCGCCTTCGCTTCGAAGTGCACGCCGTCGTTCGTGCGGTAGAGCCCACCGTCGCCGAGCATCCAGAGCGTGTCGCCATCGGGCGCGAGGCTCTGGGGCATCGCGGGGGTGTCGACGCGACGAAAGCTCCGCCCGCCGTCGTCGGAGCGTGAGAGCGCGAGGTCGTACGAGAACCCGGTGATCACCCACACGGCGCCGCGCCACAGGGCCATGCGCAGCACGAAGGCGCCGAGGTTCTGCGCGGCGGTCACGCGCACGTCGCCCTCCAGGTCGTCGATGCGCACGAGGCCCGGAAGGCCGTTCCACTCGACGCTCGCGAGGAGCCCGCCATCGGGGAGCGCGAGCAGGTACACGTAGCGGTGCACGCCCTCGACCTCGCCCCGCGGACGCACCAGCAGCCTGCGCCACGGCCGCCCGTCTCCGTCGTCGCCGAACAGCGCCGCCGGCGCCACCCGCGCGCGATACGGAATCTCCTCGGGCCGATACGCCCCCGTCGACGCCACGAGCCGCCCGCTCGCGAGCCGGGCCACATCGAACACGTGGTACACGGCCGGGAGCACCACGCGCTGCCGATCGGTGATCGCCCCCTCCGCATCGGAGATGAACACGTAGCCGTCGACGTCGAGGTCGAACGCGAAGGGGAGCACCTGAAACGGCGCATCGGCGTCGGGCACCACGAGCCGATCGCCCCACGCGTGCACGCGCAGAAAGCCCTGTCCCGACCAGGTGAGCAGCGTGGTGAGGGTGCGCCCATCCCAGCGCGCGAGCGCGGCGCCATCGACCCCGAGCGCATCGATCGACGCGGCCACCGCGAGGCCCCGCGGCGTCGACGCGAGGTCGGTCACCTGCACGTACGGCGCGAGCATCTGCGCCCGTCGCACCCATCGCGCGCCCTCGGGAACGCGCGCGCCCGTCACAACGCTCTCCGCACGCGCCCGCACCGCCGCGCGCCACGCGCCGTCGACCCGCAGCGGCATGCATCCGGTCTGCGCGAAGGCCACCACGCGGAGGGCCAGCACCGCGAACGCCAGCGCCCTCACCACCCGACCCGCGCGCGTCACACCGCTCGTTGCCGCTCCCATGGGCCTGCGTGCGTACCGCAGCTTCCTCTGCGTCGCGGAACGGGAAACGACACCGCGCCGCACAATTCGACGATCCCCCCGGATCGTCGGCGCCCCCGTCCAACGTCGTGACCTCCATGACAACGCTTCGAGGCAGCAGGGCGGTGGTGATCGGTGGCAGCGCGGGCATCGGCCGGGCGACGGTGCGCGCGTTGCTCGCAGAGGGCGCGGCGGTGACGGCCGTGGCGCGCGGAACGGCGCGGTTGCACGCGCTCCAGGCAGAGGGCGGCGATGCGCTCACGACGCGCGCGGGTGACGCCACGGACGCAGCGTTTCTGGAGGCGCTTCTGCACGAGCGCCGACCGGACCTCGTCGTGCTCGCGGCCGGTGTGACGCCGCCCATGGGGCCCTTCGAGGCGTTCGACTGGGAGGCCTTCTCCGCGACCTGGAACACCGACGTGAAGGCCGCGTTTCTGCTCGTGCAGCACGCGCTGCGACGGCCCCTCGCGCCGGGCTCGACGATCGTGCTCGTGTCGAGCGGCGCCGCGATGAACGGCTCCCCGCTCTCGGGCGGCTACGCGGGCGCCAAGCGCACGCAGTGGATGCTCGCGGACTACGCGCAGCGACGCTCCGACGCGCGCGAGCTCGGGCTGCGCTTCGTCGCCGTGTTGCCAGGGCAACTCGTGACGGGTACGACCATCGGCGCGAACGCGGCAGCGGCCTACGGCGCCATGCTCGGAATCACCCCGGAGGCCCACATGAAGCGCTTCGGCGCGCCCCTCGATGTCGACCAGGTGGCAGCCGCGATCATGATGGCGTTGCGCGGTGAAGTTCCCGCGACGCGTCACGCGCTCGTGGTGCGAGGCTCGGGCGTCGAGGTGCTCCCGTGACCGACGCGCTCACCGCGATGGCCGAAGCGCGAAGGGCGTTTCTCGCGATGGTCTCCGAGGTGCGGCCCGAGCTTCACCGCTACTGCACCCGCATGACGGGCTCGGTCTTCGACGCCGAAGACGTCGTGCAGGACACCCTCGCCCGCGCGTACTTCGCGCTGTGCGAGATGGAGTCCGCGCCGCCGCTGCGTCCGTGGCTGTTTCGCATCGCGCACAACGCCGCGATGGATTTTCTCCGACGCGCCGAGCGCCGCTACGTCGACGCGACGCCCGACCTCGACGAGCTCGCCGCCGCGGTCGACGAGCCCACGGGCGATGGGGATCGCATCGAGGCCGCGCTGCACGTGTTCGCGACGCTCCCGCCGTCGCAGCGCAGCGCGCTCGCGTTGAAAGACGTGCTGGGACTCTCGCTCGACGAGACCGCCGCCGCGATGGGCACGACCGTGGCCGCGGTGAAGGGCGCGCTCGTACGCGCACGCGCCAACGTCGCCAGGGCGCGCGCGTCGGGCCCCTCGTCGGAGCAGCGCGCAGAGCTCGCACGCCTGCGCCACTACGCGCACCTCTTCAACGCCCGCGACTGGGACGCCCTCCGCGCCCTCTTCACCGACGAGACGCACCTCGACCTCGTGTCGCACCACCAGCGGCACGGACGCTCGGCGGCGGAGTACTTCACCCGCTACGCAGCCGCGGCCCCGGTCGAAGACCTGCGCGTCGAGCCCGGATGGGTCGAGGGCCTTCCCGTGCTGGCCATGTTCCGCCCCGCGGCGAGCCTCCGTCCTGCGTATTTCATTCGAATCACCTGGCAGGGCGAGCGTGTCGTCCGCGTGCGTGACTTTCGACAGGTGCCGTACATCGCGGCCGAGACGACCTTCACCGCCGCCGCGTCGGAACAGGAGATCATGCGCGACGAGCACTTCACGTTGCGCTTTCTCGTCGACGAGACGCCCGAGCGCGCCGTCGCGGCCATCCTCGACGTGCGCGGCTGGTGGTCGCGCGCGCTCGAAGGAAACTCCGCGAAACCCGGCGACGAGTTCACCTATCGCCACGGCGACCTTCACCGCAGCACGCAGCGGGTCACCGAGGTCGTGCCCGGCGCGAGGGTCGTGTGGCGCGTGCTCGACGCGCACCTCTCCTTCGCGAAGAACCCCGCCGAGTGGACGGGCACCGACATCGTGTTCGAGGTCACCCCGCGCGACGGCAGGACCGAAGTCCGCTTCACGCACGTGGGCCTCGTGCCCGCGGTCGAGTGCTTCGCGATGTGCGCGAAGGGCTGGCGCTACTACGTGGGCGAGAGCCTCCAGCGGCTCCTCACGACGGGCACCGGCTGCCCCGACTGACGCGCGGCACTCCACACGCCACACATCCCTGCATTCACGACTGCCCCCTTCGGAGTCGATCGATTCCCTCGCGACGCATCGACGCACGCCACGGCGCGTCGCCCCACCGCGCGTGACACCACCGATCGAAATCGCGGCCCACGTGCGACGCGTGCTTGAACGCGGTGAACGTCACGCGTGCACGGCTCAACGCACGGCGCATGCGCACTCGATGCTTCGCTCTCCTCCTCGCCGTCACGGCGACCGGCGCGTGCCTCCCGACGCCCGACGGGCCCGATGGGTCCACGACCGACGCGGAGCTCGCGCACGACGCGCCCATGACAGACGCCCACGACACACGACCAGCGCCGCCCTCCGTTGGACTGCGGCTACCCGACATCGTGCGGGTGCCCATCGAGCGACTCGACGCGTCGACCGCGGACGCACCGATCGCAGATGCGCCACGCGCGGACACCTTGCTCACGGACACATCGTTCACGGACACATCGCGCACGGATGCGTCGCACGCGGAGGCCTCCGCCACCGATGCGCCGACCGCCGACGCCGCGACGGTGGATGCGAGCGCAGACCTCGTGACGATCCTCGATGCACCGCCGGACCTCACGCGGACCGATGTCGCGAGCGATCTCCCGTCGACGACAGACGCGCGCGATGCGACGACCGTGTGTGTGCCCGGTTCGACGCGCTGTGTGGCCAACGCCCTCCGCACGTGCAGCGCCGACGGACGCACGGAGACCGACGTTCCATGCCCTGCGCGGTCGACGTGTTCCGTCGACCATTGCGAACCCTGGACGTGCACGCCGGGTGAGGCCACCTGCGATGGCCCGGCCTATCGCTCGGTGTGCCAGGCCGACGGGCTCGGCACCGCGAGGGAGCTGTGTCCGACGGTGCCAAACATTCTCGCGCTGAGCTGCGCGCGCGGCGTCTGCGGGTTCACCTGCGAGCCCGGGTGGACCGACTGCGATGGCGTGGCTTCCAACGGCTGCGAGACCTTCACCTGGAGCGACGCACACAACTGCGGCCGCTGCGGAAACGCATGTCCCGCCGCCCCCGGAGCGCCCGCGCTCTGCATCGCCACCGGGTGCGTGCAGCGCTGCGCCGAAGGCCGTCTCGACTGCAACCACGACTGGTCCGACGGATGTGAGGTCGACCCGAGCCGCGACCCGCTCCACTGCAACGGATGCGACGGACGATGCAGCGTGACTCACGGCGTGCCCGCGTGCGTCGACGGATACTGCCGCGTCGGCGCGTGTGGAACGGGCTACGCCGACTGCGACGGCTACCTGTCGAACGGCTGCGAGGTCGACCTCACCACCTCGGCATCGAACTGCGGTCGATGCGGCAACGTGTGCCCATCGGGTCAGACCTGCGTCGCCGGAACCTGCGCGACGCGCCCACCGCCCATCACCTGCGGACCGCGACAGGCACCGCGCGACGGACGTTGTGTGCCTCTCCCCGCGACGTGCTGCGTGGCGAGCGCGGAGTGCAACGACGGCGATCCGTTCACCGACGACACGTGCGGACTCCGATCGGGCGCGTGTGAGCATCGCCGCGCGCGCTGCGACACGAGCCACCCCTGCGACGACGGCGACGCCACGACCGACAACGTCTGCACCGCGGGTGTGTGCTCGTATCCCGCCATCACGCCGCAGTGCACCACGAGTGCGGCCTGCGTCGTGTACGGCTCCGGCAGCGCGTGCACCGCGTCGGTCTGCATCGGGGGCCGTTGTCAGATGGCTGTTCCGTTTCCGACGTGTTTCAGCAACCCGCGGGTGCCCTGCGGATTCACGGTCGTTCCCGGCGAGGGAGGTCGGTGCTGGGACTGTCAGCCGGTCCCCGATTTCGCGGGGTGTTGCGATCCGAGCGCGCCGATTCCCGCGTGCGACGACGGCGACCCGACGACCTTCGACGAGTGCGGCCCGAGCCACACCTGTTCTCACACGCCGCGCCCTGCCTGCGCACTCTGACGCGGTCGACGAACGCGTTCACCGCGTCGTGTGGTTCGGCGTCGCCTGTTCGATGCCGTCGGTGTTGCCGATGATGAGTGCGCGCGAGCCTGTCTCTGCAAGGCGCCCCGCACGACGGCGCGACGGCGTGGGCCGTCGGATCGCTTCGCGGTGCAGGTCGCGCGGGCCCTCGTGTGTGCGGCTCACGGCGGACGGTGTTGCTCGATCCCCCGCCCCTCCCACAACGAATCCTCCGCGCCCCCCGCACGCCCCGAAACCCGCCCGCGATTGCGCCCTTCGCATCGGCTGCGTTACTCCCCTTCGTCGCCGCGATGAACCCGCCCGAAGGACCGCTCGTGCTCCCCGATGGAACCCTCGCGATCGGCCCCTACGACGGCGCGAGCGCGCTCCTCGACACGCCCACATCCCATGCGCTCGTTCGCGCGTTCGGGCGCGGTCCGTACGCGGGGCTCCTCCATCTCGGCGTGCGCGAGCCCGCCACCGCGTTCGAGCCCTCATGGAAGTGGCTCCGCGATTTCGCTCGCACCTTCGTCGCGAGGCTCTGCGCGCACCCCGACCTCGAAACCCTTCGCGGAGCGGTCTCGCTCGACGCGCCGCCCGACGACGAGCTCGCACGCGTCGTCGAAACGACGCCCGCCATGCCCGGTGCGGAGTACGTCTCGACCGCGGTGCTCCGCGCGTGGTGGGCGGCGCTTCACACGGCCTTCGCCGAGGCCATCGGCGACACGAAGGCGAGCGTCGAGGCGTGGCTCCAGTCGCAGAGTCCGCTGTGGCATCGCGTCGGACGTGTGTGCTTTCACCTCGCGGAGCGAAAGGGGGACGCGAGCGCTCCGTTCGCCTTTCTCGCGACCTTCACCACGGGCGTGTCATCGGCCGGTCGCGTGCAACACACGCCGCTCGGAAGGGCCCTTCAAGAAGCCTCGGCGACGAGGGACTCCGCGCGCCTCGACGCCCTGCTCGAACCCGTGCGGAGGGCCGCGGAGTCGAGCGAGGTCACCCGCGCGCTCGTCGACTCGGGAGAGGTGTTCCGTCCGCTCGCGTGGAGCGCCGCGAAGGCGTACGCGTTCCTCCGCGACGTCGCCGCGATGGAGTCCGCGGGTGTCTCGGTGCGCGTGCCCGACTGGTGGAAGCCGCACGCGCCCGTGCGTCCGCAGGTGCAGGTCACCGTCGGCGGAACGAAGCGGTCGTATGTCACCGCCGAGGACCTCCTCGATTTCTCCGTGGAGGTCGCGCTCGATGGCGAGGCGCTCACCGACGACGAGCTCGCCGCGCTCCACCGCGCCGGGGCGGGACTCGTGCAGCTCCGTGGACGCTGGGTCGAGGTCGACGCCGCTCGCCTCGACGCGCTGCTCGCGCAGTGGCGCAAGGCGCAGCGCGCCGCGCGGGATGGGGTCCCGCTCCACGAGGCGCTTCGCATGGTCGCGGGCGCGATGTCGTCGACGCGTGAGGAGTCGCTCCCATCGCTCGACGCTTCGAACTGGGTGCGCATCACGCCCGGCGCGTGGCTGAAGGATCTCCTCCACGCCTTGCGCGATCCCGCGTCGCTGGGTGACGTCGATCCGGGGAGCGACCTCCACGCGACGCTCCGGCCCTACCAGCGCGTCGGATTGCGATGGCTCTGGTACCTCTGGCGCATCGGCCTCGGGGGATGCCTCGCCGACGACATGGGACTCGGCAAGACGCTCCAGGTCATCGCGCTGATGGTGCTCGACAAGCGGCACCGCACGAGCGCCGCGCCTCCGCACCTCCTCGTGGTTCCTGCCTCGCTCATGGCGAACTGGCGCTCCGAGCTCGCCCGCTTCGCGCCGTCGTTGCGGGTGAAGGTCGCGCATCCGTCGGCGGGTCGTGACGCGCCGCCCGACGCGCTCGAAGCGTCTCGCGCGTGGTGCTCCGACGCCGACGTGGTGATCACCACCTACGGGGCCGTCGCGCGCGCGGCGTGGCTGCGCGAACTCCCCTGGAGCCTCGCCGTGATCGACGAGGCACAGGCCATCAAGAACGCCGACACGCAGCAGTCGCGCGCGGTGAAATCGCTCCGCGCGAAGGGCCGCATCGCGCTCACCGGAACGCCCGTCGAGAACCGACTCGGCGACCTCTGGTCGCTCTTCGACTTCCTTCAACCGGGACTGCTCGGGAGCGCGAAGTCGTTCACCCGATACTCGAAATCACTCTCCGAAGGAGCGAGCTACGCGCCGCTGCGCGCGCTCGTGGGTCCGTACATTCTTCGGCGACTCAAGAGTGACAGATCCGTCGTCGCGGATCTTCCCGACAAGACCGAGGTGACCGCGTGGTGTCGGCTCACGAAGGCGCAGGCGAAGGCGTACGCCGAGGTGGCCGCGTCGCTGCGACGGAGGCTCGACGAGGGCGGCGATCCGATGGCGCGTCGCGGCGCCGTGCTGGCGGCGCTCATGCGCTTCAAGCAGGTGTGCAATCACCCTTCGCAGGCCTCGGGAGACAACCGGTACGAGCCCGCGGAGAGCGGCAAGTTCGAGCGGCTTCGGGAGATCGCCGAGGAGGTCTCCGCGCGCGGCGAGAAGATGCTGGTCTTCACGCAGTTTCAGGAGATCACCACGACGCTCGCAGCGTTTCTCTCCGACGTGTTCCACGGGCACGGCGTGGTGCTCGACGGAACGACGCCCGTGAAGGAGCGCGCGAAGCGGGTCGACGCCTTTCAGCGTGACAGTCGCGTGCGGTTCTTCGTGCTGTCGCTCAAGGCCGGAGGCACCGGGCTCAACCTCACGGCGGCGCAACACGTCGTTCACTTCGATCGGTGGTGGAACCCCGCCGTCGAGAATCAGGCGACCGATCGCGCGTACCGCATCGGACAGCGCAAGAACGTCATGGTGCACCGCTTCGTGTGCCGGGGGACCCTCGAAGAGCGCGTCGACGCGATGCTCGCCGACAAGCGCGCGCTGTCGGGCGCGATCCTCGATGCGGGCGCTGGAGAGCTGAAGCTCAGCGAGCTCTCCGACGAGGCGCTGCTGAAGGTGGTGTCGCTCGACCTCGCGAGCGCCCTTGACGAGGGGTGATCGCCGCGCGCACTTCGACGCTCACGATGTGGGGCCGGAAGAAGAAGGGTTACGACGGGTACGGCTATGGAGGGTTCGCGCCGTACGTTCCCGTGGCGGAGCGGCGGGCGAAGGCCGCGAAGGCGATGGCGGCGCGCGCGAAGAAGGGCCTCGCCGTCGAGCCCGTCGCGGTGACGGGGCGCGGGAGGTCGATCGCCACGACCTTCTGGGGCAAGGCGTGGTGCGCCGCGATCGAGTCGCAGGCGACGCTCGCGAACCGCCTCGACCGCGGAAAGACCTACGTTCGCAACGGCTCCGTGGCGCACCTCGCGATCACGGCCGGAGAGATCACCGCGGTGGTGAGCGGGTCCGAGCTCTACGACGTGCGCATCACCGTGACGCCCCTCGACGGCGCGCGATGGAAGCGCCTCCGTGACGCCTGCGCGGGTGAGGTTCGCTCGTCGCTCGACCTGCTCGCGGGCAGGCTGGGCGACGCGGCGATGCAGGTGCTCACGCGCGCGGGCGACGGGATGCTTCCGCTCGCGGGAGAGCTGTCGATGCGGTGCTCGTGCCCCGACGGCGCGTGGATGTGCAAGCACCTCGCGGCGGTGCTGTACGGCGTGGGCGCGAGGCTCGACGCGCGTCCCGAGCTGCTCTTCACGCTGCGCAAGGTGCCGATGGAGGAGCTCATCTCCGACGCGGGTCACGTGCTCGCGAAGGGGAGCCTCACGGGCGGCGCGCTCGACGTCGCCGAGCTGGGCGACCTCTTCGGCATCGAGCTGAGCGAGGAGGTGCCGACGGTGGCGCCAGAGCGCGAGGCGACGAAGCGCGAGGCGACGAAGCGCGAGGCGACGAAGCGCGAGGCGACGAAGCGTGAGGCGGCGGGCGCGATCGCGAACGCGAAGTCGGGCGACGAGTTGATGACGGCGGATCTGCGAGCGCGCGGGTACACGTCGGCGCAGATCAAGCAGCTCGTCGCCGATGGCGCCATCGAGAAGACGGGCTACGGGTGGTACCGCGTGGTGTGAGCGGGCGATGTGGCGTGCGCGCGGAGGCTCGGGGAGACGTTCCCAGGTTCCGTGGATGGGGTCACGCCGCAACGACCGCAGCATCCGCGCGCGACCCGGCACCGCGTCGTGTGCTCAACGCCTCGCGGCATCACAGCGACGACGACTGATCGAGGCGATCAACGACCTGGTGCTGAGCGACGAGTGCTCAACGCCTCGCGGCATCACAGCGACGACGACGCCTCGACACGCAAACGGGCTGCGGCAGCGAGAAGTGCTCAACGCCTCGCGGCATCACAGCGACGACGACACGCAGTCAGCGCCAGCGATGGTCATAACGAGGGGCTTGTGCTCAACGCCTCGCGGCATCACAGCGACGACGACTATGGCGCGGGCGTCCGCTCCGCCGCCGAGCGACAGTGCTCAACGCCTCGCGGCATCACAGCGACGACGACCTACCAGCGCGCGCGGGCTCACGCCCGACGGCATGTGCTCAACGCCTCGCAGCATCACAGCGACGACGACTCGACCTGGCCCGCGGCCGTGTCATCGACCGTCGAGTGCTCAACGCCTCGCGGCATCACAGCGACGACGACGAGCATCGCCCGCTGCCGCTTCGCCCACTCCTTCGAGGGGTGCTCAACGCCTCGCGGCATCACAGCGACGACGACCCACGGGCTCGCGCGAGCTCGTCGACGCCGGCGCCTAGTGCTCAACGCCTCACGGCATCACAGCGACGACGACTGGGCACCACCTGAAGCGTAAGCTTCTGGAACAGGCGCTCAACGCCTCGCGGCATCACAGCGACGACGACCTCTGCGCGCGCTCCAGCACGATCACCGTGGTGGAGTGCTCAACGCCTCGCGGCATCACAGCGACGACGACGCTTCGTGAAGGAGAACTCCACGCGCGTGATGAGGTGCTCAACGCCTCGCGGCATCACAGCGACGACGACGCATCCTCCCCGGTCAGACCCTGCTCGCGCGCAGCGAGTGCTCAACGCCTCGCGGCATCACAGCGACGACGACCGAACGCGCGCGGCCCCTCTACCTTTGCTTCGCTCGTGTGCTCAACGCCTCGCGGCATCACAGCGACGACGACCACATGACGCGTCGCACCCGATTCATCGACCCCAAGTGCTCAACGCCTCGCGGCATCACAGCGACGACGACGTCAGGCGTCGCGATGAGGTCGCCGATGGTCTCGCTGTGCTCAACGCCTCGCGGCATCACAGCGACGACGACGACCTGCACCGGGGCGTCGGTGTGAGGGGTGCCAGCGTGCTCAACGCCTCGCGGCATCACAGCGACGACGACCGACGGTCCGCGGCAGCGCGGCATCCGTGAAGTGGAAGTGCTCAACGCCTCGCGGCATCACAGCGACGACGACACGCCGTGGTCGGGGTTCTTGTCGAGACGGCGAAACAGTGCTCAACGCCTCGCGGCATCACAGCGACGACGACATCTCTCCCCGCCGAAGTTCGGGTAGCGGTTCTGGTGCTCAACGCCTCGCGGCATCACAGCGACGACGACATCATGAACGAGTCGAGCGCCACGGGCACCCTGCTGTGCTCAACGCCTCGCGGCATCACAGCGACGACGACCCGCGAGCATCCACGCGCCGCCGTCCCACGCAGCGTGTGCTCAACGCCTCGCGGCATCACAGCGACGACGACAGGCACATCGGGCCAGGTGAGCGGCTGCTGCGTGGGTGCTCAACGCCTCGCGGCATCACAGCGACGACGACTCGGCGGTTCCGGGAGGATTCGCCGATCAAAGGTCAAGTGCTCAACGCCTCGCGGCATCACAGCGACGACGACTCACGGCCTCGGGCCGCATCGTCGAGGGCGCGACCAAGTGCTCAACGCCTCGCGGCATCACAGCGACGACGACGTTGTACGCCGTCTGCCACGCACGCACGGCGGCACGCGGTGCTCAACGCCTCGCGGCATCACAGCGACGACGACGATGAAGGCGTGTTCGTGCGGCAACCATGAGAATCAGTGCTCAACGCCTCGCGGCATCACAGCGACGACGACGAGCAGCACCATGGGGCGGCGAACGCTGCCGAAAGGTGCTCAACGCCTCGCGGCATCACAGTGATCTGCACCCAGTTCCCTTGGACACGCGATAGGAGGAGAAGCGATGTCGAGGG